>NZ_JIAL01000001.1:775000-1502880 GCF_000688455.1 Pseudacidobacterium ailaaui
GCATCCGGAAACGAAGCCCCGGAAGCAGAATGTTTCCCTCAGTTGAGAAACCTGCGCTATAAAGAAGCATCCGGAGACCCCATTACGATGGGAAATTCACTCAAGGCATTGGAAGACCAATACATCCTGCTGACGCAGCAGCTTTCCCTGCTGCTGGCCGCCTGCTCCTCTCAACAGGAGCGCGACCAGCTGATGACGCTTTACGTCACATGCCGGCGGAACTACTGGAACAGCATCAATAAAATCTTCCATGATGACGACCCACGCATCACGGCCCTGATCGGTCAAATGCGCGAGGAGCAGCAAAAGGTCCAGCATTGTATGCAGCAACTGGACCAGATAGCGCACGTTCTGGACATTCTGACAGAGGCCGTCAACATGGGAACGCAGCTGGCGTCACTCGCCGGTTAATCTTCTCGCAGCATGGGGAAGAAGGCGGAAAATATCGTCCAGCTCCGCCCCGGTTCTGTAGAACTCCGTACGCGGAGTCGCCCTCCATGCTTGGTCACAATGTCCTTGCATATCCAAAGCCCCAGCCCTGTGCCGACCTCCTCTTTCGTCGTAAAGAAGGGTTCAAAGATCCGGGTGCGGATTTCCGCAGGAATCCCGGAGCCGGAATCAGCGACGGTGATTCGGACACCGCGCGGATGGCGGGCTTCCCTGATCCTGACCTGCACCGTACCTGGTCCCCGCATCGCATCGATGCTGTTTCCGATTAGGTTAATCAGAAGCTGCCGCACTTCTCCGGATACGGCCACCATCTCCGGGTCCTGGCGAACATCGGCGACGAGCTGAATGCGCTTGTTCCGCGCCCGCGGCGTAAAGATGTGAATGACGGATTCCAGCAAGGCGCCGACCCGCATGGGAATGGCTGCGGTGGGCGCACGGGAGAAGCCCAGGGTCTGGCGGGCCATCTCCGAGACGCGCGCCAGCTCCTCCTCGGCCCCGGCCAAATAATGCTCGACTTGCTGGTCTTCGGCCGTGTGCCTGGCCAGATAGACGAGGTTGGTGGCTGCCTCCAGCGGGTTGTTGATCTCATGTGCGATGGTGGCTGCCAGCCGTCCCATGGAGGCCAGCCGCTCGCTGATCCGCAGGGCCTGCTCGGCCTTTTTCTTCTGTGTAATGTCCCGCAGGATCGTGGCGGCACCAATGATCTGTCCGGCCGCATTCCGGACTGGTGAAATGGTCAGGGACACATCGACCCGCTCACCGGATTTGGCCAGCCGCACACTTTCAAATGTCTGGATACGCTGCCCTTGCCGCACCATGCTCATCAGCTGCAACTCCTGCCCATGCAGCTCGGGCGGAATCAGCTTGAAGACAGATTGCCCCAGGACCTCCTCTTCGGAATATCCGAAGATCCTTTCTGCCGCAGCATTCCAACTTGTGATGGTCCCATTCAGGTCTTTGCTGAGGATGGGATCTTCCGACCATTCGACAATGGCCGCCAGCGTGTTGCGCATCTGGGCCATATCGGCCTGCACCCGCATCTCACGCTCCCTGCTTTCGCGCCGCAGCCGGACCATGCGGAGATGGGTCCCTACACGAGCCAGCAGTTCCCGCGCAGTGAATGGCTTCACCAGGTAGTCGTCGGCGCCAGCATCAAGGCCCTCGACCCGCGCATCTTCTCCGGCGCGTGCGGAAAGCAGGATGACCGGCGTGCCCTCAAGCGATGGATCGCTGCGGATGGCCTTCAACACACCCAGTCCATCAAGTTTCGGCATCATGATGTCGGTGAGCACCAGCGCGGGACGCAATCGGGCAGCAGCTTCTACGGCCTGCTCTCCATCGGCAACGGTGTAGACATGGTATTTGTCCTGGAGCAGGCGGGTGATGTATTCGCGCATGTCGGCGTTATCATCGGCCAGAAGGACCAGTTCCCGTCCGTCCTCAGGGACCTCTTTGTCTTCACCGGTCCCCAGGATTTGCTTGCTCTCTGCAGGGGAGAAACTCTTTTCCGACGGACCGTCCAGCCAGCGGACTGCCTCTTCGACAAAGCCCTGGCTGAGAGCTTTAGCAGCAGCCTTCGCATTTCCCCGCCCCAAGTGCTGCCCCGACAGGTGCTCTTTGCCCTTTGGCAGAGACACAGTAAATGTGCTGCCCTGTCCTGGCGCGCTCTGCACATGAATTGCGCCTCCATGCAGCTTGACCAGTTCGCGCACCAAGGCAAGTCCGATGCCGGTGCCTTCATAGCTGCGCCCTTCTGCCCCGATGATGCGATGAAAGCGCTCAAAAATTTTGGGCAGCTCATCTTGTGGAATACCGACGCCGGTATCACGAACGGTGAGCTCCACCCTTTCTCCAGCATCGCGGAGGGCGACCTCTACCTCACCAGAATGTGTAAATTTGAACGCATTGGAGATGAGGTTCAGGACAACCTTTTCCCACATCTCGCGATCCACATACGTTGCCCCCACAATCTCCTCACAAGAAACGCGGAAGCGCAGTCCGGCCTTTTCCATCGCCGAACGAAAGACGCTGGCAATGTCTTGGGTCAGAGCACACAAGTCTACAGGCTCGAAAACGGCCTGCATCCGGTTGGCCTCAATTTTTGAGAAGTCCAGCAGAGCATTGACCAGCTTCAGCAAGCGCAGTGCATTGCGTCGGGCAATTGTCAACCGTTCCACATCCTGGGGTAACAATCTCTGCTGTGCCTCATGGAGCATCTCTTCGATCGGGCCCAGCATCAGGGTCAGGGGTGTCCGGAACTCATGGCTGACATTGCTGAAAAAGTCTGTTTTGGCGCGGTCCAGTTCGGCCAGTGCCTCAGCCCTCTGCCGCTCTTTTTCATAAGCCTCGGCATTCGCAATGCCGGCGGAAATTTGCCCGGCCAGCAGCTTAAGAAAACCGCGATAACTCTCATCTACCCGGCGGAATGGGTTCAATCCCACTACCAGGACCCCTGCGCGACCGGCGGGGCCGGAGGGCAGGATGGGTATGAGCGCGGCCCTCTCCGGTGCGCGGTCCCAGGCGCCGCAAGGCAGATCCCATGCCCGCGTGCGCAGATCCTCCAGCAGGCAGAACTCCTGTGAGTTCATGACTTCTCCTACCGGCCATACCGTCGTGTCTCTGGGCGAGATCTCTTCCGGAGCAAACGGGCTTCCCGGACGCACCTCGCTGGTAGAAGCAGCCAGCACGGCCTTGCCCTGTTCAAGCACATAGATCAAGGCAAAGCAGATGTCCTTGGCATTGGAGGAAAGGCCCTGGACAGCAATGCGGCAGGCATCCTGCCAGGTGCGCGCCTCAGCCATGCGTGCGGCAAGCTCTCCTAGAAGACCAATCTGCCGCTCACCAATGATGCGCTGCGTATCATCGGTGTTCGCACAGAGAATGCCGCCCACCCGCCCCTGTTCATCGGGAACAGGACTGTAAGAAAAGGTGTAGTAGGTCTCTTCCGGATATCCGTAGCGCTCCATGATGAGCATCAGGGCCTCATCATAGGTACCCTGATTGGAGTGCAGCGCCGATTCCGCCCGGGACTTGATCTGGTCCCAGATTTCACGCCAGACGACAGAGGCAGGCAGCCCGAGCGCCCAAGGATGTTTTCCTCCCAGGATGCTGCGGTAAGCATCGTTGTACAGGTTGATCAGATGCTCTCCCCACCATACAAACATGGGCTGACGTGAGGTGAGCACAATCCGGATTGTGGTCTTCAGGTTCTGCGGCCAAGCCGTTACCGGACCAAGCGGAGTAGCCGCCCAGTCCTTTTGCTGCATCAGTGCGCCTAGTTCCCCGCCACCTGCAAACAGACCTGCTTCGTTGTCTGACCACTGCACTGGTTGGTCTACGGTCTTTTGGGCACTTGCCTCCATGGAGCTTGCTTCCTTTACGTACCCGGGTCCGGGGTCTGCATCCATACAACGATGAGTAGAAACATGTTAGATGCGGATGCCTGGTTTCGTGCCGTTCTTTTTCGGGCTGCTCCTCGTGGTCTTTTTTATCCCTTATCATGAATGAAAATGAATTGGGATCATGGGGGTTCCCCCTTGCGGGTTTCCACCTTTGCAACGCCCGGGCGATCCATGCCTGCACCGATAGCTACGGCTGCTGCGGCTGCGCACTCTGCTGCGTGCTTGGATTGTTGTTCGACGTAGCAGATGCCTTCTTTTTGTGCCGCACCGTAGCCTTTGCTGGTCCATTGTCTACGACCACGGTCTTGGGAGGCGCAGCCTGGGCTGCTGCCTTCTGAACGGCCGCCTGCAAGGAGGCCAGCCTGCTCTCGGTATTTTTTGATGTGGCAAGAATTGTCTCGGCCAGATGCGTACGCCCGTTTTCCAGATGCTCCAGTGCGGAAGACAACCGGGATACTTCGGTTGCGGGAGCACTTGTGCTGGCAGTCTGCGTGATGCGCAGCAGCACATCGTAAAGCGCGTCGATATTGCGGTAGACGGGAAAAACGGCCGCCACAGAAGAGGGAGCATGATCGGCCTGCGCCAGCAGTCCGGGTAGCGTCGCACTCAGGTCTTTTTGAATGGAATCCACATTCTGTTGTGTGGCAACCTTCACCTCGCCGGAGGCCCTCCAATGGGAGGGATTGATGGATGCGACGGCCTGGCCTACTTCCTCAAGCGGTCCCCGAAGCAGCTCCGAGGCCTTGGGCACGGGCGGAAAAGATTCTCCAGATTCGGCCAGAGGGGCCTGGGCCCAGGCGGGGGAAATCAGCATCAGAGCGCAGCAAAAATACAGGGCCCTGCTCTTCCATTTTAGTTCTATACGGACCATACCACTCCGGATGCCCGGAACCCCCTCCTGGTTGTTCAAGATACTGCAATGCAGGTGACGTAACTTCGATTGTGTAAAAGGCAGGAGGGTGTAAGGTGGCTTTGGCCTGACGAGCTAAAGCCGAACTTGAAAAGGAGCCTTACACCCATGGCGAAGATTGTATCGATCACCGAGCATTTTCAGCACTTCTTGACCAACCTGAAGGAGAGCTTCTGGGGCGACCTGGAGCAGAAGACGCAGGTGGCCTGGAAGCGATTTCTGGAAGCGGAATCGGAGCGGTTGCGCGATCAGTATGCAGTTTGGGACAGCTACGAACGGGGAACGCGCAAGCCGGGACAGTACCGTAACGGCTATTACGAGAGGGATTTTGTGACCCGCTTCGGCACCATCCGGCTGCGCGTGGCGCGGGCCCGCGGCAAGAGCTTTCTTCCCCGGGCGATGGAGAAGTTCCAACGCCGGGCGCCGGAGCTGGCCATACTCATCCGGGAGGCGTTTCTGCGCGGCATCTCTACCCGCCAGGTGGGTCGGCTGGTGGCCACTTTGACGGGCGAGACGATCAGTGCCCAGACCGTCTCGCGGCTGACGCGTGATCTGGATCAGGCGGTGCGGGAGTTTCATCGAGCCGCCCTGCAGGACGAATGGGCTTACCTGTTTCTGGATGGCGTGGCGTTGAAGGTGCGCCGGCCGGCGGGACGGCAGCATGTGCAGATGCTGGTGGCCTACGGCGTGCGCCGGGACGGCACCCGGCAACTGCTCGGCTTTCTGCGCACCCAGGGTGAGGGTCAGGCTCACTGGGAGGCGTTGCTTGAGGATCTCTACCGGCGCGGTCTGAAGGGCGACAAGCTGCTGCTGATCGTCACCGACGGCTGCCCCGGATTGGCTGCCGCCATCCAGACCGTCTATCCCCGCGTAGCCCATCAACGCTGCTGGGTGCACAAGATGCGCAATATCCTCGACAAGGTGCGCAAGCGCGACCATGATGCCGTCAAGCTGGATGCCCAGGCCATCTATCTGGCCGATAGCCGCCGTCAGGCCGAGGCTGCCGCGCGCGCCTTCAGCCGCCGCTGGCGCCGGGAATATCCCACCATGGTGCGGCAACTGGAACGCGATCTGCCCGACCTGCTGGTCTTCTACCATTTTCCCAAGCACCTGTGGCGCAAGCTGCGCACCACCAACATCATTGAACGCTGCTTCGTCGAAGTGCGTCGAAGAACCAGGCCCATGGTTTGCTTCGTCAACGTGCAGTCCGTGGACCGAATCATCTACTCCATCTTCCAGAGATTCAATCTGGAATGGAAAAACCGCACCCTCCGCGTATTTACACAAGCAGCTTGACGTCACCTGCAATGCAAACCAGTTTGACGAAAAGTCTTTTGTCAAAGAAAATGATAGAAGACCTTCCGCATGTGGGCCTGTGGCGCAGCTGGGAGCGCGCTTCCATGGCATGGAAGAGGTCGTCGGTTCGATCCCGACCAGGTCCACCAAAAGCTACAGCCAGACCAAAAGCACGGTTTACGATGTCGCTTTACCGACGCCGAGAAATACTCTGGGATTTGTCGTCCCTGAGTGCTGAAATTTTGTTTATTTTTTATAAAAAATAAAAATATTTCAGCTATCTTTTTCCCTGTTCGTGCTATCAAAGAACCAGGATGCTATAAAAGCTGTCTACCCGAGCATCCGAATCCTCAGGCGCGATTACTCCTTTGAATACAAAGAGCAAAACACGAGGCGCTTTTCCCCGAGTCACGTTATTTCTGTTTGGGCTTGCCTTCTGTGTTTTTACCTGGGGTCTGCAATACAAACTTTCTCTGTATCACGCTCCCCATACCGTCGAGAGTACTTTGCCCAAGGCAAAGCTCATCTCGAAGGACGAACAGAATCCTGCCACGCAGAACGTCCTGGTCACCAACCATGAACCTTCGTCTAAGAGCGTAAAAGCTCTGCTTCTGGGTTCATTTTTCTCTTTTCTGCTGGCGTGGCAAATCTTGTCCAGTCTGCGATCGCTTTTCGGCGCCCGTTCCAGGTCCTGGATGCGATGCTTTTCCCTCAAGCGTCTTCCGGACTGGGTAAGTCTGACCGCGTTTTCTTTCCGCCCTCCCCCAATCGCCGCCTGACCGGCAATTTTTCTATGCATTCTTGATGCTGTAGTGTAACGCGGATAGATTGAGGCCGCGGAAACTCTACAGGGGTATCTCCCATCAGGAACGACTCCGCACAAACCATTTGTTTAAAGGGCCACTCCATGTTGAAAAGGTGTGTTTCTGATATGCGAAAGCATACTGTTTCGATCCTCGCCGCAGGGCTCTCTCTGTCTGCCGCTTTCAGTCTCACGGCATGTAGCTCCAAGGCCAAGAGCACGGAAGCGAAGGCCGCGGAGATCCCCTCGGCCAGTGTCACGACTGTGACGCGCGGGACCATCACCCACACACTCAATCTGGCAGGACAGTTCCAGCCCTATCAGGTTGTGGACGTTCACGCCAAGGTTTCCGGATATATCAAGCACATTTATGTAGATATTGGCGACAAGGTAAGACAGGGTCAGGTCCTCGCCATACTTGAGGTCCCCGAGCTTGACGCACAATACCAGGGGACTGTGGCAGAAGTTGCCCATAGTCAGGATGAAATTACGCGTGCCCAGCACGAGGTCTCCCGCGCGGAGGCCGAGCACGCAGCCTTGCACGCTGACTACCAGCGGCTTAAGCAGGCGGCAGCGGCACAGCCTGGACTGATCGCGCAACAGGAACTGGATGACGCGCAATCCAAAGACCTCGCATCAGAGGCCCGGGTAGATGCAGCCAAGGCCGCCCTGGCGGCGGCCAAACAGCAATCTGCTGTTGCTGCGGCCAATCACGAGAGGGTCAGCGACCTGGTGGCCTATACCAAAGTCACCGCCCCGCTGAATGGCGTCATCATCTGGCGCTATGCAGATACGGGCGCTTTGATTCAGGCCGGAACGTCCTCCGACGTCCAGTCCCTGCCCATCGTCAAGCTCTCGCAAAGCGACCTTCTCCGCCTCCGCCTGCCTGTACCGGAAGATGCAGTGCAATTCATCCATGAGGGTGCACTCGTCAACGTACGGGTGGACGCGGTCAATCGTACTCTGGTGGGAAAAGTGGTCCGCTTTACGCGGAATGTAAGCCTTGCTACCCGGACCATGGAAACAGAAATCGATGTCGAAAATAAAGACCTGTCTCTCTCTCCTGGCATGTATGCGAATGCCACGCTTGAACTGGAACGCAGAGAGAATGTGCTGACCGTTCCGTTACAGGCTGTCATCAAAAACGGAAACCAGAACAGCGTGCTGGTTGTTAATCGTCAGAACCGCGTGGAATCCCGCAATGTTCAGCTTGGACTACAGGGCTCTCTACTGGCCGAGGTGAAGAGCGGCCTTTCCGAAGGCGACCGCGTCATCACTGGCGGTCAGTCGAAGTATCAGATTGGCGAGGAGGTGCAGCCGCAATTCCAGCCTGAGCCAACCATGGACACCAATGCTGAGCAGGGAGATGGAGGGCAATAATGCCCAAATTTGCTCTGCAGTATCCATACTTCATCATCATGGTGTGCATGGTGATCGTCGTAGTCGGCGTCACCAGCATCGTGGGAATGCCTGTGGACCTCTTTCCGCAGATCGACATTCCTGTGGTTGTGGTGGCCACCTTCTACTCCGGAATGCCTCCGCAACAGATTGAAGCCGACATCACTGACACCTTTGAGCGCTTCTTCACTCTCGGCAGCAACATTGACCACATCGAGTCGCGCTCACTGACCGGCGTCAGCCTCATCAAAATTTACTTCAAACCTGGAACGGACCGGAACGCCGCACTCAGCAACATCGCCAACCTGGCCATGGCCGACCTGCGACGATTACCGCCTGGAACCCTGCCGCCTGTGGTGCTGGGCATGGATGCCTCCAGCCAGCCTGTCTGCCTGGTCACCCTCAAGGGCAGGGGCCTGAATGAGACCGACCTCAAAGACCTGGCCCAGTTCCAGGTCAGAAACCAGATTGCCAACGTCCCTGGCGCTTCCGTCCCCCAACCCTTCGGCGGCCGCTATCGCCAGATCATGGTCTATGTAGACCCGGTCAAACTCCAGGCCTACAACATGAGCCTCATGGACGTGGTCCATGCCGTCAACCAGTCCAACCTCATCCTTCCTGCTGGCGACGTCCGCATCGGCACCAAAGACTACAACATCTACGCCAACAGCCAGGTGCCCAATGTTCAGGAGCTGAATGACTTACCCCTCAAATCCGTTGGCAACGCATCCGTGCTGGTGCGGGACATTGGCAGGGCCGAGGATTCCGGCACCATCCAGACCAACATCGTCCGCATTGACGGACAGAAGTCCGTCTACATTCCCATTCTGAAGCAGGGCGGCGACAGCAACACAATCACCATTGTGAATGGTATGAAGGCGGCCATCAAAAACCTGGTGGACATTCCCGCCACGCTCAAGACGGCCGTCGTCTTTGACCAGTCGGTCTTCGTAAAGTCCGCGCTCAGAAACCTGGGGAATGAAGGCGGCATTGGCCTAATACTCACCGCCCTGATGATTCTACTTTTTCTGGGGAGCATCCGGGCCACCTTTGCCGTACTGTTGTCGATTCCACTATCGGCACTGGCGGCCTTTATCTGCATCAAGATTGGTGGCGGCTCCATCAACACCATGGTGCTGGCCGGACTCGCGCTGGCCTTCTCCCGCCTGATTGATAACTCAGTCGTTGTGCTAGAAAACATCTTCCGCCACATGGAAATGGGCGAGCCTCCTGAGGTGGCGGCTGAGGCAGGCGGCAGAGAGGTACAGCTGGCGGTGCTGGCAGCTACCTTCACGACGGCGATCGTGTTCTTCCCGGTGGCCCTGCTTTATGGCGTGAGCAAGTATTTGTTCACGGCCCTGGCTCTCACCGTGGTCCTGGCCTTGTTTGCGTCCTACATGGTGGCCATGACGGTCGTGCCGCTTTATTGCGCGCATTTCATCAATGCATCCGAGGTGTCCCACGAACACTCTGCGGACGGGCAAAAAGGGTCCATCTTTAAGCGCATTGTTCATGGCTTCAACTACTGGTTCCAGCGGATGCTGGACAAGTATGTGATTACGGTCAACCGCTCTATCCTGCGCCCTCTGGCAACCACGTTCTATATTCTCGGCGGCGTATTGCTTAGTTTCGCTTTGTTTCCCTTCCTAGGACGGGCCTATTTCCCGCGCACGGACCCCGGGCAGTTTGTCATCAACATCAAGTGCCCCAGCGGGACCCGGATTGAGCTGAGTGACAAGTACATTGCGCGGGTGGAACAGGAAATCCGGGATGTAGTTTCTCCGCACGATCTGGACATGATCGTCTCCAACATCGGCATTACGCCAGACCTCTCGGCCATCTACACCAGCAACTCCGCCATGGACACCGCATTTGTCCAGGTGAGTCTTAAAGAAGGGCACAAAACCGGCAGTTACGAATACATGGACCGCCTGCGCGAGCGGCTTTCCAAAGACATGCCGGAGCTGACGACCTATTTCCAGACTGGCGGTCTGGTGGATTCGGTCGTGAACCAGGGGCTGCCCGCTCCGATTGATGTGCAGGTGAGCGGCAACGATCTGGACCAGACTTTTGCCATCGCGCAGCAGATTGCCAGCCAAGCAAAGAAGCTCAAGAATGTCAGCGACGTCCTGATTCCGCAAGACCTGAAGTACCCAGGTCTGGAGCTGAACATCGACCGTGAACGTGCAAGCCTGATCGGACTTTCTCCAAAAGATGTGGTGGACAACGTCATCACGGCGCTGACCTCCAACGGCATGATCGCCCCCAGCTACTGGATTGATCCCAATACCGGCAACAACTACATGCTCACTGTGCAGTACTTTGACCAGAAGATCGCCAGCATGACCATGGACGACTTCAAGCAGATCCCGCTGCGCGCCAGTGACATTACCAACTACACCCCGCTCCAGTCCGTGGCCGACATCAAGGAGATCAACACCCCGACAGAAGTAGACCACTATCAGATCCGCCGCGTCATTGATGTCTACATCATGCCTTCCACCGAGGCCTTACAGAGGGTGGATGCGCAGGTGAACCACCTGATTGCCCAAATCAAGGCCCCGGAAAATGTTCGCATCACGGTGCGCGGGACCGTGGTGAGCATGAATGAGTCGTTCAAGAGTTTTGGCGTGGGCCTCGTCCTTTCTGTTCTGCTGGTCTACCTGATTCTCATGGCGCAGCTCACCTCTTTTGTAGACCCGTTCATCATCCTCATGGCCATCCCGCCCGGACTGTCCGGTGTGCTTCTGATTCTGCTGGTGACCGGCAGCACACTGAACATCATGTCGCTGATGGGAGTCATCATGATGACAGGGATCGTCGTCTCCAACAGCATCCTGATCGTCGAGTTTGCCGGACATCTGCACGAAACTGGCCTCTCGCTGGCGCAGGCCGTGGTCGAATCCTGCCGCATTCGTCTGCGCCCGATTCTGATGACTTCGCTGGCCACGCTGCTGGGCATGATCCCGATGGCCCTTGGCTTGGAGGCCGGCAGCGAACAATATGCTCCTTTGGCCCGCGCCATTATCGGCGGCTTGGGCGTTTCCGTCGTGGCAACGGTCTTTCTGGTGCCCGCTGTCTACCTCGTGGTCCACAGCAGGCGCGAGAAGAAGACGTCTCCTCCTTCATCTCCTGAAAATCATGCTCTGGTGCCATCGCACCCGGAGGAAGCCTGAGATGCAATTTGCAGTATTGGAAAAACAACTGAACCCTAAGCCTTGGAACGGCAATCCCGCCGGAACAGAGTGGAGCAGATTCAATGCCTAAATTCGCCTTGAGATATCCCTACTTCATCATCATGGCGTGCATGGTGATTCTGGTGGTGGGCGTCACCAACGTGGTCCGGATGCCCGTGGATCTCTTTCCGAAAATCGACATTCCCGTGGTTGTGGTGGCCACCTTCTACTCCGGAATGCCTCCGCAACAGATTGAAGCCGACATCACCGACACCTTTGAGCGCTTCTTCACCCTCGGCAGCAACATTGACCACATCGAGTCGCGCTCGCTGACCGGCGTCAGCCTCATCAAAATTTACTTCAAGCCTGGAACGGACCCCAATGCGGCCCTGAGCAACATCGCCAACCTGGCCATGGCCGACCTGCGACGATTGCCGCCTGGAACCCTGCCGCCTGTGGTGCTGGGCATGGATGCCTCCAGCCAGCCTGTCTGCCTGGTCACCCTCAAGGGCAGGGGCCTGAATGAGACCGACCTCAAAGACCTGGCCCAGTTCCAGGTCAGAAACCAGATTGCCAACGTCCCTGGCGCTTCCGTCCCCCAACCCTTCGGCGGCCGCTATCGCCAGATCATGGTCTATGTAGACCCGGTCAAACTCCAGGCCTACAACATGAGCCTCATGGACGTGGTCCATGCCGTCAACCAGTCCAACCTCATCCTTCCTGCTGGCGACGTCCGCATCGGCACCAAAGACTACAACATCTACGCCAACAGCCAGGTGCCCACGCCTGAAGAAATTAACCAGCTGCCGTTAAAATCTGTCGGCAACGCTTCCGTTCTGGTAGGCGACATTGGAAAGGCGGAAGACTCCGGGACCATCCAGACCAACATCGTCCGCATTGATGGACAGCGCTCCGTCTATATCCCCGTTCTGAAGCAGGGCGGCGGCAGCAACACGATCACCATTGTGGACGGTATGAAGGCGGCCATCAAAAACCTGGTGGACATTCCCTCCACGCTCAGGACGGCCGTCGTCTTTGACCAGTCGATCTTCGTAAAAGGCGCCATCAAGAACCTTATCAAGGAAGCCACGATTGGCCTGGTGCTGACCGGCATCATGATCCTCGTCTTTCTGGGCAGTCCTCGGGCTACCTTTGCTGTGCTGCTCTCCATCCCGCTCTCGGCGCTGGTATGCCTGCTCATCATGAACATGATGGGCGGCTCCATCAACACCATGCTCCTGGGCGGACTGGCGCTGGCCTTTTCCCGCCTGATCGATGACTCAGTCGTTGTGCTGGAAAACATCTTCCGCTACATGGAAATGGGTGAGGCCCCGGTTGTTGCGGCGGAAAAGGGCGGCATGGAAGTCTCCCTTGCTGTTTTGGCGGCGACTTCAACCACATCGATTGTGTTCTTCCCGGTCACGTTCTTTGCTGGCGTCAGCAAATACATCTTTACTGACCTAGCCCTCGGCGTCGTCTTGTCGATCTTCGCGTCCTATGTTTTTGCCATGACCGTGGTGCCGCTGTATTGCTCCCGGTTTATCCGCATCTCTCACGAAGAGATCCACGAAGGGACCCGGCCGCCTTCATTTTTCCGGCGCTTCGAGACCAGATTCAACGAATACTTCCACCGGATGCTGGACTTTTATGAAGTCCAGGTGACCCGCGCCATGAAGCGTCCGGGAGTGACGGCGGTTGCCATCTTCGCAGGGGTGGCGGTTGTTCTTTTCGGGCTGTTTCCTTTTCTGGGGCGGGCCTATTTCCCGCGCACGGACCCCGGGCAGTTTGTCATCAACATCAAGTGCCCCAGCGGGACCCGGATTGAGCTGAGCAACCAATACATTGCTCAGGTGGAGAATGAAATCCGTCAGGTGATTCCGCCCAGCGATCTGGACATGATCGTCTCCAACATCGGCATTACGCCAGACCTCTCGGCCATCTACACCAGCAACTCCGCCATGGACACCGCCTTTGTCCAGGTGAGTCTTAAGGAAGACCATAAAGTGGGCAGTTATGCCTATATGGAAAAGGTCCGTCGGAAGCTCGCTGCTGACATGCCGGAGCTGACGACCTACTTTCAGGCCGGCGGTCTGGTGGATTCGGTCATCAACCAGGGACTGCCCGCGCCCATTGATATTCAGGTGAGCGGAAACGATCTGGACCAGTCTTTTGCCATCGCTCTCGACATCGCGCGCAAGATCAAGCCGCTCAAAAGCGTCAGCGACGTGTTGATTCCGCAAGACCTGCGTTATCCCGGCCTGGAGCTGAACATCAACCGTGAACGTGCAAGCCTGATCAACATCACGCCGAAGCAGGTCGTGGACAACGTCATCACGGCGCTGACCTCCAACGGCATGATCGCCCCCAGCTACTGGATTGATCCCAATACTGGCAACAACTACATGCTCACCGTGCAGTACTTTGACCAGAAGATCGCCAGCATGACTATGGACGACTTCAAGCAGATCCCGCTGCGCGCCAGTGACATTACCAACTACACCCCGCTCCAGTCCGTGGCCGACATCAAGGAGATCAACACCCCGACGGAAGTAGACCACTACCAGATCCGCCGCGTCATTGATGTCTACGTCATGCCTTCCACCGAAACGCTGGTCAAGGCCAACCGCGACGTCACCCGGGTCATTGACGGGATCAAAAAGCCGGCCAATGTCCGCATTTCCGTTCGCGGTGCAGTGGTCAACATGAACCAGTCGTTCCGCAACTTCGCTATTGGCCTGATGCTCTCCATAGCTCTGGTCTATCTGATTCTGATGGCGCAGTTCACTTCCTTCGTAGACCCATTCATCATCCTGATGGCCATCCCCCCCGGACTGGCTGGAGTTGTACTGATTCTGCTGGTAACCGGCAGCACACTGAACATCATGTCGCTGATGGGAGTCATCATGATGACAGGAATCGTCGTCTCCAACAGCATCCTGATCGTCGAGTTTGCGACCATCCTCCATGAAGAGCAGGGGCGTCCGTTGCTGGAAGCCGTCGTGCAGTCCTGCAAGATCCGTTTGCGCCCGATTCTGATGACTTCACTGGCCACTCTGCTGGGCATGATCCCGATGGCCCTTGGCTTGGAGGCCGGCAGCGAACAATATGCTCCTTTGGCCCGCGCCATTATCGGCGGTCTGGGTGTTTCCGTCGTGGTTACGGTCTTTCTGGTTCCAGCCGTCTACCTGCTGGTCCATGGCCGGCAGGAAAGAAAACTGGCACTTCCGGGAGAGATATAGGAATGAGAACAACTCTGATGACAAAGAAGATGACCCGTTTTTCTCTTACAGTGTCGACTGTCTTTCTGAGTGTTGCCGGCCTGTCCGCGCAAACGCATCCGGCTTCTCCTCTGCCTGATGCTCCGCCGGTAGAGGTTGCACTCAATACCAGCGCTGCGGTTTCTCTCGCACAAAGTGTTCCTCCGTCCTCGGGAACTCCGACCTCTGCCGGCCAGCATCCAAGACTGACCCGACAGGAAGCTGAGCAGATGGCCATTAAGAACAATCCTCGGATCAGTGTGGGGCGCCTGCTTGCGTTGGCCCAGCACCAGGTTGTACGGGAAGCGCGGTCAGCTGAGCTGCCGACACTGAATGGAAGCATGACAGCAATGACCGGAGAAGAGGCGAGCCGTATCTCCGCCGGGACCCTGACTTCTTCACGGATCCTGCCGCACGCCGGCGCGGGCGCCGACTTTATGCAACTGGTCACAGATTTTGGCCGGACCACCAACCTTGTGGCCTCTGCCAAGCTACAGGAAAAGGCACAAAATGCAAGTGCGCTGGCCACCACCGAAGACATTGTGCTGGCTACGGACCAGGCCTTTTACAACGCGCTCCAGGCGCAGGCCCTGCTAAAGGTAGCGCAGCAGAATGTGACGACGCGGCAGACCACCGACACCCAGGTAAATCAGCTTACAAAAAACAACCTCAAGTCGACGCTTGATCTGAGCTTTGCTGATGTCAACCTGTCACAGGCAAAACTACTGCTGCTCGATGCGCAGAACAATGCAGATTCCACAATGGCCGCGCTCGATGCGGTGCTGGGTCTGGACCATCAGGTCACCTACGAGCTTGTCGATGAGAGTTCTCCCCTGCAGCCGCCGCCGCCCGACGTAGACCGGCTGATACAACTCGGCTGGCAGCAGCGCCCGGACCTGCAGTCCCTGAATTTCAGCCAGCAGTCGGCGGTGAAATTCAGCCATGCGCAGCGGGACCAGATGTTTCCTACGATCAGCATCGAGGGTACGGCCGGAAGTGTTCCGATCCGCACCGACCAGTACTACACCGCCAACTGGTGGGGAGGAATTGGCGTAAACATGAACATCCCCATCTTCAACGGCTTCCTTTATTCGGCCCAGGCGAAGGAGGCCTCTATTCGCGCACAGGCAGCCTCTGAGCAAGCCAGGAACCTCCGCGACCAGATCGCGCGCGATGTCCGCACCGCATGGCTGGCGGCGAACACGGCTTATCAGCGCGTCGCCGTTTCCGAGCAGATGCTCAAGCAAGCCAACATGGCCCTGTCGCTGGCGCAGACCCGCTATCAGATGGGACTTAGCTCCATTGTGGAGCTGAGCCAGGCCGAGTACCAGCAGACGGATGCAGCCATCGGCAACACCAATGCGCAATATCAGTACAAGCTGGCACTGGCTGCTCTCAACTACCAGATCGGGGCCACGCCATGATTGAGAACTTCAAGCTCAAGGTCTTCCGGGTCGTGGCCGACTCTCTTAATTTCCGCCGGGCAGCCGACGAACTTCACCTCACGCAGCCGGCGGTGACGGCGCAGATCAAATCTCTGGAAGAGAGTCTGGGAATCGCCCTGTTTGATCGCATCGGACGGGACATTAAATTGACCCCGGCCGGAGAAACGCTGCAACAGTATGTGCGGCAGATCGAAGCCATCACCAATGAGGCCGTGGCCGCGTTGTCTTCCTTCGGCGGTCAGGAAGATGCTGAGCTTTGCATTGGCGCTTCCCACACCATTGCTGTTTATCTGCTGCCCCGGCTGCTCCCTCAACTTCTCTCCGACTGGCCAAAGCTGCGCATCCATGTCACCGGTGGCAGCACCAATGAGGTCCTCCACGCACTCATGATGCACCAGGTCAGCGTGGGTTTCATCGAGGCCCCTGCTTACCGTCCAGACCTTAAGATTGAAGAATTTGGCCAGGACGAACTGGCGCTCATCGTGCGTCCGGACCATCGCTGGACAAAAAAGCCCAGAATCAAGGCCGCGGAGCTGATCCAGGAACCCCTTCTGCTGCGGGAGGCCGGATCGGGCATGCGGCACTTCGTTGAAGAATATCTGGAACGCAACGGCGTCCTGCGCCAGCAACTCCGCACAGCCATCGATATGAACTCGACCGAAGGCATCATCGCTGCCGTGGAGGCGGGCCTGGGAGTCGGCTTTGTTCCCTACCTTGCGCTTGGCAATGCCCTGCAGCTTGGCAGCGTGAAGATCGTTCCGCTGGAAAATGGCCCCATCCGCCGCCAGTTGAGCATCGCGCTGCTGAACGGGCCTGAGCCGCGGGGACCTGCCGGACAACTGGTCCAGATCTTCCGACAGAGCAATCCGGACCATTTGTCCTCAGGGCACTTCCCTTTTCCGGGAGCAAAAGAAAGACGTCTTGCCGTTGCCAATGGCAAAACAAACGGACAGCAGGAGCACATGAAGAAATGGCCCTGAACCCTTGCGCTTCAACACCTGCCCTTCTGCGGCCTGGCGTTCTGCTGCCCTCCCCTGGTGCTGTGCCGCGCCTGGAACAAGGTGAATTTGAACTACGGAGACAGATTTGTGCCAGTGATTGACGAAATACCCGGATTCAATGTGAACGCCTTCATTTATGCCACAGATTTCTCTCTTGGCTCACAGAATGCTGGTCTCTATGCGCAGATGCTGGCCCGATACTTCTCTTGTCGTCTCGCCGTAGCGCATGCATTTACGCTGTCCCAGGCGGCGCTGGAGGTGGAAGTCGACCGCAGGCTCGTCAGCCAGCAACGCAAGGACCTGCAACTTCTGCTTGCACAGAAGGCGGACCAATTGAAGGACGGCCCGCTGGAGGTCGTCCCCTCACTTCTCGACGGGGACCCTAAGAACAAAATCCCAGCTCTGGCCGACCAGATGGCCCCTTCCATCCTCGTGTTAGGCACGCACGGCGGGGGCTGGGTGGAACGGGACCTGGTTGGATCCACGGCTGAACAGATTCTGCGCTCAACACGCTGGCCATCGCTGACCGTCGGCCCCCAGGTGGCGCCGCCTTCGCGCGAAAGCTTTCCCTTCCGGAAAATCCTGTATGCTACGGACCTGACACCGGCTGCGGCCCATGCAGCTGCTTATGCTGTCTCCTTTGCCCAGACCTTTGGAGCAGAGATCAATGTACTCAATGTAGTCCATCAGGGCGCAATTGATCATCCTGACCGTCTTACCGAAATCAAGCAGAAGTTTTACAGCGCCCTCGACCATACGATTCCGCGATACGCAAGCGATTTCTGCGCCCCTCGAACGTTTGTTGAGGTCGGCAATGCCCGCGAGCAGATCTTGCGGCATCTTCGTGAACACGCTGTCCATCTTCTTGTGCTGGGCATCCGCAAAAGCTCGCATCTGGGTCTGGAAATGCGGACCTCAGGGGCCTTTGAACTGATCGTTCATGCTCCCTGTCCGGTCTTGACCATTGTGGGGTGAGAAGCAGTGTATCTACCCGGGATGGAAGCATGAAAAGGAAACCCAGAAAAGACGGCCACAACACAACGACGATAGCGGTCATCGTAGCTGCTATGGTCGCCTTTTGTGCCATTCAGGGTGCTGAAATTATTTATGACAACATGCGGATTCCCGGAGTGCCAGGCGCCCATGACATCCCGCTGTGGCGGGTGCACATGATTTCAGCCTGCGCAGGAAGCATCTCCTTCGTGCTGACCCTTTTCTTTCTGGAGAGCCTGGGGAAAAAATCCCGGGCCAGCGCCCTCCGCTCCATCTTTCCCTGGATCCCTCTTGTGGCACTGACCGCCATTGCTGCTGTGGTCCACATCCCTCTTCTACTGGTAGTGCTTCTGGGCGCGCTTTACTGTCCGTGGGCCTATGCAAGGACCCATGCCGCCCGCTGAAATCATGCTCCTTCGATCCGCCCCGGGCCGCTGCCTGTTCCTCCATCCGGAGACCCATCCGGGGGCCTTAAAACGCCTGTTGCAGAAGCACGGCATACCACAGCACTGGAGCAGCCAACAGCAGCGCATCAATCCGGTCGAGAATGCCTCCGTGTCCCGGCAGCAGCGTCCCGGAGTCCTTGACGCCTGCGCCTCGCTTGATTGCAGATTCAATCAGGTCTCCTACCTGGGCTGCAACATTCAAGAGCACGGCCAGGCCCACCCAGCGGAGAACAGGCCCCGGATACGAAAGCCAGTCGAACCCATGCTGTTCCAGCTTTTGTGCAAGAAGACAGAGCACAATCGCAATCAATATGCTGCCGCCGATCGAGCCTGCGCTCCCCTCCCAGGTCTTTCCCGGACTGATGGAAGGCGCCAGCTTCCGCCTGCCGAAGGCCTTGCCCGTATAAAGAGCCAGGATGTCCCCGGTCCACACCACAAAGAACAAAAATACGAGCAGAGAAGGCCCATTTTCCCTCGCGCTCAGCAGCGGGACCGTGGTCAGCGACAGTCCGGTATACAGCAGCGCGAAAACCGAATACGCCGTATCCGGCAGGACACGCTGCATCGGAGAGCGGAAGGCACAAAAGATGAACAAAACAAAAGTCAGGCAGCCCAGGGCCGGGGCCATATACTCGGGACGCTCAAAGTTGAGCGCAAACAGCAGCCCGATGCAAACCAGAACAAGCACCCGGGGCGTTTTTGCGCCAGAAGCATCGGCCAGCGCCAGCAATTCCCATGCTGCCAGCAGCGCCACTACGGCCGCCGCGCAGCTAATGCTCAGCAGGTTGTTCCAAAAAACCAGCAACAAAACCAGGGGGACCAGGACGATGGCTGTCAAAACACGTTTCATCATTCGTAAAAGGCAGAATACACGTTCCCTGTCTCTGTGCGCCGCAGAATATGCGGCCAGCGTCTAACCATAAGGAGAAAGATCCGATGCGGCCCAGTTTTTCACTTTTGCTATTTCTCGCTTGCGCCCTTCCGTTGTCAGCGCAGTCCAGCGGAGACCAAACGCCGGTAAGCACCGTTGTTACGGTCATGCCCAAATCAGGGGAAGCGGCCCCGTTACGACGCCAGAACATCAAGGTAACTGCGGACAGAAAGCCCGTTGAGGTCTCCACATGGAGACCCTTCCAGGGCCAGAATGCGCGACTGGAATTTGTCGTTCTCGTCGACGATTCGGCCCGGCAGAGCATCGGACTACAATTCAACGACCTGGCGAATTTTCTACAGTCCCTTCCCCCCACGGCCTATGTCGGGGTCGCCTACATGCAGAATGGTCGCGCGGCGTTTGTTCAGCCCCTCACAACCGACCATGCTCAGGCTGCTCGGTCTCTGCGTCAGCCGCTTGGGATTCCTGGCGGCAATGCCAGCCCCTATTTCTGCCTCTCTGACCTCGCCAAGCACTGGCCTTCCCAGGACCCAAGAAACAGGCGTGAGGTCCTCATGGTCACCAATGGCTTCGACCCCTACTATCCGCGCTACGATCCAGAAGACCCCTACCTTCAGGCCGCCATCACCGATGCCCAGCGCGCCGGAATCATCGTCTATGGGATTTATTACCGCGATACGGGGCGCTTCAGCAGCTCCATGTATGTCACCGATGCCGGGCAGAACCTGCTGGCGCAGCTTACCGATGCCACCGGCGGCAAACTATACTGGCAGGGGCTTTCCAACCCGGTTTCCTTCCGGCCCTTTCTTCAGGACCTGGACCTGCGGCTGCAAAACCAGTACGAGCTTGGCTTTGCTGTTCCGGCCCGCCCTAAAGCTGAACTGGTGGACCTGAAGGTCAAAGCTGACGTCGGCCATGTCAGCATCAGCGCCCCGCAGCGGATTGAAGCAGGAGGTGCTGCGCAATAGCTAGGGCTGGCCGCTGAAGTCCACGGGGAGCACACGGCCTTCCGCGCTGCTTTGGCGCGCCAGTTCCATCAGCCGGGCCGTCCGCCATCCATCTTCCGCGGTGACGGCCAGCTGGCCATCGCCCAGCAGAGCGTCCCGCACATTGGCATAGTAGCCGCGGTAGTCTCCTACTTCGGTTTCGACCCGATGCGCGTCCGCACCTTCCAGGTACAGAGTGCCCCAGGCTTTCTCCGCATCGCGCCCAAAGCCCGCATCGCTGAAGCTGGCACCATTTTTGAGCGCCTCCTCCTGCGGGTCCAGTCCAAATTTAACAAAGCTTCCCTGTGTTCCGTGCAATGTAAACCGCGCCCCCGCGGCCAGCGCAAGATTTGTGGCCCGCAAATAGGCCGTCATCTCTGCATAGAACAGCGTAATGTCAAAGGCATCGTCCACCACCGCACCTGCACGCTCACTCCGCACGGTGGCAAAGATGCGTTCCGGCTTCCCAAAGAGGACCAGCGCCTGGTCAATCAGGTGCGACCCAAGGTCATACAACGTCCCGCCGCCTGCTGCTCCGCTTTCGCGCCATACCTCATGGCGCGGACGGGGCCGAAAACGGTCAAAATGCGATTCAAAGCTGACAAGCCGTCCCAGCCGACCACTGGCCAGGAGTTTCTGGACCGTTTTGAAATCACCATCCCAGCGGCGGTTCTGGTAGACAGAAATCAATCGCCCGCGCTCCCGCGAAAGCCGCGCCAGCTTTGCTGCTTCCTCTGAGGTCAGGGTAAAGGGCTTGTCCACAACCACATCGCGGTCCGCCAGCAAACACTGTTCTGCTACCTGATAATGCGTCCCGCTCGGCGTAGCCACAACCACGAGCCGGATACTGGGGTCGGACAGCAGCTCCTCAATCGAGCGGTAGAGCCTGATGCCGGGATGGGCCTTCAGTGCATCGTCGCCCTTCCGCTGGACCACCGCCGCAAGCTCCAGCCCCGGTGTTGCCTCAATGACAGCAGTATGAAAAATCCGTCCAGCCAACCCATAACCAATCACCCCAGCGCGGACCACTTCCTTCACCGTTCATGCCCTCGTTCCATTAAGATTCCAAACCTTTTCCAGTTTGCCATCATACTGAATCCATGGGAGCAGAAGGATCATCTACCAAAATAAGACTACTTAAGTCGCACATAGGTGGCGCATAATAGAGACAGCACCTCGCCCCTGGAGGAAGCATCATGGCTTCAACGGTGAATGAAATCCGTGACCTCAGCCAGCAGGAATACAAGTGGGGCTTTGTCACAAACATTGAGGCAGAGCAGTTTCCGCGCGGGCTGAACGAGGAGATCATTCGCATGATCTCCGCCAGAAAGCGCGAACCTGAGTTCATGCTGGAATGGCGTCTGCGCGCCTACCGTCACTGGGCCTCCCTGGAAAGCTCACAGGCTGAGCCGAAATGGGCCAATATCCGCTATGGACCGATCGATTACCAGAACATCATCTATTACTCTGCCCCCAAACAGAAACCGGGCCTGAAAAGCCTCGACGAGCTAGACCCGGAAATTCTGCGCACTTATGAGAAGCTCGGCATCTCGCTTGCCGAACAGCAGCGTCTGGCGGGCGTGGCGGTAGATGCGGTCTTTGACAGCGTTTCGGTTGCGACCACATTCAAGGAAAAGCTGGCTGAAGCGGGGGTCATCTTCTGCTCATTTTCTGAGGCAGTCGAAAAACACCCTGATCTGGTCCAGAAATATCTGGGCACCGTTGTACCTTACACAGACAATTTCTTTGCCGCGCTCAATTCGGCCGTCTTCAGCGATGGTTCTTTCGTTTATGTTCCGAAAGGCGTTCGCTGCCCCATGGAGCTTTCCACCTACTTCCGCATCAATGCAGCAGAGACTGGGCAGTTTGAGCGCACGCTGATTATCGCCGATGAAGGCGCTTACGTCAGTTATCTGGAAGGGTGCACTGCGCCAATCCGGGATGAAAACCAATTGCACGCCGCAGTGGTTGAGCTGGTTGCGCTGGACAATGCTGAGATCAAATATTCGACCGTACAGAACTGGTATCCGGGAGACAAGCAGGGCCGCGGCGGAATCTATAATTTCGTCACCAAGCGCGGCAAATGCGCCGGCGTGAATTCAAAAATCTCCTGGACGCAGGTGGAAACTGGCTCTGCAATTACCTGGAAGTATCCAAGCTGCATTCTGCAAGGTGACAACTCAGTAGGAGAGTTTTACTCCGTCGCCCTGACCAATCACTATCAGCAGGCGGACACTGGCACAAAGATGATCCACATTGGCAAAAACACGCGCAGCACAATCGTGTCCAAGGGCATCTCTGCCGGCCACGGGCAAAACACCTACCGCGGCATGGTGCGCATCCAGAAGGGGGCAACAGGAGCACGCAACTACACACAATGCGACTCGCTGCTGATTGGCGACCAGTGCGGTGCGCATACCTTTCCTTACATCGAAGTGAAGAATGCGACCGCGCACATGGAGCACGAGGCCTCCACCTCGAAGATTGGTGAAGACCAGCTCTTTTACCTGCAACAGCGCGGTCTGAACCGCGAGGATGCTGTCTCCATGATCGTGAATGGGTTTTGCAAACAGGTCTTCCGCGAACTGCCAATGGAATTTGCCGTGGAAGCACAGAAGCTGCTGGGTGTAAGCCTGGAAGGCAGCGTGGGTTGAGGAGAGACGATGAGTTTGCTGGAAATCCGTAATTTGCATGTCGCCGTGGATGGACACGAGATCCTGAAGGGGATCAACCTGACCGTTGGTCCGGGCGAGGTCCATTCCATCATGGGGCCGAATGGATCGGGAAAAAGCACGCTGGCCCAGGTACTCTCACGCCGGGAAGCTTACGAAGTCACCGCAGGGGAAGTCCTCTTCCAGGGAAAAGACCTGCTGGCCATGAAGCCGGAAGAGGCCGCCTGCGAAGGCGTCTTTCTCGCATTCCAATATCCGGTGGAAATTCCTGGCATCAGCAACGCCTACTTTCTCCGTAGCGCCCTCAATGCGGTACGCAAATATCGCGGTCTGGACGAAATGGACGCAATGGATTTTCTTCCCTTCTATCGTGAGCGGCTCAAGCTGCTTGAGATGGACGAAAAACTGATGAACCGCTCCGTAAATGAGGGGTTCTCAGGCGGTGAGAAAAAGCGGAATGAAATTCTGCAGATGGCAGTGCTGGAGCCGAAGCTCGCGATCCTCGACGAAACCGACTCCGGACTCGACATTGACGCGCTGCGCATTGTGGCCCAGGGGGTGAATGCACTGCGCAGCCCGGAACGCTCCATGCTGGTCATCACGCACTATCAGCGGCTGTTGAATTACATTGTGCCGGATTTTGTCCACGTGCTGGTGGACGGGCGCATCGTGCGCTCGGGCGGCGCCGAGCTTGCGCTGGAGCTGGAAGAAAAAGGCTACGGCTGGATCGAAACAGAAGCGGTCTCCGCATAAGAGGAAGAACCATGGCAGTACAAGTGGCCCAGCTCGAAAGCTATCTTGAAGCATTCACTGATTTCACACGGCAGAGGCCATCGGAAACTCCGGCATGGCTGCGTGATCTGCGCGAATCTGCCTTTGCCCGCTTTTGCGAGACTGGCTTTCCTACCACGCGCAATGAAGACTGGCGCTTTACCAACCTCGCCTCGCTTGTCCGGACCCCATTTCGCCTGCCGAGAGAAGAAGAGACAACCCCTCTTCAGCAGAAGCACACAGCAGCCTGGCAGATTTCCGGCGCTGCTGCCCGACTCATCTTCATCAATGGCCACTATCACCCAGGTCTTTCCACGCTGGAAAGACTGCCTGCGGGCATCAAGCTCTGTGGCCTGCGCCAGGCCATTCGCGATGCAGAGCCGGTGCTCTCCCGGCACCTTGGACGTTACGTCAACATCACACGCGATCCATTCTGCGCCCTGAACACGGCCTTCATGGAGGACGGTGCTTTCCTGCTCCTGCCTCGCAACACGGTTGCGGATGCTCCCATCCATCTGCTCTTTGTCTCGACCGCATCTGAGGTCCCGCTCATGACGCATCCGCGAAATCTCATCATCGTCGAAGAGCAGGCCCAGATTTCGATTGTGGAAGAGTATGTTTCATTTGGAGAAGAAGTCCCGGCCTTCTCGAACGCGGTCACAGAGCTTGTCGCAGGTGAAAACGCAACTGTGATCCATACTCTTATCGAACACGAACACGGACAGGCCTTCAATTTTTCCACCTTACGCATCGAGCAGGCGCGCAGCGCGAACGTCGCTTCGCATTCACTGCTGCTGGGCGGCGGCCTGGTGCGCAACAATGTGCATCCCGTACTTGCCGGCGAAGGCGGCGAGTGCCTCATCAATGGGCTCTTTATCGGCAGCGGCCACCAGCACCTGGACAACTATATGCAGGTCGAACACGCCAAGCCACACTGCGCCAGCCGCCAGTTCTATAACGGCATTCTTGACGGGCAGTCGCATGGAGTCTTTCATGGGCGCATTATCGTACACAAGGATGCCCAGAAGACCGACGCCAAACAGACCAACCGCAATCTTCTGCTCTCGGATGCGGCACAGATTGACACCAAGCCTCAACTCGAAATCTACGCAGACGACGTGAAATGCACCCACGGCGCCACCATCGGGCAGATTGAAGAAAATGCCCTCTTCTACCTGCAATCACGCGGCATTGCAGAACCAGAAGCGCGTCGACTCCTGCTGGGGGCCTTTGCCGGGGAATGCCTGGAGCGCATCGCCGAGGGCCCATTACGCGCTTACGCTGAGGCTGCACTCGAACAACGCCTGACCACGCTTGCCGGCAACAGTCGCACCAGCGGGTCCGGCAATTTTGCCAGCCGCAACTGGGAGGAATTGGGATGAGTGCCACTGCCGGAGTCGCCACTACCGCCGCCTATGATGTGGAAGCCATCCGGGCCGACTTCCCGATTCTGCGCGAACAGGTCTACGGGCGACCTCTCGTGTATCTGGACAATGCTGCGACCACCCAGAAACCCACTGCGGTCATCGATGCGCTGGTGCGCTACTACCATCACAGCAACGCAAATATCCATCGCGGTGTGCATCTGCTCTCAGAACGCGCGACAGAGGACTATGAAGCAGCGCGGGCCACAGTGCAATCGTTTCTCCACGCCCGGGAGGCACGCGAGATTGTCTTCACCCGTGGTGCGACAGAGGGCATCAACCTCGTTGCCCAGACCTATGGCCGTAGCAAGGTCGGCCCGGGAGACGAGGTCCTGATCACCGCCATGGAGCACCACTCCAATATTGTTCCCTGGCAAATGCTGTGCCAGGAAAAGGAAGCACACCTGCGCGTTGTGCCCATTAACGACTTCGGCGAACTTGATTTGGATGAGTTCCGCAGATTGCTCACCCCGCGGACAAAAATCGTGGCCGCAGCGCACGTCTCCAATGCGCTCGGGACCATCAATCCCGTGCGGGAGATCATTTCGATGGCCCACGCTGCGGGCGCCTGCGTGCTGCTCGATGGCGCACAGGCCGTGCCCCATCTTCCGGTCCATGTGCAAGAGCTGGACTGCGATTTTTATGCTTTTTCCGGACACAAGGTCTATGGGCCAACCGGCATCGGCGCGCTTTATGGCAAGGCCGAGCTGCTGGAATCCATGCCCCCTTACCAGGGTGGCGGGGACATGATCAGCTCCGTTACTTTTGAAAAGACCCTCTACAACAAAATTCCTTATAAATTTGAAGCGGGCACCCCGGACATTGCCGGGGCCATTGGTCTCGGCGCCGCGCTGGACTATGTGCTTCAACTGGGTCTCAAAAAAATCGGAGTGCACGAACACCAGCTTCTGCAATACGCCGCAAGTCAGATTGCGGCCGTCCCAGGCGTTCGCATTGTAGGCACCGCGCGCGAGAAAGCCGGCGTGCTCTCTTTTGTGATGGAAGGCGTCCACCCGCACGATATCGGCACGATCCTTGATCGCGAAGGCGTCGCCGTACGTACAGGACACCACTGTGCGCAACCCGTGATGGAGATCTTCCATGTCCCAGCCACTGTGCGCGCCTCGTTTGCTCTTTACAACACCAAGCAGGAAATAGACGTTCTGCTACAAAGCATCGAAAAGGTAAAGGAGATCCTGGGCTGATGGGCGAGCTCCGCGACTTATATCAAGAAGTGATTCTTGAGCACTCCAAAGCGCCGCGTAATTATCGCGAGCTGGCCTCGCCCTCGGCCCGAGCCGAAGGCTTCAATCCGCTTTGCGGCGACCGCTGCGCCGTCTACCTTTCGCTGAAAGACGATGTCATTGAGGACATTGCCTTTCAGGGGTCCGGCTGCGCCATTTCCCGTGCATCGGCTTCCATGATGACGCAGAGCCTCAAAGGCAAAACGACACGCGAAGCAAAACAACTCTACGAACAGTTCCACGCTATGGTCACCGGCGAAAATACCGCCGGTTCAGACCAGATCGGCAAGCTTGCCGTGTTTGCGGGGGTCTCCGAGTTTCCTGCCCGCGTCAAGTGCGCCACACTGGCCTGGCACACTTTCATGGCCGCGCTGCACGGCGAGCAGCAGCCTGTCACTACCGAGTAGAGAGACCAGCCATGATGGACCACATCCAGCTCAACCGCGATTGCGCTGTCATCGCTGTTCCCAGCGGCCAGCGCGAAACCCTGCCCGCAGGCACTGCTGTACGCATCATGCAGTCGCGCGGCGGCAGCTTTACCGTTACAACGGAACGTTATGCCGTATACCGCATCGACGGCGCCGACGCCGATGCTCTTGGCCTTGCGCCTCCCGGCGGCATGGCGGCACAACCACATCCACAAGGGCCTCTCACTGAGGAGATGGTTTGGGAAACGCTGAAGACTGTCTATGACCCGGAAATTCCCGTAAACGTGGTCGACCTCGGTCTGATCTACTCTTGCCAGATCCGACCACACGAAGAGGGCGGCAAGACCATAGCGGTGCGCATGGGATTGACCTCACCCACCTGCGGTATGAGCAATGTGTTGAAGGCCGATGTGGAAACCCGGCTTCTGCGTCTTCCTGAAGTGAAGGAAGCGCAGGTCGAAGTGGCCTTTGACCCACCCTGGGACCGTAGCCGCATGTCAGAAGCTGCTCGGCTCCAGCTCGGACTTGACCTGGACGACACCCGGCGACCAGGCTATGTCCGTATCTCCTGAAGATTTTTCGGTGTCATGTTTTGTCACCAGAAACTACCCGAGTTCTGGGAAAGCTGTGATGCGTAATTTGGCCGCAGCATAAGGGACGAGCGTAATCTGCTGCTCCGGCTCGGTGCTTTTTACAGGGCTTTCCGGGACCGGATTGGCGACGTTGTCTTCGCCTACCCATGAGGGCACCTGCCGGGCCTTGACCTGCAACCTGACCGGCGCTCCGTCTTTGCGAAACGGAGAGCTGGTGACATTGCCCTCCACCGTAGCGACGGATCCGGAAATATTTTCGGGGTTAATTGCGAGAGCATAGTTCCACTCTGAGGTGGGATAGACCTGCCAGTCCGCAGTCATGCCACGTGTGCGCAGTTTGAGCCAGTCCTCACCAATGCTGTAGGAAAAGACCAGCGGCCCGCGCTCCAGACTCACCGAGTTGTGATATCCGCGAGACGCGCGCGTGGTCATGGGGAAAAGGACTTCCACCTGGTCTCCCTTGCTCCAGGTCCGTTCAATCCGGGCAAAGGTTCCCGGCCGCGGGTTGCCGTCCACGGGCCTTCCATTCACTTGAATGCTCGTATTCTCTGCCCAGGATGGAATGCGCAGCAACAGCGGAAATGCGAGCGGTGATGCCGGATGAATGATCAGGCGCACCGTCTCGCGGAATGGATACTCGGTCTGCTGCTGCACATGAACAGGCGTGTTCCGGATGATCGTGTGAACTTCACAGGGAGCATACGCGGTGGCTGCAAGTCCATCGTCATTAGAGAGCATGAAGAGGCTCGCCGTAAATTTTGGCCATCCTTGACCAAAATTTGCGGTGCAGCAGCCGAAATTCGGGTCCAACCCGTAGAGGTTTGACTCCGGGCCGTCCGTGGTCCAGGGTTCTTTTTGCAGGCTTACGGTAATCTGATTGGGCTGCTGATTGTATTGGTGTGCCCACATATCATCGGTAAAGGCGCCAGGAAGTGCATTGAATGCTATCTTTTCCAGACGGTCTCCAAGCGATGCTTCTCCAGTAATCGCAAGAGACTGCTCCAGAGAAAACATGGCTTCAACGACGGTGCACAGCTCGGTGCCCTGAGACGGATTGCGTCCGGCCAGGTGCTCGTCGGCGGAAAAGATGCCGTTGGGCAAGCCATGATAACGGTCCAGCTCTTGGAGCATGTGAAAGATGGCGCTCCGGTCGGTCGGGTCCTGCGAGAGGAGCCATCGGACAGGCGACATTTTGATGGCCATTGCAACGTTGACGCCATGTGTCTGCATCGCCCGGTCGGTGAGCGGAGAGTTTGGCGTCAGACCGATGGCCTCCGGCGTAGTGCGCTGCGTATATTTGAAGTCTGCAAACTCTGCCTGCCAGTCAAAGCCCTGTTGCTGTAGCAGTCGAAAGAGATGAAGCAGTTTGGCATCTCCGGTGCGGTTGTAGAGCCAGATGACAGCAAGCGCTTCATCATGCCAGCGATACTTCCCCCAGTCGCGGAGCGGGCGCGAAGGCATGGTCTCGCTCTGGTAGGCAAAGTATCTTGATAACACCGGAACCACCCGCGGATCGCCGGAGGCTTCCTGGTATTGAGTAAGGACCTTTGCCATCACCATACGCGGCCACCAATCATTGTTGGACTTTGGCCCAATCATCCCGTCAGATGCAGTATTTTCGAGTGTCCAGTCCAGAAACTTTTGTGCCTTCGCTTTGAGCCGCGTGTCCTCCAGCAGGTAAGCGAGCGGCACAAGTCCATCCAGATAGTAAGGGCCGCGCTCCCAGGATTCTCCTGTTCCGCCGAGCCAACCGCTGTTGGGGCCAACATCGGGCCACGTTTCGTCAAGATGGCCTGCGAGTCCGTGGGCTTGGACCAAAAGCTGATCACGCAGCCATCCTGCAGGACGAATGGACCCGAGCGGCAAGGCGTAAAAAGCATTCTGCGCCAGGGGCGCACGGTTCTTGAGCGGCGCAGTGCTGTTCCAGGCCCTCTGCCCTTCAATCCGGGTGCCGGCCCCAAAAGTGTTCTTTGAAATCGAGGCCATACCTGCTGCCCCAAGAAAAGCGAGAAAACGGCGGCGGGAAAAATGGGAAGACCCAGGAAAAGACATAGGTTGCATCGATCTCCGCAAAAACTCGTTTTATCTTAATCATTTCACCCGCGGCGTGCATGGTATGAATGGTCTATGTGTCCGTAGGCATTTGCGAAGACAGGTAGATCTTCTGCAAAGGTCCTTCCTTCCCTTCATTCAAAGCAGCATTCACTGGATTTGCATCTCTGTATCGAGGGCATGTTTAAAACTCCACTCTTGCTCCGACCTGTCCCTGACGAGGAATCTGTGTACTGGTAGATGTCCCGAATACAGATCCACTGGCAGCATCAGAATTGACGCCATTGAGATTGACGCGATTGAACAAGTTGAATAAGTCTACACGCAGGTCTAGTTTTACTTTTTCAGTAATATTAGTGATTTTCTTGAAGGTGGCGTCTACTTGAGCAAAACCGGGGTTACGGAATTGGTTCAGCTGCTCATTTCCTTCCTGCCCTATTTGAGGAAATGAGAATGGGCCACATCCATCAAGGTTTGTCCCGGAGCAGTGCGGAAAGACACCCTGTATATAGCTTTTGCGGCTCGTAGAGATGTGATACGAAGTGACATTCGGGAAGTCCCCATTATCACCATCTGCATTAAAGTCTCCTGAATCAGGCTGATAAATGAGGTTGCCGCTTGCGTCCTTAGCAACATCCAGAGGAGCACTTGAGAATACACTGAAGGGCTCTCCCGATTGCAGCACGGTAAGCGAAGATATCTCCCATCCTGAGGCCACCCTTCCCAGGAGTCCATGCCCACCATGCAAGGATGGCAACTGATAGCTCCATCCCAGCGAAAACCGGTTGGGTACATCCCAGGGAGATGGGCCATAAAACCTGTCCAACGAATACTCAATTGGATAGTTTTCGGAATTGTCCTTGGAAACAGAACGGGTATATGACGCGGTTACAAATCCTCTCTGCGCGAAACGTCCTTTGAGCGCAAGAATCAGACCAGAGTAGTTGGACCACGGTCCGTTAAAGGTATAGTTAATCGCGCCAAAGCTGGAATTCAACCTTGTTTGCGTGCCAACACAAGTTGCCTGTTGCCCATTCGGTGGAGAAACTGGAGTACAGGTAAGGTGCTGCAGCAAATCGCCTTGATAGACGTTAACGTCTCCGGAGAAAGCATTGCCGAACGAATTGCCGCCGCCGTATTGCAAATCGCCGGAATGCTGCCCAACATACCGCACACCAGCCACCATGTTGTTTGTGATCTGACGTTCCACCCCCACAGACCAGGTTTCAGTGTAGGGAGATTTCAGGTTACCGTCTACGCCGCCAACAGCAATCTGTTGCCCTGGGATACCCCCTTTGGCATCGAGTGGAGTGCCCTGAAATGCGGGATAGGGAAATCCAAAGGGATAAGTGTTTGATGTACCGTATCCAAAGATGGGGGGAGCCGTTGAGCCGTTATTAAAGAATGTAGGCAGAACAAATCCAGGCGGATTCCCTTTCAGGTTATTTTCCGCATTGCCGAGTGTGACCCAATCACGATAAATACCAAATCCTCCGCGCACTACCCATTTGCCGCTGCCGGTAGGGTCCCATGCCACGCCTGCACGAGGGCTGAAGATCCAGTTCATGTCCTGGTTATAGACATGGTTCTGCTGGCGGTTGACCCCATTGGCCACGCGCTCCGCCATAGTTGAGCCAGAGCCCAAATGGAAATTGGCAAGAGGCGTACCAGCCGTTGGATAAGGATTTCCATAATTGTCGTACCGAAGGCCATAGTTGATTGTGAGACGGTGAGTTACGCGCCAGGTGTCCTGAGCAAAAATGCCAAAGGTGCTTTGGGCATACTCATATTGACCAGGCATCGGCTTGCCTGTAACCGGATTGTAGGAAAGACTGCTCTCGGAATAAGGGTGGTCATTGATCAGGTCAATCATGCTGTTGTACTGAAAATTTGGCTGAGCATAGGCCGGAGCAAAGAGGGCCAAATCATCTCCGTGCCAGCCTTCCACTCCCACACTGATGGCATGTTCTCCCTGAACCCGTGTGAGAACATCGCGCCAGTGATAATTGTGTTCAGCATATTGGGAATCGGCAAAACCAACTCCCCAACCAACGCCAAGATTGTTCACATTCACAACTGGAACAGAAAACAAACCTTTTTGCGCATTCGTGGATTGCAGATAGTTATAGCCAAAAAATGCCTGGTTCAGCGTGTTTGCTGAGAATGTGTGCGTTTCGCTGCCCTGTAGAGCGATTACCGATGAAGGGCTTGATGTATTAAACGCTGGACGGACTGAAGGGCCGCCCGAAGTACTCGTATCGCGAAAGAGTGTTCCGTAAATCCGGTCTTTGCTGAAGTATTTATCTATGCGGATGTTGTACTGTTTTGCATTCTCATAGCTCGAAGAATTGAAGACACCATTGTCAAAGACAGGCAAGGAGCAGGGAATGTTGTCCGTACTAGATGTACCGCATCCGGTATTATTGGCCAGGTTTTGTGGGCCGAACGCGTCCTGCGCGGTAGCGGCCACGCCCGTTGTTGTTGCAGCGCTTGGAGGATACTTTGCCATTAGCTGCACCTCGGGAGACTTCGGACGTACCTGCTGCGCAAAAGAGACAAAGGCCGGGTCTTCGTAGGTAAGCACACTGTTTCCGTTGGAAGTAAGGGCCAGATATGGCTCAATCGAGAAGAAGAAAAAGAACTGCTTTTTAGGAATGACTGGGCCGCCAATTCCAAATGACATGTTCGTGGTGTGGAAGGGCTGGATCTTAACACCTGCGGGGAAAAATTCGCCTTTGGCGTTTAACCCCTGATAGGTATAGTAGACGCTGCCAAAGCCATGATATTGGTCGGTACCGGATTTAGTGGTCATCACCGTCTGCATAGAGCTTGTCTTGTTAAAGTCCACAGTGTACGTGTTGGTCTGGACGCTGATTTCAGAAAGCGCATCTGCGTTAGGGACCAGTGTCAGCACGCCCGGATTCACATCAATGTTGATGTCCAAGCCATCAAGAATGTACTGGTTGCCATTGTCTCCACGACCGTTCGCGCTGTAGTCAGCATTTTCTGTAAAGAAATTGTTATAGCCTGCAGCACCAAGCCCGGTAACACCCGGAGTGAGAGTAATGAGCGAGGTGGGATTCCTTGCGGCCAATGGCAGCGACTGGATCGCCTGTGTATCAATTGTCAGTTGGTTCCGGCTGTCTGAAGTATCCAGCAACGGTGCTTGCGCAGTCACTGAAACCGTAGAGGCAACTTGTCCAACGGCAAGCGTCAGCGAGATCTCGCGGTTCTCCGCAGTTTCTAGTGTAAAGTCCACTTTGGATGTTGTGAATCCAGATGCTGAAGCAGAGATTTCATAATGCCCTGGAGCGATACTCAAAAAGCGATATGCACCTGTATCATCGGACAACTTTACCGCAGTCACCTGCGTATCAACGTTGATTAATGTAACTGTTGCCTTTGGAATCGCAGCGCCTTTTGAATCCAGCACATTCCCTTGTACGCTTGAAGAGAATTGTGCAAACGCTTGCATGGCTGCCAACAAAATGCATGAAATTAGCAGACCTGAAAATTTACGCATGGTCCGGGCCTCCTGAAAAGGGCAGCAGAGAAATTCGTGATTCACTTGCCTCTCTGCCATGAATTTAGCGAAGGTAACTATTCATCCATATACCTTGCATGAACAAGTCCAACCCCTGCCGTATAGTACAAATGGACTGGCCTAAGAAAGCCTGGAAAAGCCCCCGAGCTTAACCTTGTATCGGGTATAGTTCCTGGCCTTAAACCGCCACCGTCCATTCTCCTTTTCTACCGGCTGCGGCCGTCCATCTATTTCCACAACAGAAAGAACACTGGTCCCCTGGGGCAGTTCGATTTCTGCGCATAGATCATGACCGTGTACAAATTTGAATTGAATGCTGATCCACTGCCGGGCATATGGCAAGCGCGAGATTCCGTACTCCTTTCCGCTTGCGGCAAGCAGCGGGCTAAACCCGGGGTTGAGAATCACCTGATCCACTGCATCGGTTTCACGAAAACCAATCAAATTGCGAATGATATGGGCAGGCATCACTGCTCCCCAGCCATACACCTCTCCACCAAAAGCACCATGCCCACCCCAGATTTCGCAGCTGGTTCCCGGCCACCCAAGACGCGGATTGTTGCCGCCTGTTTGAAGCACACGACGGTCCATACTTGTGTAAATACGCTCGCAGATATTTTCCACTGTTTGGGATGCAAGTTGGCTGTCCCCGGAAGACCACGCGGACTCTAGAAACGGCAGAACAAAGGATGACCAATTCAGCGCGTTGTCGGCTGACGATTCCGGGATTTGTACTTGTGCCAGCATGTCTTCGTACATTTTGCGAAGTGTAGGCAAAAGAAGCTTTTTCTGGTTGTCTGTGGCGATGCCGCAAAATGCGGGGGCAGCCTGTGAGGGGTCGCGTTCCGGACCATTCACCAACTTCATCGAACGGGTGTCGAAGTCATGAAACCAGTCACCTTGCCATAACTGTTGTGTCTTTTCTGCGAAATCTTGCTGGATTTGCCGCCATTCCGGAATGCTCTTCTGATCGGAGACGAGTTTCGCAAAACGGGCCAGAATGGCGCCGGCCTGGGATGCGGCTGCCTGCAGTTCCACCAAGCGTAGGAACTCCACTAATTCAGCTCCGGTAGGCTGCTGGATCTGAAAGCGTTTGGAAGTATCCATGCCCGTTTCCCAACTGCACTTACCAACAATGAAGCCGCCGAAATCCGTCCGATGTTTAAGCGTCCAGCGCAGAAGAGCACTTAATTTTGGATAAAGTTGGCGTAGCCACGCGAGATCGCGCGTACGGTTATAGATGGATTCCGCACAGAAGAATGGAAAGCACCACGAAATGGACGTGCCACATTCGGAGCCATCAGCCGCCACCATGTTCATCACACCGTCTTCGCGCATGCAAGGAATGTTGTCCTCGACGGCGTCAAGAAATTGCCCTAGAAAGACCTCTTTTGCTATGGCCGGATTGGCATAGCTCAAGGCCCACATATCTATCGAAGTTTCGGCCAGCACATTGCGCGGTGCCTGAATCTGCATCGCATCCCACGGATGCTTGTAGACCCCGATAGGCCGCCGCACCATGGTCCGCAGTGTTTCAAAATCATAGACCCATCCATGCTGCCAGTGCTTGGGCCAGTCTCCAGTCAATTTTGGCGCGCCACTCCAGAAAGATGCGTCTTCTGCGAGCCTTTCGCGCATTACTGTTTTCGATTGCGGTAGCGAAGCATGCACATGCTCTAGCACGGCTGAAAGGTTTGCGCCGCGTGCCATTAGAACAAAGAATTCTTTCTTTTCATTTGGCCCCAGAGAAAGCTCATAGCAGATGCCGCCAAACAGTGGCTGGGTAGAATAGGCAAGTTTTTCCCCGTTTTTAGGGGTAGGACCCAACCATGTTCTGCGGTCGGTTTTATTCGCGGAAAAGAAATGCCCTGTGTTGCGAATATTTGCAGTGATGGCAAAAACTGTCCCAGCGGCGAACGACCGCGTCCAAAGCGTATCTTTTTCTTGCTCGAAACCTCCAGCGATGCCATCTCCACCCCACCACTGGCTTCCTCCCAGCTGGCAGGCGTGCATGGCGAGCACCCCAACTGATTTTGCATGACCCGATTGCTCAGTTATTTTTACGTGCGATGCAAGGACATCTTCATTCACAAGAAAGAACCGGCTCTCCACTGCAACACGATCTTCTTCAAAGCGGTACTGAAGAACATTCTTGCTATGGTGAGGGGAGGTCAGTTGCCCTTGACGAAAATCGTCTCCATCCATCAATACTCGGTCACCAATTCTGAAGCCCAGCGCTAGTTCTGCAACATAGACCCCATTCCGGTGATAGTCGAAGTATCCTCCTGGACCAGCCGGATAATACAGACCAAATCCAATTCCTGACAACGAGCGCAGAATACCGCTTTGGTGCATGTCCCATGTGTGCCACGGATTGTCCAAGTATCCAAAAGGCGTGTAATCGCTGAGAGGAAAGCCATCGCCTGCACTGCGCGATGCAATACTTGTTATATCTGGCGACGGAATATCTGCAGAGAAAGCCTGAGTTTTAAGTGCGGCTGATGCAGCGGCAAGCACAGAAACAAATTCGCGACGGTTCAGCATTCAGAGAGAACTCCTTTGGGCAGGCGTATATGACGAGGATCATTCTTGCAAAATGATAGACAAGGTGACGATATGTGCAGGTGAATCAAGAACGCCTGGGCCAGTCAGACCAAAGTTGTATAGTATGAATGGACTGTTCAAGCTTGCCATGTAAAGTAGATCCTGAATGTGATGGCAATGGCCTGTGCGCGCAGAATTTCTGCTGCTCTATTTCTGCTTCTTGTGATTGGCTGCCGGTCTGGCCCTCCCGTCATTGCAGTGATTCCCCGCACAACGGGCATGTCATTGTGGGAGCCAGAACACGCCGGCGCGGAAGCTGCAGCCAGCGCACTCGGCATGAAAATTTACTGGAACGCTCCTACACGCGAAGATGATGTGCAAGGCCAGATTGCGTTGGTAGAAAAAATTATTGATGAAAAGTATGCAGGCCTGATTCTCGCGCCGGACCAATCGCTCGCCTTAATGACTCCGGTGCGGCGCGCTATTTCCAGAGGCATTCCTACTGTGGTGATTGGTTCTGCGCTTCCGTTAGAACCAAGTGGCAGGCTGTCATACATCGTCAGCGATGATGAAGTGGCCGGACGCATGGCTGCATCGCGCATCGGCACGATTCTGCATGGCCAGGGGACCGTGGCTATCATTGGCATCAATCCGGATATCGCGGGAGTGCTGGACCGCGTCGGCGCATTTGAAGCAACACTGGCAGAGCAATTCCCCGGGATACATGTGGCCGAAAAACGACTGGGATCATTCAATGTTCCTTATGAGCAGCAAATCACGGAAGAAGTGCTCGTGGCGAATCCCAACCTGAACGCCATTCTTGCCGTGACTGCGGATGCAACCCGGGGGGCGTATTCCGCGTTGAGCGAATTGCACCAGACCAATACTGTAAAACTCGTGGGCTGCGACCAGGATTTGCTTGCACCACTTGTGACAGGAGAGATGGATTCTGTCATTGCGGAAAATACTTATGAAATGGGCCGCCGCGCAGTGGAATGGATTGCTCTTGAGCGGCAGGGTAAACCAGTGCCAAGATTTCAGAAAATTGCTCCTCATCTGGTGACGAAAGACAATTTGAATTCCACAGATGTCCGTCGGATATTAGGACTTATTACGCAATGAAACGTCGTTCGCAAGTATGGAAATGGCTGGCAATCTCTTTGTCTAGCCTTGCCGTGCTTGCCGGGACCGTCTTTCTTTTCCTCCTTTACCTGCATAGCCCGAAACATGGACTCCCCTATCACGATTCTTTTGCTGAGGGGAAGGCCGACGAGTGGGAAGCATTTGGCGGCACATGGGCAGTCTATGACAAGGGCATACGCAACGACTCAGACGAGCGTGGCGCCAAACTGATGACAGGTTCTCCTTACTGGAATGACTATCTTCTGGAAGCTGACGTGATGTTGCTTGGCGAGGACGGCGATGCGGGACTCATCATCCGTGCGAGCGATGAGGAGCTGGGGGTGGATTCCTATAGCGGCTATTATGCCGGACTGCGCACGCGGGACAACATGTTAACGCTGGGTCGCGCAAGTCACGGCTGGCTTGAATATCAGAATGTGCCAATACCTGGTGGTGTGCAGGCGTTCCGCTGGTATCACCTGAAATTACTTGCTTACGGATGCCGGATTGTTGCTTCAGCCACATTCCCGGTGGGCGGCGGTGAGGTAACAACGGCCGCAATGAGTGAAAAAAACTGTCTTATGTCCGGGCGTATTGGCCTGCGGTCTTATTCTGCCGGAGGGATCTGGCGTAATGTCTATGTGCGGCTGGCTACGGAGGAGGACCTCCTCTCCATGCTAGGGACGCTGGCTGGCCACCCGTCTTCCAGCGAACGTGCAGCGGGAAATGGAATCACGATCTTCGGTTCTGGTTCTCTCCCTTCGCATGTCTACCAGCAGGCACGACCAGCCAGGAATGTTCAGTCCATCAGTAGTCTACGTCTGGTATCAAGCCCACAACCGATGACCTCTACCATTCGCGGCGTAGTCTCGCTTACAGCACCGTTATATATACAGGATTCAACTGGCGGCATTGCTGTAGAGGCAGCATCAAGCCCTCCACTAAAAGTCGGCGATGAGATCGAGGCCACTGGGACTGTGCGGTCTGGAGCATTTCATTCCACACTGGAAAATGCAAGGGTACAGCTTCTATGGGCGCGGACACCGGTGCAGCCTGTTTCTGTCACAGTTTCGCAAGCCGCCACTGGAGCATTTGCTGCAATGTTCATTGAAGTGGAAGCGCACTTGCGCAGTAAAAGGCGGGATGCTCAAGATACTCTGATTCTGGACCTTGAAGACGGCCAGCAGTCTTTTCGAGCGGTCGTCAATGGAGGGCGCGGAGATTTACTCTTCAATAAACTGAAACAGGGCAGTCTTGTGCGCTTGCGTGGAGTGTGTGTTGTGGATTCTGAATATACGCACAATCTCACTCCCTTTGTTCTCTTGCTGCGTTCCACAGATGACATTGGTATTGTGGCAGGACCGCCCTGGTGGAATACAAAACATGTTATAGCCATCGGATTCGTTCTTTTTCTGTTGCTGTTCATTAGTTACTTTATCTACAGCCGGATCCAGCAATGGCGATTACACGCCATCCTTGAAGAAAGGGAAATGCTGGCCCACGAAATGCACGACACTCTGGCGCAGAGTTTCGCTGGACTAGGTTTTCAGCTCCAGGCAATACGTAACCGTATGCCGGAAGACATGCCTGCCATCCACAAGCAGCTTGATCTTGCCTGTGATTTAGTGCGACACAGTCACGAAGAGGCACGGCGCGACATTATGATGCTGCACAGCGAATCTTTCAAACAGATGGAACTGACCCATATGCTAGAGCAATGTGCAAAGAAAATGCTGGAGGGCGGACCGGTTGAGATCAAGATATTACAGTCCGGAGACCCCCGCCCCGTTCCGTTGCGTATCAATGACACTTTGTTCCGCATCGGACAAGAAGCATTGGCCAATGCCGTACGTCACGCCATGCCAACATGCATCTCCATTGTTACGGTTTATGCCAGAGACTCCGTTCAAATGATTATTGAAGACGATGGTACTGGGTATGTTGCAGACAATGAAAAACGGGGCTTTGGGGTACGCGGAATGAAAAGAAGGGCCGCAGCCATTTCTGCTGCGATTGAAATTGTTGCTTTGCCTGATAAAGGAACACGGGTTTGTGTAACCGCCCCGTTGCCTGCACGCATGGCTTTCCATGTACCAATGCTTCTTAAAGGAAACCGCTCTCATGAACAAACCTGAAAACAAGGCCATCCATATCCTGATTGTTGATGACCATCCCGTAGTCCAGGCTGGCCTGGCAAGTATGCTTGCCACACATAAGGGCATTGAAGTAATCGGCTCGGCATCCAGCGGCGAAGAAGCATTGGCCATGGTGCAGCAGAATGTGCCCGACATCATTTTGCTTGACCTTCGCATGCCAGGAATGAGCGGGATTGATACTCTCTGTGCACTGAAGAAAATCAAGACAACGGCACGGACGATTATTCTCACCAGTTTTGAGACAGACGAGAACATTTACCGTGCAATTCAGGCCGGGGCTTGCGGATATCTGCTTAAAGACACATCGCAAAACCAGATGTTGGAAGCAATCGCCACCGTTCACGCGGGGAAAAAATATATTCCACGGCCCATTGCCGCCCGCCTTGCGGAACGGATGCTGCGCTCAGACCTGACGGCCCGCGAGCTGGAGATCCTGGAAATGCTCGCCAAAGGGCTGACGAACAAGCAGATTGGTCATGTCCTCGTCATCAGCGAAAACACCGTCCGCAATCATGTAAACAGCATCATGGAAAAGCTGGAAGTCTCTGACCGAACAGAGGCAGTTGCTGTAGCAATCCAGCAGGGAATCATCCAAATTGTCAGTTGATTGAAAGACAACGTTGTGGTGCAGGCTGCCTGGAAAATTTCCCCGATTGGCGCCAATTACGGGACGAAACGGCGTGCCGAGATCGACGTATTGCTTCCGGCATACGTACGCCACGCTTCGCTTGCAGGAAGGTGTAGACGTGTACTTCCTTGCCGAACAGATGGGAACTTCGATCCATATGATCGAGGAACACTATGGGCCTGTGAACACCATCGCCCACGCCGACCGTGTACGCAGGGCATGGCGGGATGGGAGTTGCCGCACCCGGAAGTGGACGTTACCAGGGCCAAAGCATCGAAGGCGGCGGAGATGCACGATAAATCCAAGCGAGGTCAGCACCGCAGGGCAGGCTGACCGCGAATCTCCCGAAGCCGTCTTTGGCCGGATCCGCTGGCGGAGGCTGGCGCAGGGAGGTAATCATTTCCATGTCCGATCTAGACGCTACTCATATATTGGTTCTGATTTACCGCTGCCCCCCGGGGCGTTCTTAGCGGCAAATCTCCGCGCAGGAGCCGCCACTGGCGGCTGTTCTTCGTGCGCTTTGTGCTTGCTGGATGGCAGATAATCCGCACGCCGTAAGGAAATGAGTGTTCAATTCTCTTTGCCTGCACCAAACTTCCTTCGGCTTGGCTTACGTCCAACTAACTTGCGCTTACCGCGCTTTGCTTGAACTAAACAGAGCCAGCCACGCTACGGACCGTCTTGCTCATGCTTGTCCTGAGCAACTTGCTGGCCTTGCTAGCATCTCTTTTTGATGTAGCCATTCGCTTCGCCTCCTTTTGTAAGATGGTCCGCAGAGTTCACCCCTGCGGACCTATTAATACTTAAAGCTTTCGTGACTTTCGATGTGTATAGCCTTGTATTTCAGCTTGAAACGAACGTTGCGGCCACAGTGGTTACAGGGCGGGAACGGCTTACCATATACACACGTTACTTCGTGCGTTTGCCGATGCTGCGAGTCGTGAATAACGGTATAGATGCCAGAGGCGTCACACTTCTCCCCCGGCTTAAAAACTTCTCCTACGTCTGCCATTAATCGGCCTCCATATTGCCCTTCTGGCCGGAATCATGGAAGAATCGCATTGCACGGGCGGCTCTTCCATGAGCGGCTTCGGTGCGGTTAGTCCAGCAAAACGCCGTCCTGGTGTTGAGTTGAGTGCCAGCCGCTTGCTCCGGGGCGTGCGGCTGGCAAGCCTTAATAAGCTGCCGCGAGGCAAGCGGTATAAACTGCAGCAGGTAGTGAATCTGCTTCGTCAGATTGAAGTGGCTGTGGCGAACTGCAAGTCTACCTTGTACGCAGCTCGATATGTCAAAGTCGGACTGGAGTGGCGCCGAGTGAGCTGGCTTCGCATCAGCGAACACGAGCAGGTCTGGGGCACTCGGCCATATCACTCGCGACCAGGACTTATTCGTGCTCTGTGATCTTCCGTTCCAGCGCTTCGTAGGCCGTTCTAAGCGGCCCCGTGAAGACGTTATTCGCCGCATAGAACTTCACAGCTTCCACCGCGTTTTCGCGGATGTGGTAGCCCGACCCTACTCCGGAGATCTCGTGCTCTTCAAATATCTTCGATTTTAGTGCGCTTATCACGTCGTCTCGGTGCCGCGAGGTTGCAATTGTGCCCCGAGTGAGGTGCCTCTCTGCAACCGACTTAAGTCCGAGACCGCCCTTTATGACAAACTTGTCTATCACAGAGCTAATATCCCTTCGCAGATCTTCCGCGGAATAGCGTTTCTTGCCTTCCCGGGTCTTGACAACGCTGAACATTGTGTCCGCATCTGGGTCAAGGCTGCAGTTTTCCAGTCTCGCACTCCCCATGCCCTCACACTGGTTCTGTGCGTTTCCGCCGATAAATTCGCACTGCACAAACGCCGATTGGGCAGTAAACTTGCAATTCACCCAGGTAACTCGCTCAAAGCGACAATTACGGAACTCAGTGCCACTGAAATCGTAGTGCGCGATCACGCCAGTAAACGTGATCCCAAAGATTGTAGCTCCGCCCCCAAGCTTCCGAAGCAATTCTGTTCGCTCTGTTCTCGGGCTTCCTGCCCGAACCGTACGGTCTACCGCCCCAAGGACGATCAGCCCGGCCAATCTGCTGCCTTCTCCCCAAATTCTGCCGACGAGACCTCCCCTCTCAGACATTGCCGAGATCAACAAGCCAAGCCGATCGAGTGGGATCTGGCTGGCAGCCTCCACTTCAGCCAGCTGAACGATCATCTCCGCAACGTCTTGCATAGCTCCTGGGGAGAGATGAACCTTCGCGACAAAATCCCTAATATTGCTGCCCGGTAAGTGGACGATATAGTCAGCAAGGAGGAGTGTCCATATTTGCATTTGCCTAAAGGACCACGATTCGGATGCGCGCTCTCTACTGAGCAATGGGTGACTCACGAGTTTGTCGATTGTTCCTTTCATCAAGGCGCTGCTGAGCGCCGGCTTGACGTAGGAAAGAATCAGCGAGAGTAGTTCTGTAGTGGGCTCGATCCCCAAGGCGATTTCGCAAGCGAATTGACGGAGCACCTCTAATTGCTCTTTTGCGGTAAAGGGCAGATCCTGTCGGACCTCCTCTCGCTGACACAATGCTTCCAAGAGCCATAACATCGCGCGTGCGGAGTCGTATCCTGGATGGGGGCTACTACCTCCGTGCATCGCTAGATCGGCGATGAGACTCAAGACAAAGCCACGGCCAATCAGGTCGTTGTCACTCTGCCGCAAAACGTCGTATATCTGTAACGCCTTTTCGCACTGGGTTTCTTCGGCGATCCGTTGGTCGAAGTAGTTTTTCGCGTTTTCTCGATTGAAAGGGAGAATGGAGAAAACAAATGCGCCACGTTCTCGGACGAAATCCTCGACCTCGGCTAGGGGAAGATTTGAGTGCCAGAACGAAGTTCTAGATGTAATCACAATGCGGGTTCCTGTCGTTGCCGCGAGGTCTGCGAGGACCTCTAGAACGTCAAGAGGGGAAACCGAGCCTCGATTGTGAAGGATGTATTCGTCGAACCCGTCAAAGATGATCCGGAATATGTCTGCTTTTAACGTGGACCGAAGGAAGAGATCCTCATGTCCATCGAGCCAACCTATGGCCGCACCAAAGTGCCTGAAGGAATGGGCAATCGTTTTTGGCAGGGAGCGTTGATCCTCTACCGATAAGCCCTGCCACTGGGACGAGTCGACCATGAGAGGAACTACGCCGTGATTGCCTGTTGCCAGTTGCGAGACTAAATAGGTACTCATGTAGGTCTTGCCCTGCCCCGGCTCGGCCAGCACGATCCCGAGCCTCCCCGAACTCTCGACTGTTGACGGATCGACGAGAAAAGATAGGACGGGATTAGGCAGCCGAACCTGGAAGCCGGAGGGCGTTTCAATCCGGGGATTGATGTAGTCGACCGGCCGGAGGCTCTTCAGTCTATTTAGGTATGTGTCGATTTCTTCCCTGATAAAGGAAAGAATGTAATCTTTGGTGGTCCACATCGACGCCGCGCGGTCACGGAGGCGCAATTCCTCGACATTGTTCTGAATAAGGCGCTGTAATGAAGGTGGATAGACAATGTGGACGGGCTCTTCTGCTTGGGTATCCCGAAGCCCCGCGCGGATATCCTCCAGTGTGGCAGAGGACTGGAAATAAAGTACTCTAAATGGATATTGGGAGGTGTGGACCAGATGGACTCCGGGGTACATTGCCCATCGCCCCTCCTTCGCCTTAGTAGGCTTCATCTCTAGCCGAGTGGTCCTGCTTTGATTCACTAGCTCTGCGACATCCCGAAAGTCAATTATTGGCATGGCTCTTCGCGTCCCAACAGAGTCTGATTGTTTAGCTGAATCAATCTTCTATTTAACACCAAAGTCGTCGTGATCTGCACGCCTGAATCCTCCGGAACGCGCGAGAAATTCCCATCTAGTACAAGGCACTGGCAGGAGCAGGCATCCGGGGCGCAGATCATCGCTGCGTGGAACAAGGTTGAGGCTGGACGTACGGTGAATTCCAATGAAGACGTTTAAAGAATCCTCGGTCTCTCCGTGACAGAGTTGCCGCGCCGAATCACAGGACTAGAATCTCTCCATGCTGACGCGATCTCCAAGCCGCTGTCAGCTTCGCAGGTACGCACGTACCATGAGCGGGAGTTTGCGTCGGAGCGGCAGAACTAGGCAGAACTATTGGAGCCGCGATCAGCAGGGGCATAGCGAGTGGCAGGGCTAGCTGGCCGAGCAGTGGGGTTTGTCAGGTCCGGTCGGCAATGAGCACTTCGCCCGTCTGACCGAAGGCCAGCATCCGCACACCGAAGCGCAGCTTGTTCGTCATCAGGTTTCCAAGACCTATGAGGGAAAATTCGGTAAGGAAGTAACCAGCGTGGAGCATCGCGCCGCTTGGGATGCGACGTTCTCCGCGCCGAAGTCGGTTTCACATACTGCCCTTGTCGGCGGCGACGAGCGCGTAAGAGAGGCGCATCGAGAGAGCGTCCGCGTGGCGCTTAACGAGTTGGAGAAGTACACGCAGGCCCGCATCGGCAACGTCCACGCGCCGGAGACGACCGGCAAATTTGTTGCAGCCACCTTTGAGCATGATACCGCCCGGCCTGTGGACGGCTACACCGCGCCGCAGCTCCATACTCATGCTGTGATCTTCAACGACAACGGACAGACGCGGGCCTTGCAGCCGCAAGAGCTATTCGCTTCGCAACGCTATGCCACCAGCCTTTACCGTTCTGAGTTGTCGATGCGGTTACGGGGGTTGGGTTACGAGTTGGAGCGCGGCAAGCATGGGCAGCCGGAGATCAAGGGCTATACGAAAGAGTATCTGGAGGCCAGCAGCCATAAAGCGCGGCGAATACGCGCGGGTCAAGAGCGTTGACGCTGACAAGAACCTGCTAACCGTGGTTCGGGCCGATGGCTCCGAGCTGACCTATGATCCTCGGCGGCAGCAAGGCGTCTCTGTCTATCGGGAGGAACCATGCAGCTTTGCCGTGGGCGACCGCATTCAGTTCACCGCGCCAGCGAATGACTTGAAAATTGCCAACCGCGAACTAGGAACCATCGAGAGTATCCATGATGGAAAACTGAGTCTGAAAATGGATGGAGGCCGCAATGTGCGATTCGATCCACGCATCCGCATCTCGATCACGGCTATGCGTTGACGAGCCATTCCAGCCAAGGCAGACCGCAGAGCGCGTATTGAATCACGTCGATACCGAGTTGGCCGCGAAAGATCTGCTCAACAGCCGCATGGCATATGTCGCCGTCTCGCGCGGAGTTGAAGACGCGCAGCTTTACACCAACGACCGCGCGAAACTGCCGGAAGCGTTAGGGCACGATGTGCACCACGAGAGCGCCCACACGCCAGCGATAAAGCCAGAGCAAGCCATCACGCCGCCACAGCCAGAAATCGCGCCGGTCATCGAATACGGCTTCGGCATGGGGCATAGCCTATAGCAGAATCCGATTGATCCGAGCCTTTTCATGCATGATGATGTCTTTTATCACGCCTCCAAATTGGGGACGGCAGTATGGTTGGTCGAGACGGACATAGTCACTGACACAGGGTCTTCCAAGCAAACTAAAATCGTCTGCTCAGAGTTGCGTCTCGCGCTCAAAATATGCAATATGCACAGAAATCGAGAAATTGCCTGCACAGTTCCTACATAGCCCAAAATAGCCTATTTATCTCTCGATAAATCAGAAGTTTCTGAAATCAATCTCACTTGCCCAGAATGACATGCTTGGCTGGTGCCGGGAGGGGGGGTCGAACCCCCATGACCGCAAGGGTCGGCGGATTTTGAGTCCGCTGCGTCTGCCAGTTCCGCCATCCCGGCCCTCAGAAAGGACCGCAGCCTAATCAGGCCGCCTTGTTCAGTATGACACAAGCCCGGGTCGCCTTGCGCCTCTCCGTCATGGATGCCCCTTAACCACCGGTACCGGCGGGACGAGGTCCTTCACCGGACGGTCATAGACACCCGTCAGGGCATTCCAGCGGATGAAGACCAGTTCCTCCAGCATTTTCAAACCATCTTTCAGATAACTGATCCGCGTCCGTTCGTCGTGCCCCCAGCTGACCGGGACTTCGCAAATCCTGTATCCGCGCTTGAGTGCGATAAAGAGGATCTCCGGGTCAAAGCCCCAGCGTTCAATCCGCTGCAACTGGAAAACCGTCTGCGCTGCCTGTCTGCGGAAGGCCTTGAAGCCGCACTGCGTATCCGCAAAAGGCAGGCCCATGATCAGCCGTGTGACCGCATTAAAACAACGGCCAAAAAAGCGCCGGTATAAGGGCTGTTGCACCGTCTGCCGGCCGCGCTCCAGCCAGCGTGACCCGATTGCAATGTCTGCCCCGTTGCGGACCGCTTCAAAGAGCCGCTCCGCCTCATCCATCGGAGCAGACAGGTCTGCATCCGTAAACATAACAATGTCTCCCGATGCATGAAGGATGCCATTACGCACACTAAATCCTTTGCCTCGGTTTCCGGGGTTCTGAATCAGCTTTACGATCGGGTCCTGGAGGGAAAAGGCCTTCACGATTGCCGCGGTATCATCCCGCGATCCATCATCGACAACGAGCACTTCGGCATTCCAGCCGTGCTTGTGCACACATGCAAGCACCTGGGTCAGGGCATTTCCGATTCGGGCACTTTCGTTATATGCCGGAATGACGATACTGTATTCGGGAACCACAGAAAATCGCGCAGCCTTCCTTCGTAATCATACTTCGGATTTACAGAGTTTTCATAGAAGACCGCACTTCTCTCATGGTTACGCAACCGTAAGCAGGGGCCATTGCCGGGCCTTATTTCACTCCGTTCTCGGGGTCCCACGAACCCTGCTCTTTCCGCACGTAAATCATCTGTCCAATATGGTATGCATGATGCGCGCTGATCTTCTCAATTGTGGGGGCCCACTCTGCCAGCTTCTGCTCATCGGCGGTCTCAATCGCCTTTTCCCACTCTGTCAGGACCTCATCCAGCCGATGCACGATCTCGTTCCATTTCTTACTGTCAAAGTCCTCGAAAGTCTCATCATTGTTTCCGCTGAATTTGGTCTGCGGTACACCCTTGAATTTCTCCAGACTGCGTGAGTCCCAGTAGACCAGGTGATACGCAAGCTGGCCTACGGAATGGTTTCCTTTGCCGTCCTTCCAGTTGGCCTGCTCAGCGGTCAGTCCGGCCACAGCAACATTGGCGGGTACAAACCATTCTTTTTTGTTGTGCGTTTCCTGCATCTGTTCGAGCAAGATACTACGCAAGGTCGACCGGGGAGCCGAGACAGACTGCGCAGATGCAACACTTGTCAGCAGCAGGACCGCTAAAAACAAGAGGGCATTTTTCATGCAGCTTTCACCTTGATTTTTTCTGGTTCCTTCTGGCGTAGGCTACTCCTGCTCGCACTCTGTTGTCAGCACCTTTTCAAGGAAACACACAGAAGTGGCTGCCCATCTTGTCCTCAAAGACCGGCAGCTATGCTGGCGCCGAAACCAGAAAGCGTGCGAAGACATCGTTGGAAAGCAGCCGCCCTCTCTGGGTCAGCCGCACGCACTCGCCTGATTTTTCCAGCAGACCTTCCTCGACCAGATCCTCGATGATGCAGAGACAGTCGGAAAGAGCTTCGGCACCGAACTCTGCTTTGAGCTTTCTTAAATCAACGCCCGCATTCAAGCGCAGGCCAAGAAACCACGCCTCTTCGAGCTCTTCCTGCCGTGTCAGCCGTTGGCGCTGCTCCCATCCGGGGGCCTTGAGATACTCTTCCAGGCCCTCATGGGCAGCAAAGCGGAGACACCCGCCATCTTCCGTCCGCAACATCGAATGTGCATCGACACCCAGACCCAAATATGGCTTTCGCAGCCAATATTTCTTGTTGTGCTCGGATTCGGCCCCGCAACGGGCAAAGTTGGAAATCTCGTATTGCTCCAGTCCTCGTCTCGCCAGCGTCTCAATGGCGGTCAGATACATGCCTGCAATTGCGTCGTCTGATGGAACCTCTGGAGCAGAATAACGTGCTCCGCCGTTCAACACTTCCCTTCCCAGGCGCGAATCGTCATCCACCTCAAGCATGTAAATGCTCGTGTGGTCTGCGCCTGTTTCCGCCAGCACATCCAGCGATTCCTGCCAAGAAGCCTGTGTCTGGTAGGGAAGCCCGGCAATCAGGTCCACATTCACACGCGACACGCCCTTTTGTCGCACGCGGCAAATGTCTTCCCATGCAATGGCCCGGGTATGCAGCCGACCAGCAGCTCTGGCCTCCTGGTCCATAAAGGACTGCACCCCAAAGCTGATGCGATTCACACCGCACTCCAGCATGGCGTCTAGTGTTTCCTCCGCCAACTGGCCCGGCGCGCACTCCACTGTGATCTCCGCATGACCCAAAACATTCCATTGCCGTCTGATCGCGCGGAACAGTTCCCTGAAATACTGCGGAGAAAGGAGGCTCGGCGTTCCGCCGCCCCAATAGATCGAGTCCACACTCTCTGCGGAAACAAACTGCTTTGCCGACAGCATGTCCTCACACAATCTCTGGACATAGCGCCCCATGAAGCTGGCCGGATAGACACCGGAGGCAAAATTGCAATAAGTGCACTTTGAGCGGCAAAAGGGGACGGAAAGATACAGGCCAATGGGGTCCATACGACCGTCTTTATTGTCTCATCCACGAACAAAAAAATGCAGCAGCACAAGGCGCCCATACATCACTATCTGGATAAGGACACGAAGGAGATGGCATGAAAGTTGAGCGGCGCACGGTCGACCTCTCACAGTATCCGGACCTGGTTGTCATCTATCTGGGAATGCGGGTCAACCGTCTAACCGGCATTAAGACCCTTTTCGGCTTCGGCCCGAAGATCTCTCAATCGGTGGCCGCCAGACCGGATGGATTGCTGCTGCATGAAAATTTCATCTTTTCGCTCTTTCCTCCCCATATCGGGATGCGTCAGTACTGGCGGAACATGGACTCGCTGCTGCAATGGTCCCGCTCTGAACCGCATCGCACCTGGTGGAAGAGCTTTCTCCGCAACTCTGGTGGCACGGGCTTTTGGCATGAAACCTATCTGATGAAGGGCGGCATGGAAGCCATCTATGACGATATCCGCGATCCCATAGGCTTTCTGCGTTTTGCTCCCATCACAGCCGCTCGGGGCGCAATGTTTGGAGCAGCCAACCGTGCCGCCCGAGAATATCCGGACGAGCCGGTAATCAGCGAAACCGAGCTGTATGGATGAGCAGGCGGCTGCACCAGGACCAGTCTTTATACAATAAAAAAAGCGCACCTATGGCCGAGCAGGAAAAGCCGAAACAATCTCAAATGCAGGAAGACGATGTCGTCGGCAAAGCCTATGACAGCCGGCTGATGCGGCGGCTCATCCGCTATCTTTATCCCTACAAATGGGCGGCTCTCACTTCGCTGGCCGCCGTGCTGATCAAGGCCGCCCTCGATGTGCTGGGACCGTATCTGACCAAGGTGGCCGTAGACCGCTATATGACGGCGCAGCCTCCGCCGAAGCAGTCCTGGCTGGCGCTCCATCTCAGCCCCCATGCCGTCACGGGAATCACACAACTGGCCACGCTCTATCTTGGCGCGCTAGTCATCAGCTACTTTCTTGAATTCGTGCAGACCTACCTGATGCAGTGGACGGGCCAGAAGGTCATGTTTGACATGCGCAGCCAGATCTTCCGGCACCTCCAGTACATGCATGTCGGCTTCTTTGACCGCAATCCTGTAGGGCGTCTGGTGACCCGTCTGACCAGCGACGTGGATGCCTTGAATGAAATGTTCACCTCCGGCGTCTTCGCCATCTTCGAGGACATCTTTGTGCTGGCCGGGATCGTCATCGTGATGCTGCGCATGAGCTGGTGGCTGGCCCTTCTGGCCTTCGCCGTGCTGCCGTTGATTCTGATTGTGACCCGCATCTTCCGCAAGCATGTGCGCGATTCCTACCGGCGCATCCGTACCGCCATTGCGAAAATCAACTCCTATACCCAGGAACACATCAGCGGAATGACCGTGGTCCAGCTCTTTAATCGGCAGAAACGGTCCTTCGAGCAATTTGAGAAGGTCAACCGCCAGCACATGGACGCTTTCAAAGACGCCATCCTGGCCTATGCGCTCTATTATCCGGCGGTCGAACTGCTCAGCACCATTGCCATCGCCATCGTCATCTGGCGCGGCGGCTATGGGGTGTTGCACGCTACAGTCTCCCTCGGCGTGCTGGTCGCCTTCATGCAGTACGCGCAGCGCTTTTTCCGTCCTATCCAGGACCTGAGCGAAAAGTACAACATTCTGCAGGCAGCGATGGCGGCCAGCGAGCGTATTTTTCGTCTGCTGGACACCCAGCCGGAAATCGTCCCTCCCGCTCATCCAAGAGAAGGCAATGGCTCTGGAAGCATCGAATTCCGCAATGTCTGGTTTACTTACCAGAAGCTGACAGACGAGCAGAAATCACGCATTGCAGGCGCCAGCAGCACCGAGCTTGCTGCGATGGAAGAGATCGAATGGGTCCTGCGCGGCGTCTCTTTTGTGATTGAGCCGGACCAGACGGCGGCCATCGTCGGCCATACCGGAGCGGGCAAGACGACCATCATCAGCCTGATGATGCGTTTTTATGACATCCAGCACGGCAGCATTCTGATTGATGGCCTCGATGTGCGCGAACACGACCTGAAGCGGCTACGCCAGCGCTTTGGCGTTGTGCTGCAGGACCCTTTCCTGTTTACCGGAACGATTGCGGAAAACATTCGTCTCGGCTCCCACTGGATCACTGACCAACGGCTGGAGGAGGCCGCCGATGAGGTCAATGTCCGCGACTTTATTCATTCACTGCCAGGTGGCTTTGCCGAACCTCTGCACGAACGAGGCAACGGTCTTTCCACTGGACAGAAACAGCTCATTAACTTTGCCCGCGCCCTTGCCCATGATCCCCGCATCCTGATTCTCGACGAAGCCACTTCCAGCGTAGATACCGATACGGAGATGCGCGTCCGCCTCGCCCTTGAACGCATGGTAGAAGGCCGCACCTCGGTCATTATCGCGCACCGTCTTTCCACCGTGCAGCGCGCCGATGTGATTCTCGTGATGCACAAAGGCAGTTTGCGCGAGATGGGCACACATCAGGAACTGTTGTCCCAACGCGGACTCTACTGGAAACTTTACCAGCTTCAGTACAAAGACCAGGAGCTGCCCGAGCCCGTGCCTGCGCTGCCTTCCGGCCTTGCCGTGGGAACAGATTAGCTAAGGTATATTGAATGTATGAATGTGGTGGACGATGTTCGCAAGGGGCTGCAGGACTCCCTCGCACCGGAACTGCGCGCAATTTTCGTCCGTCCGGATGCAGCAGAATCGTGTCCGGGGCACCGCTAACCTACCAGGGGCATTTTTCTTGCGGACAATCCGGCAAATCGAACCCTCTGCCCCATGAACAACGGTCCTAAAATCTTTGTCTCCACCGGAGAGGCCAGTGGCGAGAACTACGCCGCGCAGTTGATTCCCGCCATTCGCCGTCTCGCTCCTCAGGCCACTTTCTTTGGCCTGGGCGGCCAGCGCATGGAGGCGCTCGGCTTTCGCCGGATTGTCCGCGCCGAAGATGTCGCTGTGATGGGCATTACCGAGATCATCCGGCACATTCCCCGCATCTATTCTGAATACCGAAGGCTCCGGGCCAGCATTGCCGCCGAGCGGCCGGACGCCGCCATCCTGATTGATTTTCCCGATGTCAATCTTTCGCTGGCACGGACGCTTCATCGGCTCCGGGTCCCGGTGATCTACTTTGTCAGCCCTCAGCTCTGGGCCTGGAAGAAATACCGCATCCGAAAGGTACAACGCTATGTAGACCAGATGCTGGTCATCTTCCCGTTCGAGGAAGGCTTCTACAGACAGCACGGCGTGGAGGCGCGGTTTGTAGGTCATCCATTGGCCGAGGTCCCCCTGCCTTCCATCCCACGAAACAGCTTTGCTGCCCAACAGGGACTCGACCCGTCCAAACACTGGATAGGACTGCTCCCGGGCAGTCGTTTCAAGGAGATCCGTCTCAACCTCCCGGAGATGCTCAAGGCCGCGCGACAGCTCGATGGCACCTATGAATTTCTGCTGCCGCTTGCTCCCACCCTCACTGCGGAGCAGATTGCGCACGTGCGCTCCATGCTTCCGAAAAAGTCCCCTCGCATCACCGTGGTGGACGATGCCCGGGCCGTCCTGTACCATTCGCGCGCCAGCATGGTGGCCAGCGGAACAGCCACGGTCGAGGCGGCCCTGATTGGCAATCCGTTCATTGTGGTCTACCGCGTCTCCGGATTGACGTATGCTGTTGCCAAGCGGGTCGTGAAGGTCCCGCACGTGGCCATGGTCAATCTGATTGCCGGACGCGAAGTGGTCCCCGAGCTCATCCAGGACAACTTTTCTGCTACGAATGCCGTCTCCCATCTGCGGCCTTTGCTTGAAGATGAGAAGGCACGGGACCGGATGAAACAGGAGCTTGCCTGTGTGGCGGCTGCGCTGCACACAGAAAAAAGCCCGATTGAGCAAGTGGCGCGCATCACAATAGAGTTGGCGAGTTCAGCACGATGAAGATACCGATATCGGATTACTGCCGCGACCTTCGTTTTCTCTCCTTTCGCGTCTCCGGGCTGCGCGGCGCGAAACTATGGAAACGGTCCATCCTGCCCCTGCTCTTTTTTCTCGCCGCTCCGCTCGTCGCCCAGCAAAAACCGCTTGTGGAGATCTCCGGGTACACCATTGATGCGCAGCTTTCTCCAGCGGACCACAAGCTGTCGGCCACGGCCAGCGTCACCTTTACAGTGCTCGACAACTCTGACAACGCCATCTTTGAGCTTCATGGCGCATTAAAGGTCGAAAAAGTCACTGACACCACAGGCAAGGCCCTGACCGGCGAACGCGGCCCAAACGCAACCGTCATCGTCACCCCGGCTTCGCCCCTCGTCAAAGGGCAGCAGTATACCTGGGTCTTTACTTATGACGGCGCGCTCCAGGATGAAACAGGAAGCCCGGTCGAGGGGCTGAAACTGGCCTATGTAGGCGACCCCATCAGCTACCTGCTCTATCCCGGACGCTGGTTTCCCATGTCTGGCTTCCTCACTGACCGCTTTACCGCTGACATTCACGTGAAGGTCCCAGCCGGATACCGCGTCATCGGCAGCGGCGCAACCACTTCTACCAGCGGCGAGTACGACTTTCATTGGGCCAAATCCGGATTCCCCGGCACCATCATTGCCGGCAAGTTTGCCCCACCAGTGGCGGCCGCGCCAAACATCCATATCTATACAACTGAGGCGCACAAACAGTTCGCGCAGGATTACGGTCAGGCCGCGCTCCGCGAATTTGCCTACTTCACCAGCACCTTCGGCGTGCCTGATTCCACGCAACTGAATGTCGTTGAGCTTCCAGACGATACCGTCCATGTATGGTGGGCGCCAGAGATTGCCGCCGTTGCCGGCTCCTACATCGGCAGCAACATCAATAGCTATCGCCTGCTGGCGAACACGATTGCGCATCAGTGGTGGGGGTGCCAGGTCAGCCCGGCCACGCTCAACGATGAGTGGCTGGAAAACGGCATGTCTCGCTACGCCGAACTGATGTATCTCGAAGACCAGGCCGGACGCAACGCCATGAACACCGCCATTCAGGACGTCTCCGCCAGCGCGCTGGCCTATGACACCATCCCGCTCACCAGCGCCGGACGCCTTGCGCCCTTCTCGCCGCAGTTCCAGGCCATGACCCTGGACAAGGGAGCCATGGTCTTCCACATGCTTCGCTGGGAAGTTGGCCAGGACAGCTTCCTGAAAATTCTGCGTGCGGTGCTCACGCAGTACAAAGACCAGTCTGTGAAGACCAGCGACTTTGAGAAGCTGGCCGAGGCCCAGTCCCAGCAGCAGCTCACCCCGTTCTTCGCACAGTGGCTCGACGGTACCGGAGCTCCACAATTCACCAACAAATATGCGGTCTACCGTCTGGGCAACAACAAAGGCTTCCGCACGATCGGAGAGATCCAGCAGGACCTCGACCTCTTCAATATGCCCGTCGAGCTACGCATTGAAACTGATGGCAAAACGGAGGAGCGTCGTGTGGACGTGGTCGGTTCAGACTCGCAATTTGTCGTGGACACCTTCGGCCGTCCGCGCCATATCACAATTGATCCTGACAACTGGATCCTCAAAAACTCCACCGACATGCAGGTGCGGGTCCATATTCTGAAAGGCCAGAACCTGGTTGCAGCCGGAGACCTTACCGGGGCGCTGGCCGAATACCAGCAGGCCCTCAAGGTCAACCCGAACAGCTCGCTGGCCAGCTACCGCATCGGCGAAGTCCTCTTTACCATGCGCAACTATCAGGCTTCGATCAATGCTTACCGCGACGCCCTGCGTGGCGATGACGATCCAAAGTGGACCGAGGTCTGGAGCCACATCCAGATTGGCAAAATCTTTGATGTGACCGGACAGCGCGACCGCGCCATCCCTGAATACCGTCAGGCATTGCAGACCAATGACAACACCGGCGGCGCGCTGAATGAGGCGAGAAGGTATCTGCAGACGCCATACAAGCGCCCGGACAATGAGTAAAGCATCCTAGCGGTCCTTCGAACCGAACCACGGTCTAGGGCAACTGCAACACCTGCGCTCCCCCATGTAACGGATACCTGGTGCCCTTCCACACCAGGTCACCGGTCATCCCGGCAGGCAATGCCACATGTGCCGACCACTGCCTGCCGTTTAGCTCATACTCCACGTGAATTTCCCCGCCTTCATGGGGCATGGCCGCGTCCAGATGCGTCAGCCTGCCCAGATGCGGCTCCATCCGCACGGTCTTGAATCCCGGGGAAGCCGGATGGATGCCCGCCACTACCGTCAGCAAATCATAGTTGGGACTTGCGCTCCAGGCGTGACAATCCGAGCGCGTCGGCTCCGGCTGTTCGGCCCAGGTGCTCAGCCCCAATTGCAGCATCTGGCGCCACGGTGCCAGCTCCTCCAGATAGCGGTCTGCCAGGTCGGCCGCTTCAAGGGCACGCGCCAGATAAAAGCGGAAGTAATAGCTCATCGCGGACATCGGAGGTACGGTGCTTCCTTCTATCTGCACCCCTTGTCCTTCCCGGGATGCCAGCACGCGCTCCAGAACCTTCTTCTGCAGCGCGCGCGGAGCTACGTTCTGCCATACAGCCAGAACATTCGCTTGCTGGCTGTAGCTGTTCTTCGCCGGAGTATCTGCATACACCCCGTAGCGCGCGTCCCAGCAGAGCCGGTTGAGTGCATCCGTGGACTTCTCGATCATCGCCTGATAAGCGGCGGCCCGCTCCTGGCTGCCGAAATGCCTCTCCATCTCCGCTGCATCATGCAGGGCCTCGATAAACTGTAGGGTGAGAAAGGCGGACCCGCCATCGGCCTCCTGCGGTGGAACACCATCCGGGTACCCACTCGTCCAGTCAGCAAACTCCCACCAGCGGACCCTGCCCATCAGACCGTCAGGACGCAGATGCGATGCATACCAGTCCATGACGCCGCGTGTGTGCGGTAGCACCTCGCGCACCAACGCCTCGTCATCCACATACATCCAGTAGTCGTGCAGCATGTCCACCCAGAGCAGCGAAAACGTAGGAATAAACTGCGGCAGCCGCGAGGGGTATCGGCTCTGTGTCAGCCCTTCGGGCACCAAAGAAGCCTCTATGTTCGTGATGGCCTGCCGTGCCAACCGGCTGTCCCCAGTCATGGCATAGGAAATCAGCGCCTGGATGCGTGTATCGCCTACGTATTGCAACTGCTCCCAGTATGGAGCATCCATGTACGTCTCATGCGCGCACAGTCGTGCAGTACGCCATCCCGTCTCCCAGAGTTTCTTCAGGTCCGGAATGTCTGCCTCGATGCTCGCCTTTTCCTCAAAGGGATAAGCATTGAACCATCCGCGAAGATTGTCCAGCCGCAGCGGCTCATCTTTCGTCGTCACCTCGATTTGCAGATACCGCCAGGTCCGCCACCAGAGAGGTTGATACGAGCGGTGCTCTCCGCCATCGCTCATGAAGGTATCATCCATGCCTTCGATATGCCGGCCGGCAATCTCATTGCGATTGCCTTTCTGCCCGTGCTCATCATAGAGCGCCTCAGCATAGGTCAGGCGCACCTCAGCGTCGCGTCCTCCGCTCATCGTCAGCTCAGGATAGGCCGTTTCCAGCACCCCGTTGTCCAGCAGGAGAACCACATGCGTATGCGCAGGTACCTTCAGTGGCTGCGCGGGAAATTCCGGCACCGCATCCAGCCCATCCACGCGCACTGGTTTTCCGGCATCCACCAGCCGGTGTTCCATTGGCGGCAGCGGGTCCTGGACCAGCTCCCAGTTATTGTCCGCATCCTGGGCCTCGCGCGTGGCGGCGCGGCCAATCACGATAGCATGATGCCACTGGTCTGCATCCGGCACCTGCTCAGCATCCCAGCTCCATATCGTCAGCCGTCCATCGACGCGCTCCGGCGGACCCGCGGCGTAATATCCCTTCACGTGATTCGTTGCAGCCAGGCCGCGGCCTGTGTCCTGCCTCACCAACCAGGAGCCGTCTGTGTTTGCGATCTCCTCGGCTGCTGTGTCTCCCTGCAGCAGAAAGCCAGTGCGGTTGCTCATCTGCGCCACCGGAGCGCGCGTGCCAAAGTTCCACACCGTCGCCGCAATGACGTTCTTTCCGGAATGGAGCAAAGGGGCCAGATCCAGCGTCTCAAACCTCCAGTGGAACAGATCGCCCCGCGCCGGGCCTTCCCCCGCGTATTGTCCATTCACGTGCAGCAGGAAGCGGTTGTCCGCGCTCACATGCACCCAGAAGTGTTCCGGCTTTGCCGGCAGTGTGATCTCTCTTCGGAAGCGATAGACCCCCTCGTCCCTCTGCGGAGCATCCGGACAGGCAATCCAGGCCGCATGCCATTTCGCGGCTACCAGGGCCGGATTCAACGGCTTCTCTTCCTGCGCAAGTAAGGAATAGGAGAAAAAATACAGCAGGGCAAACACGAGCGGGCGCATCATGTGGCCCAGAGTATCAGATAGGCATCGAGGGGGAGAATGTATTGCCTCCCCCGCCTCGACTAAGCGACTTCGGCGCGCTCGATCGAAGGCTTGCGATAGCCTTCCGTGGCCAGATGTTTTCCCATCGCGGCATACAGGCCCTCCTCGCGCGGCTGCCAGGTGCCCAGTCCATCTACATAGCGGTTGTACATGCAGAAGGCAGCGGCAATCAGCACGGTGTCGTGGATCTCCAGGTCTGTCGCACCTTCTCGCCGCGCTGCTTCCACATCTTCGGCCGTGACATGCTTTCCGCCCTTCTGCACTTTGCTGGCGATCACCAGCAGCGCCTTCAGCTTCTCTGAGATCGCAGCATGGCGGAAGTCCGCCTTCACCCGCTTCACCAGCTCTTCATCGCCCAGATGGGCCGCCGCTGCTGCGCCATGACTCGTCTGGCAGAAGTAACAGTCATTTAAGTAGGAGACATACGTCGCAATCAGCTCGCGCTCTCCCCCGGTCAGCGTGTTTGGCTCATGCAGCAGCACATGGGCCAGCTCACGCATTGGCCTTGCTGTCTCCGGGCGGAAGGCAAAGCCGGCGCTGATTCCAGGAAGTCCGTCAGGCAATGCAATATGAGGCATGTTGGTTCTCCTTAATCTTGAAAAGAGGATGGGGTCGCAGCTTCTATCGGCAGATACTCCTTGCTCACCGTCACATATCCGTCTCGGGCGATCCGTTTTCCGCGTTCGCGATACATGGCTTCATCGCGCGGCTGCCAGGTGCCCAGTCCGTCTACATAGCGGTTGTACATGCAGAAGGCAGCGGCAATCAGCACGGTGTCGTGGATCTCCAGGTCTGTCGCACCTTCTCGCCGCGCTGCTTCCACATCTTCGGCCGTGACATGCTTTCCGCCCTTCTGCACTTTGCTGGCAATCACCAGCAGCGCCTTCAGCTTCTCTGAGATCGCAGCATGGCGGAAGTCCGCCTTCACCCGCTTCACCAGCTCTTCATCGTCATGCAGGCTTGCTGCGGCAATTGCTCCGTGGATGGTCTGGCAGTAATAGCAGTCATTCAAGTAGGAAACATACGTTGCAATCAGCTCGCGTTCTCCGGCCGTCAGCGTGTGTGGCTGATGCAGGAGGACTTCCACCAGATCATTCAGAGGTTTCGCTGTTTCCGGACGGAACGCCATGGCTCCGCGGATCCCTGGCAGATCTTCCGGCAGATGAATATAGGGCATGGTTACGACTCCTTTCAGGAAAGACTAGGTTCTGCGGCCTCCGCCGACGCTAGATTCGCAGGCGTAAACCATCGCCGCAGCAGGCCGCCACTTAGCACCACGGCCACACCTACCAACGCAGGCAATGGATTGTGTAGTAATACCAGCAGCGCAATGACTCCGCTACCAGTAAGAAAAACTACCGGCGCCGCGGGATACCACCAGCGATCTACCGGCCTCTTTAGCCGGAAAAGCGAGGCCGCTGACAACGCTAAAAAGCACACAGCGGAAAAAATGACGTATGCCAGGATCCGGTCAAAGGCCCCAAAGCAGAGCGCCAGCATCGCCATGGCCGTCTGGAGCAGGACCGCGTTGGCGGGTGTGCCAAAACGCGGATGGATCCTTCCAAACACAGGAAAGAAAGCGCCGTCTCTCGCCATGGCAAAGTAGACCCGCGGCGCCGCCATCGTCATGGCCATCAGGCCACCGGCGACGGAAAGCAGCACACAGCCGGAAAGCACTTTACCGCCGGCTGGTCCAAAAAGCACGGACCCGAACTGCGCCACAAACGCTGTGTTGGACACAATGCGCTCCATCGGAACAACGCACAGAAACGCAAAGCTCACCGCAAGGTAAACGCTCGTCACCACCAGGACTCCGCCGACAAACGCCACCGGCAGCGTGCGCCTCGGCTCCCGCACCTCGCCTGCCAGCTTGCCTGCCTCCCACCAGCCGCCGAAGCTAAAGAAAGCATTCACGGTCGCTCCGGCAATGGCGGCAAACCATGCCTCCGATCCAGGACGCCGCGACGCCAGAGGCAGCAGGTTCCCCATAGATGCGTGGCCTGAGACAAAGGCCCATCCCACCAGAGCAAACAGCACAGCAATCTTCAGCAGGTTGGCGGTGGCCATTACTCGGCTGCTCAGCCGCGTCCCGATATAGTTGAGGAGGCCAAGGCAGAGAAGAAACAGGGCGGGAAGAAAACGGGCCGCATGCGAAGAAAGGCCCTCTAGCGATTGCACATACGGCACCGCTCCCACCGCGAGCGCCGCGGCCACACCGGGGTCCATCACCGCGGCCGACATCCAGCCATACAGGAAAGCCACCCGGCCGCCATAGCCCTCTCGCAGATACACATATTCTCCGCCTGCATGGGGAAAGCGCACCGCAAGTTCTGCATAGCACAGGGCACCGCACAGCGCGACCACCGCCATCCCGCACCACACGGCAGCCAACAGCAGCGGCGAGCCCAGGGACTTCGCCATCGTGGCCGGGGTCAGAAAAATCCCCAGTGCGATGGATTCTCCAGTGACCACGGCCATCGTCGCGGCCACACCCATTTGTCTGCGGGGCTCCATGCCGGAACCATCCTACCTGCCCCGTTGGGGAGAAACATCCATCAAAAGGTTGAATTACTGGTCATTCGTAGCGGAGCGCCTCTATCGGATTCAGGTTCGCCGCCCGCATGGCCGGGACCATGCCGCTTATCAGTCCGACGACAATCAGGATCCCTGTCGCCACCAGAACAATCGTGGGGGAAATCAGCAGGTAGATGTCTGCGGCCTCCGCATGGCTGGCCAGTGCGCTGTAAAAGGTGATGCGCCCCACGGCGATGGAAACCGCATAAGCCAGCGCAATGCCAATGGCCCCTCCGGTTGCGGTAATCACCAGGGCTTCGGCCAGAAACTGGACCAGAATATGCCGCTTCTGCGCACCCAGCGCCTTTTCTACACCGATTTCCCGCGTACGCTGCTGCACCGCAACCAGCATGATGTTCATTAGCCCGATTCCGGCAATGCCCAGCGTGAGCGCACCAATAAACAAGAGCAGCGCCTGCAATGCGATGGTGATGATCCGAAACTGGTGCAGTTGTTCCATCAGGTTGGCGACAAAGATGGCGTTGCGGTCCGAAGGCCGGAAGTTATGCGCCGCAGCCAGCGTTTTGCGGATGGCCTGCTCCACCGCCATGTGGTCGCCTGTGTAATTCATCCATATCCCATCCAGATACTTCATGTCCTTGATGTCTCCCATGGTGCTGAAAGGGACATAAATCTGGCGGTTCACATCGTCATCGCCCTCCTGCATTTTGGGCTTGAGCACGCCAATTACGGTAAAGCTGATGCCGTTGATCCGGATCCTCTGGCCAATCGCATATTGCCCGGAAAAGAGCTTGCTCTTGGCCTCGGAAGCAATCACCGCCACATGCTCCCTTTGCTGGTCATCCAGGTCCGTGAAAAAGCGTCCAGAGTCGATGTCCAGCCGCATGATTTCCTGGATCTCCGGGCGATATCCGTTGACCCACCACGTATAGCTATGCAGATCATTCGCAACAGAAACCTGCTTGGAAAGCATGGGAGAGATATGCTGCAGGTTCGGAACCGTGTTCCATAGACGGTCGACATCGTCCTGCGTAAAACGCACCTGCACTCCGGCCTTGGTGCCTCCGGCCTGTTCGCTGGTCGTTCCAGGAAAAACGCCAATCAGTTGGGTTCCCCATTGCTCAAAAATGGCCTCGATGGCGCGGCTGAAGCCGGCGCCATAAGCCAGCAACAACACCACCGTTGCAATGCCCCAGGCCATGCCTGCTATCGTGATGGCGGTCCGGCGGCGGTTATACAGCATGGCATCCCAGGCCTGTCCCCAAAGATCGCGCAACATCGTATCTCCTATTCCCGGCGCAGGGCCTCTACCGGATCCAGGTCCGCAGCCTTCCCTGCCGGATATACTCCAGCGGCCATTCCGCTCATACTCAGGGCGCCCAGCGCCAGCACCACCGACCAGGGAGCCATATGCGGAGGATCAAAGCCCTGCATATTGTTTCCCATCGCCGCCTGAAGCGCAGACATCAGCCCTGCCGCCCCCGCAATCCCGGCCAGTCCACTCACCCCGGTCAGCAGCAGGCCCTCCAGAAAGAACTGCGTCATGATGTTCCGTCGCGTCGCCCCCAGGGCCTTCCGCAGGCCAATCTCGCTCGTGCGCTCGCTTACGGAAACCAGCATAATGTTGATGATCCCCACCGCACCCAGCGCCAGGGTCACAATCCCTACCCCACCCAGAAAAACATCCATTGCTGTCCAGATCTTGCCGACCATCTCCTCCGTCTTGATGGTGTCCCACTCATTGAAGGCGTCCTCCACATCAGGATCAAAGTTGTGCCTGCGGGCGATGATCTCATGCACCTGCCGCTTGGCTTCTGCATTCTCCCCGCGCACTCTCGGCTGGTATTGGATCGAAGTGACCGAATCGGCCGGAATGTTCTCACCCTTCACTGGAAACATCTCCAACATGGTGCTCAGCGGGATATAGATTTTCTGATTTTCATTGTCATTGTTCCCACGTCCGGTCTTATCGGCGACCCCGATTACCTGAAAGTCTGCCCCATTCAGCAGTACCGTCTCACCCAGCGCAGGACGTCCAGGAAAGAGCAGCTTTGCGCTCTTTTCCCCCAGGACCACCACGCGGTTTCTGCCGCTCATGTCCGCCGCGCTGAGAAACCGCCCCTGTCGCAAAGGGAGAAAGCGGACGCTGCTATAGTTCGGCTCGGCCCCGATCACCTGTCCGCCCGCGCTTTCATACTGGCTCTGCTGCTTGATGTCGTTGCGGCTGATGAAGGCCGTCGCGTCACGGACCTCCGGCGCCTCGTTGCGAATGGCTTCCGCGTCCGCCAGTGTCAGGTTGTAAGGCCGCATTCCCGTATGCTGGTTCGGTACTGCCGGAATCGTACCTCCCCACATCATGATCAGGTCATTCCCCAGCGTGGCCAGGGAACGCCTTTGACCAGACCGGAAACCCTCGCCCACGCCAATCAGCAAGAGCATGGACCCCACACCCCAGGCAATGCCAAACATGGTCAGAAATGAGCGCAGCTTGTTTGCCCAGATGGCCCGGAAGACCTGCCCGAAAGTATCGCCAACACCTTGCAGCATCTTCCTGAAGTACGGATTTTCCGCGTTCATGGTTCCCGGATGGAGGAAGGCACGAGAGATATCGGCCGACCCAGAGGGAAAAGGACAGCAAGCCGGGAACGGCAATACCGGTGGGTCCTGGCTAAGTCCAAAACGTGTTCTTCAACCGCACTTCATTTCACTATTGTTGCAAGCTATTATCTTTCAAACTATCTTCAACGGCCTCTTCACATGCCATTTACATTTGTCAATAAGTGATGACCATGTTTAAACTAAGCCTGTTCGCTGTATCTGTGGATTTTGGCCAGGAAGCTACCCATACTTTTCTTGCCCATAAGATAGTCCTCACCTAGACCGCAGCCGATTGGAGGAAAGAGTGGAGGTAAAAAAGATTCTAGCGGCGCTGGATACTGAAATCGAGCGCCTGAAGGAGGCCCGCACTTTGCTTGCGGGAAATAGTTCCGGCCACACTCCGGGCCGTGCACGCGGCACAAAGATGAGCGCTGCGGCCCGTAACAGAATTTCTGCCGCCATGAAAAAACGCTGGGCAGAACGCCGGAAGCAGACAAAACAAAAATCATCCTGAACTTTGCTGCTTGGTTCCGTTACTGTCTGTCCGGCTTCTGCGCCGGACAGAGGCGTGCCTTCCCAGCCGGTATGTCCCAACAGCACACTTCTCAGTACCCGTTTCCCTGCCCTCCGGCCTTGACATTGAAACCACAGAGATCAGCGCCTAAGATAGACAAATACCATCATGCCTTCTCTGAGGCGCGGATTAAGGAATGCCGGAAAACTATAAGATTGCGATCGTGGGCGCTGCCTCTCTGCGTGGAAAAGAACTGAACGAGACCCTGAACGACTCTGTCTTCAGCAGCGCCGAATTTCTGCTGATGGATGACGAGTCGGCCCTTGGCCAGCTTGAGACCGTTGGCGATGAAGTCACCTTCATCCAGCGCATCGAGCCTGACGCCTTCCGTGGCGTGGACTTCGTCTTCTTCGCCTCTGATGAAGAGATCACGCGCAAGCACTGGCAGAGTGCGCAGAAGGCAGGCGCCAGCATCATCGACATGAGTTACGCCCTTGAAAGCACACCGGGCGTCCTGCTGCGCGCGCCCTGGGTACAGGATTGGAATGCCGCGCCGGACCTGAAAACCACGACTGTTTCTCCCGCGCATCCGGCCGCTTTCGTTCTCGCCCTGCTGCTTAAGCGTGCGCAGACGGTGGCATCTGTGGTCTCCGCCGCCGCCACAGTGATGGAGCCGGCCTCTGAATATGGCCGCTCCGCCCTCGATGAGCTGCATCAGCAGACCGTGGGCCTGCTCAGCTTCCAGTCGCTTCCCAAACAGATGTACGATGCCCAGGTGGCCTTCAACGTCGTCCCCAGCCTTGGTGAAGCGGCCAGAGTCAGTCTCATGGCCAGCGAGGCGCGCATCCGCCGCCACTACGCCCATCTCGCCGAAGCGATGCTTCCTGATGCCATGATCCAGCTGCTGCATGTTCCTGTCTTTCATGGATACGGCATCTCTCTGGCCATTTCCTTCGACGAGCCGGTCACGCTCGACCACCTCGAAACCGCCCTCGGGGGTGAACATGTTGAGGTGGTGCTCAGCGACTCCGATGCACCCAGCAATCTCAGCTCCGCTGGACAGAGCGACGTCCTGGTCCGCGTGCGCACTGCTGACGGGACCGAACTCGCAACCAAGCACTTCTGGGTCTGGATGGTGGCCGACAATCTCAAGCTCGCCGCCTTAAACGCGCTGGCCTGCGCCCAGGAACTGCGCTTCCTCCGTCCCCAGGGAAAAGTCCAGTAGGTGGGCTTTTCCCGGTTGAACATTTTCTCTGCAGACGTTACAAAGGCTGGTATGCCGAAAACGAAGTCTCATGCCAGAAAGGAAAAAAGTCCCTTCCTCCCTGGCCGGCCGATCAGCCTCAGGGTACTGGGCGATTACCTTGATCTGTCGCCTGCGACGATCTCTCTGGTCCTCAACAACGCGCCCGGTGTGCGCTCCATCCCTCAGGAAACACGCGACCGCGTCCTGGCGGCGGCAAAGAAGTTCGATTACCGCCCCAGCTTCTATGCACGCTCTCTGCGCCGTAAACAGACCTTTTCCGTCGGCGTCCTGGTCCCAGAACTCAGCGATGGTTACTCCGTCCTGATCATGGATGGCATCGAGCAGGTCCTCATCGAAGAGGGCTACTTCTATTTCACTGCCAGTCATCGCCGCAAGGCCGACCTCATCGAAGAATACCCGCGCCTGCTCATGGACCGCGCCGTCGAAGGCTTTGTTGCCATTGATACTGCCCTTCAACATCCTCTCCCGCTGCCTGTGGTTGCTGTGGCCAACCACAAGAAGATCGAGGGCGTCACCAGCATCGTGCTCGACCATCGCCGGGCGGCCGAGCTGGCCCTGCATCATCTCTACCAGTTGGGACACCGTCAGATCGCCTTCATGCGCGGGCAGCCCTTCAGCTCCGACTCCGAGGACCGCTGGAAGAGCCTGACCTCGGTGGCCAGAAAGCTCGGCCTTGAGGTCCATCCCGAGCTGACCGTCCAGTTGGAGGTCAATGTCTCCTCACCTGAGCTGGGCTATCCCGTCGTGCAGAAGCTGCTGGCGCAGAAGCGCCCGTTTACCGCATTGGTGTCTTTCAATGACATTGCAGCCATCGGCGCCATCCGCGCCCTGCGCGACTATGGCCTGCGCGTTCCGGAAGACGTCTCAATTGTGGGATTTGACGATATCCAGGGTGCGGCCTATCACAACCCGAGTCTCACCACGATCCGCCAGCCGCTTCATGCCATGGGCACCACCGCTGCACGCATCCTGCTGCAGCGCATCCGCGGAGAAAAGGAGGTCCCCGGCCAGATTGCCATTGTTCCTGAACTGATCATCCGCGAATCCACCTGCCCCCCCAATCCCAGGCGCACCAGTCGCAGGACATAGCGAGACCGTCCGGCCCTGCAGGATTCCGCTATACTGCGGCTTGCGGTCCATCGAGAAAGGAAACTGTCATGAAATCCCGTCTTTGCCGGTCTGCGTTTCTGCTCGCGCTGCTTGCCAGCTTTGCCCTGTCTTCCTTCGCCCAATCCGCCCCGGTGCTTCTCCACGCTGCGGAGGCGGGCAAAATCCTTCCCGATGCGGTCTTCTTCCGCGGCCAATCGGCCCAGGTCCAGGCGCGCAACTCTGCGGGCATCAAATTTCCCAATGGCATGTATGTGCTCACCGCCCTGGTGGACAACTCCGGCTACTCCACCGGGATCCAGCAGAAATACCAGGCATATTTCATCACGGAAGTCCCTCTCAGCTTCAGCGGCCACACTCTTCGCCCCGGCGCGTATGGCGTGGGCATCGTAAACGGCAGCTTTCTCGTCATGGACATCGCTGCAAATGATCTCTTTTCCGTGCCCGCCACACATGATGCTTCCATCAAACGCCCCACGCCCCTGCAATTGGATCCCGACGGAAACCACTACCGTCTTTACTTTGGCCGCAACTACGTTGTCTTTTCCAGCACCCATTAAGGTAGCAGTAGCAGGCCCTGTCCGCAGGCTTGAAGTGTGGCCTGTCTGCGTTCCATAAAAGTCTGATACAAAAAAACATGGTCGTTGAAATCTGTCTTGAGTCTGTTGACTCCGTCCTTGCTGCCGAACGCGGAGGCGCGGCGCGCGTCGAACTCTGCGCCAATCTGCTGGAGGGCGGCACAACCCCCAGTGCTGGGACCATCCGCGCCGCACGCGAGTGCTCCCGCATCGCCATCCATGTGATGGTCCGCCCCCGGGGCGGCGACTTCCTCTACACAGAAACTGAATTTGCCGCCATGCAGCATGATGTCCGCATGGCGAAAGAGCTGGGAGCCGATGGCATTGTGCTGGGCCTTCTTCGGCCCGACGGTACTGTGGACGTTGAGCGCACACGCCATCTGGTCGAGCTCGCATCCCCTCTGCCTGTCACCTTCCATCGGGCGATTGATGTTTCGCGCGACCTGCTCGAAGCGCTGGAAGCCGTCATCTCTACGGGGGCCGCACGTGTGCTCACCTCGGGCGGCCAGCCCTCGGTTGTCGATGGAGCGCCGATGGTGGCCAGGATGGTCGAGGCCGCCCGTGACCGCATCATCGTCATGCCTGGATGCGGCATCACGCCGGAAAACATTGTGTCTGTGCTGCAGACCATCGGCGCCCGGGAGGTCCATATCGCACTCGATGAACCCGTCCCCAGCCCCATGCACTTCCGTAAGGCGGAGATCCCGATGGGCGGAATCGAAGGCCGCGAATACCTCCGCTTCATGACCCCGGAAAGTGCGGTGCGCAGGACCGTCGAGGCGGTGAAGGCCCTGACCTAGGTCCACTTCATGCCGAGGAACCGCTCTTGTGGGCCTTGCGAAAGATTTCAGACGGGTCCTTCGGCTGGAAGCACGACTCCACGGCATTCGCCAAAGCCAATGCGCGGATGCCCCTCTCGCTCACAATATCCGCGCAAGATGACCTCATCCCCATCTTCGAGAAATCTGCGCTCCTCCCCGGTCGGAAGCAGCAAAGGGTCCGCGCCGCGGCGCGTCATTTCCAGCAGACATCCGACTGAATCTCTCGTTGGGCCGGAGACCGTACCAGTCCCCAGCAGGTCACCCGGACGCAGGTTACAGCCGTTGCTGGCATGGTGCGTCAGCATCTGGGCCAGCGTCCAGTAAAGGTCGCGCAAATGGCCCTGGCTGATTCTCACCGGGGCCATCCTTTCGCGCCGCATCAGGTTGGTCGAGAGCCAGACCTCCACCGTCAGGTCCACCCCGCCTCTTGCCTGGTCCTCGGCCCCAAGCAGATAAGGAAGCGGATCGGGGTCTCCCGCGTCTCGCTGAAATGCGGAAATGCGGAATGGCTCCAGCGCATCAAGAGTGACCACCCACGGCGAGATGGATGTGGCAAAGTTCTTGGCCAGAAATGGCCCCAGAGGCTGGTATTCCCAGGACTGGATGTCTCTTGCCGACCAGTCATTCAGCAGACAGAGTCCGAAGATGTGCTCCTCTGCTTCTGAAATCGGGATGCATTGCCCCCGTGCATTGCCGCGCCCCGTAAAAAAGCCCACTTCCATCTCATAATCGAGCAGGCGAGAAGGACCGTAGACCGGTCCTGCGGGATCGGTCGTCTTTCTCTGGCCGCAGGGCCGGTAGACCACCGCCCCACTCACCACTACGGACGAGGCCCGACCATGATAGGCAATCGGAACGTATTTGTAGTTCGGTAGAAGGGGCTGGTCCGGACGGAAGAGCCGTCCGACATTCGTCGCATGATAAATAGAGGCATAAAAATCCGTGTAGTCGCCAATGGCAGCAGGAAGGTGCATCGTCACCCGCGCCATCGGGAGCAGCAGTGCCTCCACCTGACTTCTTATCTTTGACGGAGCCTCCTCGTCCAGCAGTGCCTGCACGCGCTGACGCAACGCAGTGACCGCACCACGTCCGAGCTCCATCAGCGGATTGAGCACAGGCGCACAACATGCCCGTTGCAATGACCCTTCCAGGCTGTCCAGAAGCCCCTGACGGACGCAGCCGCCCAAATCAAGGACCTGGTCGCCAATGGCTATGCCAATCCGCGGGCCCTCCTCTCCAGACGAGAAGACACCGAAGGGAAGGTTCTGCAAGGGAAAGTCTGTCTGGCCGTCATTGGCTGACGCTACCCAGCTCTTCTGCATCACAACCACCCCAGCGCTTTCAAATCATCCACCGGCTCGGTAAATGAGCAGGACCCGAAGCTGATGGCAAACCTCTGGCGTACTTCGCGGATCTGATCTGTGGAAAACCTCTTCCCATGCCAGGTGAGTGCTGCCGGGCTCCAGGCAAAGGCCGATGGGCTCTCTTCCAGCAGCACCGCACGGACCTCTTCCAGCCCCGCCCCGAAATATGCAACCACGGCGGCGACAAATAGATTGATGAAGCCATGCATCCATGCAGAAGCGCTCTCGGGTTCATAGGTCAGCTTCTGTACCGAACGCAATGGATGATGCAGCCCAGCCGTCGCCTTGAAGGCCACTCTTGCTTCTGCACAGGAGACGAGAAACCGCGCAACCTCATCAGCCTCCGGAAAGGCATCCGGTGTCAGCCCTCCGGTCCTCAGTTTGGCCCGAAGACCAAGGCGCTGCACTACGGGAAGCACCTGCCTGCACTCCCTGGACGAAAACTCGACATACAGGGCAGAAGCTCGCCGCGTACTCATTACCCTCTGCTCCAGGTCCGCCGCATCCTCTGTCCTGCACTCGACAGACTGGATCCAGACGGCCCCCTCTTGAAAGCCTTCCATCCATTGCGCGTCCTGCTCCGGACTGCCGCTGCTCAGCACGCTCAGCAGCCACGGGGGCCCCTGCTCATCGCAGCAGTCCTGCTGAAATGCAGCGGCAAACTCTTTGAGCCGCTGCGCAGGAACAATGAAACGGCCCAGCATCCATGCTTGTTCACCGGAACGATAGCGGGCAAAGTTGCTGACGGCGGTCCGCATATCGAGCCCGGCGGGAGGAAACAGTCCCGCATAATCCACCAGCCCGTCCAGCAGGGCCTCAATCGCGGTCATCCTTTGTTTCCCCTGAAATGCTTCTTCAGTCCCTGCCAGCATTCGTAATACTCATGCTGAAGGACCTTCGTCTCCAGGGCAAACTTTGTTGGACGGACCGCCAGCTGGGTCTCAAACATAAAGGCCAGGGTATTGCCCAGATATTGCGGCTTCAGCTCTGCCGAGCTGGCCTTCTCAAAGGTCTCCGCATCCGGACCATGGCCAGCCATGCAGTTGTGCAGGCTGGCCCCACCCGGTACAAACCCTTCAGCCTTGGCATCGTATTGGCCGAAAATCAGCCCCATAAACTCATTCATCATGTTCCGGTGGAACCACGGCGGGCGGAAGGTGTGCTCGGCCACCATCCATCGCGGCGGGAAGATTGCAAAGTCCACATTTGCCGTACCTGGAACCGTGCTCGGTGATGTCAGGACGGTATAGATGGATGGGTCCGGGTGATCAAAGGAAACCGTATTGATGCAGTTGAAGTTCTTCAGATCATATTTGTAAGGAGCATAGTTGCCATGCCACCCCACAACATCCAGAGGCGAGTGGTCGATCTCAGCCACCCAAAGCCTCCCTAAAAATTTGCTGACTATCTGGAATGTGCCTTCTCGGTCCTCATAGGCAGCCTGCGGATAGAGAAAGTCCCGGGGATTTGCCAGGCCATTGGCGCCAATCGGCCCCAGCTCCGGCAGACGAAAATGCTGCCCATAGTTCTCGCAGATGTATCCACGCGCCGCACTCCCCTCCAGCACGACCCGAAACTTCACCCCGCGCGGAAGGATGCAGATTTCCCCCGGAGATACGGCCAGAATTCCCAGCTCGGTATGGAAGCGCAACGCTCCTTCCTGCGGGACCACCAGCATCTCGCCGTCGGCGTTGTAGAAAAACCGGTCTTCCATGGAGCGGTTGATCGCATAAATATGAATGGCCACGCCCACCTGCATGGCAGGATCGCCATTGCCGCCCATGGTCATCATTCCATCCACAAAGTCCGACGGTCCTGTTGGAATCGGGACCGGGTCCCAGCGCAACTGATTGGGCGGTGTGGGGACCTCCGTAAACGGACCGCTGCGGATCAGCTTCAGGGGAGCTTCTTCGTATGGCTTGTGCGTCACAGAAGGACGGATGCGATACGTCCACGTGCGACGGTTCACATGGCGCGGCGAGGTAAAGGACGTCCCGCTGAGCTGCTCCGTATACAGTCCAAGAGGGTGCTTCTGGGGAGCATTCTGCCCCAAAGGCAGCGCCCCAGCCATGGCTTCGGTTGCGAACTCGTTGCCAAATCCAGACTGATATTTCCATGTGGAAGCCGACATCGTTCCCTCCAGTGAAAACTCTATAAGCTATCTGCTGCCAGGGTCGTTTGGCAAATGCTTGCACAAAGGCCGCGGACATTGTTTACTCATCCTTGCCGCGCTTATGTCATACATTCTCGCTTTGGACCAGGGAACGACCAGCTCACGCGCCATTCTCTTCTCGCCGAATGGTGAGATTGCCGCACAGGCGCACCAGGAATTCCGGCAGATTTACCCCGAAGGCGGATGGGTCGAGCATGACCCGTTTGACATTCTGACCACACAGCTCAGCTCCGCCATCGAGGCACTGGCCCGCGCCGGAGCGCGTCCGCGCGATGTCGCGGCGCTGGGCATCACCAACCAGCGCGAGACGGTCATCGTCTGGGACCGGGAAACCAGCCGGCCCATCTATAACGCCATTGTCTGGCAGGACCGTCGCACCGCACCACTCTGCCAACGTCTGGCAGCAGATGGCGTAGAGAGCACCATCGTGGAACGGACGGGCCTGCTGCTCGATCCCTATTTTTCCGCAACCAAAATCGCCTGGCTGCTCGAAAATGTCCCCGGCGCACGGGAAAGGGCTGAAGCCGGCAAGCTGGCGTTCGGGACCGTCGACTCCTGGCTAATCTGGAACCTGACCAGCGGCAAAACGCACGTCACCGACTACACCAATGCATCACGCACCATGCTCTTCAACCTCGCGAAGGGCAGGTGGGACGAGGACCTTCTGAAGCTCTTCAACATCCCTGAGCAAATGATGCCCGAGGTCGTCTGGTCCAGCGGAATGATAGGTGAAGTCACAACCACCCTTGGCCTGGGCTCAATTCCCATTGCTGGCATTGCCGGTGACCAGCAGTCGGCACTCTTCGGGCAGCTTTGCCTGCATCCAGGCGATGCAAAAAACACTTATGGTACGGGATGCTTCCTTTTGCAAAACATCGGGGAGAAGTTTGTAACTTCAAAAAACCGCCTCATCACCACTCTGGTCTGCAGCCTGGACCGCAAACTCGAATACGCTTTTGAAGGAAGCATCTTTATCGGCGGAGCCGTCGTCCAGTGGTTGCGCGACAATCTCCGGCTCATCCAGAAATCATCCGAAGTGGAAGCACTGGCCAATACGGTACACGACTCGGACGGCGTCGTGCTGGTGCCGGCATTCGTCGGTCTGGGTGCCCCGCACTGGGATGCGCACGCAAGCGGCCTGCTCATTGGCCTGCGCCGCAGCACGCAGCCAGGACACATTGCCCGGGCGGCGCTGGAAAGCATTGCCTTCCAGGTTGCTGATGTGATGGACGCGATGCTCTCCGGCTCAGGACATTCCTTCTCAGAACTTCGCGTGGACGGTGGGGCAGCAGTCAATGACATGCTGATGCAGTTTCAGGCCGACCTGCTCGGTCTGCCTGTGCTGCGCCCTGCGGTGACAGAAACAACAGCGCTCGGAGCAGCCTATCTGGCCGGACTCGCCGTTGGTTTCTGGAAAGATCCCAGAGAGCTCTGGTCTCTGCGAAAGAACGATGTGCGCTTTGAACCCAGCCGCGACCGGGCAGAAATTACCGCCATGCGTGAACGCTGGCGGCAGGCCGTGGAGCGCAGTAAGCACTGGACAGAGGAAGAAATTGCATGATTCGCGAACAGATGTTGGCGCAGATTGCGCGGCGTACCACTCCCTGGGACATCATTGTGATTGGCGGCGGGGCCACCGGCATGGGCATCGCCGTGGATGCAGCCACCCGCGGCTTTGACGTGCTGCTGCTGGAGGCCAAAGACTTTGGCAAAGGCACCTCCAGTCGCAGCACCAAGCTGGTCCATGGCGGCGTGCGGTATCTGGAGCAGGGCAACGTCTCGCTGGTCATGGAGGCCCTCAAGGAACGCGGCATCCTGCGGCAGAATGCTCCGCATCTGGTCCATGACCTGGCCTTCATTGTTCCCAATTATTCCTGGTGGGAAGCACCGTTTTACGGCATCGGACTGAAGCTGTATGACATGCTTGCCGGCAAGTATGGCTTCGGCAAGTCCCGACTTCTCTCCTCAGAAGAAACGCTGGACCGGTTGCCAACCTTGCAGAAAGAAGGTCTGCGCGGCGGCGTCATCTATTACGACGGGCAATTCGATGACTCCCGCCTTTTGATTCACCTCGCCGCGACCGCCGCCGACCACGGCGCCGTGCTCGCAAATTACATGCCGGTCATTGGAATCACCAGGGACGATGAAGGCTATGTGAACGGCGTGATGGCAAAGGACGAGGAAAGTGGACAGCAATACAGGCTTCCGGCCCGCGTCGTCATCAATGCTACAGGGATCTTTACGGACCACGTCCGCCAGATGGCTGACCCGCAGGTGCCTGCCATGGTCGAACCAAGCCAGGGGATTCACCTGGTCTTTGAGCGCTCCTTCCTCGCCGGAGACACGGCCATCATGGTCCCCCGCACGCGCGATGGGCGCGTCATGTTTGCCATCCCGTGGCACCAGCACACGCTGGTCGGCACCACCGACACACCCATCGAAGGACCATCCTATGAACCGCTTCCTCTCGAAGAGGAAATTGCCTTCATTCTGGATACGGCGGCGCAATACCTCAGCCGTCCGCCGCAGCGCCGCGATGTGCTCAGTGTCTTTGTGGGCATCCGCCCTCTGGTAAAAGCCACAGGCGCGGCGGGCAAGACCTCCTCACTCTCCCGGGACCACACCATCCACGTAGACAATTCCGGCCTGCTCACCATCACCGGAGGAAAATGGACCACTTACCGCCACATGGCAGAAGACTGCGTAGACCATGCCATCACGCTGGGCCGTCTGCGTGAGGAACCCTGCGCCACCCGAAACCTGAAAATCCACGGCTATAGAAAAGAAGTGGATGACCAGGACAGCCTGTGGGTCTATGGCTCCGATGCGGACGCCATCCGCCAGATTGCCGCGCGAGACCCTCATCTGGGCGAACCTCTGCATCCCGCCCTTCCTTACATCGGAGCCGAAGTGGTCTGGGCCGTGCAGCAGGAGATGGCGCGGACCGTGGAAGATGTTCTCGCGCGGCGTACCCGGGCACTCTTCCTCAATGCAAAGGCCGCACATGCAATGGCCCTCCCGGTCGCACGCATCATGGCCCAGCACCTGCACAAAGACGAAAGTTGGATCACACGACAGGTGGCCGAGGTTCAGTCCCTGGCACAGCAATACTCTCTGAACGGGGAAAGCGAAAAATGAGGTCTCCATTTTTTGGTGAATTTATGGGCACACTGGTGCTCATCCTGCTGGGCAATGGCGTCGTTGCCGGGGTCTTGCTAAAACGTTCCAAGGCCGAAAACAGCGGATGGATGGTCATTACCACTGGCTGGGCCTTTGCGGTACTCTGCGGAATCTTCGTTGCTGTGCTGTGTGGCAGCACGGACGCGCATCTGAATCCGGCCATCACGCTGGCCATGGCAGTGCAGACGGGCCACTTCAGCAAATGCCTGCCCTACATGGCCGCACAACTGCTGGGCGCCTTCACCGGAGCTACACTCGTCTGGCTCCATTACCTGCCGCACTGGGAACTGACCGCAGATGCTGAGGCCAAGCGCGCCACCTTCTGCACGATTCCCGCCATACGGAACTTTGCCGCCAATCTCCTTTCGGAGATCATCGGCACGGCGGTCCTTGTGCTTGTCGTGGGTGCTGTCAGTTCCAGGCTTGTACTCTCCACCGGGGCTGCGGCCGGACTGTCGCCCTATCTCGTCGCCTGCATTGTCTGGTCTATCGGATTGTCTCTGGGCGGGACCACTGGATACGCCATCAATCCTGCCCGCGACCTTGGCCCTCGTCTTGCCCATTTTCTGCTTCCCCTGGCCGGGAAGGGCCCAAGCGACTGGAGCTACGCGCCGGTCCCTGTTCTGGGGCCCTGCATTGGCGGCCTGCTGGCAGGATGGCTCCTGCGGGTCCTTGGCGCTTGACACGAAAAAAGCGGGCCTGAACTCAGGCCCGCCCATTTCTTAGCAAAATCGTTGCCACAGAATTACTGGTTCTGTGCTGCATGGAAGTACTTCGCCACCGTGCGCAAAAACGGCTTGGAATCTGGCGGAGGAAGCACGTTCCCCTTCAGGATTTCCTCAAAGGTGTGGGGCGCACCGTAAAGGGCCGTCGTGTCATCCATGTTCTGGCTGACCGTGGTCCCATCCAGGTCAATCCCGGCAAACAGACCTTTACTGCGGGAGTAGGTCAAAAGCTCAGCATTCAGCTTCCAGTCCGTCGAAGCCTGCGCATTGCGGCCCACCGGTCCGGCTGAAGCCGCAGCGTCGCCGCCAATCTTAAATTTGTTCTTCAGCAGGTCCTGCATCCCTTTCTGGTTTACGGCCACCAGGACCAGGTCTGTTCCCTGACCACCAATCTGGAATCCGAAAGATCCACCTGCCATGCGGATGAAGACAGGCCCGCTCCAGCCATGTCCTGTACGGCAGGTCACAACGCCCTGTCCATACTGTCCGCCAACAATGAACGCAGCCTTCTTCAGGCTGGGCACCACGGCAATGCACGTCGCCTGCTTGACGATGCTGTCTGGAATGCCTTTATCTGGGGTCTGCATAATCTGCTCAATGACGGTCCTGGAATTTTCCAACCGCTCATCCAGGGTCGCCTTGTCACTAGCAGCAAGCGCTGGGATGGAAATTCCCGCAACGCATAACAGTGTTAAAAACTTTTTCATTTCTTTCGTTCTCCCTATTCTGCTGATTTCACTGATCTCAATTGTCGCTGGAAACGGGGGCATCACCGCAACGCCGACCGTCGGCACTTGTATGACACATGTTAAGCCGACTTGGTTGCTAAGGATTAAGGAGAATCCTCACCGAAAGCAAAAGAGGACCCTCTCGTTTCGAATCCTCTTGTCAAAATACCAAACAAAAAAAGGGGGGCTGAACTAGCCAGCCCCGTTCCCCAGATCTGCGTTGTTGCTGATTACGTTTGTAAGGCAAAAGTAGTTACCTCGCAAGATACCAGAGGTCTGCTGACCTTTGTGCCAGGTATTTACTGGAAAGATACTAGTTAGAAATTCCGCACAGGGGGAACAAGGGCATTTTTTGCAGCATGGACGGACAGGGCCGTACGATTGCCCACACCGGCCTTTTTCATCATACGGCCGATATAAGACTTTACGGTGCGCACTTCAATACCAAGTGCCTGCGCAATCTCGCGGTTGGACCGCGCAGATACCAGCAACTGCAGAACATCCAGCTCCCGCTGCGTAAATTGTGGAGCAAAGCGCGGATTCAGCGATCCGTGGGCCAGCATACGGTCCACCATCAGAGACAAAGTGTGCCGAGGGGCCCAGATCGACCCTCCCGCCACGATCTCAATCGCCTGCTTTACCTCTTCCGGAGTGGCTGTGTCGGTCAGATACCCCTTGGCCCCGGCAGAAATGGCCCCGATGATCGTCTCATCATCTCCGTCCGTACTCATGACAACGATCCTCATCTGCGGCTGCTGGGTACGGAGACGGTGGATGACCGGCAGCACGTCCTCGGGATACATCAGGCTGATGACCGCGACATCCAGGGACTGCAGCTGCTCCAGGCGGTCCAGGTCTGCTTCCACCAGATCGGCCCCGCGAATCTCCTCAAGAATGCTTCGCAAGCCAGCTCGGCGAATCGGCTCAACCGCATATAAGCCGATGCGAAGATTCTTTCCGTATTGGACCCGGTCTTCCATTCACCTACAATTTTGGCAGCACGATCCCCTGCTGTCTCTGGTATTTTCCCTTCCGGTCGGCATAACTGATCTCGCAGATCTCGTCTGACTGGAAAAACAAGATCTGGCAAAGCCCTTCATTTGCATACACCCGGGCTGGCAGCGGCGTCGTGTTGGATATTTCCAGCGTGACGAAACCTTCCCACTCCGGCTCAAAGGGTGTCACATTCACGATAATTCCACATCGCGCATAGGTGGATTTCCCGACACAAATGGTCAACACGTCGCGGGGAATCTTAAAATACTCGACCGAGCGCGCCAATGCAAACGAATTCGGGGGAATAATGACGGAATCCGCCTGCACGGTCACAAAGGACCGCTCATCAAAGTTCTTAGGATCTATAATAGCGGAATTTACGTTGGTGAAGATTTTAAATTCATCGGACACCCGCAAATCGTACCCGTAGGACGACAATCCATAGGAAACCACCCCCTCCTTCACCTGTTTTTCGCTGAAGGGATGGATCATTCCGTGCCTGGTCGCCATTTCGCGGATCCAGCGGTCGCTTTTGATGGACATGAAATTCCTGCCTTTTTCTATTGTGTACCAGATAATTTGCCTGAAATCTGCATCTTATGTGACAATCGGCGCGTTGACAATGCCCGGAAAGCTTTCTACCATCCACAGTAGTCGGGCAGTTGGTTGAAGATTCCTGCGGTCGAAGGAGAAACGCCTTGATAAAACAAGACATTATCCATCACGTGATTGAGCGGACCGGACTGCCTCGCAATAAGGCCGAGGCGGCAGTGGACAAGGTGTTTGACAGCCTGAAAAAAGCGCTTGCCGCCGGAGACCGCATCGAGCTGCGCGGCTTCGGCGTCTTTACCGTGCGCCCCCGCAAAACGGGAATCGGACGCAATCCCCGCACCGGGGCCGAGGTCACCATCACGCCCGGTAAGGCCGTGCGTTTTAAACCAGGCAAAGAGCTCCATCTGACCGACTGACTCGCTTTCCTATTTCCGCAGTTTCCTTGCTATGCGGGAAAGGTATTCGCTCACGCCGGTACCATGTTCCCGTCAGGCGCCTTCTGCCTTGCTGGCAATGCGCTAAACTATCTGGTTATGGCCACCGCCGAAATTTCCACTGTCATCCTTCCGCGCTCGCCCCAGGGTGAGTTCCGCAATGAGCCTTTTACCGATTTCACAGACCGGGAGAACGTCCATGCCCTCAAGGAGGCCCTGGTCTACGTGGGTGACCGGTTGGGCCATGAGTATGACCTCATCATTGGCGGCGAACGCCTGAAAACTTCCGGGAAGATTGAATCGCGTAATCCTGCCCGGCCCAGCCAGATCGTAGGCATCCATCAGAAGGCCGGCGCCGAACACGCGGAACTGGCCATGCAGGCCGCACTCAAAGCATTTGAGCGCTGGCGCTTTGTCTCTGCCGAAGAGCGCGCCTCCTTGCTGTTGCACGCAGCTGAAATCATCCGCAAGCGCAAATTCGAGTTCTGTGCCTGGCTGATTTACGAAGTAGGCAAAAACTGGGCCGAGGCAGACGCCGACGTGGGTGAGACGATTGACTTCCTGGAATTTTATGCACGTGAGGCCCTGCGTCTGGCCAAAGCCAGCACACCAATTCAATACCCTGGGGAACGCAATGAGCTCCTTTATATCCCCCTTGGAGTCGGCGCGGTGATTCCTCCCTGGAATTTCCCCTTCGCCATTATGGCTGGCATGACGTCGGCAGCCATTGTGGCCGGAAACACCGTGGTCCTGAAGCCTTCCAGCGATTCTCCTACCATTGCGGAACGGTTTGTGGATGTTCTGGAGGAAGCTGGAATGCCCGCAGGAGTGGTGAATTTCTGCCCTGGCTCCGGAGCGACCTTTGGAAATGCCATCGTCGAACACCCGAAGACGCGCTTCATCGCCTTCACCGGCTCGAAGGAAGTTGGACTCGATATCCACGAGCGCGCGGCCAGGCACCGTCCCGGCCAGATCTGGATCAAGCGGACCATCCTCGAAATGGGCGGCAAGGACTCCATCATCGTAAGCTCCGACGCCGACCTGGACGCGGCGGTCGAGGGGGTAGTGGCTTCTGCCTTTGGGTTCAGTGGGCAGAAATGCTCCGCCTGCTCCCGCGCCATCGTAGAAGAGCCTCTTTATGATGTGTTTGTAGACCGCATCCGGGAGCGGGTGGCCCGACTGACCGTGGGCGATCCGGTACAGAATCCAAACATGGGCCCCGTGGTCAATGCCGCCGCCATGAAGTCCATCCTTGAATACATTGAAATTGGCAAACGCGAGGGGCGTCTGATTGCCGGCGGGAATACCATCCAGACCCCGGAACAGGGATACTTCCTCGAACCCACTGTTTTTGCTGATGTAGCACCCGATGCGCGCATCGCGCAGGAAGAAATCTTCGGCCCGGTCATGGCCATCATCCAGGCCAGGGACTATGACCATGCGCTCGAAATCGCCAACAATACGGAGTATGGTCTTACCGGGGCCGTCTATAGCAATGACCGCGAAAAGCTGAACAAGGCACGATTGCTCTTCCACGTGGGAAATCTTTACTTCAATCGGAAGTGCACGGGGGCCATGGTCGGCGCGCATCCATTTGGCGGCTTTAATATGTCGGGCACGGACTCCAAGGCAGGGGGCCCCGACTATCTGTATCTGTTTACCCAGGCAAAATCTGTAGCAGAAAAACTCCGTTAGCCCACTTTTCAACCGGCATCTCAATGGAGCTTGCTCAAACCTTGAAATCAAGATCCAGAGAGATGCCGGCTGATGCCGCTCTCAATACATTTGGGCCATCATTTCATTTCCGACCGCTTCTGCCGCCTCGGCCAGCATTTTGTGGTGGATGATAAAGAGGGCCAGCTCCAGACGGTCTGAAACACCTGTCTTGTCGTAGATGCTCCGCAGATAGTTTTTGATGACCTGCTCGCTTGTTCCCAGTCTGAGGGCAATCTCTTTGTTTTTGCAGCCCTGCACGATGAGGGCAACGATCTTCATCTCCTTGGGGGTCAAACGGTCCCGAACACGCGCCCCGACCTCATCCTCATTCTGATGCCGCACCATCACATCGAGCGCATGCTGTAAATATGCTTCTCCGGTGGCCACTTTTCGGACACACTCCATGAGGACCGAACCGCTGACCGAACGGTAAAGGATGCCCTGTACCCCCTGTTCCAACCAAGGGCGCGGTGATTCCTGCACCTCAAGGACCACGATGGTACGGCAGCCTGAGCGCTGACAGCGGTCCATCAGTTGTGGCACGTCTAACTTCAAAGTAGAAGTGAAAATGAGCACTGAGTTACGAAAGGCATCCAGCGCATGATAGAGGCGTTCAGCGTCCTGGCACTGGGCGATGATGCGGAAATCATCCTCCATGGCCAGGATTTTTGCAGTGCCGGCGCGAAAGACCGCCTGATTGTCAGCAAGAATGATCTTAAACATAGCGAGCGTGCTTTTCCCCCGATAACCGCTCTGCGGTTTTTATCATTACCGCAGGTTAAAGACAAATTGTATGCAACGCTGAATACCTTTCAGGTCGCATCCGCAAGACAGATCAAACACTTCCATTGGCATCCCGAAATTGCTGCATGGAGGAGCAAATCCCAGATGCCGAACTTACTAAAGTACAGATTGATGTCTGGTAAGTGAACATAGGTTACGCAAAAATCCTGTTTTGGGAAAGAGTTTTCCATAGTTATTTCATAGTCTCTTTCGTTATCTGGATTTTCTTTGATTTTTCTATATTTCTACCTATCTTCCTGAAGGTTAGGACTTACTTTTGCTAGACGGAGAATATAGGGTAACTCTGATTATCGTAAATAAGTAATCTATAGTGATTACTTATGTTCAATTTTTATGGTTACTTCATGCCATGGTGCTCCCGGGCTGCCACCCTTTTTTTCTTCCGGAGGCCCCGCTCCTGCTGCACTTGGGAATTCTTCGTCGCTCCCCTTACACTGGTAGCGCATGGCAAAGCCAGTCATTCTCGCGGTCGATGATGACATCAGTGTGCTGGAAGCTGTAGTCCAGGACCTGCGGCGGCAGTACGCAGCGCAGTACCGTATCCTGCGTGCGGGCTCCGGGCAGGCTGCTTTGGACACCTGCACCCAGTTAAAGCAGCGGGGAGACGCGGTGGCGCTCTTTCTTTCCGACCAACGCATGCCCGGAATGAGCGGCGTGGAGTTTCTCGAAAAAGCGCAGGCCATTTACCCCGATGCCAGACGTGCCCTGCTCACCGCCTATGCGGACACTGAGGCGGCCATCAAAGCCATCAATACGGCAAAAATTAACTACTACCTCACCAAGCCCTGGGACCCTCCGGAGGAGAAGCTTTATCCGGTCCTGGATGATCTGCTGGAAAACTGGAGCGCGGGCTATAAGCCTCCCTTTGAAGGGCTGCGCGTGGTAGGTCCGCGCTGGTCGGCGCGAGACCACGAAGTGCGTGACTTCCTCTCCCGCAACCAGGTCCCGTATGTCTGGCTGGACCCCGAACAGCACGACGAAGCCGTCCGGCTGCTGGAGCAGTATCAGATTGGGGACGGGCGTCTGCCCGCGGTGCTGTTTCCGGATGGATCTTCGCTGGTCCAGCCGACCCGTACCGAGCTGGCGGCCCGGGTGGGCCTCAGGACCCAGGCCGAAAAGGACTTCTATGACGTGGCGATCATCGGTGCTGGCCCTGCCGGGCTGGCCGCCGCTGTCTACGCCGCTTCTGAGGGGCTGAGGGCCATCGTGATCGAACCCGATGCTCCAGGAGGGCAGGCGGGCAGCAGTTCCCGGATTGAAAACTATCTTGGTTTTCCGTCCGGACTCAGCGGGGCGGACCTGGCGCGGCGCGCTTATGCCCAGGCCTCGCGGTTTGGCGCGGAATTTCTGACGCAAAGCGCTACTGCGATCCGCACCCAGGCCCCCTACCATTTCGTGCAATTGGCCGATGGGCGCGAGATTTCCTGCCACATTGTTCTGGTCGCCACCGGCGTGGCCTACCGGAAACTGAATATCCCTGGGATCGAAAAATTCACCGGGGCCGGGGTCTATTACGGGGCCGCCCTGGCGGAGGCCCTCTCCTGCCGGGACGAAGAGATATACATCGTAGGCGGGGCGAACTCGGCCGGACAGGCCGCCGTGCATTTCGCACGGTATGCCCGCAAGGTGACGATGCTGGTACGGGCAGACTCGCTCGAAAAGAGCATGTCAAAATATTTAATCAATCAGATCACTGGCACATCCAATATTGAGGTACTGACCGGCGCTGAGGTGCAGGAAGTTGCGGGGGACGGTCGTCTGGAGTGCCTGAAGGTACGCAACCGGCATGGAGAAATGGTCTGCCCGGCAAGCGCCCTGTTTATCTTTATTGGCGCTGAGCCGAAGACAGAATGGCTGCCGGAAAATGTGATGCGGGACCCACGGGGTTTTGTGCTTTCAGGCAATGAGCTGAGGATCGAGGGCAAAATGCCAAGAATCTGGAAGGAAGACCGTCCGCCGTTTCTGCTGGAAACCAGCACTCCGGGGATCTTTGTGGCCGGAGACGTCCGTCACGGGTCCGTCAAGCGGGTGGCCTCTGCCGTTGGAGAAGGCTCTATTTCGGTGCAGTTTATGCACCAGTACCTTGCACGTTTTTAGGATTTCGATGTCAGAACCGATGGCCATCGCCCACGTCAGGAAGGTCGCAGTGCAGGAGCTCTATCCTGAACTGAAAAAAATCCCCACCTTTTCCCAAACCTCCCACCACGACCTGGCTTGTCTCGGTGATTTAGAAATCCTGGAGGTCCCTGCTGATGTCCCGATTCTCCATCCCGGAGATAGTCCGGATTATTTCTGGATGGTGCTCAGGGGCGGGGTACGGGTCTATAAGACAGAAAAAGACGGCTCGACGATCTTCGTCACCGCGGCCAAAGAGGGCGACACTTTTGGCGAAGTCCCCATTCTGGCTGGGACCTCGCGTGTGCATGTCACCGTAGAATCCACGGCGGACTGCACGCTGGCCCGGGTGCCACAGGAGAGGTTCTGGCGATTGATGGCCACTTGCCCTACGGTGCGGAACATCATCCTTAAGAACATGTCCCGCCGTTTGGAAGCGCATACGGCCCTGACCTTGCACCGGGAAAAGCTCATCTCTCTGGGCACTCTGGCGGCGGGGTTAATGCATGAGCTGAACAATCCCGGGACCGCCGCCAAACGCGCAGCCTCGCAGCTTAGGGACAACATGACCCGGCTTCAGGAAATCAGTCTGCGGATGACCCGCACTCGGCTCAGTGAGGAACAGATCCTGTGCTTGCATCAATTGCTGGCTGAGGCCTTCGCGGCGCAAAAAAAGCCCCAGGCCATGAGTTCTCTGGATGAGGCCGATGCCCAGGAGGCGCTGGCCGAATGGCTGGAAGGCATCGGCGTTACGAATGCCTGGAAACTTGCGCCTACCCTGGTGGCCGCAGGATGGACCCAGCAGGACATCGAATGCACCCATCATGCATTTCCTCCTGAGATCCTTTCCGACGCATTGAACTGGCTTGAAGCCGTCATTTCCAACATCCAACTCGTAGGCACCATCGAAGAAAGCATCACCCGGGTCACGGATCTGGTCATGGCGGTCAAAAAATACGCCTACGAAGACAAAAACAAAGAGCACAAGCTGGACATTCACGACACACTCCGCAGCACGCTTACCATCCTCGGCCACAAATTCCGCCATAAACAGATAGCCATCGAAAAGCAGTTCTCGCCTGATGTGCCCGTCCTGACGACCTGTGGGACCGGAATCAGCCAAGTCTGGACAAACCTGCTAGACAATGCCATTGATGCCTCGCCGGAGGGCGGAAAAATCACCATTCGGACCTGGACAGAGGGCAAGTGGGTCTGTGTTGGGATCGCAGACCGGGGACCCGGCATTCCTCCGGAACACCGCGACAAGGTCTTTGAGCCTTTCTTCACAACAAAGCCTGTGGGTGTGGGCACCGGGCTAGGACTGGACATCGCTCATCGTGTAGTGACCGGACACTACAATGGCCAGATTGGCTTTACGACGGAGGCGGGAAAAACAGAGTTTATCGTCAAGCTGCCGATAGAAAAAGCCGCCTTGTAGCCGCCTTGCCGCCAGTCCCCAGAAGCCAGAACGTTATACTGGACTTATTCCGTTTCCCATTGAGAACCTCTGTGCATCTGGAACGCATTCTGGCCAAGACCCGCGAAACAGTCGCTGTAAGCAAACAGCGCGTTCCCATGCGCGAATTGGAAAGGCTCGCTGCCCTGCACACTCCGCGGGGCTTTGCGACGGCACTGTGCATGCGCGCCAAGGCGGGCCCGGCAATCATCGCCGAGCTGAAGAAGGCCTCGCCCTCGAAAGGGCTGATCCGGCCTGCATTGGATGTTCGTTTGCTCGCTTCGGAGCTGGAACAGGCAGGCGCTGCGGCACTCTCCGTTCTGACCGACGAACCATTCTTTCAGGGAAGCCTTGAAAATCTTGAGATGGCTTCGGCTGCGGTCTCCATTCCCTGCCTGCGCAAGGACTTCGTGGTGGATGAGTACCAGATCATTGAGGCACGTGCGCATAAGGCTGATGCAATTCTGCTGATCGTGGCTGCGCTGACGGACCCAGAATTGCGCAGTCTGCATGAGGCAGCGCGGCGCTGTGGACTTGATGTGCTATGCGAGGTGCATACTGCGGAAGAGCTGGAGCGGGCGCAGGACCTGGGCTGCGCGGCTTTTGGCGTAAACAATCGCAACCTGAAGTCATTTGACGTACGCCTGGAGACCTCGCTGGAGCTGGCCGACAGACTGCCCATGGGAGCAGTGCATGTAGCCGAGAGCGGCATCGATACGGCGGACGATATTCAGCGGCTCAGGACGGCTGGATATCACGCATTTCTAGTAGGCGAATCGCTGATGCGCCACCCCTCACCTGGAGCGGCATTGGCCCGGCTTTTGCAGCCTGTTCCGGAGCAGGTGTAGCTCCATGTGGATCAAAATCTGCGCCAACACGAACCTGGAAGATGCGCTGCTCGCGGCTGAAGCCGGAGCGGATGCGGTCGGCTTTGTGTTCGCGGAGAGTCCGCGGCGGGTCACGGCAAAACAGGTCAGCGCGATCACGCAACACCTTCCTTCAGCGCTTGAAAAACTTGGCGTTTTTGTAGATTCCAGCTTTGAGGAAATTGCGCAGACGGTCACAGAATGCGGGCTGACCGGTGTGCAATTGCATACTTCTCGCGATCCGCGTCTGGTGGAAAAACTCAGCGCCCACTTTGGTTCGGGACTGACCATTCTGCGCGTGATCCATTACTCGCAGGCCTTCGAAGAGCAATTAAAAGCGGTGCAGGCCGACGCCGGCCTTTCCGGCGTTCTGGTGGATTCCCGCACGGCCACAGCGGTGGGCGGAACTGGCCTCTGCTTTGACTGGAATGCGGCGCGGCGCGGGTTTGTTGCCGCGGCCCCGCGGCTGAAGTTGATTGCTGCCGGAGGACTGCATCCGGCAAACGTTGCCGAGGCGATCCAGACGCTGGAGCCGTGGGGGGTGGATGTGGCCAGCGGAGTAGAGTCTGCTCCGGGAAAGAAGGACCCGGCGCTGGTGCGGGCCTTTGTCAGCGCGGCCCGGGCAGCGGCGGCGGCCAGCATGGCGTAATCTGGTAAGACACGAGGAAATTGTGAGCACGACGCAACTCATTCAGTCTGCAAGCGCAGGCCGCTTTGGCCCCTACGGAGGCCGCTATGTCCCGGAAACGCTGATGGCTGCTCTGGAGGAACTGGAGCATGCCTATGCGCGGGCGCAGGCCGATCCCGCCTTCCATGCCGAGCTGGACTCGCTGCTGCGCGATTATGCCGGACGCCCCACGCCGCTCTCTTATGCTTCGCGCCTGACCGAACAGCTGGGCGGAGCCAAGATTTATCTCAAGCGTGAGGACCTTCTGCACACCGGCGCGCACAAAATCAACAACTGCCTGGGACAGGTCCTGCTGGCCAGACGCATGGGCAAAAAGCGCATCATCGCCGAAACCGGCGCGGGGCAGCACGGCGTAGCAACCGCCACCGTTTGCGCCCTGCTGGGGCTGGAATGCGTTGTGTATATGGGCGAGGAAGACATGCAGCGGCAGGAGCTGAATGTCTACCGGATGCGGCTGCTTGGCGCGGAAGTGCGCGGCGTCAGCTCTGGCTCGCGCACGCTGAAGGACGCCATCAATGAAGCCATGCGCGACTGGGTGACGAATGTCCGCACGACGCATTATCTGCTGGGAAGCGTACTCGGAGCACATCCGTATCCCATGATGGTGCGTGATTTTCACCGCGTCATCAGCAAAGAGGCGCGGCAGCAGATCCTCGAAAAGGAAGAACGCCTGCCCAGTGCCGTCATCGCTTGCGTGGGCGGTGGCTCGAATGCCATCGGAGCGTTCTACGAATTTATTCCCGACAAGGAAGTGCGCCTGATCGGCGTGGAAGCCGGCGGACGCGGCACCAAGCTCGGCGAACATGCCGCACGTTTTCGCGGCGGATCGCCGGGAGTCTTGCAGGGCACCTATTCCTATGTTCTTCAGGACGAGGCCGGGCAGATTGCCCTGACTCAATCTGTTTCCGCCGGACTCGACTACGCTTCCATCGGCCCCGAACACGCTATGCTGCATGATATGGGACGGGCCGAATACACCTCTGCATCCGATGAAGCAGCGCTGAAGGCAACCGTCACTTTGGCGCGCACGGAAGGCATTCTTCCAGCGCTGGAAAGTGCCCATGCGGTCGCAGAATGCATTCGGCTTGCGCCCACACTCTCCCGGCATGAAATACTGTTAGTCAACATCTCAGGACGCGGCGACAAAGACATGGGTATCCTTTCGCGCGAACTGAAGTTGAAAGGCGCCACGGAGTAAGACTGGATCCATGCCGATTTGCTTCAACCACAAACCAGGACTGGTCGCATATCTCACGGCCGGGGACCCTGACCTGGCAACGACCCGCAAGATCGCGCTGGCCGCCATTGATTCGGGCGCGGAGGTGCTTGAGCTGGGTGTTCCCTTCAGCGACCCGCTTGCGGACGGCCCTGTGATTCAACGTGCCAGCGAGCGCGCCCTGCGCAATGGAACCAAGCTCGCAGACGTCCTTACTCTGGCCGCAGAAATTCGCCGCGAGCGTCCTCAGGCAGGACTCGTCCTCTTCTCTTACTACAATCCCGTGCTGCGCTTTGGCCTCGAACGGTTCTGCGCGACGGCCGAACAGGCCGGCGTCGATGGCGTGCTCATCACGGACATGATTGTCGAAGAGGCCGACGAGTATCTACGGCACCTGCGCGCACATCATCTTGCCCCAATCTTCCTGGCCGCACCTACCAGTCCTGATGAACGACTGGAAAGAATCGCCAAGGCTTCCCAGGGATTTGTCTACGCCATCTCGCGCACAGGCATTACCGGGACGCAGCAGCAACTTGCCTCCGACGCCGAACAGCTTGTGAAACGTCTGCGCAGATTTACCGACTTGCCCATTGCGGTTGGTTTTGGCATCTCAAATGCGGACCACGTCGCCGCAGTGAGTGAATTTGCAGATGCAGCGGTGGTCGGCAGCGCACTGGTGGCCCTCATTGAGAAGTCCACGCGCGAGGAAGCGCCCAGCTCCATCGCGCGATTTATCAAGGGTCTGCGCCAACCTGTGGCGCTGGCCCGTTAATTCCGCGCAAAGTTTTTTCAAGGCAAGCTGGATTTTCCGGCGCAGGCAGATTGCCATACGCTCGGTAAGGAAAGGCATACATGGACATTGCAGACTGGCGCAAGAAGATTGATGAGATTGACCGTCAGATTGTGGCGCTGCTCAGCCAGCGCGCCGAAGCGGCCAAGGCCATCGGCAAGCTGAAACAGGCCACCAGCCTGCCCGTGTATGAGCCGAACCGCGAGCGCATCATCTTCGACAATGTTCGCGCAGCCAATCAAGGACCTCTGCCCGACATCGAGCTGGTGCACATTTACGAACGCATCATTGACGTGATGCGTGCCTTGCAGCAGGACGAGCTGGCCTCACAAAGATCCGCATCATCGGCAGGGGAGACAGGAAAGAAACCATGATTGTTGCCATGCAGGAACAGGCGACTGAAGAGCAGATCCAGCACGTCACCGAGCGCATGATGGAGCTTGGCTTCAAAGTCCATCGCACTACCGGAGCGGTACAGACAATCCTGGCCGGGGTCGGGACTCCGACGGCCTTTGACGTAAAAGATTTTCAGGTGATGGATGGCGTGGCCGAAGCCTACCGCATTACCTCACCCTACAAGCTGGCCGGCCGCGGCTTTCGTCCGGAAGGGACCGTCATCCGGTTCAAAAACGGCGTCACCATCGGCAACTCTGAGGCCGTCGTGATGGCCGGTCCCTGCTCGGTGGAAAACCGCGAGCAGATCTTCACCGCAGCAGAGCAGGTAAAGGCCGCAGGCGCAAAGTTTCTCCGCGGAGGCGCATTCAAACCACGCAGTTCGCCATACTCCTTCCAGGGACTCGGACTGGAAGGCCTGAAGCTGCTGCGTGAAGTGGGCGAGACCACCGGGCTGCTCATCATCAGCGAAGTCATGGAGATTTCGCAGATCGAGCTGATGATGCCTTATGTGGATGTCTTCCAGGTAGGCGCGCGAAACATGCAGAATTTCAACCTGCTGCGCGAGTTAGGACAGGTACGCAAACCGGTCCTGCTCAAACGCGGCATCGCTGCTACCATGGAAGAACTGCTGCTTTCTGCTGAATACATCCTCTCCGGCGGGAATTACGAAGTCATGCTCTGTGAGCGCGGCATCCGCACCTTTGAGACATACACACGGAACACAATGGACATCTCGGCCATTCCAGTCCTGAAAAAGCTCTCGCACCTGCCTGTGCTGGGCGACCCCTCGCATGGTGTGGGTCTTCGCGACAAAGTACCCGCCATGGCGCGGGCGGCCATTGCCGCTGGTGCCGACGGCCTGCTGATTGAGGTCCACCCCAACCCGGAGAAGGCCGTTTCCGACGGCGCACAAACCCTCTTCCCCGAACAATTCGCGAAGCTCATGCAGGAGCTTCGCCTCATCGCAACTGCAATTGGGAGAAGCATCGCATAATGGCCATCGAGCGCATTGCCATTCTGGGAACAGGGCTCATCGGCGGCTCGGTAGGGATGGCTTTGCGCCAGAATGGCTTCACCGGTCCCATCCTCGGGTGGGACCGCGAGGTCGTGCAGGCCGCCATTGCGCTGGCCCGGGAAACCATCACGGAAATTGCAGGCGATCCGATCACCGCCGCGCAGCAGAGCGATGTCGTCCTGCTGAGTGGTCCGGTCTTCAGCATTCTGGAATGGCTGGAGAAGCTGGCCCCTGTTCTGCGTCCGGACCAGCTTGTGACCGACGTAGGCAGCGTAAAGGGCATTCTCTGTGAGCGCGCGGCGGGCCTTTACAACCAGCCCGGCAGGCCCGGGTTCCTCCCCGGGCACCCCATGGCTGGAAAAGAGGTCAGCGGGGCAGCCAACGCTGATGGCAGCATCTTTCACGGGGCCGTCTGGCTTTTTACCGAAGGCGCAGACGGTGCGGAAATGTCCGCAGAAGCGCGCGAGCGAGCAAACGCATGGCGGGAATGGACGCACCGCTTTGGCTGCCGCACCATTGATCTCGACCCCAAACGTCACGACGAACTCTGCGCCTGGGTCAGCCACCTGCCGCAGTTTGTTTCCACCGCGCTGAGCGCACTGCTTGAAGACAAATTCCGCGACGACGAAGACCTGCGCGCCATTGGCGGACGCGCCCTCCGTGAAATGACGCGCCTCGGGGCCAGCCCTTATTCCATGTGGCGCGACATCGCACACACCAATGAAGAAGCAGTAGCAGCAAGCCTTTACGCTCTAGAGCAGCGCCTCACGCACCTGCGCGAAAACCTGAAGACGCCGGAGCTGCGCAAAGAGTTCGACCTTGCCAACCGGTTTCGCCTGGGCAGACCTCATAAGCCCGCGAAGACAGAAAAACGGCCCAACCAATAACAGCGGGCCATCGCCGTGCCGATCACAGGAAGAAACGGTACGCTGCTGGCCGCGCCCGACAACAGAACTCCGGAGGCAGCTCTGCTCCCCAGCACAGGCTGAACCTTCTGCTTTGTGAGTAAAATGGACGCCATGCGGAAACATGGTCTGACCACTGCCCTATTCTGTTTTTGCTTTTTCGCCCTCGCTCCCTTGTGCGCCCAGCAGCCCACCACGTTATTAGTGGATGTGGACCATCGCCAGCAGACCAGCCTGGATGGACCCTGGCACTTTATCGTGGACCCCTACAACCAGGGATGGGGAAACAATCCGGAAAAGCCCAGCCTGAATGGGTATGCAAAAAACGCCCATTTTGTTCCCGGTGACGGCCTGTTGGAATACGACTTTGCTCTCTCGCCCACCCTTCAGGTGCCCGGTGACTGGAACTCACAAAGACCCGACCTCTTCTTCTATGAAGGGCTGCTCTGGTATGAGAAGGACTTTCAATACCAGCCCAGGCCGCAGACGCACGTCTTTTTGCATTTTGGTGCGGTGAATTACGCCGCCCATGTCTTTGTGAATGACACCTATGTCTGCCAGCACGAGGGCGGCTTCACGCCCTTCGATTGCGAAGTAACCAATGTACTCAGACCAGAGAACAACTTTGTCGTTGTCGCAGCGGACAATCGGCGCGAGCTCGCCCGCGTTCCCGGCATCAAAACTGACTGGTGGAACTATGGAGGCATCACCCGCGAAGTCTCCCTTGTGGAAGTGCCGGAAAGTTTTGTGGATGACTACTCGCTCCAGTTGAAACGAGGCACGGAAAACCAGTTGGAAGGTCATGTGCACCTTGTTGGGGCCAATGCAGGCGAGAAGGTCACACTGCGCATTCCCGAGCTGAACATGGAAAAGACCGCAGAGACCGACGCCTCCGGAAATGCGGCATTTTCCTTCACGGCCACAGGACTCAGGCTCTGGTCGCCGGAAGACCCAAAGTTGTACCAGATTGAAATCCATGCCGGTCCTGACACGCTTCGGGACGAGGTCGGCTTCCGCACCATCGAGGTCAAGGGTGAACAAGTGCTACTCAACGGGAAGCCCGTCTTTCTGCGGGGCGTCTGCATCCATGCGGAGGCGCCGTACCGCTCAGGCCGCGCATGGTCCAGACAGGATGCGGAGACGCTGCTGGGATGGGCCCATGAGCTTCACGCCAATTTTGTGCGGCTGGCGCATTATCCGCATGATGAGACCATGACGCGCACGGCAGACCGGATGGGCATCATGGTCTGGTCGGAAATTCCCGTGTACTGGGGCAATGACTGGACCAATCCTCACACCTTTGATGTTGCTGCACAGCAGCTTCATGAGATGATCCGACGCGACCACAACAAGGCATCCGTCATCCTGTGGTCCATGTCCAATGAGACGCCCATCAGCCCTGAGCGCACAGCGTTTATCGCAAGGCTGGCATCGCTTGCCCGTCAGCAGGACCCCTCGCGCCTGATTACCTCCGCGGTTGTCACGCATTTTCAGGGACAGAAGGCCGTGCTGAATGATCCTCTGGGACAGTATCTCGACGTACTTGGATACAACGAATACATCGGATGGTACAACGGCAAACCGAACGACGCTCCCGACTATGTTTGGGAAGATCCGCTGCACAAGCCGCTGATCATCAGCGAATTCGGGGGCGGCGCCAAGGCCGGGCTCCACAAGGACGCGGACTATCGCTTTAGCGAGGAATATCAGGCAAATCTGTATCATCAGCAGTTCCAGATGTTCAAAAACATTCCCTTCCTCGCAGGCATCACGCCGTGGGTGCTCATGGACTTCCGTTCGCCCATGCGGCAGCTTCCGGGCATTCAGGACTACTACAACCGCAAGGGCCTGGTTTCCGACAAAGGAGAAAAGAAGAAGGCATTCTTTGTCCTTGAAGACTACTACCAGCATCTGCAACAGAAATGATGGTACATCCCTCAGTGCGGAAACCGTGAAAAGCGTGGCCTTTTCCCGGTTTCTGCTTTAGACTGTCCCTTCGCTGAGGTCTCCATGAAAACCAGAAAATCCCTTTGCCTTTGTCTTTTTCTTTGCACGCTCTTTTCCGCCCTCGCGCAGGACAGGCCCTCTGCGCCTGAACAGGACTACGTCAAAGCGCATTACACCAAGTATGAATACCGCATCCCAATGCGCGATGGAGTGCGGTTGTTTACCTCAGTCTATGTACCGAAGGACACCTCGCAAAGCTACCCGTTTCTGATTGACCGCACTCCCTACAGCGTCGCCCCTTATGGCCCGGACCAATACAAAAAATCGCTCGGACCATCTGATGAGTTTGAGAAGGCAGGCTACATCTTCGTCTATCAGGACGTGCGCGGACGCTACATGTCTGAGGGTAAGTTCGTTGAGATGCGGCCACACATCGACAACAAAAGGTCCTCAAAAGACGTAGACGACAGCACGGACATGTATGACACGCTGGAGTTCCTGCTGAAAAATGTTCCTAATAACAACGGTAAGGCCGGAATCTGGGGCATCTCCTATCCTGGCTTTTATACCTCGGCCAGCATGATTGATTCGCATCCGGCACTCAAAGCCGCCTCGCCGCAGGCCCCGATGACCAATCTTTTTATGGGGGATGACGCGTATCATGGTGGCGCATTTATGCTGGATGCCAATTTTGGCTTCTACACATTTTTCAAGCCCTTTGAGGAGCCTTCCGTTCCTCAACCTTCTGTGCCATTCGAGATGGGCACACCCAATGCGTATGAGTTTTATCTGAATGCGGGGCCAACCGCAAATCTCGACAAGAAGTATCTAAAAGGCGGAAACTGGCTCTTTGCCGACCAGTTGTATCATACGACCTACGATGATTACTGGAAGGCACGCGACCTTTCCCAGCACATGAAGAATGTAAAGTGCGCTGTGCTCGTGGTCGGTGGATGGTTCGACGCCGAAGACCTCTCCGGCCCCTTCCGGACCTACGATGCCGTCAGCAAATTCAATCCTGAGACGCCGACCACCCTGGTTGAAGGCCCTTGGGTGCATGGCGGATGGGCGCGCAACAATGGAGACCATCTGGGCGATGTACAGTTCAACTCCAACACATCCGAGTATTTCCGGAAAAACATTCAGTTTCCCTTCTTTGAGTACTATCTCAAAGGCAAAGGAACTCCTGTCGCAAAAGTCTATGCCTTTCAGACGGGCACCAATGTCTGGCGCACCCTCGACCAATGGCCTCCCGCGCAGGCAAAGCCGAAAATGCTCTATTTCCATGCAGATGGAAAGCTCTCTTTCGATCCTCCCTCTGCCAGCGAAGGTCAGGATGAGTACGTAAGCGATCCGGTGCATCCCGTACCCTTTGTCGGCTATGTGACCGACACTGTACCGCAGCGCTATATGGTGGACGACCAGCGCTTTGCCGCGACCCGCCCCGATGTTCTGGTTTACCAGACCGGTCCGCTTGCAGAAGACCTCACCATTGCCGGCCCCATCTCACCCCGACTGAAGGTCGCCAGCACCGGCACGGACTCTGACTTTGTGGTCAAGCTGATTGATGTATATCCGGATGACTATCCCGATCCGGACGATCAGAGCAAAGCGGGCAAGCGCGTCATTGATACGCCAGCCGTCCGGATGGGCGGATATCAGCAGCTCCTGCGCGGCGAGCCCATGCGCGCCAAATTCCGTAATAGCTGGGAAAAACCCGCCCCCCTCACCCCGGGCAAGATGGAAGAGGTGGACTTTACCATGCCGGACCTCTATCACACCTTCCGTCGCGGACATCGCATCATGGTACAGGTGCAGAGCTCGTGGTTCCCGCTGGTCGACCGCAACCCGCAGACCTTTACCGATATTCCCAATGCCAAACCGGAAGACTTCAGGAAAGCCACGGAAACGGTCTTTCATCAAGCCGGTGCCGCTTCTGGAGTTGAAGTGCTGGTGATGCCGCAGCCTTAAGCGGCATCACTTTCCGTGCTCACTGCGTGGTTGAAGGGCCTCCTCCGGCACCAGCAGGATTTTGCCGAGGATGCCTGAGGGCAGTGCTTCCAGATGGTCCATGTCCTGCGGGATGAATTTCTGTCCGTAGCGCAGATTCAGCAACCGGTAATCCGGGCGCGCCTGCCCAGCCAATGCGTTGATGGCAGTGTTGGCCACTTCGATCTCGATGTGGTTTTTTCCTGCTCGCAAAAACGGCGTAACGTCCAGACGGTACGGCGGCGCCCAGAGGGAGCAGACCTTCTGCCCATTGATGCTGATGATGGCCGTCTCCCGGATGGGGCCCTCCAGAAGTGCATGAGTGCCTGGCTTGCGTGGATCGCCTGGCGGCAGCGTCTTTCCCTCACCGAAATCGAGAAAGAGATGTCGTTTCCCTTGGAGCAACGTTGCCGGAACCTCAAAGTCGCGGCTGTAACTTGCTGTTCCTGAGTAGTAGCGCGTCCGCTCTTCCTCCGTCCACGATGCCAGATTTTTCATCGTTTCTGTGTCGTGGGTCCTGTTGAAGGAAACCAGCCAGTTGCGGCCGAGGTCGATCTGCTCTCCAGCAACAGGCTGACCTCGCCATGGTGATGGCAATGGCCCTGTGGTCTTCTGGAAGATAAAGACGCGCGACTCATACGGAGCAAGTGTGATCTTCGTTTCGTGCGCGTCCGCGCGATATCGCACCCCTGAGAGAGCGTCCCATTCCTCGGCAGCTTGCCATGGTGTACGGAAATGCGCTGTTGTTGTCACGCTGTGGTTGCCGGTGTTGACCACGAAGTAGAGGTCTGCATCAGACAATTTGCGATGGAGAAAGCCAATCTCTGGAGCAGGTGTGTCAAGCCGCATGTCCGGCTGAAGAAATTTACCAATCTGTGTGCCTGTCGCGGCCTCAGAGATCGCACCCTGAGGAAAAAGCCTCTGCGAGATGGCAGCGATCTGTGGCGAATCCGAGGCAAACGCAAGCAGTCCTGGTGCGTGCTCCGGCAGCCTGCCTACGGCAATCACTCGGCCGCCGTGCTGCGCATAGGCTTCAATCCTGCGATAGACCGCGAGCGGAATACGGTCCACCTGGGGCAGGACCAATATCGGATAGGGGACGCCGAGTTTCTCGATTGCAGCATCGTCTATGTAGTCCAGGTTGTAACCTGCGTCCAGAATGCTGGCCGTCAAGCCAGGCGTCACATATCTGCGCATCGCATCGGCCAGGTCTACATGACCGGGAGTAAAGCCTGCCTGGGCATCATCCGTGGGCAGATACACAGCGACATCATTTGCCGGACTGCCCTGCCGCAGCAGAAAAGACACGCGCTGAAGATACCGCGTGATCTCCGGCATCACTGGCCACCATGGGTTATGGTCATTGAAAACGGCCGCTGCATAAAAGGCGTATCCCGGTTCGCCCGCATAGGACGGAGAGTACGCCCACCCATGACCGACAAACTGGTTGATTCCTTCCAGAAAGAAAAGGTCGGCTTCGGCCTTCATGTCCAGCGGAACCGCGCGGAAAGCGGGCGAGTGCAGCCATGTCCAGGCTTCGGCCGAGGTAACTGGCCGTCCGTACAGATGGCTGGCCGAGGTGGCCCATCGTGTATAGGAAAATGCTCGCCACTGTGGCCCTTCGCCTTCGGGCAAATCTACCAGTGCATTGCTCGACAAAGTGACCGCGGGCGCTCCATAGGTCTGCGAGCGGAAGAGCGTATGGTGCTCATGTGCCCAGGCCGTAATGGGCTCAAGATAATTTTCCTCAATCAACTCACACAGGGTCTGGCCCCAGTCGTGACGCACACTCTTTGCCGTTTCATCCTGGCCGAAATAGAGTTCCGGAAGATACGGCGTCAGATCGTAGCCCCGCCGCTTCCTGAACTGCTCCAGAAAATCTGGCGTCCAGTCTGACCCGTACACTTCAAGGCTGTCGCTGAAAACGGAATAGGGTGGCTGCTCGCGGAACGCCGTCATCAGGCGGTCGCCGACCGCGTGCAGGTGGTGCTCAACGGCTGCACGATCAAAGTGGTCGAGCACGAACCCTTCGGCCCCCACTGCGGGGCGTTTGACCTGCTGGCCAGTCCGGCTGGAGATGAAAAAGAACACCTCCCGGTCTGTATTTTCTGGCGCTATCGTCAATCGAAGGCCCTGGTCAGGCAACGCAAGCTGCGTGGTTCCGACAAATGCAGCGATGAGCTTTTCCCCATTTTCAAGACTGGGCAAAGGCACTTGGTCCTGCCCTGCGGGCAGCGGCATTTTCACCATTCGCAGATGTCCGGCGGCCTCCGTAATGGGAATGTGCGGGCCCCCATAGGGCCATCCGCTGCCGAGCGTAATGCTGACGCGCATCCCAAGCTGGCGCGCTGTCTCATTGGCAAAGCGCACATGCTCCAGAAACTCCTCGGAGAGATACGGACCGTTTTTGATGTTTTTTGCCGGGTCATCGAGCGCCAGCGCGTACACGGGTTGAATTTCCACTCCGCCGATGCCGGCGGCACTCATCACGCGCAGTTCCCGTTCGATCTCACTGTTTTCCACCGCAGGACCAAACCACCACCAACGCATCATCACCCGCGCATCTGCGGGGGGATGCAGAAACTGCTGATAGAGTGACTGGGCCTTCGCAGGCAAGGACAAAGACAAGACAAGGACAGACAGCACAAAAAAATGCCACCGAACACGGCTCATCAAACAACTTCGCCTCGAAATCATAGAGTTCAGGCCGATTGCAAAAAGGCCACGGACTGCACTCCCGCTACTTCAAACCGCTTACGGCAACGGATGTTCTTGCATGCCACCATATCGTCTTTTCGCACCATGTATGATTGTGCTTTTGCGAAGCGAGCGCGGTCGCGCTCATCGGCATGGCGCGGCAGCGAAGCTTTTTTCTGGCGGACAATCCATCCAAGCTGATATTCCTCGGCCTTTCCGCAATGCGGGCAGGTGAGGATGTGGGACCGCTGCTCATGCGTCTCGTTAAAAAATTCCCGTTCTTCCATGGCAACCTCCCTGTGACTGTCGAAGAAAGTATTTCACAATAGAAACTGTGAGGCACGCTATGGCCAGGAAAAAACCGAAAAAATTCTCCATCGTCAAGGCCGTCAAGGCAACTGCCCGGCAGCGCGTAGGGCAGCCCCGGCCCGAGCGCGCGATCCAGGAAAAGCCGGACAATGCTTCGCGTAAGGCCAAACACAAGACAAGTTTGAGCGACCTGCTGGCGGACGAATGAAGGCGCGGCGTTTACTTGGCCGACCGTGCTGCCAGGGCGGAAAGGACCTCTGTGTAGAAAGAGAAAAACGTCTTCTCATCGAGCGGCGCGGAATTGTTCCACGACGCGGACACACAGTAGCGCTTATGATTTTTCCCCACCAGGGCCGTGGTCATATTCATCACTCCGCTTTCTGACCCGCCCTTATAGGCCACCTGCTTCCAATCCGATACCTGCGCAAGACCAGGATTGATATGCATTGCAGGAATGTCAGCCACATTTTCAATCAAATGGCACAGTTCACTTGTCTTGAATTGCCACTCGATGTCCAGTGCAATGGGGGCCATGTTGACTTCAGTTTCTCTGGGCAGAGGCTTTGCGTCGATTTCCGGCAGAAGCGCACGCCGGCCGTTTTCGTCTGCTTCGCGCCATCGCTTGAGCAGCGCCGCATTTGCAGAAGACTTGAGGGTAAAGGCCTCGCGGGTCGAGAGAAACGGTCTGTTTCGCGGCGCCAGCGCCTCCACATTTTCCCGGCCGGCAATGGAAAGCAGCGCGTCCGCGGCCGTGTTGTCGCTGATTGCAATCATCTCATTCGCAAGTGTCGCCAGGGTCAGCGGAGTATCGTCCGGCCACTGCCACAGCACACCCGAGGGAAGGGACTTCCACTCCGGACGCAGCGGAACAACTTCGTCCCAGCGGTGCCTGCCTCGGCGCACCTGTTCGCTGATGGCATTCAGTATCGCCAGCTTGAATGCTGAGCCAACGGCGAGCACATCCTCGGGATGAAGCGACGCCAGCGGTGAGCCTTCTTCTGTAACAAGAACAGATACTTTTCCCGGAAGCCGCGCAAACTGCGCCATGACCACGTCCAGGCTGGGGACCTGCAGGGCCGACGGGTAGCCAAACCAGAGGCCGGTGATCCGGCCTTCAGCATTCAGCACGATGCGCGCAGGCACTGTGGCATGTGCCAGCGTGATCGTAAAAGACCCGTCGGGATTCTGTGTCGCCTTCTGAAAGGCCCCGTTTTGCTGCGTATATTGCTGCAGAATCGCATTCACGCGCTCCACCGGGACCTGGTTGAGAAAGTTTGTGTCAAACCATGCTGCCGACGCCGGAGTCTGCTCAAAAAGCCGCTCCAGCGCTGCCTGCGGGGTAAGGACCTGCTGACAGTAGGCCGGAATCGTCACAAAGGAGAAAAGGAATGCGAGAAATTTGCCAGGCATAGGATTGTCCTTGATCAGGAGCCAACATCATTTCATCATGAAAGGCGGCCGGAACACGATCGCAGCCTTACACTTCTCGTCCCGACAAGCTTCTGGCGCGGAACTCCGGTCGGCGCCAGGGGCCGTTAGGAGAAATGCCTGGGGAGGCGTATGCTTAAGGCAGGGGTCCTGTACCTCTCTTCCCTTCCTCTGGCAGTCCTCCTTTTACGGGCCGCCTCTTGACCTGAGGTTACACAACCTGAAAAACGAGGCGTCCATGCGTTCTGAATTGGTTTATTCCGCAAATGTAAAGATTGAAAACCGCTTCTTGCTGGCATCGGTGACGATGAAAGCCGTCAAGAGCCTGCACATCGCATCCACACGCACGGAAGACACAGCAAACAGCGTGCTTCGCGAGATTGCCACGGGAAAATATCTTGAGGTGCAGCCACCACCGATCAAACCAGCGCCACCCATTGATCTGTTGCCGATTTCCGCTGCGTAAAAAGCTGGCTACGGCGTCCTGTGTCACTGCATCCGGTCCAGACGGAACGCCGTGGCCTGAAAGTCACCCCGTAAATCCAGATCGACTCCATGGTCCATCCAATAGGCGCCGCTCGCAGACTCTGGCAGATGTCCTTCGGGCCTTTCCGTAATCCAATGCAGGCGGTACTGTGCATTCCGGTCCAGACCCCGCAGAAACACACGCGGAAACGGATGGCCCATCTGGCTAGAGTGCAGAAAGGCAAAGACCACGGCCTGGTCATGATTGTCTGCAACTGATTCTGTTACAGATTCTTCGCTGCCGTTTTCTGGTGAAATGATCCGATAAAGAGCGCCGTGCTGCACGGTGTCCCGGACCTGCTTGTATTCCTCAATCATGTGCTTTGCTGTGGCAAAGTCTTCATCATTCCAGAGGTTCAGGTTCGCACCTACACCGAGCGATCCCTGCATGGAAGACAGAAAGCGGTATTCGAGCGAAGTGCTCCGGCGGTTCACCCAGTTTGGCGAATCGGTCACCCAGGCCATCATCACGCCGGGGGTGTATGCATAGGTGAATCCATCCTGAATGGAGAGCCGGTCAAATGGGTCCGTATTGTCCGAAGGCCATACCTCATCGGTGTAATGCAGAATGCCGAGGTCCACGCGGCCCCCGCCGCCGGAACAGTCTTCGATCTCTACGTTCGGATGTTTTGCGCGCAGTTCTTTGAGAATCGAATAGAGATTTTGCATGTACCTGACGTAGACTTCCTTCTGCTCATCAGGCGCGACCGCGGGCCAGCCGGGTTCAGACCAGTTCCGGTTATCGTCCCACTTGAGGAAGGCGATGTCATTCTCGCTCAGCAGTTTGTCGAGAAAGCCGAAGATGAAATCGCGCACGTCCTGCCGCGCCAGATTCAACACGAGCTGGTTGCGTCCTTCCGTACGGGGCCGTCCGGCAAAGTTCAGCACCCAATCCGGATGCTTGCGGTAAAGGTCGCTGTCCGGATTGACCATCTCCGGCTCGACCCAGATGCCAAAGTCCATGCCGAGCGAATGGACTTTCTCAATCAGCGGCTTCAGCCCATTGGGAAACTTCTGCTTGTTCACGTACCAGTCGCCAAGTCCAGCGTGGTCGTCTTTCCGCTGGCCAAACCATCCGTCATCGATCACAAAGCGTTCCACACCGATTTTCGCGGCCTTTTCCGCCAGTGCCTCCTGCCCCTGCTCGGTCACGTTGAAGGTCGTTGCTTCCCATGAGTTGTAAAGCACAGGACGCGGACGCGGCTTCGGGGCCTGGGGCAGAATCCTTGCCAGTTCAAACTGGTGCAGCAGACGCGAGGCCCCGCCGATGCCGTGCAGCGTAAACCCGCCATAAAAAACCGGCGTCTCCAGCTGCTCTCCTGGAGCGAGTTTGTAACCGAAATCAAACGGATTGTAGCCACCGGTGATCCGTACCTGGTCGAGGACGTCCTGCTGAATGGTGATGCGCCACGAGCCGCTCCAGGCCAGGGCCCCAAACCATACATCGCCCGTGTCCTGGTCATGATGGTCGCCGCGCTCGATGGCAAACCACGGATTGTTCTGATGTCCGGTAGAGCCGCGGCGGCTTTCCAGGACACGCGCTCCGGGACGAATGGCCTCATGCTGTACGTTCCACTCACCCGCCCACCGGCCCGTCAAATAGTAGAGCCAGTAATCTTTGCTATTGGGCAGCGACCACGATGCCGCTGCGGCCTCTTCGATCATCAGAGGCGCGCTTGTCTTGTTGGTGATGACAGCAGATCGGGCAAGAATCCCCGTCTTCGGGTCGATCTGATACTGGAGCTCGACGTAGACCTCGCGCTCAATGTCCTTGAGGCGGACCTTCAGTTGATTGCCATCAATCGCATGGTCCACATAATGCAGCACCAGATCACGGTTCCCATCCGGGAAAGTGATTTTCAACGCAGGCTCGTAGTACAGCCCTTCACCCCACCCGGGAAACTCCTGCAATGTGCTGCCACTGGGCAGATCAAACGATGCATGGCCCTGGTTCCTGTGCGCCGGACCAAGAGGGTCACCCGCAGAGAGGCGCGCACCCCAGTAAAGCGGCTGCAACTCATTGGCATCATTGATGCCGAATGCATAGGAAACATTGCCTCCCTCCATCCGGAAGACCCGCGTTTGCGCCTCGAACGTGACCGATGCGCTCTGCGCGAATGTATACGTGTACATCAGAACAAAAGCAGCCGCCACAAGCAGCCTTACGGACCTCATTGCAGAAGAGCTCCCCCAGAAAATTCGCTCAACGTAACGATATACGCAAAGGCACGTGCTGTCACCGCTGCCGCAGTATTTCTTGACTCAGGGAGCGGAAGCCCGGCCCGTTACGGAACAGGCTGGGCATCGCTGGTGGCAGGAAGGGTCGGCAGTTTGCTGGTATGTCCGGCTTCGCGCAGCACGACGTCCAGCAGCTCCAGAACTTCATCGACGCTCATGGTGTACATTTCACGGCCGTTGTCATATCCCGATTCGATGGCCCGCTTCAGATAAAGTCCGGCAATCTGCGCCGCCAGTTGGTCCGTAATCACGTGCCCGGTGCGCTTCTTCTGCTCAACCCATGCCTGACAAGGCATGGCGACCCACACGGGCCTGCCGTTTACATCAAATCGAATGTCCACCGCATCCGCGTGACGGGTAGCGATGGCAACGATATTGGCCTTCCAGCGAACATGGAGGTCTTCGCCGGTCCAACGGTCGGTTACGTGAAAATCTTCGTACATGACTGGTCTTAGTGTATCAAGGCCGCTTGAACCGCTCCCCTTTGCTGCATACAGACGGGCCTTGGCCTTTTATCACAGATAAGAAAACTTATCGTGAGGGAAACAAATCTTTCCCCTTGCTTGCGCGTCCAATATCTGAACGAGCACGTAAAACATTTCGGAGAGTTAAAGGAGTACGGACCGTGACACTTTCCCCGCAGGAAATCAAACATCTGGAAAACAAGCTGCACCAGCAAGCGAAGCTTATCGAGCGCTCCATGATCACTGCTGTTGAACAGGGACGCCAGACTGTGGCTGAAGAAGCGCTGGACCCGGCCGATCTGGCCGTCACTGCCTACCAAAAAGAAATGCTGTTCACCCAAGGCACGACTGGGGCTGACCAGCTCTCTCTCATCCGTCTGGCCCTGGAACGCCTCCGGGAAGGCGGCTATGGCGAGTGTATGGAGTGCGGCAACAGTATCGGCAGAAAACGCCTGGAAGCGCTCCCCTGGACCCCCTATTGCATTGAGTGCCAGGAAAAAATTGAAAAGGGCGAACTGGAGCCTGTGGCCCCCGGCCGCGTGGCCTAGTTGCCTCGTTTCGGCATTTGATGGTGCAGGGTTCACAACCGCATCCAAATGCCGGGACCCAACACCTCGGGTGGCAGGCAACTCATTTTCTGTATCGGCACATCCATCTTAAGCAAACAGCGCACATTTCAGACTGCGCTTACATATCTGCAAACAAAGGTTGCAGAGCTGACGACCTGCCTGTCCCTCTGAGAGCTGACCATGGGTGAAGCCTGTGCTGGCGCGCCCGATGGCCCGGGCACAGGCTGCCTGGTATCTCTCAAAGGGCCACACGCAGGCTTGCTTCAGGTTCGCTGATTACAGGAGAACAGTACACACATGAAAATTGCCCAGGTCGCCCCGCTTTATGAAAGTGTGCCTCCCAAATTGTATGGCGGTACAGAAAGGATCGTTTCCTATCTGACCGAGGAGTTAGTGCGGCAGGGACACGAGGTGACCCTATTTGCCAGTGGCGACTCTGAAACCGCCGCTGATCTGCGTGCCATCTGCCCTCGTTCTCTTCGCCTGGAAGGCAGCAAAGTCATAGATCCCTTTGCGCACCACATAAGAATGCTGGAAATGGTGGCCAAAGAAGCAGAGGACTTCGACATCATCCACTATCACGTGGACTATCTGCACTTTCCTTTGACCCGCCGTCTGGGTGTTCCCGCCGTCACCACGCTTCACGGCCGTCTGGACATTCCCGACATTCACCCGCTTTTTCGCGAGTTTGCCGAAATGCATCTGGTCTCCATCTCCGATGCACAGCGCCTGCCTGTGCCCTGGGCCAACTGGGTGTCCACGGTGCATCATGGACTACCAGAGCATCTGTATCACCCGCATCAGAGGCCGGGAAATTACCTGGCCTTTCTGGGCCGTATTTCGCCGGAAAAGCGCGTGGACCGCGCCATTGAAATTGCCATCCGAGCGGATATGCCGATCAAAATTGCCGCCAAGGTAGACCGCGCCGACAAAGAGTATTTTGATGAGAAGATCCGCAAACTCCTCAAACATCCACTGGTCGAATATATTGGCGAGATCGGCGAAAAGGAAAAGAACGAGTTTCTCGGTCGTGCTCATGCTTTGCTTCTGCCCATCGATTGGCCTGAACCCTTTGGACTGGTCATGATTGAAGCAATGGCCTGCGGAACTCCCGTAATTGCATGGAAAATGGGGTCCGTTCCGGAGGTCCTTGAGGACGGGACCACGGGCTTTATCGTTTCCTCGATCGAGGAGGCTGCTGCTGCCGTGGACCGCGCGTCTGCTCTCGACCGCCAGAAATGTCGGCAGCGTTTTGAACAGCGATTCACGGCCAGCCGCATGGCAAAGGACTATCTTGATGTCTATGCAAAGATCTGCGGCCAGGAGCCGGAATTTACCTTGCTCGATAAAACAGTCCCCGTGGCTGCATAAAATTTCTCCGGAGACGGAAGCTATGGCTGTAAAGCAGATGCCGGATTCCGACGTCATCGAGATAGGCAATCAGTTCTACATCCGTGCCCAGTCCTCCTTTGCAGACAGCAGAACACTGGTGCTCATGCATCGGGACACCTTTGCCGTCTTTGACCGCAACGGCGACATCCTTCCTCTCGGCGTAGGCCAACAGGGCCTCTTCTTCAATGAGACCCGTCACCTTTCACGGCTGGAAATGCGCATCTGCGGCATGCGCCCCTTGCTGCTGAGCTCCAATATTCGCCAGGACAACATCCTGCTGTCGGTTGACCTCACCAATCCTGATCTCGAACTGCCTTCTGGTGAGTCTCTTCCCAGCGGGTCCATCCATGTCTACCGGGCAAAATTCCTTTCCGACGGATATTGCCTCGACCACATCACCGTTCACAACTACAGCCAAAAAACGGTAGACATTGAACTGTCTTTTTTCTTTGACGCGGATTTTGCAGACATCTTTGAGGTGCGCGGGCAGCACCGTCCGGCCCGCGGCCAGGTGCTTGCTCCGCAGACCTCTTCCTCGGGAATGACTCTCGCCTATGAAGGCCTGGACCATGTGCTGCGGCAGACCCGAATCACCTGCTCCGCTGTTTCCTGTATGCCTGACGAAAGGTCGCTGACAGTCCCGCTTCATCTTCAGGAAAAGGAAGAGGCCACCTTTCTGTTGAAGATTCAATGCCTGAGTAATGGAAGCGAGATGGTGGCTCCGGATTTTGACCTGGGCCTCCAGCAAATCAGCACATCGCGGCGCACCTCGCCGTTGTCAGGCATCGACATATTCACTTCCAACGAGCAGTTCAACGACTGGCTCAACCGCTCCAAGGCCGACCTGGAGATGCTTACGGCCGAGACTCCATTTGGGCCTTATCCCTACGCCGGCGTGCCCTGGTTCAGTACTGTCTTTGGACGGGATGGCATCATCACGGCCCTGGAAACGCTATGGCTCGCTCCGGACATCGCCCAAGGAGTGCTTTCTTATCTGTCGGCCACGCAAGCCACCGGCCTCGATCCGGAAAGGGACGCAGAGCCAGGCAAGATCCTCCACGAGACGCGAAAAGGGGAGATGGCAGAGCTGCGCGAAGTGCCCTTCGGCCGCTACTACGGCAGCGTAGATGCCACTCCACTCTTTGTTGTTCTGGCTGCCGCTTACTACCAGCGCACAGGCGACCTCGGGTTCCTGCGCGAGATCTGGCCCCACATCGATGCCGCACTGCACTGGATCGACGAGTATGGCGACATCGACCGAGATGGCTTCGTGGAATATGCCCGGCAGAATGAGAAGGGGCTGCTTCAGCAGGGGTGGAAAGACTCACAGGACTCCGTCTTTCATGCCAACGGCGCAATCGCAAAAGGTCCGATCGCCCTCTGTGAAGTACAGTCTTACGTGTATGCCGCCAAATCCGGAATCGCCACTGTTGCTGAAGACCTGGGTAAAACAGAGCTCGCTGCAGAATTAAGAAAGCAGGCCGAAGAACTGCGCCGTCAGTTCACTTCCGCCTTCTGGTGCGATGAGCTGTCCACCTTCGCCCTCGCACTCGATGGCGATAAAAAACAATGTCGGGCCCGCAGCTCCAACGCCGGACACTGCCTTTTTTCCGGCATCGCTTCCCCTGCTCATGCACGCAGCGTTGCCGAGACCCTGTTCTCTCCGGCATTCTTCTCTGGCTGGGGGGTCCGCACCATCGCTGCAGGAGAAAAACGCTACAACCCCATGTCTTACCACAATGGATCGGTGTGGCCGCATGACAATGCGCTCATCGCCTATGGCCTGGCCGCAGCCCCCGGCAAAGACCTGGCACTCAAGATCCTCTCTGGTCTTCTCGACCTCTCCCTGTTTGTGGACATGCACCGCCTGCCGGAACTCATCTGCGGATTTCCGCGCCGCCCGGGGAAAGGTCCTACCCTCTATCCGGTGGCCTGCTCTCCTCAGGCGTGGGCTGCCGGCGCGGTCTTCATGGCGCTTCAGGCCTGCCTGGGCCTCTCCATCGACGCGAAAGAGTCCCGCGTCTACCTCAAATATGCTTCCTTGCCTGAGGCCTTACAGCGCGTCCGCATCCGCGGCCTTCAGGTGGGAAGTGCTTCGCTTGACCTTGCCATTGAACGACATGCCCAGAGCGTGAGCGTGGACATCCTGCACCGCAGCGGCACCGTTGAGCTGGTGACTCTGAAATGATGCCGCCTTATGGCTTCGCGACCGGCTCATCCACCGTCACATAACGGTCCGCCTTTACGTCCTTAAGCGTCTGGACGATACCGCTTGGCCAGCGGATCTCGACCGTCTGGGCCTGCGTATCTCTACCCAGACCAAAATGCACACGCGGATCATTGGCAGAAAGATAGCTGGCTGTTGATGTGACCGTCTGCCATTGAGGTCCACCTGACGTTATGACCTTCACGACTGCGCCAATGCCATCGCGATTGCTCTTGTGCCCCACCAGCTTCAGGCCCAGCCAATGATTGCTTGTCTCAGTCTGGTTGATGAGTACATGGGCCGGACCTCCATTCTCTGTCACTACGGCATCCAGTCGGCCGTCATTGTTGATGTCACCGACGGCCATGCCCCGCCCCACCCAGCGCCTGGTAAACACATCGCCTGAAACCGCAGAAACATCCACAAATTTTTTGCCGCCAATGTTGCGCGCCAACAGGACCGGCTCGCGATAATGCAGCTGAGGAAAGGTCTTTTCAATCGTGTCCAGGTCATGCCCCTGCGCAATCAGCAGGTCTTTCCAGCCATCATTGTCGTAATCCATGAAGCGGATGCCCCATCCGGAATGCAGCAAAGTCATGCCTCCGATTCCGGAAAGATAGCTGGCATAAGTAAACGAGCCATCGCCGCTGTTCTGGTAGAGCGCATATTTCTGGTTGGCCAGATTATCAATCACCAGATCGGGCCAGCCATCATTGTTATAGTCAGCGAAGTCTACGCCCATCCCGGCATAGGTGCGGCCTTCGCCGTCCACAGCAATCTCTGATTCCAGTCCCACTTCCTCAAAGGTCCCATTCCCCTTGTTGTGGAAGAGGTACTCCACCATGGAATCGTTGGCAACAATGATGTCAATGTGCCCGTCTCGGTCGTAGTCTGCAATGGCGATCCCCAGGGCCTTGGCCGGCTTGTCCAGTCCCAGCTTGTGGGCCTCTTCCGTAAAGGTGCCATTGCCGTTGTTGTGGTATACCAGCATGGAAATCGGCTGGAAAACATCAGGATGGCAGTATCCGCGGTACCCTTCGCGATGCTCGCCGCACCAGAGATCGTCCCAGTCCCATTGGATATAGCGGAGGACCACAAGGTCCAGCAGCCCGTCATTGTCCAGGTCCACCCATGCGGCGCTGGTGGACCAGCCGCTGCCGCCCACTCCTGCTTTTTCTGTCACATCGGTAAACGTGCCGTTGCCGTTATTGTGGTAAAGCCTGTTGCCGCCGTAGGCAGTCACGTAGAGGTCTTCGTAGCCGTCGTTGTCATAATCTCCGACTGCCACCCCCATTCCGTAACCCACACCCTGAAGGCCGGCCTTCTCGGTCACGTCCTCAAAGGTCCCGTTTGCCTTTTGGTGATAGAGCCGGTTCCAAAATTGCGGGCCTGTTTTTTGCGGAATGGTGCCTTTCGGTGTGGGATCTCCGAACGGGGCACCATTAACCAGAAACAGATCCAGTCGCCCATCATTGTCATAATCAAACAGGGCCACCCCGGATCCCATCGTCTCAATCAGATATTTCCGCGACGTGTGCGGGGCCTGATGCAGAAAGTGGACGCCGACCTGGTCGGTAACTTCCACAAATTTTCCCGGAACCAGATTGGGGTCAGCAGCTTGTGCGAAGCACCCAGCAACCGAAATCACTCCTAAACAAAGCGATGACAGCAAATCCTTCATGGTCTGGCTTTCGCCTCTTTTTTAGGCTGCCCTTCGCAGACTGTACAAAGCTCGCCGGTGATTCCCTTGCCTTCCTGCACCGTATAAATGCGGTCTACATTCGGAGGAATGATTTTCTCCCTCTGCCCGTCAGGCCACCGGACTTCCACCATGTCCACCTTCGTCGCATCGCCCAGTCCAAAATGCGGACGCATGTCATTGGACGACAAATAGCTTCCGCCGCTGATGACATCCTGCCGCTGCCGGGTCCCGTTCACCGTCAGATAGACCTGCGCCCCTATCGCGTCCCGCGGACCCTTCGGCCCTCCTACCAGCTTAAATGCGATCCAATGATGCTTGTCTGCATTGACGTTGCGCAGCAGCACGGGGGTATTGTCGATCACGTTGACAACAACATCCATTTTGCCGTCGTTAAACAGATCTCCGAAGGCCGCACCGCGTCCTGCAAACACATCGGCCAGTCCTGTGCCCTTGACCGGAGGCACCAGCTCAAATTTTTTTCCCTGGTTGTTGTGATACAGCAACGGACGTTCGGCAAAGGTTGTCCCCCAGTCCTGCTTGTCCACCTGCGGGTAGACGTGGCCATTGATCATCATCAGGTCCAGCCATCCGTCATTGTCGTAGTCCAGAAAACCAGTGCCCCATCCCAGAAAGGGAATCGTGTCCTGCGCAATCCCTGCGTGATAGCTCACATCTGTAAAATTCCCGTCCCCGTCATTGTGATAGAGCACTTTGTAATCATCCGAAAAGTCCGTGGCCAGAAGGTCCAGCCGGCCGTTGTTCTCATAGTCCCCTACCGCAATGCCCATGGCTGCAATCTCGCGTCCATCCTGGTTCAGGGCAAAGCCGGAAGCATAGCTGTCGTCCTCAAAAGTCCCGTCGCCTTTATTGATGTAAAGATAATTCGGCGTGGAGTCGTCGCCCACAACCAGGTCCACTTTGCCATCATTGTTCACATCCGCAAAAATTCCAGTAAACCCGTAATACCCGTTCGGGTCATTGACGCCCGCCTTCACGCTTACATCGGTAAAGGTTCCGTCTCCATTGTTATGGAACAGATGGTCGTGTTCTCCCTGTAAGCCGCGCGGGCCACACATTACGCTGATTCCGCGAAACTGGCAGAAGTTAAACGAGACAGCCTTGGTCCCCGGAACCGGAGGATTGTCCATGTCATAGTGCACATATCCTGGAACAAAAAGGTCCAACCGACCGTCCCCATCATAGTCGCCCCAGGTCGGACCGGTAGACCAGTTCCCCAGCGTCACTCCTGCCTTTTCGGCCACATCGGTAAAGGTCCCGTCATGGTTGTTACGGTACAAACGGTTTTTGCCAAAGTTGGTCACATACAGATCAGGCCAGCCATCGTTGTCAAAATCGCCCACGGCACAGCCAAACCCCCAGCGGTCATTGGTGGTGCCCGTCTTTTCCGCCACGTTGGTAAAGGTACCGTCGTGATTATTGTGAAAGAGGGCTGCGTGCGGCGGAGTGGCCTTGCCCTGCATCGCGTCATAGGTCGAGCCATTGACCAGGTAGATGTCCAGCCAGCCGTCATTGTCATAATCAATCAGACATACTCCGGAGCCATTTGTTTCAATAATGAACTGCTTCTCCGAAGTCCCCATCGTGTGGTGCCAGGCCGCCAGACCGGACTCCTTTGTGATGTCCTTGAAAACCACTGGCCCTGAGTCCACAAATCCGCCCGCAGTAATTGGGCGGTTCTGGGCATCACGAATGGGAGCATGGACTCCTCCGGTGGCATTGCCCCCTCCGCCCATGGGCTGCTGCGGACCGGAACTCTGGGCCTGTAAAGCTCCAGCAAGAGCAAGAAAAATGAAGCTGATACACACTCGGCTGCTCGACGACACCATACTCACCTGGCTGTAATGGGACACGCGCTGAATATAGCAGATTCAGGTGGAGGCCCGTCTCCACCCGGAGTTGGGGAGCGCCCACGCTCATTCTTCCTCACCGCTCCCGGGTGAGTTCCCGGATCAGGTCCACCTCTCGCTGCCGGTAGGGTCTGCCGTCAGCATAAAATACATCGTGAAACCAGACAGTAGGCTTGACCAGGACATAAGGCCGCTCCCATGAATCCCATGGTAGATAGGTCTGCGTCTTGCCCGCCACCAGTCCCCAGTTGATGGCTGCCACATGGTATTTCTTTGCCACCGGCAGGATCGTATCGAAGGTGCTGCCTGCGCCACGCGCCATATATTCGGTGCAAAGCACAGGGCGGTGGAACTGCTTCAGCCACTCAATCCGCTGCTCAAACTCCTCCGGCCAGCCATAGTTGTGAAAAGAAATTACATCGGATTCCTGCACCTGAATCCGTGAAATCGCATCCATGTTCTCGGGCGAGGACCAATCTCCTGTCCAAACTCCGCTGGTCAGGGGTTGGATCGGGTGTTCTTCCCGGGCCCAGGCAAAGACCTGCGGCAGCAGGCCCTGCACGAGCTCTGCCTTGTTCTGAAGCTCTCTCTTTCCATAGGAGCTCTCATTTCCATTACTCGGCTCATTCCACAGGTCCCATGCCAGAACACGCCTGTCCTGTCCGAAGGCCCCGACAACGCCCTGTACGTATGCCTTCAGGCGTGGATACTGTGACTTGTCCGCCAGGGCCTGGTCCCCTGGGCTCTGCACCCAGCCGGAATTGTGCACTCCCGGAATTGGTGGATGCTGCGGCCCCAGCTTCGGGTCTGGGTCCCAGCAGGAATCAAACAGAACAAAGATGGGGCGGATATGGTGCATGCTGGCAATCGTCAGGAAAGTGTCGATTCTCTGGCGAAAACCCGCCTCGTCCTGCTCCCACAGAAGATCATGCAGAAAGACACGCATCGTGTTCATGCCGATGGCCTCGGCCCAGCCCAGCTCCCGGTCGATTTCCTGCGGATCGAAGGTGTCGGCCTGCCACATCTCAAGCTGATTGATCGCATTGGCTGGAATGAAATTGCTGCCCACCAGCCACGGCAGTTGTGCGTACCAGGCATTGGCCTTGTCCTCAGACCATCGCTGGGCCGGAAGCGGGAACGCAGCCACAAAGAGCCAGAGGGACAAGAAGAGCAAATAAGACTTGCGCAGCAAGACAGACCTCCCAGGAAAACACAAGGTGAATCATAAATGGAAGCGCTTACACCGTCCACCCGTCATCCTCTCGCATAAAATTGATTTCAGCCTATGATGCTGCGTTCTTTTCTTACCCTCGTTCTGGCTGCCGTCGTTATGGGACCAGCCGCGCACCCACAGGACGCCCTCAAACCCCCGCCAGGCGCCAAGGTAGCGCTGATTGAATTTGCCGACCTCGAATGTCCGGCCTGCGCACATGAAAATCCGCTGCTCAAAGAGGCTGCCGCCCAGTACCATGTTCCCCGTGTATGGCACGACTTCCCCATTCCGATCCATCGCTGGAGCACACAGGCCGCCATCAACGCCCGTTGGTTTGACGAAAAGTCGAAAAAGCTGGGCGATGACTATCGCGACGCCGTCTTCGCCAATCAAATCAACATCGTAACGCCGGACGACCTGCGCACATTTACTGAGAAGTTCGCCCGCGACCACGGCATCGCCCTGCCCTTTGTCATGGACCCGCAGGGCAAGCTGGCAGCGGCTGTAAAGGCCGATGCCGACCTCGGCACCAGGCTTGGTGTACATCAGACCCCGACTGTCTGGGTGGTGACCGACCGGAATGGCATTATCCATGCTTCCGAAGTCAAGGACTTCAGCAAGCTGTACTCGATGCTTGACCAGGCCACTGCGGAAACGAGGAAGTAGCCTTGCGCTCTGGTTTTGTCTCCATTCTTGGCCGGCCGAATGCCGGCAAGTCTACCCTGCTCAATCAACTTATTGGGGAAAAGGTCGCCATTGTCTCCAGTAAGCCGCAGACGACCCGCACCCGCATTCACGGCATTCTTGAGGTGCCAGCCAGGAAGGGCAACCACCCTGCCGCACAGATTGTCTTTGTTGACACACCCGGTGTTCACAAAGCCGAGTCCTGGCTGGACAAGCGCATGATGCAGGAGGTCTACGATGCCCTTGAAAGCCGCGACATCGTTCTACTTATGGTAGATGCAGCCCGGCGTTTGGACCTCTCCCGGCCTGACAGCGAGGATTCCTTTGTGTTTGGCCTGGTCCGCAGGCTGGACTGTCCGGTCTTTCTCGTCCTCAATAAGATCGACCTCGTCCCCAAAGACAGACTGCTGCCGCTGATCGCAGAGTTGAGCGCGCTGCATTCTTTCGCCGAAGTGGTGCCCATTTCCGCCCGCAAAGCCGATGGCCTCGACCTTCTGGTGCGTAAGCTGGTCGAATATCTTCCTGAAGGGGAACGTTATTTTCCCAAAGACCAGTTCACAGACCAGCCTCTGCGCTTTATGGTGGCGGAGCTGATACGTGAACGCATTCTCAAGGAGACCGGAGAAGAGGTCCCCTATGCCTCTGCCGTGGTCATCGAGCGGTTTGAGGAGCCGGACCCGGAAGACAGCCGCCCGCTTACGCGGATCTCTGCTGCCATCTACTGCGAGCGCCCCGGGCAGAAGGCCATCCTGATTGGCAAAGCGGGGAGCAAATTGAAAGACATCGGCACCCATGCGCGGAAGGAGATCGAGTCCCTGCTTGGGACCCGTGTATTTCTGGAGCTACACGTCATCGTCGAGCAAAACTGGCGCGAGCGGCGCAGTTTTGTGGAATCCCTGGACTGGCGTAGGCAGCTTGAAGAAATGAGCAAGAAGGAAGAATAATTCCCTCCCCGCCGTCCTACTCTCGTACGCTGATTCCCAGGGCGCGCATCTTCCGGTAAAGATGACTGCGCTCCAGCCCCAGCGTCTCTGCGGCGCGGCTGATGTTGCCGTGGCACTCATCAATCTTTTTCAGAATGTAGTCCCGCTCATAGGCCTCGCGCGCCTGCTGCAGCGTAGTAAAGTCTTCCCTACGGTTGCCTGTCCCGCGATGCACCAGCATGGGCAGATGTTTGCGTTCAATGCGCAGAGCATGGGGATTCAAAATCAGAATGCGCTCAATCAGGTTCTTCAGCTCGCGCACGTTTCCCGGCCAGTGGTATTGCTTGAGCTGCTCCATTGCATCTTCTGCGATCTCGATGCGGGGCCGTCCATACTGCCGCCCAAACTCCCGCAGGAATTCCCGGGTAAGCAGCGGAATGTCCTCTCTCCGCTCCCTGAGGGGCGGCACATAAAAGGGAATGACATTGAGGCGATAAAAAAGGTCTTCCCGGAAATTTCCTTTGGCAATTTCCTCTTCCAGGTTTTTGTTTGTGGCTGCAATCACCCGCACATCCACACTCATCGCGTGTGCGGCACCCACCGGAGTAAACCGCTGCTCATCCAGAGCGCGCAGCACCTTGGCCTGCGTCTTCAGGCTCATGTCGCCCACTTCATCCAGAAAAAGCGTGCCGCCGTCGGCGCGTTCAAAGGTCCCTCGCTTTTCTGCAGGCCCTCCTGCGATGGCACTGTTTCGATAGCCAAAAAGCTCGCTCTCGATATAGTCCTCAGGAATCGCCGCGCAGTTCAACTCCACAAAGACGCGGTCCCGGCGCAGACTTTCCGCATGGATGGCGCGTGCAATCAGTTCTTTTCCGCTTCCCGACTCCCCATAAATCAGCACACGACCATTCGTGGGCGCCATCAGCTTGATCTGCTGGCGCAAGGCCTTGGCTGCGACACTTTCTCCTGTGATGGCAGCATGCAGCGACAACTGGCGCTTGAATTCCTCATTTTCACTTCGTAGCCTTCTTGCCTCAATGGCATTTTTGACCACAATCAGCGTGCGCTCCAGAGAGAGCGGCTTTTCAAGAAAGTCAAATGCGCCCAACTTGGTTGCGCGCACTGCTGATTCGATGGTTCCATGTCCGGAGATAATAATCACTTCTGGCTTGTTGCCGGAATCCAGCGTGCGGATCTCATTCAGAACATCCAGCCCATCGCGGTCCGGCAGCCAGATGTCCAGCAGCATCACGTCATAGGTCACATCACGCAGCAGCACCAGGGCCTCACCCGCTGATCCGGTGCTGGCCACTGCATACCCTTCCTCACGCAGGATGTCTTCCAGAAGCCTGCGGATGTCTGCTTCGTCATCTACAATCAGGATGTGTTTCATGAGGCCGTTTTTTGTGCAGTGGTCTTGATGGAGTCGACGCCGCCCGCGCCATTGGCCAGCGGTAATTCGATGATAAACCGCGCACCCGCCGGATAATTCTGTTCTGCCCGGATGGAGCCCTGATGGTCCTGAATGATTTTGGCGGCAATGGCCAGCCCGAGTCCGGTGCCTCGCTGTTTGGTGGAAAAGTAAGGAAGAAACAACCGCTCGCGTAGCTCATCGGTGAGTCCGTGACCCGTGTCTGATACCACAATTTCCGCCATCTCATGGCGGTCTGCAAGGCCGGTTGTAATTGTCAACACGCGTAGGCGGCTCTCCTGCATCGCCTCGGCGGCGTTGTCAATCAGGTTGGCAATGGCGCGCTTCAGCGCCTCAGCGTCGGCCATTACCGCGGGCAGATCCGGAGTAAAGTGCGAATCCATGTGGATGCCCTGCAGTCGGCCGTCAAACAACCGCAGCGCACCCTCTACGATTTTGTTCAGGTCCGAGGGCCGGGGCTGGGCCGTGGGAAACTGTGCCAGCGCGGCAAACTGGTCCACCAGCCTGCGCAGCGTCTCTACGGAACTGAGGATGATCTCGCTGCAGGAACGAATGATGCTTTGCGACTCGGCCGTGTTGCGCTCCACATGTCGCTGGATCCGCTCCGCTGACAAGGCAATGGGAGTAAGCGGGTTCTTGATTTCATGTGCGACCCGTTGCGCCACCTCCTTCCAGGCCACCTGGCGCTGCGCCTGCAGAAATTCTGTAATATTTTCCAGCACCAGCACAGACCCTCGGCGGTCCTGGCCCAGATGCAGCATGGCCATGGTCGCAGACAGGTCCAGCTTGCCCCGCGCATGGCGCATTTCCAGCTCTGTGGAAGAAACCCCCATGCGCTGCGCGCGCCGCGAAAGCAGCGTCAGCTCGCTGGAAATCTCTTCCGGAAAGATCTCCGACAGTCGCAGCCCCTTCAGAGACTGCGGCCGCCCGTGGGGCAGCAGGTCGGCAAAGGCCTGGTTGGCCTGCGTAATCCGCAGGTCCGGATCCAGCGTCACCACTCCGCCAGGAATGGTCTCAAGAATGGTCTCCAGTTCGCGGCGCCTCTCTTCAAGCGCGGCATTGGCCTCAAAGAGCTGTTTGGTGGATTGCTCGGCAATCAGGCGACTCTGCTCAAGGTCTGCCGCCATATGATTGAACGCCTGCAACAGTTCACCCAGCTCTTCGGTCGCCGAGATGTTGACCCGCTGATGATAGTGCCCTTCGGCAATCTCATCCATGGCTTCAGCAAGACTTTCAAGCGGTCGCGTGATCTGTTTTGAGAAAAACCAGGCCAGCCAGCTGCTGGCAAAAAATGTGAGCGCAGTCAGCAGCAGAAGAAGTAGAAGATATGTGCTGCGAATGCTGCGCCGCTCCCGATAGACTGCCCAGTACTGCGCTGCGCCTTTGCGGATGTCTGCCACCGTGCTGCTCAGCCCGGAGGGCATCGGCAGTCCTACCACGACCAGACCGCCTCCGGGCATGGTGGCCATACCCAGCGCGTATCCGGTATCACCAATCTCCAAAACAGGCTCGTCTGTGCGTTGCGCAGCCTTGCGGATGGTCTGCGCCAAGGGCTGGGCCGTCTGCACTTCCACAGAAGTTGGATCCAGCCAGGCCTGGACGCTCACCTTCTGCCCTGATGCTGGCAATTGATACTGCACCACCGGGTTTTCATCGCGGTACAGGACCGCAAAGCCGCCCTGCAGGGTAATGCGGTGCGTCCGGATCTCATCCAGCAAAGCATTGGTATTGCCAGCCTGAAAGTTCAGCGCCACAGATTCTGAACGCGCCAGGGACTCAGCCTCTGCGCGCGCATTTTGTGTAACGTAATGCGACAATTCCAGGGCGATCCGGGTCGAGTCCTCTCGCAGTTGCGCCACCGGCTGCGAGAACCACCGGTCAATCGATCGGTTCATCAGCCCGAAACTGAAAAAAAACATGAATGCCGCCGGCGCAAAAGAGAGCAGAAGTGCGCCTACCAGCATCCGCGAGCGCAGACGCGAACCCAGGACACGGCTGCGGCGGTCAGCGTAAACCTTGAGTACGTTGCGGGAAAACAGGACCAGCAGTGTAAGAAACAGCAGAAAAACGACGACTGAAAGCGCAGTGAAAAGAAAGATGGCCCCAACGCTGTGCGGATACAGAAAAGCGTTCAGGTTGAAAGCATTCAGGGCGGCAAACAGCAGGAGCAGCAGGAGCACGACCGCGCCCAGGGCCACAATCGCAACGCGCTTGTGTTTGACAGGCATTCTGGAAAAGCTATCTGACCTCCCGATTATAGACGTATGGAAATCTCTTCACAGGAAAAGAAGCAATCCGCACAACTGCGCCCCCAACCATCAGCATCTTACGATGCTGCTATGCAAGTCAGCCGAAAGACACTTCCATTTCTCTCTCTCCCGCTGGCCGCAGCCCTGATGGTGGGCGGATGCAATAAGAAATCAGACCAGCCTGCACAAACAACCACGGACCAGAATGCCCAAGCATCGGAGTCCGTGCCACCGCCTCCTCCGGACGCTTCGGCACGAAGCGCCGCACCAGCCTCACAAACGCCCGCGTCTGCGCCGGTGGTCAGTCCGGCCGCTGCTCCGGCTCCGGCACCGCAGCCTCTTGTCGTCCCCGCGGGAACACGCATTCGTGTTTCGCTGGGACAGGCACTGGGCTCGAAACTGAGCGCGCCCGGCGAGGGCTTCAGCGCTACCGTCGCGGACCCGGTTGTCGTGAATGGAGTCACCGTCATACCCGCCGGCGCTGCCGCCACTGGGACCGTTGTTGTGGCCCATCCGCTGGGCCGCTTTAAAGGGGCCGCTGAGCTCGCCGTGCGCCTCGACACGGTTCGGGCCTACGGCAACACCTACTCGATTGCCTCCAGCACGGTGGAGCGCGCCGAAAAAGGAAAAGGGAAACGCACGGCCGGATTGATTGGAGGCGGGGCAGGTCTGGGCGCCCTGATCGGCGGTCTGGCCGGCGGCGGCAAAGGCGCTCTGATTGGTGGACTTGTAGGCGCTGGGGCGGGCACCGCTGGCACAGCCTTCACCGGAAACAGAGAGATCGTGATTCCGGCCGAGAGCCTGCTGACCTTCCGTCTGGAGCAGCCTCTCACCATCCGCCGTTAAAGAGGACTTTGCCAACAGCCGGGCCGTGAACAGAGTGCTTCTGTTCCGGCCTCGGCTTGCCCTTGCCTTGGCTATGCCAGTAACTCCCGCACGGGCTTCCAGCTCCTCTTCTGCGACACCGCGACCGGCTCGCAGGTCAGCGTACCTTCGTAAGTGTTCACACCATCGCGAATGCCATCATCTGCAAGAATCGCCTTTCTTGCCCCCATCTGGGCCAGGCGCATCACGTAGGGGAAGGTCGCATTGGTCAGCGCGAGCGTCGAGGTGTTCGGTACGGCTGCCGGCATGTTCGTCACGCAGTAGTGCACCACGCCATGGACCTCATACGCAGGATTGCTGTGTGTCGTCGGCTTTGCAGTTTCAATACAGCCTCCCTGGTCAATGGCCACATCTACAATGACCGCACCCTTCTTCATCTTTGAAACCATCTCTCGGGTGACAATCTTCGGCGCAGCAGCTCCTGGAATCAATACGCCACCAATGACAAGGTCGGCCTCCTGCACCGCGCGCGAAACATTGTAGGAGTTCGACGCCAGCGTGAAGACCTTGCCGTTGAAGATATCGTCCAGCTCGCGCAGACGGTTCAGGTTCAGGTCGACGATGGTGACCTTTGCACCCATGCCCACGGCGATCTTCGCGGCGTTTGTGCCCACAATGCCTCCGCCGATGATACAGACATTCGCAGGGGGAACTCCGGGGACACCGCCGAGAAGCACACCGCGTCCGCCTTTTTCCTTTTCCAGATAGGAAGCCCCCACCTGCACGGACATGCGTCCTGCGACCTCGGACATGGGCGTAAGCAGCGGCAGCGTTCCTGCTTTGTCACGGATGGTCTCGTAGGCAATGCCCGTCACTTTCTTTTCCAGGAGCTGCTGCGTCAGCTCGGGCACCGGGGCCAGGTGCAGATAGGTGAAGAGCACGAGGCCCTCGCGGAAGAAGCCGTATTCTTTTTCAATCGGCTCTTTCACCTTCACTACCATGTCCGCGTTGTTCCAGACGTTGTGGGCCGAGCCCACAATCTCTGCACCGGCGGACTGGTATTCGTCGTCAGTAAAGGCGGAAAGCTCGCCCGCATGGGTCTCGACGAGGACTTTGTGTCCCGCTTCCGCCAGGGCCTTCACTCCCGCCGGAGTAATCCCCACACGGCTCTCATGGTCTTTTACTTCTTTTGGTATTCCGATGATCATGCAGTCCTCAAATTGGGCCTTCTTTGGAAAGATGCCAAACAAACAAGAATACCTTACTCGGCAGGAAATACGGCGGGAGATAAAAATTTCCAAAAAGACAGCAGAAAGGGCCGCACTCCAAGTAGAGTGGGAATACCGGCATGAATACACCTCCCAGTATTCGTTTTGGCCAGACACAAGCGTCGGTTTTGCTTGACCTACTGCGTGCTCTTGCCGCATTGCTCGTTTGCCTGGAACACTGGCGCAATCTGTTCTACGTAGACTACGGCCAGATTGCCTCGCATCGCATTTTGTTGCGCTCCCCTATGTAGTTTGCGGAGCAGGGCATCAGGCGGTCGTGATCTTTTTTGTATTAAGTGGCTATCTGATCAGTGGCAGCATCTTCCGGATGATGCGACATGGAGGATGGAGCTGGCGGCTCTATCTCACACACCGGCTGGTCCGCTTATGGATCGTTCTCGTCCCTGCTCTTCTGCTTGGGGCGGCCCTGGACTTTGCCGGGCTGCATTTCCATCTGGCTCCAGCCTTATATGCTGGGCAGACCGGAACACACATGATGAACCGCGTTCCGGAAACTTTTCGCGCCAGCTCCTTCTTTGGCAATCTGTTTTTCCTTCAGGGAATCCTGACCACTACATTTGGCAGCAACACGCCGCTTTGGAGTCTTGCGAACGAATTCTGGTATTACATATTGTTTCCCTGCGCCTTCCTGGCTTTTCGAAAAAAAACGTCCAGGCTGTCACGTGTTCTGAATGCGGTCACCTTTTTTCTGTTCGCATGGTTTGTTGGCCGGACGATTCTGCTGCTCTTTCCGTTATGGCTGCTTGGCACAGTGCTTGCTGTGATACCGGTCCCAAATGTTGGTTCGAAAATGCGCGTTGCTGCCGCGCTCCTGTACTGTCCAATTTTGTTTTTCCTTGCGAAAACGAGTGTGGTGAAGGGCGTGCTTTCCGATTACATCCTCGGAGCGGCGACCTTTGGGTTTCTATGGTTGCTGCTTGCTGCTCGGGACGTGGCTCCAGCCAGGAAATGGGTGAGCACCGTTCGGGGAAGCGCTCGTTTTTCTTATACTCTTTATCTCGTTCATGTGCCAATGCTGGTCCTGCTGGTGGCACTTGTCGGTGCAGATGTCCGGTGGCAGCCGGACATACGCCATCTGCTATACGGTTTCCCTCTTCTGTTCCTAACGATTGGATATGCCTATTTGGTGGCCAGCATGACAGAGTTCCGCACGGATAGCGTACGCACCTGGGTCGAAACAAGATTGATGGGGAAAAGAGTGCGCAGCAGAGAACCTGTTGTTTCGTCCTGAATGGGCCAAGCCGAAGACTGCCGGCCGCCGTACGTGGTACCGGCGGCATCGTGCAGCAATCTGTTTGCGTTTTTGAGTCATTTTGGGCCGCCTCTCACAGCCTTAAAACGACAGAGGACAATCGCTAATCAATCTGTGCCCGTTGCAGTTTGTCCGAGTAGTCCACGTACACGGCCTTCCAAGTGGAGTAGAAATCGAGCGCGCCCGTGCCGCCCTCGCGATGTCCGTTTCCGGTTTGCTTTACGCCGCCGAAGGGCAGATGCACCTCGGCCCCAATGGTCGGCGCGTTGATGTAGGTAATGCCTGCTTCAAGGTCCCGCATGGCGCGGTAGGCATGGTTCACATTGCGCGAGTAAAGCGCGGTCGATAAGCCATACTGGATGCCATTGGCAATCTCGATGGCTTCATCAAAGCTGCCGCACTCGATCAGCGCCACGACTGGGCCAAAGACCTCTTCCTGCGCAATGCGCATCTCTGGCCTGACCCCGGAGAAGACCGTTGGCGCAAAAAATGTTCCATTGGCATAGGCCCCTTCGGTCAGGCGCTTTCCACCACAGAGCAGTTTTGCACCTTCCTGCTGCGCAATCTCGCAGTATTTCGTGGATGTCTCAATCTGCTGCTCGTTGATCTGCGGTCCCATCTCGACGGATTCGTCCAGACCATCGCCGACTTTCAACGCGTTTGCGCGGGCCACCAGCTTTTCCGTGAACTCAGCAGCGATGCTTCGGTGCAGGATGATACGGCTGGTCGCCGTGCAACGCTGTCCGGTGGTCCCAAATGCTCCCCATACCGCGCCATCCAGTGCCAGGTCCAGGTTCGCATCGTCGAGGACGATCATGGCATTCTTGCCGCCCATTTCGAGCGAGCATGGTTTAAAATTCGCAGCGGCCGTCTGGCCCACGATGCGGCCCACCTCGCTCGACCCGGTAAAGGAAACAGCGCGTACGCCCGGATGCGAAACCAGCGGCGCTCCCGCATCAGGGCCGTATCCGGTGACGACGTTGACCACGCCTCTTGGCAGCCCGGCATCGATGAGCGTCTGCACCAGGTTGAACGTTGAAAGCGGAGTGTCCTCTGCCGGCTTGATGACGCACGTATTTCCACAAACCAATGCGGGAAAGAGCTTCCACGATGGGATGGCCATGGGGAAGTTCCATGGGGCGATCATCCCGCAGACGCCGACAGGCATCCGCACGGACATGGCGAATTTATTTGGCAGCTCGGAGGGCGTGGTCTGGCCGAAGAGACGGCGGCCTTCGCCTGCCATATAGTAGGCCGTATCAATGGCCTCCTGGACGTCGCCGCGCGTTTCCGCCAACACCTTGCCCATTTCGCGGGTCATTTCTTTGGCGTACTGCTCTTTGCGCTGCTCCAGAAGCTGTCCGGTACGGTAGAGGATCTCAGCGCGCTTCGGCGCCGGGACGAGCCGCCAGCTCTTGAAGGCCTCCTGCGCTGCTTTTACCGCGGCATCCACGTCCTCGGCGCCGGAGGACTGAAATTCGCCGACAACGTCATTCTTATTGGCCGGATTCACATTGAGAAATGTCTTTCCGGTCTTTGCCGACACCCATTCACCACCAATCAGGTTTTGATAAAGCTTGTGTGACATGGAACATGCCCTCTGAAATACGAAATAAGCCAAACTAGGAAGGATATCGCATCTGGCGGCATTTCAGGGATGGCCGAAGACAGATTTGAGCACTGCCAGGGACGGCCTTTGCATGCCTGCCCTGGCGTGGCAGTCCTCCTGCCGCTTACACATAGGACCTACGCCAGCATCAGTACAAGAAGAAATTTCCTGTTTGGATGGCTTCCAGCAAAATACCGGCTTCTTCAAGCTCGTGCGGCAAAAGATATTCTTCAGCTCCCGTAATCTCATGAAAGATGTAAAACCTGGCCCCATCAAACCGGATATATTTTGAGGAGCGCAAGCCGCCATTCAAGCGAACAAAGGTGTAGGCGCCGTTTACGGCACATTTCATGAGTTCCTCGACTGTAGTTATTGGGACAGGCATTGGTCTCCCGATAAAATTCTTTTCAAGAATGGCTTAATGTTACTGTTCAGGCACCCAGATGGAAGCCGTTTTCGATCCTAGCATAGCTGCCCGATACAAAAGCAGACCGCAACTTGCCCGCGTCATCTCTGAAGCGTGGCTTGCGTCCAACGGATATTGTCTCGCATGCACGTCGGACAAGCTGAGGCAATCAAAAGCCAATACAAAATGCATGGATTTCATTTGCAGTCATTGCAATCATGGCTACGAATTAAAGACATTCTTGCGCAGGCCTTTGAAGGCCCTTCCTGATGGCGCATACGCAGCCATGATGTCACGCATCGACGAGGGGACCGCGCCGTCTTTATTGCTTTTGGAGCGCACTGCAAACTGGCATATTAAGTCCTTGACTGCCATACCTTCCATGTTTTTGACGCCAATTGTGATTGAAAAGAGGAATCCCCTGGGCCCGAGCGCTGCCCGTGCAGGCTGGATTGGATGCAACATCCGGCTGGACAGGATTGGCTTGGATGGTCAGATTTCCATCATTGATCAAGGTGAATTTGTTCCCAAAAAACAGGTGCGGGAACAGTTCAAAAAGTTTCTGCCCCTCGCAAAAAAGAAACCGGAGGAGCGCGGCTGGACCGCTCTGACGCTGATGGTCTTGCGCGGATTGGGAAAACCGAGCTTTTCCCTGCCCGACATTTACGAGAAAGAACAGACCTTCATGGAGGCTTATCCGGAAAACCGGCATGTGAGAGACAAAATACGTCAGCAACTTCAAGTGCTACGGGACATGAAAATCATCCGGTTCGAAGGGAGGGGAAATTATTCATTCCTAATACCTTGAGTGGCGTAGATGCAATGGACGGAACTGTGCCGGAATGGCGATTGTTTCCGCGCGAATCGTTCCCGGACTTGCAGTACGCCATCCTTCGCGCAGCAAAGGATGGGAGGGCAGGAACCGAAATTCACGACCTGTAGGTCCGTGTGACTGGTCATTGGAAAGTTTCACCGATGTTTTATCGGTCTTCCCCTTTCGTCAAAAATCACGATAAACGGACGGGGAAAGGATAGGGCGCCTACAGGCCATCCCCAGGAGGATTCTTCCCATTGGGGAGACTCTCGATTTCTTTTCCATGAGATTCCCTGTAGCCCGCCCTCACGCCAAATGCCCGTTGGCCTTACAATAAATTTGAGTCCCTTAAAAAGCTTTTTCCAATGTCATCGAATGGTTTTTCTTCGCGCTCTTCGCGGTCGCATGGTCTGCGCTCGCTGTTCAGCATGTTTTCCAGTGACCTGGCCATTGACCTGGGTACGGCCAATACTCTTGTCTATGCCCGCGGCAAAGGCATCGTCGTCAATGAGCCTTCCATCGTCGCCATCAACAAAAACACAGGTGAAGTAGAAGCGGTCGGCAAAGAGGCCAAGGAGATGCTGGGCCGCACCCCAGGCAACATCGTGGCCATCAAGCCCATGAAGGACGGCGTCATCGCCGACTTTAAGGTCACCGAGAAGATGCTGAACTACTTCATCCAGAAGGCGCACAACCGCAAGATGCTTGTCCATCCGCGCATCGTCATCGGCGTCCCCTCTGAGATCACCCAGGTGGAAAAGCGCGCCGTCGAGGACTCGGCCTATCGCGCCAAGGCCAGTGAAGTCTTCCTCGTCGAACAGGCGATGGTTGCCGCCATCGGCGCCGGCCTGCCCATTACGGAGCCCTCCGGCAACATGGTTGTAGACATCGGCGGCGGGACCACGGACATCGCAGTCATTTCCTTGGCCGGCATCGTCTATTCGCGTTCGGTCCGCATGGCGGGCAACCAGATGGACGAGGCCATCATGAACTACCTCAAACGCAAGTACAATCTGCTGATTGGCGAGCGCACCGCCGAGCAGATCAAACTGGAGATTGGTTCCGCTTACCCACTGGAAAAGCCCCTGACCATGGAAATCAAGGGCCGCAACCTGATCGAGGGCGTGCCGAAGACCATCACCATTGACGATGGAGAAATCCGTGAGGCCCTGGGCGAGTGCATCGCCACCATCATGAACGCCATCCGCGTCGCGCTGGAGCGCACCCCGCCCGAGCTTTCTGCCGACATCAGCGACCGCGGCATCGTGCTCACAGGCGGCGGCGCCCTGCTCAAGAACCTTGACAAGCGCATCCGTGAGGAAACCGGCCTGCCCGTTTCCATCGCCGATGACCCCTTGGCCAGCGTGGTTCTGGGCACAGGAAAAATGCTCAGTGACTTCCGTTTGCTGCGTAAGATCAAAATTGACTAGTTGTGAGTACTTTGCTGGAAGGTCAACAATCAATCAGGCATCAGAACCGTGGAATCTTTCTTCAGCCGCTATAGGAACGCCCTGGTCCTGATTCTGGTGCTTCTGGTGCAGGTCATCGGGGTGGCCATTCAGGTGCGCCGGCCTCTCCCCCGGGAGCACGCGCAGCCGGACGCGGGTGGTGTGCGCCTGGTCCGCTACTGGGCCATCAGCCTGGTTTCGCCGCCCGAGCGCTTCGTGCACTGGATCGGCAACGGAATCCGCAACATGTGGCTGAATTATGTAGACCTGGTCCATGTCCGCCAGCAAAACAAAGAACTTCAGGCCGAGCTGCGCCGCCTCCGCATCGAGGAGGGCGGCGTAGCGGAGGACGCCCGCCAGGCCCAGCGCCTCCAGCAACTGCTTGCATTTACGGAAAAGTACATCTATCAGACCCTCCCGGCGCAGATCATCGGCACTTCCGGCCTCGACCAGTCCCGTATTCTCTACATTGACAAAGGCGCAAAAGACGGCATCGCCGTAGACATGCCGGTCATCACCCCCGACGGCATTGTCGGGCGCGTCCGCGAAGTCTTTCCGCACACGGCACAGGTATTGGAAATCAACGACCCAACCAGCGGTGCCGGGGTGGTCCTCGCCGATACGCGCATCCGCGGCATTTTGCGCGGCAACGCCCTGGGCCAGCCCGTCATCGTGGGTGTAATGCCTGATGAGCGGATCAAGCCCGGCGAAAAAGTCATCACCAGCGGCGGCGACCAGATCTTCCCTCGCGGACTGGCCGTAGGCACAGTAGACAGGGTCGTCCCTGACCCGGAACGCGACCCTATGGTCGACATTGTCCTCCGGCCGGCCGCCGACCTGTCCCGCCTGGAGGAGGTCCTGGTCATCACGAGCACCGGACAGACCATCCCTCCGCAGGAAAAGCTCGATCTGATACAGAGCCAGGCCGTGGCTGATACCGAACAGCTCCGCGCCTCTGAGGTGCTGGCCGAGCGCCTTCCCAGCCGCATCGATCCCGACAACCCGGACGCGGCCGAGGAGACCGACACCGTGGGTGCTGACGGCGAAATCTCCCGCCCTATCCAGCCCCCTCCGCCATTGCATCCCGACCACTTTTCGCCGAATACCACGCCGCCTGCCACCAGCCTGGTGCCCGGCGCTCGGACCGCTGCCCTGTTGCAGAACCCGGAAGACAAGACAGCAGTGACTTCCTCTCGGCCCCGTGCCGCTGTGACGACGGGCCCTGGCGGAACGACCGCCTCGAATACTGCATCAGCCGTTCCACCAAAGAAGAAAACTCCAGAGCTCGTCCCGGATGACGGCAGCCGCCCGCCAGCCACTGCGGTACACCCGGCGGGAACGGCACAACGCGCTCCGGCATCCGCCCAGTCAGGGCCTGAAAGCGCCCCAGTCCGGCGAAATGCACCAGCCACCTCCTCCGGGACGCCTCCTACCGTTCTGCCAAGGACCACAATTGTAACGGATGGTCCGCTGCCATCCGGCGCGCGAAAGATCAGGCCGCCTGTCCCTGGAACTACGGCAACCACGCCCCAAAAGCCGACAGTACAGCCACGCAAAGGGCCGCAACTGGTTCCTGATGACGGCAGCCGTCCTCCGGACTCCATGCTGCACAAGCCAGTCAAACCCCAGACGCAATCCTCCACGCAGCCTGCGGGAGGCCCACAGAGGTAAGGTATGCTCTCTGCTGCAACCCGCTCCGATCCGGAAATCCAGACGCATCCTTTCTTGGTCTATGTGCTGGCGCCCCTTCTTGCTTTGGGCCTGCAGTCATTTCTGGTCCTGCATTTTCACAGCTTTGCCATTTTGGACCTACCTCTGCTGGTGACCATCTACTTTGCCATCTCCCATCGGCATCCGGTTGTGGGCACCATCACGGGTGCGCTGATCGGCATCGCACAGGACGCGCTGACACGCCAGCCGCTGGGCATCTTTGGCATCTGTAAATCCATCGTCGGGTATCTTGCCGCATCCCTGGGCGTTCGCATTGACACGGAAAACCACCTCACTCGGCTCATCCTTACCTTCTGCTTTGTCTTTCTGCACAGCGGAATCGATTGGCTGCTAGTGCGGCGTCTGCTGGCGCAGCCCTTTGTATGGGGCTGGCTGCACGAATCCCTCCGCGCCATTCTGAATGCCTTGGCGGCAGTTGTGCTCTTTGCTCTTTTGGATAAAACCAGAAGGCGCGAGTACTGATCGCCGTACGCTACTCCACTGCTGCATCGAGGACCGGCGTCTTGAGCCCTTGCAGGCTACGTCCAGGTGCTCCGTCCAGATCAAAGACGATGACCTCGTTGTCCCCTGCCTTCAGCCATGGGCCAGGAACATAAAGCGTCTTCTGCGGCCCGATGTTCCAGATCCGGCCCAGCGCATGTCCATTCAGCCAGACCTCTCCCTTGGTGAAGGCGCTGGTGTCCAGGAAGGTATCAGCAGGCTTTTCTACGTGGAAGGCGGCGCGGTAAAAACAGGCCCCCGTACAGGGAGCGCTGCCGTAACGCAGGGCCCCTGGATTCGTCATGGGTAGAGAATAGATCTCCCAGCCGGTGAGTGGTTTGCCGGCCAGCGTCACCTGCTTCGTGATGCCCTTGCGCTCCCCGCGCAACACTTTGGTGAAGTTCACCCGCCCAGTATTTTCAACCAGGATGTCCAGCTGCGCGCTTGCTGCCGCGACCTTCAGCGGAAGCGAGTCCTGGTCCAGTCGACGGTCGAGCTTGCCCATGAGCTTTCCATCTAGATAAATCTGCGCGTAATCATGGAGCTGGTCGAGCACCAGATCGCCGTTCACCGGGCCTTTCAGCCTTGTCCGATAAAGGATGTATCCGTATGCCTGCCCGATGTCTTCCATGGAAAGCGGCCCTTGGCTTTGTACTGGCCGAGGAAGGTTCGCCCAAAGCGAGGCCGATTGTGCCAGATTAAAGGCCGGGACCTCCATCGGCGGGGCAAATGGAGGCACAGGAGGAGGGGTCTTTCCAGTGGCTTTCGCGATGGTGTCACGAAAGAGAAAATATTTCGGTGTAGGCCGTCCGCTCTCATCGAGCGGTGCGTCGTAGTCGTAACTGGTGACGTCCGGCTCATAATTTTTACCATTGGAATTGGCGCCATTCATCCATCCAAAACTGGTGCCGCCATGAAACATATACAGGCTGATGGAGTAGCCTTGGCGCAGGGTCCAGTCCAGATCAGCATTCTGCTGCCGGGCGTCCGTGCGCGCATGTTTTGCTCCCCAATGGTCAAACCATCCGTCCCAGTATTCGCTATTCATCCACGGCCCGTCAGGACGCAGCTTTTTGAGCGTGGCAAAACCCTTTTGCGACTCTCCCGGGCCAAAGTTGATGGCAGCGGGCAGCTCGGGCAGCGAACCGTCCGGCACCTGCTCTGGTCCATCTGCGGTATAAAGCTGCGCACGGGTGAATCCGGCATCCACAAACATCTGGTGAATGTCTTCCATGTATTGATGGTCTTGACCAAAAGACCCGTACTCGTTTTCCACCTGGACCAGAATGATGGGACCGCCATTGCCGATCTGCAACGGGGCCAGCTCCTGTCCCAGACGCATCATCCAGCGCCGCGCGGCGGCAAGAAATTTCGGATCGCGGGAACGGACCACCATATCGTGGTCTTTCAGCAGCCATGCCGGATAGCCGCCGAAGTCCCATTCCGCGCAGGCATAAGGACCAGGGCGAAGAATTAAATACAAACCTTCCTGCTGCGCTTCGCGAATAAATTCAGCCACATCCTTGTCTCCGGAAAAGTCATACACTCCCGGGCTGGTCTCATGTATGTTCCAGAAAACATAGGTGGTAATGGTGTTCAGGCCCATGGCCTTGGCCATGCGCAGACGATCACGCCAATAAGCACGCGGAATACGCGCATAGTGCATCTCGCCGGAGATGACCTGGAAGGGTTGACCATCCAGCGTGAACTGGCCGTTTTCTGCCCGGAAAGAATGCGCGGCCGCAGCAGGGGACGGCGGGATGATGAAACCGGTTGCACAGAGAAGGACTACGACGAAGATACGTTTCATGCTTGCGGCTTCTCCTGACGGTGGCGAAAAGACAGTGTATCAGCGCAAGACGGACCATCTCGAAGGAACTGCAGAGTCACGGATCTAATGGCTCAAAGCAGGCAATCGGCCCATTCCTGCATCTGAGTGAGTAAAACAGAGAATGAGGGACCCTCATGCCGAATCCGACCCGTTTTGTCTGCGTCCATGGCCACTTCTATCAGCCTCCTCGGGAAAATCCCTGGCTGGAGCAGGTAGAAACGCAGGACTCCGCCGCCCCCTTCCATGACTGGAATGAGCGCATCACCTCAGAGTGCTATGCACCCAACGGCGCTTCACGCATCGTGGACCAGAAGGGTGAGATCATCCGCATCCTGAACAACTATGCCCACATCAGCTTCAATTTCGGGCCCACTCTGCTTTCCTGGCTGGAAGCCTTTGCCCCCCGCACATACCGCATGATTCTGGAGGCCGACCATGCCAGCCAGAGAAAATTCTCCGGTCATGGCTCAGCCATGGCCCAGGTCTATAACCACATCATCATGCCGCTGGCATCGCGGCGCGACCGGATTACTCAGATCCGTTGGGGCATCGCCGATTTCGAGCACCGCTTCGGACGCAAGCCCGAAGGCATGTGGCTGGCTGAAACTGCCGTGGATTCGGAAACCCTGGAGCTGCTGGCCGACCATGGCATTGCCTTTACCGTGCTGGCGCCGCACCAGTGCGCGCGGATGCGCCCTCTGGGAGAAGATGCGAATGCTCCCTGGACAGAGTGCACTGGTACTCCCGTAGACACGCGGCATCCCTACCTGGTTCGCCTCAGGAACGGCAAAAGCATTGCCGTCTTTTTTTATGATGGAGAACGTTCCCGCGCCGTGGCCTTTGAAGGTCTCTTAAACAGCGGCGAAACGTTTGCTTCACGCCTCCTGGGCGGATTCCAGGATACTTCGGAACCGCAACTGGTCCACATTGCCACCGATGGTGAGAGCTATGGCCACCACCACAAATATGGTGAAATGGCCCTGGCCTATGCTCTCAAGCTCATCGAAAGCTCGCCCGATGTGGCCCTCACAAATTACGGCGAGTTCCTCGAAAAATTTCCGCCGCAGTGGGAAGCGCAGATTGCAGAAAACACCTCCTGGAGCTGTGCGCACGGGGTCGAGCGCTGGCGGTCCAACTGCGGCTGCAATGCAGGCCATCCCGGATGGAACCAGGAATGGCGTGGGCCGCTGCGCGAGGCCCTGGACTGGCTCCGCGACGCTGTTGCCCCTCTTACCGAAGAGGCAGCGCGTCCCCTCTTTGCCGACATCTGGACCGCACGCGATGCTTATATTCAGGTGGTCCTGGACCGCACCGGTACCGACAGCTTCTTTAAGAAATACGGGACCCATGCCTTTAGCCCGGACGAGCGCATTCGGGCACTCAAACTGCTGGAGCTTCAGCGTCATGCTCTGCTGATGTATACCAGTTGCGGCTGGTTCTTTGATGAAATCTCTGGCATTGAAACGGTACAGGTCATTGCCTATGCCGCCCGCGTCCTGCAACTGGCGGCACAGCTCTTTGGCCCCAAAGGAGCGGCGCTGGAAGAGCCTTTCCTTGAGGTTCTGCGTCGGGCCAAGAGCAACCTGCCGCAGGAAGGCGATGGGGCCACGATCTACCAGCGTAGGGCAAGCTCCATGAAGGTGGGTCTGGACCAGGTTGCCGCCCATTACGCCATCAGTTCCCTGTTCAGCAGCTACCCCGATGAGGCCAGCCTCTTCTGCTACCGGGTCAGCCGCATGGACTGGAACTCCATCAGTTCAGGAAAATCCCGTTTGCTCGTCGGCAAGGCCCGCATTACTTCAGAAATCACCGAAGAAAGCGTCACAGTGAACTTTGCCGCTGTCCACTTCGGCGACCAAAACATGAATGCGGCCGTGGAACGCTCGGGGGCCACGCAGGACAAGCAGTGCGCCGAGTTTACGGAGAAGGCCCGCATCGCCATGACCAATGCTGACCTGCCGGAGGTGGTACGCCTGCTCGACCGCACCTTCCCCGGCCCGCTCTATTCCATCCAGTCCCTGTTTAAAGACGAGCAGCGCCGCATTCTGGACATCATTTTGCAGCCCGCCGTGGCCGGGGTGGAATCCAGCCTAATCGCAATTTATGAAGACCACTCCTCGCTGATGCACTTTCTCAGCAAGAATGGCTTCCCCAAGCCGCGCGCCCTGGAGCTGGCCGCTGACCACGCCGTGAATGCGGGGCTGCGCCGCGCCATTGAAAGTGATCCGGTGGATGCCTTCCAGGTACGTACATGGCTGGAGATTGCCGCCGCAGACCAGATCCAACTGGATGCCAGCCTTCTCCGCTACATTGTGGACCTGAAGATGAAGCGCATGATGGTCGCGCTCCAGGCAGCACCGCAAAACATGGAGTTTCTGGATGCTGCACTGCTGACAGCAAAGACGGTCAGCGAGATGCCCTTTGATCTCAATTTATGGCAAGCGCAAAACATTTGGTATGACGTGCTCCGTCTTACCGCTTCGCAGGAGATGCCGCCGGAGTGGAAAGAGAAATTCCGTGAGCTGGGCACCCAGATGAAACTCCGTGTAGACGATCTCGTGGTCGAAGAAGAAGCGGCCAACAACACGCACCAGCAGCGGGTGGAAAGCGCCGTCTCCTGAAAAAGCGGCCAACCAGGGCGCCTCGCGATACATTGGATCCATGCCGGAGAATCTGTATTTTGGCCCCGAGGCGCTGAAGTTCCTGCGCGCGCTCAAGCGCAATAACAACCGCGAATGGTTCCAGGCCCGCCGTGAAATCTATGAGCGCGAACTGAAGCGGCCTCTGCTGGCCATTGTTGCTGAAATCACCAAAGCAATGGACAGCTTTGCTCCAGACCATGTGCGTCCGCCGGAAAAATGCATCTTTCGCATTTATCGTGACACTCGCTTTTCGGCCGACAAAAGCCCCTACAAAACCCATGTGGCCGCATGGTGGGCACGTGCCGGCATGGAGAAGACTTCCGGGGCCGGATACTACTTCCATTTCTCTTCAACCGAGGTCATCATCGCCGCCGGAATCTATATGCCGCAGCGCGAACAGCTCCATGCGGTCCGTATGTATTTGCTGGACCACCATGAAGAGCTGCGCAAGATCCTGCAGGCCAGGAAATTGCGCAACGTGCTGGATCTGGACATGGAGGTGCGCTCGCTTTCGCGCCCGCCCAAGGGGTTCCCAGCAGACCACCCGGCCATAGACCTTATCAAGCAACAGCAGTGGGGCGTCTTTTCCCGCCTGCCTGCGGAAACCGCCCTGCAAAAAACCCTGGTCAGGGAGGTCCTTACCCGATTTCGCGCTGCCGCTCCATTGGTGGATTTCCTCAATCGCCCCTTCACTCGTAATGAAGAAAGGAAGCGGCAGTATATTTTCAAACTCGTGTAAACAGGACTAAACTGTCCTTCATCTTCTGCGCAGAATGCGCCTTGCACGGGCTGCCGGCAAGGCTTTGCCTGCCTTGGGTTGGGGCCTGCGAAGCGCACAAAAATCCACAAAAATGGCCATTTTTCGGGCAAAACCGGGAAAAACCCCGAAAAAACCTGTGGAAATACCGCTTTTGCCGTTGACAAAGCCTTTAAAAAGCCGCAAGGTAAACGGCGGAAGGTTTTTTTGAGACCCGCATGATTACTGGGTTTTCACGGAAAACCGAAGCTCAACGCATGACCAGCCGGAACAGGGTTCCAGGCCTTGGGAAAGCGGAAATCAGAACCAGGAGGATTCAACAATATGGCAACTGGAATGACCAAGACAGCCCTTGTCCGCCACATGGCGGAAAAGCTGGAACTCACCAACAAGCAGGCCGCTGCCTTTCTTGACCTGCTTGCGGAAACGGCAATCAAGGAGACCAAGAAGAACGGCCTCTTTGTGATTCCCGGACTTGGACGCCTCGTCAAGGCAGAGCGCAAAGCCCGCATCGGCCGCAATCCGCAGACCGGCGAGCAGATCAAGATCAAGGCCAAGACTGTGGTGAAGTTCCGCGTGGCCAAGGCCGCCAAGGACGCCATCGCGCCGCAGAAGAAGTAGTTTTCTTCGACAAAAAACAAGAGGAAATGGCCTGCCCATTTCCTCTTTGCTTTTTCTGGTCCGGTTTCTGGCCGGAAATCTTATTGACTGATTTTTCCTGGACCAGTCAGGCCCTCGGGCCAGGATGGATACCGCGCCTGGATCGGGGCAGCGGGGGCGCGTCACTGGGAAGCCATCCACTTTGAACTAACCAGTTCCGCAGCAGCAACGGCCAGGTGGAAAGCTCTGGAATATCTCCGCACAATCCGCAGCCGTGGTTGGCATAGTCGTACAGGTGCATTTCGACCGGAACATGCGCACGCTCAAGTGTGCGGTAGAAGTCCAGACTGTTCTCTACCGGGACCACCGGATCTTTGGTCGTAGCGAACAGAAACGTCGGCGGGGTTTGTGCATTCGCCGTCAACTGGTTGGAGAGTTTCTGCGCCAGAGCGGGATCGGGATCTTTTCCCAGAAGGTTGTGCAGCGAGCCCGCATGGCTCTCTGGCAATTCCATGCTGATGACCGGATAGGAGAGGATCATGAAGTCCGGCCGGGCCTCGGTCTGGTTCAGTGGATCGTTGTCCGGGGCCGGGGCAGCATCATTTCCATGCACGCCGAGCGTGGACGCCAGATGTCCGCCTGCCGATGAACCCCAGACGCCAACCCGCTGCGGATCAATGCCATATTCGCTGGCGTGCGCACGAATATAACGCATCGCCCGCATTCCATCCTGGATCTCGACGGGATAGGCATACGGGGCAACGCGGTAGTCCAGCACAAAGGCCGTCATTCCCTGGGCATTCAGCCACAGTGCAAACTGGAAGCCTTCATGGCCGATAGCAACGTGCTGATAGCCTCCGCCGGGAATGACCAGCACGGCCGCAGTCGTGGACTTTTTCTGTGGCACAAAGGGATAGAGGCGCGGTTTGTCCGCCTCGGATTGCCCCAGGGCACCGGGAACGCCCTCAGGCCACAGGAAAATGGGCTGCGGCAATTGCCGAACAATCTCTGACGCAGAAGGGGCCGGGACAGGTGTCTGCGGAAAAGAAGGCAGAGCCTCCAGCAGAGCGCCCAGGAAAACAGCCGGAAACAGCAAATGCATTTTCTTCATCGTCTGAAAGTATATCGGGAACAAAGTCACCGCCCGGCCCGCGGGGAAAAATCCGTCGCCCTGTACCCTGAAGGCGCCGCTCTGTAAAATGGCCTCAGCCACAATGAAGACAGTCGTTTTCAGGAATTTTGCTCTTTGCGCCCTGGTTGCAGTTTCTTCTGTGTTCCTGGCCGTTGCGCAGTCAGCGCCCGCCACAACGCAGACGCAGTCACCACAGCCTTCCACCGGCACGACACAGCCGCAGCCTTCTGCTCCCGGCGGCCAGCAGCCCCAGGACCAGGAATATACGATTACGACGTCTGCCAACGAAGTGAACCTGGTCTTTACCGTGACGGACAAGCACGGCCGATTTATTAAAGACCTGAAGCTGAGCGACTTTGCCCTGCTTGACGACCAGAAGGCCCCGGCGCAGGTCTTCAGTTTTACACAGCAGACCAACCTGCCTCTGCGCGTCGGCATTGTGATTGATACCAGTACCTCGATCCGCCAGCGCTTTCAGTTTGAGCAGCAATCGGCCAGCGAATTCCTGTTGCAGATCCTTCGTCCGAAGAGCGACAAAGCCTTTGTCATGGGCTTTGACGTGACCCCTGACTACAAGCAGGACTGGACCAATAATCTTGATCTGCTGAACACAGGCATCAATGCTCTGCGGCCGGGCGGAGGCACAGCATTGTTTGATGCCGTTTACAGCGCCTGCCGCGACAAGATGCTCGACGCGGCCCGCGAGCGTGAACCGGTGCGCCGTGCCATGGTCCTGGTTTCGGATGGCAACGACAATCAGAGCCATGCCTATCTGGATGATGCCATCAAGATGTGCCAGCGCGCCCAGACCATCGTATACACCATCAGTACCAATACCAGTCCCAGCCGCGACCGGGGCGATGACGTGCTGGAGAAAATTGCGCTGGCCACGGGGGGACGGGCTTTTTTCCCAAAACGCATGGAAGACATGTATTCCAACTTCCAGGACATTGAGGACGAGCTGCGCAGCCAGTATTCGCTGGTTTACAAACCTGCCGATTTTATTGCCAACGGTGCCTTCCGCACGATTTATCTCTTCTGTTTGGACCGGCGCTACACCGTCCGCGCCAGCAAGGGATACTTCGCAACAAAATAGTCGGCCGCGCCAGACTAAGGGACCGACGGCAGCGTCAAGCCCGGAGACGCCGGCGCGTCTGAGAACAAGGGTTGTTTGAGCAAGGTCAGGACATCGGCCGGCATGGGCTTATCGGCATTGGCCAGCAGAATCGTCACTTGCCACATCTGTGTCTCGTTCAGCACCTGATCAAATGCAGGCATTCCCGTAAGACGGATGCCGTTTTTCACCTTCCAGTAAGTTTCCCCCGGAGGATCGTCGCTCACTCCAACCACTCCGTTGCCATGCGGCGCCCACAATTGGGGAGCGCGAGGATACATGTGCGCAGCAAAATCGGAGGGGCGTCCATACAGGCCGTGGCAGGCGGCGCATTGCTGGCGGTAAATCTGTGCGCCAATCATCAGATTGGTTTCGCTGGGAGAAAGCGGCGCCCGTGCCGGCATCTCCCTGGCAATGCGTGCATGGAGGGGGCCACGCACAATCTGCCGCTCCAGCGGGAAGGGCGCATCAGCCACGGCAACCGGCGTATGGCCGCTGCGGAAATAAAAGAAAGCTGCCAGCGGGACCGCCGCCAGCCCGATGATAAGTCCCAGGATGAATCCTTTCATGCATTCCCTCGCTCCACCAGAAGAACAGGCGCAGGCCCAATACGCAAGAGACTTCCGATTTCAATTTTCCCGCAAACCCGTCTAAGGCAATAGAATAGAGAAAGCTTTTGGCCCAGAAAACCGGTCTGCTTCTCTGAGAAGACAGGGTGGCCCGATTTTTGTTTTCGCCGTCTGTGGAGGCATTTGAGGTTCATGTTTCGATCCGTCCGTTTTTTCCCTGCTCTGACTTTTGCATTGGTTTCCTTTGCAGTCTTTCCATCAAGCGCACAGCAGGCGCCGATCGTAGACCAGCAGCCGGCCACGCAGCAGCCTGCTCCGCAGCAGCAAAGCCAGCAGGAACGGGCTGAAGTGCTCCGTCAGGCACAGGAGCGCGTCCGCGCACGCCGCCACCTGCGCGACCAGCAGACCATCCGGGACACCTACAGCCACAAATATGAAGCCTATTTCGGAGGCGGTTATCTGCGCTTCCGGCCCGGCAATCTCCTGCAGCACATCAATGAGGCTGCATGGAACGTAGGCGTCACAGATTACGCTTATGGCAAGATCGGGATCACGGCCGACTTCCGCGGCTATTATGGGACAGCTTACACCGGACGCAATGCCTATGGCGTCTATGAGCCGAGCATCAGCCAGTACACGTTTATGGCCGGCCCCACGGTCCGCTTTTTTGAAGGCGTCCACTGGGGTTGGACGGCACATGTCCTTGCCGGTGTAGGCCATGGCAACTTCGGCACCGGAACCGGAGGACTGCCCCCTACACTGATTAATCTTTACCCCGACGGCAACTCTTTCAATCTGGCCGCCGGCGCTTCTGTAGATTACAACCTCAGCCCTGCCCTTGCCCTGCGCCTCACCCCCAGCTATCTGATGACCCGTTACGGCAGCTCTACCCAGAACAATCTGGGCTGGCAGGGAAGCGTGGTCTACCGCTGGGGCCGGCAGTAAACCGATACATTGTCAGACAAAGAAGCGCATGCAATTCACAAGCAGGCCCTTTAGCAATTCGCCTGGCGGGCATAGACTGTGGACACCGGGGCTGGAAGCCTGAGCGAATCAGCCAAATAACGGGAACCTGGCAATGTACCTGTTTAGCATGCGCGCTTTCCATGCAGAGCTCGACGCTCAAAGGCGTGCTCGCGGCCTGAGTTGGACACAACTCGCGGCGGAAATTAATCGGCCATTTGAATCCACACCATCAATTCCAATCAACCCGGCCACGCTGCGAGACATGCTAAAAAAGCGGTCCGTCACGAGCGCAGTGGTACTACAGGTCCTTCGGTGGCTGGGCCGCACACCGGAGAGTTTTCTTTCCGGCCCTGTGCGCACTGCCGGGCTCGATGAACAACTGCCTGAGGCGGGGCAAGATAGAATCCTTCGTCTGGATACGCGCGCAATCTATGATGCTCTTCAGCAGGAACGCCTCAGACGGGGCCTCACCTGGGAACAGATTGCAAATGAGCTGCCTGGCTTTACCCCGAGTATGCTCACCAACCTGGCAAGTGGACCGCTGATCGGATTTCCTAGAGTCATGACCCTGACGCAGTGGCTTGGCCGCCCGTTGGCCGCTTTCGTGAGGGCCAGGTCCCGATAATGCACTTGCTCCTGAGATTCTCCGGGACCCGGACTTGAAACAGACTCCCATCTTACAGTCTGCTCCCGGGCTGAACCTTAAAGCGCGCTTCCTCGTCAATTCGCCCACGAAACTCAGTTCGATCCCCCCAGCGACGGCCCGAGTTAAGGCCTTGGCTTGCCGCGGCCAAAAGGGCTGGGCATACGTTCGTGGAGGCCCATCCTCGTCTGGATTCGCATGCCCAAGAATGACACGCCCTTGGTCCTCTCAATCGCCGTCCCGTTTTTTTGCGGCTTGCAGCGGAGGGCGGGGTTCCGTCATGCGCACCGGGTCAAGGATCTCCGCAATCTCCTCCTCGCTGAGCAGTTTCTTCGCGCGCGCAAGTTCAATAATCGACTTCCCCGTAGCGATGGATTCCTTCACAATCTCTGCCGCCTTCGCATATCCGATGTAAGGATTGAGCGCTGTTGCCAGCGAGACCGTACTCTGCGCATAGAAGTTGCAGCGGTCCACATTCGCTGTAATTCCGGCCACACATCGCTCATTGAACTGGCGCAGCATGTTCGCCAGGATCGTCGTGCTTTGCAGAACGTTGTAGGCCATCGTCGGCATCATCACGTTCAGCTCAAGCTGTCCGGCCTGGACGGCATAGGCAACGGCCGTATCGTTACCGATGACCTGAAAGCTGACCATCGCAGCCAGTTCCGGCATGACGGGGTTGATCTTGCCTGGCATTATGGAGGAGCCCGGCTGCAGACCGGGCAGATGGATTTCGTTCAATCCTGTATTTGGCCCCGAAGACATCAGCCGCAAATCATTTGCGATGCGGATGACCTCCAATGCAATGCTGCGCAGCGCAGCACTTACCTCTCCCATGCAGGCATTGGACTGCATCGCCCAGCGCATGTCCGCAGCAGGGACCAGCCGCTGCCCGGAGATGCGCGAGAGGTTTGCAACAGCCTTGGTCCGATACTCCGGGTGCGTATTCACGCCGGTGCCGACGGCGCTGCCGCCCAGGCCGAGCTCGCGCAATCCATCCGCGGCGCGGGCAAGGGTCCCTCGGCCTTTCGCGATGGCAACTGCATATGCCGCAAACTCCTGTCCCAGACGGATGGGCACTGCATCCTGCATATGCGTGCGGCCCGACTTCATCACGCCATCAAATTCCCTGCCCTTGGCTGCAAAGGATGCCGCCAGCTGATCAAGCACTGGATACAGCGTTTCCAGATTCAAAAGCGTTGCCAGCCGCATTCCGGTGGGAAAGACATCATTGGTGGATTGGCCATAGTTCACATGGTCATTGGGATGTACCCATGCATATTCCCCGAGTCTGCCGCCCAGCAGTTCATTGGCGCGGTTGGCGATGACCTCATTCACGTTCATATGGAAGCTGACGCCTGCGCCTGCCTGAAAAACATCGACAACGAATTGATCGTTCCACTTGCCGTCGATGACTTCCTGCGCCGCCTGAATCACAGCGTCGGCGCGCTTTGCATCCAAAAGGCCCAGCTCTTGATTGGCTTCAGCAGTGGCCCGCTTGATCATGCCAAAGGCACGGATGAGCAGCGGATGCGCCCGCATTCCGGAGATGGGGTAGTTCTCAACCGCACGCGCCGTCTGCGCACCATAGTAGGCGCGCCGAGGGACCGTGACCCATCCAAGAGAATCTTTTTCCTGGCGTGTTTCCAGCATCGCAGATCATTAGATGCCCGCAGACAGGTTCACGCAAGAATCGGCACGCCGGCAAGCTGCGATTGGATCTTTGCTCGCCATTGCTTCGGTCCGGTTTCGTGGACCGATGTGCCTCTGGAGTCCACCGCGACGGTCACCGGCATGTCTTTGACCTCGAACTCATAGATCGCCTCCATGCCGAGGTCCTCAAAAGCCAACACACGCGATGCCTGAATGGCCTTCGATACAAGATAGGCCGCTCCGCCCACCGCCATCAGGTAGACAGCGCGATGGTCCCGGATGGCCTCCACAGCAGCCGGACCGCGTTCGGCCTTGCCGACCATACCGAGAAGTCCGGTCTGCTCCAGCATCTGACGCGTGAACTTGTCCATACGCGTGGCCGTCGTAGGACCGGCCGGCCCCACGACCTCGTCCCGTACCGGGTCTACTGGTCCAACGTAATAGATGAAGCGGTTGGTAAAATCTACGGGAAGCTTTTCGCCGCGGTTGAGCATGTCCGTCATCCGCTTGTGCGCCGCATCACGCCCGGTCAGCAGTTTTCCGTTCAGCAACAGGACTTCGCCCGGCTTCCAGGAAGCCACCTCTTCTCGCGTGACCGTATCGAGATTCACCCGCCGCGCGGAAGAAGCATCGTAGGTGAGCTTGGGCCAGTCCTCAAGCGAAGGCGGCTTGAGGGCCACCGGTCCTGATCCGTCCAGCACAAAGTGCGCATGGCGTGTGGCCGCGCAGTTGGGAATCATGGCCACGGGCAGGTTCGCAGCGTGTGTGGGATAGTCCCGGATCTTTACATCGAGCACGGTCGTCAGCCCGCCCAGGCCCTGCGCACCAATGCCCAGTTCGTTCACTTTCTGGTAAAGCTCCAGGCGCAACTCTTCGATGCGGTTCCTGGGCCCGCGGGCCATCAGGTCCTGAATATCAATCGGGTCCATCAGCGATTCCTTGGCCAGGACCATCGCTTTCTCTGCCGTACCGCCGATGCCGATGCCAAGAATTCCCGGCGGACACCATCCAGCGCCCATCGTCGGTACTGTTTTCAGCACCCAGTCCACAATCGAATCCGACGGGTTGAGCATGACGAACTTCGATTTCGCCTCTGACCCGCCGCCCTTGGCCGCGACAATCACCTCCACCTGGCCACCCTTCACCATTTCAATATTGACGACGGCAGGCGTGTTGTCGCGCGTGTTTTTCCTCGCTCCGGCGGGGTCTGCAAGAATCGAGGCACGCAGAACATTGTCTGGATGCAGATAGGCGCGGCGTACGCCTTCGTCTACCATCTCCTGAATGGTCAAGGTGGCGTCCCAGCGCACGTCCATGCCGATCTTCAGAAAGACGGTGACGATGCCAGTGTCCTGGCAGATAGGCCGATGCCCCTCGGCGCACATGCGCGAATTGATGAGGATCTGCGCCATCGCGTCCTTGGCCGCAGGCGACTGCTCGCGCTCATAGGCCTGCGCCAGGTTTTTGATGTAATCCACCGGATGGTAATAGCTGATGTACTGCAGCGCATCTGCTACGCTCTGGATCAGGTCTTCCTGCTTGATGGTTGCCATAGAGAGTGCCCACTTGTTCTGACTCTTCAGTGTAACAATTTCAACCTTCTCTTCCGCACGCTGTCTCACCAGGCGCAACGCCAGAAAATTCCTCCCCTGCATCTTCTAAAATCTGAAAAAATAGAAACATGAGCACAGCCACAGGCACCCAGGCAAAGGTCTTTGCTGACCGTATTGGACGCATCGAGGTTTCGGCCACCATGGCCGTAACTGCGGAAGCCGCCAAGCTGCGCGCACAGGGCGCGAAGCTGGTGGACTTCGGAGCAGGCGAGCCGCACTTCGCCACCCCGCGCCACATCAAGGACGCGGCCATCGAAGCCATCAACCAGAACTTCACCCGCTACACGATGGTTTCCGGCATTCCTGAAGTGCGCAAGGCCATTGTGGCCCGCCACGCCTGCGACTTCGGCTCCAACTACTCGCCTGATGAGGCCGTCTTTACCACCGGCGGAAAGCTCGCCATCTTCAATGCCATTCAGGTACTGGTGGACCATGGCGACGAGGTCATCCTGCCCGTCCCCTTCTGGGTCTCTTATAAAGACATCATCCAGTATGCAGGCGGCAAGGTGGTCTATCTTGAAACCGACGAGGCGGAAAACTTCCGTGTGACGGCCGAAGCCGTGGAAAAGCTGATTACGCCGCGCACGAAGGCCATCATCCTGAACTCACCCTCGAACCCGGCCGGCTCAGTCATCGCCCCGGCAGACCTCGAACGTATCGTGAAGCTGGCGCATGAGCGAGGTATTTATCTGCTACTCGACGAGTGTTACGTTTATCTGCAATATACCGGGGCCCTGGTCAGCGGGGGTTCTTTCACCGACGCGAAAGAGCACGTCCTCATCCTCGGATCACTCTCGAAGACCTACGCCATGACCGGATGGCGCGCCGGATATGCGCTCGGCCCGAAGCCCATCATTGCGGCCATGAGCAAGCTGCAGAGTCAGTCCACCTCATCCACTGCGCACTTTGTGCAGAAGGCCACAATCGCCGCGCTGAACAGCTCGCAGGAATGCGTCGTCGAGATGCGCGCCGATTACCTCAAGCTGCGCGACCAAATCCTCGCCCGTCTGGCCGAGATTCCCGGCATCACCTGCACAAAACCAGAGGGCGCATTCTACGTATATCCGAATGTGTCAGCCTATCTGGGCAAGCCCGGAGCCAAGAATGCTCTGGAACTTGCCAACCGCCTCCTCCACGAGGCCCACGTCGTCACCGTTCCCGGCGAAGCCTTCGGCACGACGCAGCACATCCGTCTCTCTTACGCGGTGTCGCATGATGACATCGAAGAAGGACTCAAGCGGGTGAAAGAGTTCTTCGCAAAGCTGTAGAAATCCTGTGCGGCCCGTATCGGCAAAGCGGGCCGCGCATGCCTGCCGGCAATCTCTTCCTCAAACATCACAGATGGTCATGGCCTGACGAAGAGAACGAAACGGGTCACCACGCGGCACAAATTCATGTGCCACATATCCGCTGAAATTGGATTCCACAATGGCCTGCATCACTGCTGGGTATTGGATTTCCTGGGTTGCATCGATCTCATGCCGCCCTGGAACGCCACCAGTATGGAAGTGACCAATCACATCTTTGTTCTCACGGATGGTGGCAATCAGGTCACCTTCCATGATCTGCATGTGGTAAATATCATAGAGCAGTTTTACGCGCGGCGAATTTACCTCTCGCACCACCCGTGCTCCCCACGCCGTATGGTCTGCCATGTAGTCCGGATGGTCGCGCTTGCTGTTCAGCAGCTCCAAACAGATGGTCACGCCCTGGTCTTCGGCAATCTTTTTCACCCGGTTCAGGCCCAGGATGGTGTTGCGGGCACCCTCGTCGTCGGACATTCCACGACGGTTGCCGGAAAAGGTAATTACGTTTGGCACCCCTGCCTTGGCTGCCAGCGGAATGTTCCTGCGGAAAGCGGCCTCGATCGCAGCATGGTTTTCCATGCGGTTCATGGCATCGGGAATTGTTCCTCCACCGGCATAGCCCATCGTGCAGACCAATCCGTAGCGGCGGGGAATGTCCCAGTCCTTGATCTCCAACAGATCAATTCCTTTCAGTCCGATCTGTGCTGCAAAGGTACAAAGACGGTCTAAAGGAACCTGCTGAAAGCACCACCGCGAGACCGATTGCTGGATGCGGCCTCTTGCCGGAGGCAGCGGCACGGAGGGCAACTGCACGGCTGCTGCGGCCGCCAGTCCTGACTGGAGAAACGCACGACGAGTGCTCATGCCTCTCCAGTATTTCTCAAAAGCGGCTTCTCCGGTAAAAGCAGAAGATGACCCCACGAACTCAGGAGAGGTCCCTCGGCAGCCTTGGGTCCGGTTTTCTGCGTAAATTGCTATTCTGGATAAGTAAGGCCCTGGGCTTCGGACCTTGGGTGCTGAAACCAGACCATGAAGACGCGATGAGGGTGAGGCCCTCATTCACATCGAACTAAGGGACCCTCTTTGACAATCGAACAGCTACAGGCAGCGCGCGCTGAAAAATGGCGCCAGAAATCCAACCCCGTCCTCTCGCTGGAAGACGCAGCGCAGTGGACCCATGCCAATGGGATGTGCTTTTTCCTCCCGCGCAGGAACCAGTTCCCGGCGCCCCTTCCATCCTTCGTGGAGGCAGTCACCGGAAGCAGCAATCCTACGCCTTCCCCGGCGGCAATTCAGGACGCATTCTCGTTGGCCATTCGTCTCTTCGCCGCAAAGGCGGCTGCTCCTCTGAACCTGCTAGGCACAGTCTCAGAACGCCCCGACTTCATCGCTTCCCCAGAGGCACTTCCCCACATTTTTTCCCTTCGCGGAGACCATTCCTCCCGACGGGGGCCGGAAACGAAAGGGTCGCAGCTTGCAGCCGACATCTGGAAGCAGCTTCGTCAGGGAGGCGCGCTGACCGCACCGGAGCTCCAGGAAAAGCTGGGCAGAGGTGTGAGTGAGTCGGCCGTGCTGCGCGCCCTCACGGAGCTTTGGAGCTCCCTGTATGTGTTGCCCATCTATACGGAAGGGCAGCCCGCAGCATGGGCGCTCTTTGATTCCCAGTTCCCGGATGAGGTCCAGAGCGGCAGCAGGCTTGCACAATCAACGGCGCTGTCTGCATTAATTTCCCTTTACCTTGATTCCGTCATCGCTGCGTCGCCTGAAGAAGTTGAGGTGATTCTCTCCCCGCTTTCTTCCCGTTCCCGCATCCGGGAAGTGGCCCGCGGCCTGCTTGCCATGCGCCAGCTCAGTGTAATGTCTGTGGGACAGCAGACCCTGCTCTGTATTACCGGAGGCCTGCCGGAATTTCCCCCGTGCAAGAGGCCCCTGCGCCTGCGGCCGAAGGACCCATCGCGCAGGCCCCTCAACCACTTCGCAAACCCCAGATGGCCCGGCCGCCGCAGAAAAGGCCCCTTTCCGGCCGCACCTCAGGCGGCTGGAAGCGGCAGGGTCTATCGCCGCGGTCTGAACAAAGCCAAACGGAACGGAAGCGGAATCCACGCAGCGGACCTGGCCCTGCCAGAGGAAAATCGAACTGGAAACAGAAAAAGGCAGACCGCGTTCCCCCAGACAGTCAGAGGGCGGACAGAAAGTTCTCCTCCCGCAGACCAGAAAGAAAGGACAAACCCAGCCAGTGAGCCAGGACCATTGCCCACTTATTATCGCCATTGACGGCCCAGCCGGGGCCGGAAAGAGCACCGTCGCCGCACGTCTGGCGGCGCGCTTTGGTCTGCTGAATCTTGAAACGGGCGCCATGTACCGCGCCTTTGCCCTGAAAGCGCTTACCCAGGGTCTGGATCCCGGCAATGCTGATGCACTGGAACAACTGGCTGCCGGCACCCAGATTCAACTGCTGCCGACCCCTTCCGGTAACCGTGTCCTGCTGGATGGAGAGGACGTCACTGCACGCATCCGCCAGCCAGAGGTGACCTATGCTGCGTCGCAGGTAAGCGTGCACCCAGCCATCCGCCGCTGGATGGTGGATTTGCAACGCCAGCTTGGGGCAAAAGGGGGGATTGTGATGGAAGGCAGGGACATCGGCACCGTGGTTTTTCCCCATGCTGACATCAAAATCTTTCTTGATGCTTCGCCAGAGGCCCGCAGCGAACGCCGTTATGCTCAGAGTGGAGGCGCCGGATCGCAGCAGGCCGTTCTTCAGGAAATCCGCGAACGCGATGAGCGGGACCGCACCCGCGCGCAGTCGCCGCTAAGGCCCGCTGCCGATGCGGTCGTGATTGACTCCACCAGCCTTACTCTGGATGAAGTCGTGGCGAAAATTGAGGCCCTGATTACTGCTCGGATGGCCGCTCGTTAGCACCGCGCGGGCCATGCAGATGCCTTACCGGTCCGGCGGGAGGGGCAGGAGGGGCGGGCGGCTTTGGCGCTGCTGAAACCACTGGCTCTCCGGGCCCACCCTTGCGCAGGACAATATCTCCGTGGCTGGTGGTCAGCTCTACACGCGGCCCGCCGTTTCCAATCTGGCCCAAGGCCGACTTATGCCCATCGGAGCCATTGACGGTAATCGGAAAATCCGTGCTTAGTTCACCATCGCTGTTGGATGCAGTGACGGAAAAACCCGTGTTTTCCGGCAAAGTCACTGCGATATTGCCCGTGCGATTGATGATCTGCACATTGCCCAGAGGAACAGCCGCGGTAAAGACGATATCACCATTGTTGTTCTCCACATGCACGTCCCCGGAAATCTGGGAAAGATCAAGGGTCTTGGAACGGGTAATCACGCGCATGGGGCCGACGGCTTGATTGACGCTCAGATTGCTGGAATCCATGGTCATGTCCCCGGCCAGCTTGGGGATCAGCAGGTCCGTGCGGCTGGAATGGAAGCGCACGGCCGAAGCCGCCTGCTCCACATGGGTATCGCCAAAGAAATCACCATCCAGGGTGATGTTGCCTTTGATTTCCGACAGCGTTACGTCACCGGCACGTCCATCGACGGCCACATCGCCGGCAATCTGGTGGGCAGCAAAATCCCCGTGGTCCATGCGCGCATGGACATTCCCCCCCATGTTGTCGAATTTCACATCGCCATGACTGGAAGTCACATCCGATGTACCCTTCAGGCCTGCGATGGCCACGTCACCATGCCCGGCATTGACCACCGTTGTGGCCCCTGCAGGCAGTTCTACAGTAAGGTCTACGCGAGCATTATTGCGGCCCTCTACGCTGAGGACGGCGCTGGTCCCGGAGACAATGAGCTTGGGCTTGACAGCGTCAAAGACCTTCTGGGCCTGGTCAATGGAGGAAGCATGAACCACCTGATGGGCGCGGACATGTGCCTGTCCATCGTTGGAGGCGGTGATGGTCACATCGCCGCGCGGGTCCTGGATCTGGATGGAGGCAGCTGGATCCATGCTCTGGCTGATTTCGACATCATTATTGTGCTCCTCGCCCATCATGCTCCAGAAATCGTCGTTGCCGGAAAATTCATCACTCAGCGGCCCCCATACATGGGAAGCGTGGGTCCCCCATGCGGTCGAAAGGACCAAAACAATGAGCCATCCGAAGCCGCCGAAGGTCCTGCGTCCGGCATAAGGATTGTTCCGGTCCAGAAAATATTCCATCAATAGAATGCAGCCGATGCCGATGAGGATGAGCGGCCACCACTGTGCATACCAGGCCCAGAAATGCGCTGCCTGGATACGGCCTGTTTCTATCAGCAGGGCCAAAACTCCCACTGTCAGTAGAAGAATCGGGCCAGCGATCGAAGGCCGCCGGTAATACCGCCAGTAGAAGCTGCGGGCCCGGGCCGCCTGTTTCTGCGCGCGGGCATAGTCCTTCCACTGCTGTTTGATTGTGCGCGGATCATAGGGAGGAGGCGCGGTAGCCACGGCTATCTCTCCTCCCCGGCATGGTTGTCAGCCGGCACGATCTGGACAGGCGCTGCTGTGGAGGGAGGTGCAGGCGGGGGATATGGAGGAGGATAGGCCGGCGGTTCGGCCTTGGCCAGGGCCGCCATCTGCGCCAGCTTGAGGACGCCAAGAACAATCAGGTAGAGGGGCCAGCTCTTTCCGTAGCTCAAAATCCCCCATTCGTCCAGCAGAGCGGTGATGCCGAAGGTAAGGATCATGGCCGGACCGGTAATGCGCTGCAAAAAGATGTACTGGTTCATTGCGTACCTCCACTCTCGCGCATATGGCGAAACAGCAGCCATGCGCCGACCGCAATCACAATGATTGGCCATCCACGACCAACCCAGTCAAAGCGCAGGATACCCAGTGTGCTGAAGAGAAAGAGCATCCCCGCAGCAATCAGAACAATCGCGCCCACAGGCTCTGGACGGCGTCCCAGAGGACCGCAGCAGGACGGATCGCCAGGGACAGGAGGGATAGGAGGCACCGGCTCATATCCGGGCGGAGGCGGCACCGGAGGGACTACGCCAGCAGCCTGTGCCGCATCCGTGGAGGGAGATGCAGAGGGCGGCCAATTGCGGTTTGGGATGCCCATCTTCTGCCCAAGTTCGTTTAACCCGAAGGGGTCCGGCAGTGGTAATCCGTCGCGCCGCGCTTTGGCTGTCTGGTGGGCGTCGAAGACCTGATAGAAGACCCAGGCAGCAATAAATATGCCGAAAATGCCGTGTTCGCTGCTGATGCCAACCAGCACGACAAAAACAAGAACATGAATCAGGGCCTTGATGAACTGCCCGTTGTACATGGCGCCTACGCCGGGAATAAAACCCAGCAGGGCCGCCAGTCCGGGGTTTGGCAGATCGGCCCCGGAAGCCGCTGGCGCCGTACCGCTGATGTTGTAGTTCACTCCCCCTGGCGCAGTCCCTGTAAAACTGTAATTCGTTCCGCCGATGCCGAGCTTTGCCGCAAGGCACGGCTCACAATAAATCACACCGGAGACCTGGCGCACACAGGAGGAGCAAAGCGGCTTGCCGCAGTTCTGGCAATAGGCCGCTACCGGAATTTCAGGATGGTTTGCGCAGTTCATACCAGGCTCCTTTCTGCCTGGGCTGCTATGTTTCTGACAGCCAATTCATTTCCCTCTGAAGTTTGATGTCTTGCAGCGTACCGTGCCGTGGAATGAAGGAAATCGCCCTTCCCAGCAACGACAGCATCTTTCGTCGTCCTGGGCCAGGTGCAGACCCGCACCCGCACACCCCATGCCCTGGGCGAAGGCGAGAAGTCAGCCTCTCTTCCGCGCGACAGGGTGTGAGACCACAAATGCATCCTGAGGCCCGCCAATACCTTTTGTCCACGCAGGACCTCTGTCGGAACAATCCCATTCTGCGGACCCTGCACTTTTCCGCCGTTTTTGTGGGACTGCTTCTCGTCCTTCTGGTCTTTCCGGGAAGGCTGCTGCTCGGTCTCCGCCTCGCGGCGTAGTTCGCGCATCCTTGATTCCAGCTCATAGACCAGCCGCAGGTTCTCGTAGTAGCTGACCATCTGCTTTTTGGCACCATAAAACTGACGTGCCACTGTAGTTTGGAGCGCCGATGGCTTTAAGTCCGCCAGCCGCACGCCTTTCAGGTTCACGCCTGCCAGATTGAGGGTCAACGCGATAGAAAAGAATGCCATGGCCACCGTCATCAGCAGACGCGTATCGCGAAACGCCCGCCGCACCGCCATCTGGGCCAGATGCGGGACTGCCGGCTGGATGCTTCCGCCGGCGACAGCCAGCTGGGGCAGCATTGCGCCGCTGGTGCGACCGAGAATCTTCGTTACCAGGTCGGCCGGCGCCTGTGGCTCCTCATGCAGAAACCGCAGCCACTCCTGTCCCTGCTTTGCCTGCGCCAGCATCTCAGCGCAGGCCGCACAGTCCTGGGTATGGGTGGTGAACACCGCTTCGTCGTTGACGGAAAGGACGCCATCCAGCGCATCGGCCAGAAGCGTCTCCCATGCTTCACAATCGAGCGGGCCTCCCGTGTTTTGCCGGAATGGATTACGCTCAGACATCTAAACCACCTGCCTTCCACTACGTTCCAGAAGACGCGCCAGCTCCGCCCTTCCGCGGCTGATGCGCGACTTCACGGTCCCTTCAGGAATATGTAAAACCTGTGCGATTTCTTTGTAGTCCATGTCTTGCAGATCGCGCAGGATGACTGCTTCGCGCAGCTCCGGCGAGACTTTCGTCAATGCCTGCTGCACCATTTTTTCTAACTCTTTTTTTGCTGCCTGCTCATGTGGCGTCGGCCCTGGATCCGAGATCCGGTCTGACAGCGGACTGGCAGACTGCTCCTCGCCGCCGTCCCATCCGGCGTCCATAGAATCTGTGAGACGCTGCTGTTTGGTACGACGAAAATGGTCTACCAGAAGGTTCCGGGTCAGGGTCGTGATCCAGGTGGGAAAACTCCCTTTGGACAGATCAAACGCCGCCAGATTTCCGTAGATTTTAAGAAAAACTTCCTGGGTCAGGTCCTCTGCATCGTGCGACGACCCGGTAAAGCGATAGCAAATGGCATAGACACGGCGATGGTGCGCCTTGACCAGCTCCGTCCAGGCCAGGGAATCTCCGTCCAGGCACCGCCGTACCACCAGTTGCCAATCTGCTTCCAAATGCCTCTCTCCAGCCCTGCCTTGCAGACGGGGAGTTTCCCTGACAGCCGGCTGCCAGGGGCCTGTGGATTCCCGTCTTACCTCCACGGCCCTGGTTCCAGTCCCTGCGGCCTTTGCCCGCTGGGGTGGAAATCCATTCCACGTTATAGTGGCGGCTGCGCTCATGCAACAAAATACGCAACCAGGGCGCTCCTGGTTCCGTTTTCCGCGGCGTCACGCGCAGCGTCTGTTTTATTTCGGCTCGCCTGCCGTTTTCGTCCCATATTGCTTCTGAGCAAGGGCAAATTCCTGCCGTGCACGGTCCTCCATCCCTGCCTTGCGCAGGGCCAGACCCAGTTCGTAGTGCAGATGGGCCTCCTCCGGTGCCAGCGCCACCGCCATTTCCAGGTGCTGGACCCCTTCGCCCAATCTGCCTGCGGCACTGAGTGCGCGCCCCAGCTTTTCCTGGCAGGACGCGCATTTGGGATTGATGGCCGCGGAGCGCTCAAGCAGTGGGACCGCCTCAGAAGGCCGCCCCTGGTCCAGAAGAAAGCCCCCGTAATTCAGATACGGCCACTCATCCGTATGGGGGTCCTTGTCGGCCAGCGCCACGGCTTTGCGGAACGTCTGCTCCGCCTCGGCCATGCGGTTTTCCATGCTATAGACCAGACCCAGATTTTCTGTGGCCCGCAGATGGCCTGGCTCCAGCATCAGCACCTGCTGGAAGGCGTGTTCGGCCTCTCGAAAGCGGCTCTGCGTATAATCCGCGCGGCCCAGTGCATACCATGCCTCGGCGTTCTTCCCGTCAAATTCCACCGCCTTCTCCAGCCAGTGGATGGCATCCGGATAATCATTGAGCAGCACATAGTCCAGCCCCACAATGCGCAGGTCCTCTGAGTTCGGGGTGCGCAGTTGTGCCGCATGGGTCATCGTGAGCAAAGAATCTCTGGGGCGGTCCTCCCGCTGCTGTACCATCCCCAGGGTGTAAAGAGCATCGGGAGAGTCAGGATGGCGCACAAGGTAACGGCCAACGGCCTTTTCGGCCTCCTGGAGGCGGCCCAGCCGCAGCAGCGATCTGCTCTCCAGCAGCAGGGCATCCGTAGCGCCGGGGGAGTTCTGCTCGGCCTGCTCGAACAGAGCTGCGGCTTCGTCCCACTGCTGAGTATCATAGGCGGCCCTCGCTTTTGCATACAGAGTGTCCTGCGCACCGGCAGGCAAGCACAGCAAAAACAGAGGAACAAGAAGAAGCACTCGCATTCTGCGAGGATATTCTATTTGCCCGCCATTTCCCCGTGCCACCGGCACACGCGGCCGCCCGTGTTGACGGGCCACGGAAAGGAGTGCGATGGTCATAGTTTATGGAACGAAAGCCCACCATGAATGACGTTGCGCGGATCGCAGGCGTCGGGACCATGACCGTATCGCGCGTATTGAATGGCTCGGCAAACGTTACCGAAGAAACGGCCCGCCGCGTCTATCACGCAATTGAAAAGCTCGGCTACCGTCCTAATGAAATGGCGCGCGCGCTGCGCAGTCTCAAATCGCGGACCATTGGCCTGATCGTTCCTTATCTTTATGACCAGTTTTTTGCCACCTGTGCCCATGCAGTCAACATGGTCGCGCGGGATCAGGGCTATTCTGTGATGCTTACCACTTCCAACAATGATCCTCATACCGAGTATGAGGAAGCACAGTCTATGGTGCAGCGCCACGTCGAAGGCATGGTGATCATTCCGGCCGACATCCGTAAATCGCGCATCAATCAGTCAGACTTCAGCGGCACCCACATCGTTACCATGGACCGCCCCGTTCACGATAGTCGCATTGACTCCGTGCAGGTGCAGAACCAGCGCGGGGCCAGGCGCGCCGTGCAGCACCTCATCCAGCAGCACAAGCACAAGCGCATTGTCTTTCTTGGATACAATCGCAACCTCTACACCGTACGGGCCCGCTTTGAGGGCTACCGCCGGGCCATGCTTGAAGCACGTCTGGAACCGGAGGCCACCTTCGAATGCTCATCGGAGGAAGTCACGGCAGAAATCCTGTCCACAATGCTGCAAGGCAAGGCCCCGGCAACGGCCTTCTTTACTGCAAACAATCTGACCACACGATATGCGCTTCACGCGCTGGTGGACAGCGGCGTAAAAGTCCCGGACGAAGTGGCCCTGGTGGGCTTTGATGACTTTGAGCTGGCCGACATTTTGCATCCGACCCTCACTGTGGTACGCCAGCCCGCCGCAGAACTCGGCCGTGTGGCCGCAAATCTGCTCTTTGATCGCATCAAGCGCAGTGAATTTCCTGAAGAGGGCAGCCACGTCGTGCTTCCCGTCGAACTGGTGCTGCGGCGATCCTGCGGCTGCAAAGGTCGGTAAAGGAGCGGAAATCCAGGGCCGCATCCTTGCAGAAAGCCCCGGGAAAAAATCACATCCCCTTCAGGATCGAGCCGACGATCCCGCCGACCACCCCGGCCTCGGTGGTTTCCCGGGCCTGTTCCTGGGGCATGTACTGCATCAACTGGTGCGCGAGCTTCGAGATCGGCAGGGTCTGCAGCCAGACCCGGCCCGGACCGGTAAGAGCAGCCAGAAAGATCCCATCGCCGCCAAAAATCATGTTCCGGATGCCAGATATGCGGGTAATCTGAAAGGACACTGTCCCCTGAAAGGCCCCAACATGGCCCGGATGCACACGCAGCATCTCTCCCGGAGCCAGGTCTTTCACAATGAGCTCGCCGGAAAGCTCAAGCCATGCCATGCCTACGCCGCTGACCTTCTGCAAAATGAACCCGTCGCCGCCAAAGATGCCGGCGCCCAGCGATTGCTGAAAACCTACACCGAGCTGGATCTGCGGGGTAGCGCACAGGAAGCCATGCCGATGGATGTAATACTCATGCCCACCGCTGACCTCTACCGGAACGATGTGTCCGGGGACCTTCGTGGCAAAGGCGACCTCTCCCGCCGCACCGATGGCCCGATACTCGGTCATAAAGAGCGTGCCGCCCCCGATGACGCGCTTGAAAGCGCCGAAGATGCCCCCTCCTCCTGCCATCTGCGTATGGGTCGTCATCTGGATGGAGCTGCTCATCCAGGAGAGCTCGCCCGCCTCCGAGATGACAGACTCATTTGGCTCAAGCAGCAGCTCAAGCACCGGCATGGTAGTTCCCTGGATACGGCTTTGCATAATCGATCCGGCTCCTGTAAGAACTATAGACTACCCATCCTTCATCCCTGTGTATAGCCCCGGCGATATCCGCGCATGTAGGCCTCGCGATACTCAGACTGATACTGCCAGAAGGGTCCTCCCAGCTGCGGACTGTACCCGGGTGTATTGGCATAGCGTTCGCTGTAGGTCGGGCGAAAGCTGTGCCCTTCCAGACGATCGCGCTCCCCATTCCGCATTCCATCGGCAAAGCCATTCTGCCGCGCCACCTGGACGATCGGCGGAAGATAGGCCGCGGCTGGCGGAGGGGGCGGAGCCACATAGTAAGCGGGGCGATTTTCGCATCCGGCCAGCAGGGCAAGCGCGGCCAGGAGCAAAAGTCCGGCAGTGCTGAATCTCATCGGTCTACCTCCGTGTCACATTGGCATGAACAGCACACAGAGGGGAAAAGTTTTCGGAGTCTTTTTCGCAGAAGCTGGGTTTGAAACTGGCTGGATTGAAACCAGGATTGTCCACTGCGGCAGGAAGAGCGCCTGCACATCTCCGCAGAGGGGCCTTGATGCCCAGTCGGCTGTGAAACCGCGCGATGCGGGCTTAAACCACAACGCTTTCCTGGTACTCGCCAAACACTTCTCGCATGGCCCCGGCAATCTCTCCTACGGTGGCGTAACTTTCCACCGCTTCGAGAATCGCTGGCATCAGGTTTTCTCCACTACGGGCGTGCTCCTTGACGCGCTCAAGGGCGGACTGCCAGCGGCCCCGGTCCCTTCGCATCCGCAAAGCTCGGACGCGCTCCACCTGCCTGCGCTCCAGCGCTTCATCCACGCGCTGCACCGGCACCGGAGGCTCCTCCTCACGGGTAAACCGGTTCACGCCAACAACCACCGTCTCGCCCTGGTCTACAGCGCGCTGGTACTCATAGGCTGCGTTCTGGATCTCCTGCTGTACCCATCCCTGCTCGATCGCCGGCAGCATCCCTCCTCGCGCTTCAATGCGGTTGAGATAGGCCTTGACCTGCTGCTCCATCTCATAGGTCAGCGTTTCGATACAGAAAGATCCGGCGCAGGGGTCCACGGTCTGCGCCACGCCAGATTCACAGGCGAGTACCTGCTGGGTGCGCAGGGCAATGCGCGCGGCCTCTTCGGTGGGCAGAGCAAGGGCCTCGTCATATCCATTGGTGTGCAGCGACTGCGTCCCTCCCAGTACGGCAGAAAGGGCTTGGATGGCCACCCGGACAATGTTGTTCTCTGGCTGCTGCGCTGTTAGCGTAGATCCCGCCGTCTGCGTATGAAAACGCAGCATCCAGGAGCGGGGATTTCTGGCCCCGAAGCGGTCCCGCATGATATAGGCCCAAACGCGACGGGCGCAGCGGAACTTTGCCACTTCACGCAGAAAATCATGATGTGCATTGAAAAAGAAAGACAACCGCGGAGCAAACCGGTCTACATCCAGGCCGGCATCGATGGCAGCCTGCACATAGGTCATGCCGTTGGCCAAAGTAAAGGCGACCTCCTGTGCTGCCGTGCATCCGGCCTCGCGCATGTGATATCCGGAAATCGAGATGGTGTTCCACTCCGGCACTTCCTCCTGGGCCCAGGCAAACATGTCGGTAATGATGCGCATGGCGTGGCGGATGGGATAAATATAGGTCCCGCGTGCAATGTATTCCTTCAGAATGTCGTTCTGCACAGTGCCGGAAAGCTTTCTGACATCCATGCCGTTGCGCCGGGCCACGGCAACATACAGGGCCAGCAGAATGCAGGCCGTAGCATTGATGGTCATCGAGGTCGAAATCCTGTCCAGCCGGATGCCGTCAAAGAGCCGCTCCATGTCCTCGATCGAGTCAATCGCTACACCCACTTTGCCGACCTCGCCCAGGGACATCGGATCATCGGAGTCATAGCCAATCTGCGTGGGCAGGTCAAACGCCACCGAGAGCCCGGCGGTGCCCTGTTCCAGAAGAAATTTGTAGCGTCGGTTGCTCTCTTCGGCATCTCCCATGCCTGCGTACTGCCGCATGGTCCACAGCCGCCCTCGGTACATGGTCGGCTGGATGCCCCGCGTAAACGGGAACTCGCCCGGAAATCCCAGGTCACGGACAGGATCAAAGCCAATGGCTACAAGGTCTTCGCGTGTGTAAACGGGTTTCGTGCTGTCAGACATGGTGAACAGAGGAGGATAGCAGAGCGGTTACGGAAATGGTGCCTGGTTACTGATATTGTTGGTCCTTTTTCTTCCCCGTAATGCCGCATTCATGGTGCAGACCGGATACTGGCCGCAGCAAGGAGAAGCGTATGACGGAGCTGCGGCGTATCTCGTACTTGTGGAAAGACCCCAACGTGGCCCAAGGCTATTCCACCGGAGTTTCACTGCACAGCCATACCAACCAATCCAAAGAAACACTCGATTTTCTGGCCAACCTGGGAGCACAGTACGGGTGGATGCGTCCTCTTCTGCGCGCCGGCGAACGGCGCTCCCGCAAGCACAATGTCTCTGTCAATTATGCGGCGGCATACTGGACGCCTCCTTTGACCCCGCGGCTGGCCTTTGAACTGGAAAACCGGCAGATTGAGAAGCTCGGCCTGATGCCGCTGGTCTCGCTCACCGACCATGACACCATCAGCGCCCCAATGCTGCTGCGCACCATTGCCTCTGCACGGCACATTCCGGTTTCTGTGGAATGGAGCGCCCCAATTGGCGGAGACCAGTCGTTTCATCTCGGCATCCACAACCTGCCCAGCGATTCCGGCGCCTCGTGGATGAAGATCTTTGAAGAGTACACGGCAAACCCGGATGAAAAAAAGCTGACCGAGATCCTGGCCGCCCTGCACAGCCTGCCCAACGTGCTGATTGTCTTCAATCATCCTATGTGGGACCTTTATCTGATTGGCGAGGCCCGGCACCAACTGCGCGTGCAGGAGTTTATGGAAGCCAACCACGAGTTCATCCATGCACTCGAACTCAACGGGCTGCGCCACTGGCAGGAAAACCGTGCGGTGAAGAAAATGGCGCAGCAGTGGCGCAAGCTGCTCATCTCAGGTGGTGACCGCCACGGAACAGAGCCTAATGCAAATGTGAACCTGTCGCATGCGGCAACCTTCACCGACTTTGTCCATGAGGTGCGCTACGAGGGACGCAGCCACGTGCTGTTCATGCCGCAGTATGCACAACCCTGGAAACACCGCATCCTGGAATCCACACTCGATGCCATTCGTGATTACCCAGAATTCCCACAAGGATCACGCCGCTGGGACGAGCGGGTCTTCCACCCCGACTGCAACGGGGTCGTTCGTCCGCTGCGTGAACTATGGCCAGGCGGAGAAGCACCCTCCTATCTGGGCATGGCCATCAAGGCCGTGCGCCTGATGGGCAGCCGTCCCGTCGCCGGAGGGTTGCGCATGGCATGGAACGAGTCCCGCGAACTGAAATTTGCCCTGGGGGAAGAAGTCGTTTAGCGGACGCGGTGGCCTGGCACATCTGGCACAGGGCCACCGACGACCCGCCGGACTACTTCACCACACCGCGCCCGGAGGACTCGATAAACTCGATCAGATAGGCCACATCTTCCGTGGCCACGCCTTCACTTTTCAGCTTTTCGAGTGCCTGCGTGGTGTTCATCTTTCCCGCCAGCAGATAGCGATAGGCATGTTGCAGCGCGCGCAGCCGCTCACGGTCAAACCCCCGTCGCTCCAGGCCCACTTTATTCAGCCCATAGGCATGGGTCTCGCGCTTGGCTGAGGTAAGAGAAAACGGAAGGACGTCCTGCACCACCGTGGTGCCTCCACCCGTGTAGGCATATTTGCCGATACGGCAGAACTGGTGCACCTGGTTAAGAGCGCCCACGGTGGCATAATCCTCAACAATCACATGACCAGCCAGCGTTGCCGCATTGGCAAGAATGCAATGGCTGCCAATCACGCTGTCGTGGCCGATGTGCGAGTAGGCCATAATCAGGCAATGACTGCCGATCTGTGTCGTTCCGCCGCCACCTGCCGTGCCGCGAGAGATGGTCACGCACTCCCGCACCACATTGTCATCGCCCATCACGACGCCGGTCGGCTCCCCTTTGTACTTCAGGTCCTGCGGGGCCACGCCCACACAGGCAAAGGGATAGAACCGGTTCCGTGCACCAGCGCGCAGATGGCCGTCGAGCACTACATGCGAGACCAGCTCGCACTCCTCTCCCAGCACCACGTCTGGGCCGATGGTGCAATAAGGGCCGACGGTGCAGGACTCCGGTATGACCGCCCCAGGGGAAATGATCGCTGTAGGATGGATGCTCACTCTTCTGCCACCGCAGTCAGTGCCGGGGCCTCGCTCTGCGCTTCCTGCCTGCGCCGCGGGACAAGCTGGCACATGATGATCGCTTCACAGGCAAGCTTTCCGTCCACCATCACCAGTCCCTCCATGCGGACCGCGCGCGTCTTCCACTGCAGAACATTGATCTCGATGCGAAGCTGGTCGCCGGGGACCACCGGACGACGGAACTTGGCGCGCTCAATCCCGGTAAAGACCATCAGTTTGTTTTCGCGGTCAGGGACCTCAGTGAGCAGCAGTGCGCCTCCGGCCTGCGCCATGGCCTCGATGACAAGCACGCCCGGCATGATGGGATAACTGGGGAAGTGCCCCTGAAAAAACGGTTCATTGATGGTGACATTTTTGATGGCGACGATGCGCTTCCTGCGCTCCATCTCAACGACACGGTCAATCAGCAAAAAGGGGTAGCGATGGGGCAGAATCGCCATGATGTCCGTAATTTCCAGCACCTGGCGCGCCTCCGGTGTGTGGGTGTGGTTCTCCATATCTGCCAGAGGTCATTATACGTTCTGCGAAACAGATGCGGTGCTGTCTTCACTGCTCTTGCGGCCTGCGCTGAGAATGAAAATTCTGCTCAAAAGCACAAGGAGCGGCCTCAGCTCAGGCCGCTCCTCGTCTGGCTTACTGCGGAGGCTGGGGCGGGGCGCCCTGTCCGTCCTGAGGAGGCTGCGGAGACGGTCCATCGCCCCTGCGCCCGTCCGGACCGGGACCGAAGCGATGCATGAGGATGCGCCGGTCCTCGGGCTGAATCGTCTTCAGCTTCTTCCACTGGTCCGGCGTCAGCACCTTGCGGATCTCCAGTAGCATTCGCGCATTGTTCTTTTCCAGCTCCGCCCGCGCCTGGGCAATGGCATCAATCTGCGCCAGGATCTTGCCCTCATCCGGCTGCTCGGCCTCCATCAGAGGCTGCATAATCAGCTCCTGCTTCTGAACCGTCGCGCTCAGATCGACCAGCTTAAGGCGGTTCTGTTGAAAGATGTCGTCCATCTTCTTTTGCTGGTCGGCCGTCAGGCCAATCTGCTGCGCGATCCGTGGATTGTCCCACCAGCGCCCATGCAGCATCCTTCCTTCAAAGGCCCTTTCCATCGGTGGAGGCTGCATCAGCGGCCCCTGCGCCTGCGCGCGCGCCCCACAGAAGAGGGCAAACGACAGTACCATTGCACCTGCATATTTGCTAATTTCTCGCATTGTTCTTCTCCCGTTGTCCTGTTGCACTCTGATCACTTCCATACAGCGAATCCAACTCTGCCAGCGGACGCATCGCGTCCGGCACCGCCTCAGAAACCTCGTCGGCCACCTGGTCCAGCAACTCGGCATCTGCTTCGCGCTGCTTTAATGCCTGCTGTTGCTCTGCCATGCGTGCCATTTGCGCATGATGGCGGTAATGGCCTGCGGCCGGTAACAGCACCGCCACTCCAGCCAGAGCGGCAAAGGCCCATTCCAGCATGATCCGTCGCTGCGCTGAACGCCTGCGCCGCGCGGCCTGCTCAAGCTGTATCAGCGTAGGCCGGGGGCCTTCCTGCTCGGCAATGTGCCATACCGCTGCCCGAAACTGCCGGATGGCATAGGCCATGTTCTCCAGGTCGCGCCGCGTTGCCGCATCGCTTTCCATCTGACGGATTGCCCGATTGCCTCTCATGCCATGCCTCCTGCCTTTGCCCTTACTGCTGCCAGCGCCCGGTACAGATGCGTCTTGACCGTGCTCTGGTTCATCCCCGTAACTTCTGCAATCTCTTTCAGTTCCATTTCCTCTACAAAGCGCAGCACAAAAACGCTGCGCTGTTTGGCGGGCAGCCGGTCGACTGCGTCCCATACCGCCCGGACCTGTGCCCGCGCGGTAAGGCTCTCCTCTGGAGAGCTGCGCTCATCCGGCAGCCAGTCACTGACGTCCATAGGGTCCAGGGCCGATTCTCGCGTCCTGGTCCAGAACCGCATCTTCCGGCTGCGCAGGTGGTCACGCAACAAGTTGGTGGCAATCTTCATCAGCCAGGTACTCAGGCTGCAATCGCCTCTGAAGCGATCCCGTGCCATGTAGGCGCGAAGAAAGCAGTCTTGCGTCAGGTTTTCCGCCGTGTCGCGGTCGCGCAGCGAGGCCAGCAGAAACCGAAAGATGCGTGGACGATACAGCCGCACGACCTCGTCGAAGTCCGCCAGCTCCAGCAGCGCCTGCTCTTCGGTCACCGGCGCCATCTCTGTCACAGCGATCTGTTCCATGCACAGGAATAGACGGGAGGGGCAGATTGGGAGTTTACGCACCATCCATGAGCAAGCAGGTCCTGTCCGTGTTGACTTTGCGCGATAATGTTTCCTAGCAGATGCGCCGCTTTCTTTCGTTCCGCGATTTTGACTGGACCCTGCTCGGGTTCGTCCTGGTGCTTTCCATCATCAGCATCCTTGAAATCTACAGCGCTACGCTGCACACCAAGTTTGTTGGCTTCCACAAGATGCAGGTCCTGTGGCTGCTGGGCGGTCTGGCGGCCATGTTTGCGCTCTCCGTCATTGACTACCACCGCCTGCTGGACTGGATCCATTGGATTTATGGCTTTTGTATCGTCTCCCTGATTGCGGTGCTGGCCGTAGGGACCCGGGTCAACGGCGGAAAACGCTGGATCAAGCTGCCGGGTGGCATCCATTTCCAGCCTTCCGAATGGGTCAAGCTGGTACTGATTGTGGCCGCAGCCCGATATTTTTCCAATCTGGCGGGAAAAGAGATTACCTGGACAGACATTTTCAAGGCCCTGGCCCTGGTCGGGGTGCCCATGTTGCTCGTGCTCAAACAGCCTGACCTGGGGACCGCCCTTACCTATTCTCCGGTGCTGATGATCGGCCTCTTTCTGGGAGGAATTGACTGGAAGAAGGCCGGAATCATCATCCTGGTCTGCCTGCTGGGGGCCGGCATCATCTGGAAGAGCGGCAAGGTGTTGAAACCCTATCAGAAGGCTCGTCTCACCAGCTTTCTGAACCCGGAAGAAGACCCGCGGGGTTCGGGCTACCAGATTTTGCAGTCAAAGATTGCCGTGGGTGATGGCGGCGTCTTTGGCCGCGGAGCCACCAAAGGGACGCAGACACAGGGTGACTTCCTGCCCATCCCATACACGGACTTTATTTTTGCCGCCTACTGTGAGGAACACGGGTTTATCGGCGCGATTCTCGTCTTGCTGCTATACTTTTTAATATTGATGCGTTTGATTCAAAACGCTCAAACAGCCGCCGACCTGCCGGGTACGTTCATCGTGATGGGCGTAGTGGCCGTGTTGATCTTCCAGATCGCGGTCAACATCGGTATGGTGATCGGGCTGATGCCGGTTACCGGAATCCCTTTGCCATTAATGAGTTACGGAGGGTCTTCGGTGCTGTTCACGTTTCTGGCTCTGGGCATGGTGATGAACGTCCGCATGGGCCGCTTCGTGAACTGAAAGGCACGAGAGGTTTTTTGTTCCGGTTTGCGCTCTTTTTGGGCCCAAACCGGGAGGAAAGTTTTCAGGAATTTAATTATTAGCCGGCCTGAGGCGGATCGCCCTGCCGGTCAGGACCAAGGAATGAGCGCGCTGAGACGGGTAACGGCCCCGCCAAACAGATTGGCTGAAGCGGTCACAAAATCTCTGCGCCCAGATAGCCTTCCCGAAATCAACCAAAATTTTCATGGACCACAACGGTCCCCTGGAGTCTGGTGGAATACGGCCATCTCATTGTCATCTCTGGTCTCGTCCGGTTTTCCGGTGTGATCTGCCTCGGCTGAAAGAGGCAGTATGTCAAAAGAAATTTGCATCTCCAGCACGCCGCATGAGACGCGGCTTGCGATTTTAGAAAACGACCAGCTCGCCGAGATTTATTACGAGCGGGAAAATGAATACACCCTGGCCGGTTCCATCTACAAAGGCCGCGTCACCCGGGTCCTGCCCGGAATGCAGTCGGCCTTCGTGGACATTGGACTCGAACGCGATGCCTTCCTCTATGTAACCGACTTTCTCGAAGAGCAGGAAGATTCAGCGGACTTTGAGCGCATCAGCGTCCCACCCGCCCCGAAGGCAGAGAAAGCAGAGGAGCACGAAGAACAGCCATCCGCCGCGGAAGAACCGTCTGAGCAGGCCCCGGAAGGCACACGCCGCTGGCGTGGACGCCGTGGTCGCCGCGGCCGTGACACTCGCACCGCGCAACAGGCGCAGGAAGAGAACGGACATCGTCCCGAAACGCCGGAGGCAGTAGTAGAAGAAAGTCCTGCCGCGGAACCAGCAACGGTCCCCGAGCAGGGCCTTCCAGCGCACCTTCCCATCCTGCTTCCCGGCGAATCTCTTTCAAAATATGGTGGCAGACCAGCATCCGAGCCGGAAAGTCCTGCTCTGTCCAGACCGGTCTACACCACCTCCAAACCCTCTACTCTGGTAGAAGGCCCGATTGCATGGACAGGAGGAGATCTGCTTCCCGGTGAGTCGCGCGCCTGGCGTTCAGTCCGCTCCGAACAGGCAGCAGTCGACGGAGAAGCCGCAGCGGCCGTGGTCCCTGATCTGCCGGAAGTCCAGCCGGAGGAGGCCTCCGAGGCCTTTCCTGAGGCTGCCTCTCCTGAGGCATCGCCCACATCCCAAAGCGACGAAGACCAAAGCGCGACTGCAGAAGCACCGGTACCCGTCGAGGCCCCTGTCGCAGTCCATGAAGCTGCGGCTCTAGAGCCGGAAGCGCCACTGGAAACCGTCGAAGAGGTCCAGGAGTACGAGCCAGAAAACGCCCAAGCTTCACACCGCGTTGACATTACCTCTTCTCTTGAGTTCCGCGTCCCCGCCGCCGAGGAAAATGGACCCGCTGCTTCTTCCCTAGAGCCTGAGGAAGCCGCCGAAGTCAGCGAGGCTGTTGCCCCTCTGCAGGAACCTGCCGAAACCGCCGCCCAGCCGGCCTTTGAAGTGGAATATCAGGAAGAAGAGCAGCCGGCCCCAGCCGAGGAAATCCTCGAACAGGACGGTCAGCCGGCACACGAGTTCGCCCCGGGACCCGGCACCCTTGAAGAAGAAGTCATTGAAGAAGACGAATACGACTTTGAACCGCTGGCGGCCCATGCCGATGAGCAGGACATCGAGGACCTCGAAGAAGAGGTGCTCGACCATGAGATAAACGGCGCAGACCTTGGCGCCATGGTCCGCGACCTGCACATCAATCAGCGCGTCCATTTTGGTCCGGAAGGCGCCTTGGTGGAAGAGGTCGATGAAGATCTTCCCTCGGAAACGGCGGAATCCGAAGCCGAGATGGAAGATGTTGAAGAGGCCGAAGAAGAAGTTGAGGAACAGCAGCAGGGACCTGACCAGGTCCAGCGCGAGCGCCGCCGCACCCGTGGACGCCATGGCCGCCGTCGCCACGGAGGAGTCCGCCGCGCCACGGCACAGGTGACCGACATGCCGGCCATTACCGAGCTGCTGAAGCCGGGGCAGGAGATCCTGGTCCAGATCGCAAAAGAGCCCATCGCCAAGAAGGGCGCACGCATTACCAGCCACATTGCTCTGCCGGGACGCTTTCTGGTCTTCATGCCGACCGTCAACCATGTTGGCGTCTCACGCAAAATCTCATCAGATGAGGAACGCTACCGCCTGAAGCGCATTCTCATCAGCGAAAAGGGCGCGGCTTCCGGCGGATTCATCGTCCGCACGGCTGCCGAAGGCGCCAGCGAAGAGGAGCTGCGCGCGGACCTGCGCTTCCTCATCAACCTGTGGAACGACATTAAGCACCGCTCGGACGAGGCCAAGGCCCCGGCCCTGATCTATCACGACCTGAATCTGGTTGAGCGCGTGCTGCGCGACCAGGTCAGCGAGAGCTTCTCCACGATCTGGGTGGACAGCGAAGCAGAGTACGAGCGCGTGGTGCGCTTCCTGAACCGCTTCCAGCCCTCACTGGTCCGGCGCGTCAAGCTCTATACCAAGGAGACCCCGCTCTTTGAGCAGTTCGGTATTCAGGACGAAATCTCCAAGGCCCTCAAATCCAAGGTATGGCTGAAGTCTGGCGGTTCGATTGTCATCAACCAGACCGAGGCCCTGGTGGCCATTGACATCAACACCGGCAAATACGTGGGCAAGACGGCGCGGCTGGAAGACACCATCCTCAAGACGAACCTGGATGCCATTCCGGAGATCGTCCGTCAGATCCGTCTGCGCGACCTGGGCGGCATTATCGTCATTGACTTCATTGACATGGACGAACGCAAGAACCGGCAGAAGGTCATGCAGGCGCTCGAAGAAGAGCTGAAGAATGACCGCGCTCCTTCCAAGGTGCTGCAATTCAATGACTTCGGACTGGTTGCCATCACGCGCAAGCGGGTAAAGCAGTCCCTGGAGCGTACCCTGAGCGTTCCCTGCTATATCTGCTCCGGCACAGGCATGGTGAAGAGCCCGGTGACCGTCTGCAATGAAATCTACATTGAGATGCGCAAGATGCAGAAGCACCTGGACCGCAATGATGTGCTGCTGCGCGTACATCCGGAAGTGGTCAAATCACTCAAAGCCAACAATGCGCGCTGGCTGAACGAAATGGAAGAGATGACGGGCAAGACCATCATCGTCAAGAGCGATCCGACCATCCATCCGGAACAGTTCGACATTCACTGACCCGCGGTCAGTCCCGGACGCAAAAAGGCCCTGCATTTCGCAGGGCCTTTTTGCTTGCCTTGATGCAGCAGACGACTTATTTTGCTGCTTTCTTTGTTGCCTTCTTGACTGCTTTCTTTGCGGGGGCTTTCTTGGCTGCCGCCTTCTTTGCAGGGGCCTTTTTCGCCGCCGCCTTCTTTGCAGGGGCCTTCTTGACCGCTGCCTTCTTTGCTGCTTTCTTTACTGCCAAATTAGTTTTACCTCGTTTGCTTGATTTTTTACTGCCGGCGCTCTTCTTTTTGGCCGCAGACTTCGCAGCCTTGCCGCCGCCACGAGCGCTGGACTTGGCGGCAGATTTCTTTACGGCCTTGCGGGAGGCCGGAAGCTTTTTCGCAGCCTTTTTGGCTGGCGCTTTCTTCGCTGTTTTCTTTGCAGCCTTGCGGGCTGCTTTTTTCGCAGGCGCTTTGGGCGCAGCCTCAATCTTTTCTTCGGCGACGGAAGAAGGTACTTGAGCCGACGGCCTCTCTTCCTCCTCATCTTCCAGATCATCGTCGTCCGAAGAGATCGAGATACTTACTTCCTCTTCTTCGTCATGGTCAAAACCATCATCCACTTCTTCGGATTCATGGTGGCTGTCAAACTCGCTATCGTCCTGCGCGAAAAGTTTGCGGTCATCCTGCATAAAATGTCCTCCGGCTGCGGCACCTGATTTCAGTTTGAATCACAGAGGGCGCGCAAAGTATCCGCTTTCCCTGTGCGCGGATTATAGCAACAGGATGCAATGCATTTCCAATGAAAGCAAGTATTTCTTGCACTCTACCGCCCTGCTTTCGACCGGTGTGACGCGGTTGCCTTTGTCTGTGCATGCACCTGCTTTGCGCCCGCTGTTGTGTGGTGAGATGCGCTCTGGACACTTCGCGCCGTCTTTTTGCGCCGTGAGCGCGACGATGCAGAGATGCGCGCAGGTTCGGCCACATAAAGACGGCGCCCTGGAGCAAGCGTGCTTGTCTTCAGATGGTTCCAGCGACGCAACTGGTCCACAGTAACGCCAAAGCGGTCTGCAACCGTCACCAGCGTATCTCCGCGCTGCGTTTTGTACATGCTGTTGTGAAGCGAGGATGGTGCGGCGGCCGGAGCGACAGGAATGACCAGCGAATCAACTCCGCTCAGGTCACCGTCTGTGCCCAGCTGGTTCACAAATGCGATTTCTGAAGCGGACACGTGATACTGTCTGGCCACCGCATCAAGCGTCTCACCGGAAGCCAGTACATGGAACCGCCAATACCGCCGCTTGTCCTCAGGAATCTCCGCAATGCGCTTCTCAAATAAATCCTTCGTCCCCGGAGGAAGATGCAGATCATATGGCTCATCCGGAGGGGTACTCATGCGCAGAAGGCTTGGGTTGAGCGCAATGATCTCCTGCAGGGGAGCATTCACCACGTCAGCGACAAGACGCAGGTCCACAGCATAGTTGGTCGTGACCGTATCATCCACCAGAGGAGGGTCAGGGGCCAGATCGGTCAGCCCATATTGTTTTGGGTTTTTTGCCATGATGGTCACGGCAAGAATGATCGGCACGTAGTTCTTGGTCTCAGCCGGAAGGTTGTTGCGACGGTAGAGCTCCCAGAAATCGGCATAGCCCGTTCGTTCCACGGCGCGCTGGATATTTCCCGCTCCCCAATCGTAGGCGGCCATGGCCAGATACCAGTCGCCAAGCTGGTCATAGAGCTGCTTGATCCAGCGAGCATAGGCGCGCGTGGCCTTCTCCGGATCAAAGCGCTCGTCGTACCATCCGGTGCGCGAAAGCCCATAGGGCCCGTAAGGCATAAACTGCCACATGCCGCCGGCCCCCGAACGCGGATTGACGGCCTGCGGACGGAACCCGGACTCGGCCACCGCCTGATAGATCAGGTCCTGGGGCACACCCTCCTCTTTGAGGATCTTCTGGATCATCTCCCGGTAGCGGCCTGCGCGAGTGAGCGCACCCACAATGGTGTTGTGGCCTTTTGCAGTGTTGCTGAAAAAGTTGATGTAGCTGGCAACATAGTCATTGATGACCAGAGGCAGGTCAGACTGCGTGGTCTTCAACTCGGCTTCTGCCTGCGCGCGCACCTTTGGATCTACCGGAAAGGTCACATCATTGGCCACATCCACGGGAGCGTCTCCCTGGTGTTGCACGCCCTGCGGTCCGTTTTCGCGCAAGGCATCCATCTCCAGCGTATTGATGGCGTCCACGATGTGGTCAAATTCTTCGCTGATGACCGGATCGTTCTTAATATCAATGCCGCTGCGCAGAATCAGATCTACAGCGTAGTCAAAGTTGGAGCGGGCCGCGGCAAGCTGCCCATTGCGGTAATTGCTTAACCCCGCCTGATAGGCCTTCTCCACGCTGTCAATCAGCGTCTGGTCACGCTGTGAGATGGCCGGCAGCGAAGGCTGCGCTTTCTGCGCAGAAACACTCTGCTGCGCGAACGCGCCGCCGCTCAGAATGGCCGCGAGGAGCGCGGCAGATGAAGACCTGAAAACAACCATGCCGATGTACTGCTTTATTGTAGTGGCTGCTGACGGGACGCGTCACATTCTTCTACTCACTGCGGAGCGCTTCTACCGGGTTGACCGATGCGGCTCGATGAGCAGGCAGCACCGCCGCCAGCGTCAGCATCAGCGCCGTAAGGCCCAGGGCAGATGCCAGCGCGACGGGATCAAACGCAGTGACCCCAAAGAGCTGGCTGCGAAAGAGCCTGGCCAGCGCAATGGTCGCAGGGAGCGCCACGGCAGCAGCCAGCACCGTGATCCAGCCCATTTCCCGGACCACCATGAAGACCACCGCCCGTCGCTGCGCACCAAGAGCAAGCCGTACGCCAATCTCGCGAGTACGACTCTGCGCAGCGTAGGCCAGCACTCCATAAAGCCCGACGGCAGCCAGCATCATGGCCAGCACAGCAAAACTGATGGCCAGAATGGAAAGCGCGCGCTCATTCGAAGCACTGATGTCCACCTGCATGTCCATCGTGCGCAGGTCGCTGACAACAAGCGTCGGGTCAAGGTCGTGGACCGCGCGCCGGATTGAGGACTCTATCGCTTCCGGTGACTGCATGCTGCGGACATAGATCTCCACACCGCCCGGATGCGGGTTCTGAAAATATGGGCGATAGATCGTAGGGTCAGGCACCTGCTGGCGAAGGTCCTGGTGCTTCACATCTCCCACGACGCCAATGATCACGGTATCGAACGTCGGATGTTCATCCAGTGCTCCGAGCATGTGTCCCAGGGCCTTTTGCGGAGTGCCGAAGAATTGCTTTGCAAAGGCAGCATTCACAATCGCAACTTTGGGCGCGTTGCCTGCATCAGCAGGCGTAAAATCGCGCCCCGCCAGCAAAGGCTGCCTGAGAGTGGCAAAATACCCGGGCGTGGTCCAGGGTGACTCGAAATCATCCGGCTCGTTTTCACCCCGCTTGTGACCTTCAATGACAAAGCCGTTCACGGCATTGTTCCCGGTAAGCTCCGGATCGGTGGTGGCAGCAGCCATTTCTGCGCCGGGAATACGGCGCACTGCTTCCAGTGCTGCGCGGACCAGCTGCGAGGTCTGCGCTTCACTGTATCCTGATTCGGTTGGGTCCAATCCGAAGGTCACCAGATGCTTCGTCTCAAAGCCAACATTCTGGTGCCGCAGATGGTTCAGCGTGCGCACGAAAAGCCCCGCCCCGCCCAGCAGCAGAACACTGAGAGCAATCTGAACGCCAACAGCAATTTTGCGGAAAAGCTGCGAGCCTTTGCTCGCCGTTCCTGTGCTCTGTCGCAGAGCGTTGGCCAGCTCGGGCCGCACAAAATGCATTACTGGAGCGATGCTGAAGAGCAAACTTACCGCCAGCCCAAGCGCAAGCGTAAACAGCAGCACGCGCGTGTCGATGGCAGACGAATAAGGCTCGGCGCCGGGATCGGAATGGGTCAGGATTCTCACCAGGACCCGGGAAATCATCGGAGACAAGACCAGGCCGGCTGCCGCTCCAAGAAGCCCGAGCAGTCCGCCCTCCATCAGCAATTGCGCAGCAATCCGCCCGAATCCCGCGCCTAAAGCATAGCGCATGGACATCTCCCTTGCGCGCGCCGTGGCCCGGAGCAGCAGAAGCATGGCAACATTCAACGCGCACATTGCCGTCAGCAGCCCGGCCATGCTCAACAAAATCACAAGCGGCATTTCCAGCTCCTCACGGTTGGGCGAAAAGCCAGTCGAGTCGTCTTTTACGAAGAGATGAGACTTTTCAACGAACCTGTCCTTGAACGTCGGCGACGGCAAGGTCTTATAGAGCAATAGTTCCTGGGCGCGCAGGGAGCGCCATAGCGGAGCAAGTCCAGCTTCAGCCTGCGGAATGGTGACACCCGGCTTCAATCGCGCGACGATCGTAAGCCAGATGGAGAGACGATTGTCGAGTTGATGATTCGGCGCCATGGAGGGAATGGCTTCATCCACCATCGTCACAGGCAAAAACACTCCCGGGCGATACCCACCGATCGCGCTGTGAAAACTCTCCGGCGCCACGCCAACGATCACAAAGGGATGGCCGTTGACAAGCACCCTTTGGCCTACGACATCCCGCGATGCAGCAAAGCGCGTACGCCAGTAGTCATAGCTCAGGACGGCGACCGGGTTTGCGTCCTTCTGGGTCTCATCAGCGGAAGTAAACAGCCTGCCGAGCGCAGGCTTCAGTCCCAGCACCTCAAAATAATTGCCGCTCACCAGCTCCGCGTCTTTGTCCTCGGCCTGGTCGTGCCAGGAAACTCCCAGGCTGGTCCGGACCGCGGACAGCACGCCGCTGAAAACCTGATTGTGGTCGCGCAGGTCTTTGTACATCGGGTAGGAAAAGTAATCTCCCAGGTCGCCGCCAAATACCGAAGCGGAACCTGAGAATGACCCCTTCCAGCTCAGCCGCACCAGCTCTTTCGGGTGCTCGACCGGAAGCATGCGCAGCAGCACCTGATCAAACAGGCTGAAGATGGCCGATGTCGCCCCGATACCCAGCGCCAGCGTGAGCACAGCCGTAATGGTGAATCCTGGCATTTTTGCAAGCTGACGGACCCCATAGCGAAAATCGCGCCAGAGGCTTTCCATCCCGAGAGAAAGGTCCATAGCAATCACGCGCTCCTTCGTAGCGGTTGGGTTTCCAAAGCACAGCAGGGCCTCGCGCCGCGCCTCTTCGGCAGACATGCCTGCGGCCATGTTGTCTTCCGTGCGCATTTCAATGTGCGACTGAAGCTCGGCCTGCGTCTCACGCTCGAATCGCGAGCGGAAGAAAAGATTGATCATGCGGCGAAGCAGCGGCATCTTCACCTCACGCGTAGCGCAATACAGCGCGTACGCCCTTCACCAGTTGCTCAAAGCTTTTTTCTGCAGCATCCAACTGCTTCCGGCCCGCAGGAGTCAGGCGATAATATTTCGCCTTGCGGCCGGTTTCCGTAATCGCCCACTCGGAACGCAGCCACCCGTTCTGCTCCATGCGGTGCAGCGCCGGATACAGCGAGCCTTCTTCCACGTTGAGCAGCGCGTCTGAGGCCCGCTCGATGTGCAGCACGATGCCATATCCATGCAGCGGGCCTGCCTGAGACAGGGTCTTCAGCACCAGAAGATCCAGACTTCCCTGAAGATCGTGTTTCGCCATTCCTGATACCTATCTTTCTTGGTATGCAAGGAGCATACGCCTAGATATATAGGTATGTCAATCAATAGAAACATTCGCCGCAAGCATGCTTTTATGGTCCTGTTACAGAAAATTCAACAGGCATTCATCACCGTCCTATATTTCTGTTGGCTGCCCTTCCCCTTCAGGAGCGGCAAGAGGAAAACCCATGAAAAAATTTGCATTCACAGCACTTCTTGCATCTGCGTTCGTGTGCGCATCTGCCCAGGACGGGCATGTGCATTGGTTACGCAATGGCGCGCCCACAGAAGTAACCATTACCGGTGGCCCGTGGACACTCGAACAGTCCGGGGCGGCCGTCGGATTGAAATCAGCCGGATATTGCGATGCCAACGGGAACCAGATTGGAAATCCAGGCACAGAGCGGATGCAGCCTTACTATTTCCCGGTTGTGAGCGGACGCGGGAAGCACCTTCAGGGTTATTTTGACTGGCGCCCGAAAGACATCGACGAAGCGGTCGTCGCCGCCTACTCCAATGACGCAGGCCAGAGCTGGTACTTCCAGCAAAAAGCGCTTGAGCTGCGCACCACCTGCCCCGACCAGGTACAGAAATATCCTAACGGCCAGAAAGAGCCAGGCCCTGACCCGAACAATAGCGACAATGGGGATGACGACGGCCAGGGGCACCAGTTTGTCATCACGATTGGCGGTCACACCTATCTCTATACACTGGACCGCGCAAATAATCACATTGATTCTGATGACCTGTATATCCACGAGCTGGACCCGCAGCCCGGCCTTCCGCTGAATGGAGCCCCTGCACTCGACGACGGCCCCACGGATGCAACCAGTAGCGAGCCGGAGATCGCCACCCACACCACTGGACTGCTCAACCCGGACGGAATTCTTGGCGTCGTGCCGGGAAGCTGGCCGCTGAAAATCATCTACGAGCAGAAAATCCTGAATGGAGACATCACAGGCAGCACTGCACTTCCCGCTTCCCAGCTTTGCAGCACCTGGTGGTCGGGCTACTACAACAGCAATCCTTTTGGAACAAAGACCAACGATGACATCACCTATCTGCGTCTGGCAGAAACCTCTGATGGCATCCACTTTAAAGACCTGGGCATTCTGCAGGGGCTGAACAACCCCGGCGATGTAAGCCTGACGGGCACTCGCTGGTTGGCCACTGCAGGAACCATCCTCAAGCTTGACCGCGACCGCTATGGCCTCTTCTTTTCTGGCGGCGGCTGCGTAGATGGTGACTCAGACGCCTTCCACTACATTGGCTATGCGGAGTCCCACGACCTGCTGCACTGGACAGTCGTATATGGCATCAACAATCCGATCCTGTCCACGGCCCCCATCACCATGACGGTGGGACCAAACGGCACGCCGCTGGCCTCGTCCGGACCTGGCACAACCGTCACGGTCCCGGCAAATCCTCCCGTTGCTGGAAACACGCTGGGCTTCTTTGCCGGTCGTGTCTATGCTCCGAGCGGCGCCATCTACAACCACGACACGCTGACGATCCTCTTTGCCGGATACCATACCCAAAAGCCAAAGTATGGACTGGGTGATTATCGCACCATCGGACGTCTGAGCCTGCACGCATCACAGCCCCTTACGGATGATGATGACTGGCACCAGGACGACAATCACTAGCTCTCAAATGCATTCCTTCCTGTTGCGCCGAAACCCGGCGCAGCAGGAATCACAAAGGAAGATGCCCCTGCCTCTGTAGCAGCCGCTCTACCTCCTCCCGGGTCGGCATCGAGGGTTGTGCTCCGCGCCGCGTGACCGAGATGGCTGCTGCCGCCGCCGCAAAGCGCCCTGCCTCTTTCACGCTCCACCCAGAGGTCAGTCCCACGGCAAATCCACCATTCCATGTATCTCCCGCCGCGGTCGTATCCACGGCCTCCACCTCAAAGGCCGGCAACCTTTCCATCGTTCCATCCTGGGTCGCCAGCACGACGCCCCGCGCCCCCAGCTTCAGCGCCACGCCCTTCATCCCCAGGGACAGCAGTCTCCGCGCCGCCTGCTCCGCATCCGTGATCGTCTGTTCGCCCAAATAGAATGCCGCCTCCGTCTCATTGGGAGTAAACCAGAGCAGATGGCGGAAGACCTCTTCCGGCAGCCTCTGCGCGGGGGCCGGGTCCAGCACCAGCGGAACGCCATGTTGTCCGCAGAGCACTGCCAGATGTTCCACCGTGGCGATGGGCACTTCAAGCTGCACCAGCACCATCGCCGCACCCAGGACCGTTTCCCGATGAGCGTCCACAAATTCCGGGGTAAGGGCCGCATTCGCGCCCGGCACGACCACAATGCTGTTCTCTCCCTCCGGCTGGACCGAGATCAATGCCACTCCCGTCGGGCCGTCTTCGCGAGCAACGCAGGCAAGGTCCACGCCTGTGTCCTGGAGCCTGGCCAGCAGCAGCTCCCCAGCCGCGTCCCTGCCCACCTTGCCCAGCATTCGCACCCGCCCGCCCAGACGCGCAGCGGCAACCGCCTGGTTGGCCCCCTTACCACCGGGATGCGTCTGAAAGCCCCAACCGCGGACCGTCTCGCCCGCAGCCGGAATCCGCTCCACGCTTGCCACCAGGTCCATATTGATGCTGCCCACCACGGCAATCCATCCGGTCTCTTCCTGCCCAAGGCTCATCGCTTTCCTCGCACATCCATCCCCTTTCGGGAACCTTTGCACATCCAACAGTGCAACGGCCCTGGAGGCATGTCCGGTCCCGAAACGCTGCTGCTGTTATATCAGGCGAAATCAGCGTCCGGGGCAGCACAGTTTTTGTAGCAAAAGGACGCCTTTTCCTTGAAGGATTCACATGCTTTCAACAGGCCCGATGCGCTGCATCTCCTAGAGCTGTGCGGAGAAATCAAAATCACGTGAATCGCCGGTAAAATTTTCATCTCTCTTTCGCTTCATCTTCCCCATTTACACGGCGCTCTGGGCTTCGTACTCTCGGAAAGCGTTCAGAAATCAGATGTGATTCTGAAACGCAACTTTCGCCGATATCACACAACTGAATGAGGGCCGGAGCGCGTGGAGCATGCGCGCTTGCAGCGGCTGGATTGCATCCGTGCCTGCTATCTTCCCGGGACGTATCCGGGAAACGCGCAGGCGGTGCAGAAGCTGCTCCCGTTGTTGCGCTGGCAACCATGTTCCCCCTTCGGCCCAACCGCACCCCGACTGAGGCGGGGACTGCGGCGCCGCGCAAGCGCGTGGAGGGTGTCCCATTTTTTTCGAACGGGACCTCCACGCCGCGCGGGTGCCCCCTCTTTGCCTTTTTCCGGTGCGGAAAACATGGAACCTTGCAGCCGCCTTCGCACTGCTTGCGAAGCTTTCAGGAAAATATGAGGCCCAGAAAAGTAATTCTTTGCGTTGATGATAATGAACAGGCCCTGTCCGTTCGCAAATTTATGCTGGAAACACGTGGCTATCGTGTTGTCACGGCGCTGAGTGCTGAGGAAGCGCTTGAGCTCTTCCGCGCCGGTGGAATTGACCTGGTGCTGAGCGACCTGATCATGCCGCAAATGGACGGCAATGAGATGGTCCGGCGCATGAAAGACATCGCCCCTGAGGTTCCCATGGTGCTGCTGAGCGGCACCGTCAAGGCCTTCGACCGCGCCAGCCACGCCGACGCCTTCCTGCCCAAAGGCGCCTGCACGCCGCTGGAAATGCTGGAGCGCATTCGCATCATGATTGCGCGGAAGCGCGGTCCAAAGCGCGCCACGCCACGGCCCTTCTATCAGCCGCAGACGGCCCTCTCCTCGATCGCATAATTCCGAAGCCCCGCCCCCGGCTAAAGGCACATGTCCTTATCTCTCCCGGGGGCGCAGAAAAAAGAGGCGCTCTCACCTCCTTTACAATCAAAGAGTGCAGCCGATCATTACCGCTGAAAATCTGTCTAAGACCTATCGCGTAGGCAAAATCGATGTTCCCGCCCTGCGCAAAGCCACGTTCCATGTGGAACGCGGAGAGTTTGTCAGCATTGTTGGCCCTTCAGGCAGCGGCAAATCTACTCTTTTTTACATCCTGGGTGGACTGACACAGCCTACCTCGGGCCGCGTGGTGATTGATGGCGTCGATTTCAGCGCGCTCAGCGACGCCGAACGGACCAGGATGCGCAAGTCTAAAATCGGCTTCGTTTTTCAGCGCTTCAATCTGCTGCCTACGCTCAATGCACTGCAGAACATTGAAATTGCCTATGAGATCTCCGGGCGCAAAGAGCCGCTCGACCGCAAGTATCTTGACCATCTTGCGGACCTGCTTGGTATCCGCGGCCGTCTGTCCCATCGTCCGGCCGAGCTTTCCGGCGGCGAACAGCAGCGTGTCGCCATGGCGCGCGCTCTGATTACACACCCGTCCATCATCCTCGCCGATGAACCCACCGGCAACCTGGACAGCAAGAACTCTGAAGCGGTCCTGGACATGTTGATGCGCTCCAATCGCGAGCTGAACCAGACCATCCTGATGATTACGCACAACCCTGAGGCCGCAGTCATCGCCGACCGCATCCTGCACATGAAAGATGGCGAAATCGTGAACATCGAAGCCGGCCGGGGAAAAGGCAAAGTCAGCTACGTGGGCGTTTAGGACTATGCGATCGAGGCGCTCCTCCGGCCTCAGCACCAGCTGGTTACGACAACGCCCCGTGGCCTGGTCGAGGCCCTCGGTCCCCGGTCCATCTCCCCGGACGCCGATTCCAGTCCCCCAAAACCCCATCTATTCGATAGACTAAGAACGGATTTCCAGTTCCAGACGCCGGCCAGGCAAAGCGGAAGGAAGCAGCAGGCCGGAATGCGGCGGTCCAGCAAGAGATACGGTTTGGCTGCAAACCAAATCTCCTCTCGACCGTCGGAATGGTGATGGCTCCAGAATGACTGGGAAGGCGGTCCAAGATGCTCCGGGGTTGGGAACACCGCCTCCGGTCACTTATAATCGCTTTTTCCTCAATCTTAGATCTGACTTTTGCAGTGAGGGTGTGCCTATTTTTCCCGTCATGCCAGAGAGCGCAGGCTCTCCAGTAAAAACCAGCAAGCTCCGCCGCATGTTGAAGCCATTGGCCTTCATTCTCCTTTGCTTCACCGTCTTCGATGTTTGGGCGCAGTCTTCCGAGACGATCACTCAGATCCGCGTGATCGGCAACCGCCGCATTCCTAAGGAGACCATCCTGGCCCGGCTGTTCAGCCACGAAGGCGAGCAGTTTGACCCCACCACGATCGAGCGCGACTTCAATTCCCTGTGGAACACGGGATATTTTGAGGACGTCCGCATCGAGCGTGAGGACAATCCGAAAGGCGGCATCATTCTGGACATCTATGTCCGGGAAAAACCCACCATCCGCGAAATCAACTATAAGGGCCTGAATTCGGTAACACAGTCGGACGTGCTGGACCGCTTTAAGAAGGAGAAGGTGGGCCTGTCGGTGGAAAGCCAGTATGACCCCACCCGCATTGCACGCGCCGAGACCGTCCTTAAGGAGTTGCTGGCCGAGCATGGCCGCCAGTTTGCCACCATCAAGGCCGATGTGAAGACCATTCCTCCGGCTTCGGTACAGGTGAACTTCCTCATCAAAGAGGGCCCGAAGGTCAAGGTCGGCAATATCAGCTTCACTGGCAACCAGCACATTCCGGCGCGGGACCTGCGTCGCGCCATGAAAAATCTGCGGCCCATTGGTATTCCGCACTCCATCTTCTTTGAGGACCTGTTTGCCCGCACCTATGACGCCAGCAAGCTTGAAGAAGACGCCGAGCGGGTGCGCCAGGCCTACCGTGACAAGGGCTATTTCCGCGCCTCTACGGGAGAACCACTGACCCATCTGCGGAATGAAGGCGGCCTGTCCCTGTTTACCTTCCGCCCGCGCAAGGGCAAGCGGATTGATATCCGCATTCCCGTCGACGAAGGCGCGCGTTATCGCCTGGGCTACATTCACTTCACCGGCAGCAAGATCCAGAACCTGAACGTAAATGCCTTGCGGGCACAGTTTCCGCTTAAAGATGGCGAGTGGTTCAACTTCACCGCCTTCGGCAAGGGCCTGCAAAATCTGCAGAAGGCCTACAGCACCCTGGGATACATTAACTTCACCGCTAACCCGGTCCCGAAGATTGATGACGACAAAAAGATCGTCTCCTTCGATGTGGAGCTGGATGAAGGCAAGCAGTTCTATGTCTCGCGGATTGAGTTCCAGGGCAACACGGTGACACGCGACTTCGTCATCCGCCGCGAGTTGTATCTTGAGGAAGGCCAGGTCTACAACAGCCACCTGTGGGAATTGAGCCTGCTGCGACTCAACCAGCTTGATTACTTCGACCCTCTCAAGGTAGACCAGGACACCGAGATCCACCAGAACCCGGAAGCCGGGACCGTAGATCTCCTGCTGAAGGTGCACGAAAAGGGCAAGAACTCCATTGGTCTCAATGGCGGAGTCAGCGGCCTGTCGGGCACTTTCCTTGGTCTGAACTACCAGACGAACAACTTCCTGGGCCTGGGCGAAACCTTGAGCGTGCAGGCGAGCGCTGGCAACCTCTCGCGCAACCTGCTGTTCAGCTTCAATGAGCCGTATATTCGCAATAAGCCGATCAATGCCGGCTTCTCGATTTACTCCAGCAAATACGACTACAACGCATCGAAGGCATATAACCTCTCCGGACTGGACACAAACACCAGCCAGGCAGTCAATTCACTGGTACAGAACTATAACCAGTCCACGACCGGATTTACCGTCTCCTTTGCCTATCCTATTCGCCACTCGTTCAAGCGCCTGGGCTTTACCTACGCGCTCAACCGCTCTTCTGTGACGACCTTCAGCCAGGCGTCGCAGAACCTCTTCCAGACGCTGGCCTTCCGCACCGGCATCCAGGGACAGAATTCTCTGGAAGGCATCGTGAACAGCATGGCCTCCTTCAGTTTCTCGTGGAACAAGCTGGATTCGGTCTACATGCCTCGTTCCGGGTCTGAGCTGAACGCCATCCTCCAGCTTTCCGGACTCTGGGGCAATGTGCGTTACATCAGCCCCATTGTCGAATACAAGCAGTTCAAGCCCATCAAGTGGTTCCACTTTAACAACGAAGGGCGCAATGTCTTCGGATACCGCATCCAGGCAAACTATATCCAGGGCTTCAGCGGCGACGTAGCACCCCCCTTCAACCGCTTCTATGGCGGCGGCGAGGCCGATATTCGCGGGTTCGACATCCGGACGCTCTCTCCCTATGGGTTCGTCCCCACGCGCGTGCAATTCAACCTCACCAATCCGGACGGCAACTGCGTTCCACAGGACCCGACCAATCCGCAGACCAACCAGTGCATCAAGGTGCCGATTCCTGTCTACGGAATCAGCTCCATTGGCGGCGACACACAGATTGTTGGCAACATGGAGTACCGCATCCCTCTGGTCGGCCGCACTGCCGCACTGGAGCTGTTTAACGACTTTGGAATGGTCATGGCGGTCAGCAGCGGCCAGTTGAAGCAAAGCCCGCAGGGTTATGACCAGCTCAATGCCCCTCTGTATGGCTGCCCGAATTACGTAAACGGGGCCTGCGTTGGCGGACAACAGATCCAGTTTGACCGCTACATCCGTCCAATCCCGGGCACAAATTATGTCCCGCGTGATTCCATCGGGGCGCAGATCTCCGTCATGGTGCCCATCATCAACGCACCCTTCCGCATTTACTACGCCTACAACCCGCTGCGCCTGCACACGCAGTTCAATGGGGAAAACCTGATTACCCGCAGTATGTTCCCCGCTGGCGGCGCCGGCGACTACAGCTACGCCCAGGCCACCCAGCTGTACGGATCAACCTATCAGCTGCGGGAACCGACGAAGACCTTCCGCTTGACCGTAAGTACTACGTTCTAATGCGGTTCAACCCAGGCCCCGTCCCTCGGCGGATGGGGCCTTTTTCATTTGTCTGCAGCATCATCCAGTTCCCTTGTCTCGGCGTGCAACGCCGAGACCCGCGAACTGCAATTATTTTCATGGGATTTCTTCCGGAATTTGACCGTTGCTCCCCGGATTTCTATATAATTCGCTTGAGTTCCTGAAAATGTCCGCTGTCCGTGTTTCTGTCTGTGCCGGCCTTTCGGAGACGAAAGGAAGTGGCACCCTGTATGAAACGCCTCAGCCCGGAAATGCAGGGAGCGAAAAACCATGCTTCCGCACAGAAATGCGGACGAAAACACCCAAGAACCAAAGGAGTTTCTGATTTCCATGAAGCGTTCGTTAGCCCTCGTTTGCATGCTTGCGTCCGGCCTCGGCTTTTCTGCACTGGCCCAGGCAGGCGCTACTGACCCCGCGCCCAGCGCCCCGGCTGCTGTTGCGCCTACAGGCGGCACAAAAATCGCCATCATCGCATTTCAGCCCGCCGTCATGCAGACGAATGAGGGTCAGCGCAATTTTGCGGACCTGCAGAAAAAGTATGAACCGAAGCGCGAGCAACTGAAACAGATGAGCGATGAGATTGATAACCTCAAAAAGCAGCTACAGGCCGCCGGGAACAACCTGAGCGATACTGAGCGCCAGAACCGCCTGCGCACCATTGATGAAAAGGAAAAGGCCTATCAGCGCCTCGGCGAAGATACGCAGAACGACTTCCAGCAGGACCTGCAGAACACCTATCAGCAGATTGCTGAAAAGTTTTACAACGTCCTCCAGGGATATGCGCAACAGAATGGCTATTCGGTGGTAATTGATTCCAGCTCGCAGGCCAGCCCGGTTCTCTGGGCCAGCGAAGCGACCAACATCACCAATGCAGTCATTCAGGCCTATAACCAGAAGTCTGGCGTTCCCGCACCGGCGGCAGGCAGCGCGGCAGCCCCCGCGGCTCCGACACCGCACACCACCCGTCCGGCCGGAGCGGCCCCGAAGAACTAGTAACTTTTCACTCCATTTTTCAAAGCCCCGGTTACTTTCGGGGCTTTTCTGTTTTCCTTTTCCGCACTCCTATCCTGTGGAAAAAATTGTGGAATATCTAGCTGCCTCTTCAAAGCAAATCTTCTGCCCGCTTCTCCGCATTGCTCGGTGGTACAGGATTTCGCCCTAAATGCTTTCTTTTCAATCAAGAAGCAATGAATGCCTGGACTGTTTTCTTGAAGAAGATACAGAAGTGCTTCTCAGGACAAGTCTCCTGCTTTCCACAGGCCAGGTTAAAAGAGTATGAAACCTTCGGAACTGCCCATGGTACCGTGGCCGACGTCGACCGGAGAAAAGTCCGGCCCATTCCGGCGGTCCGGGCCTAGCGGCTCTCTTCCCCTACCTTCAGCACGGCCAGGAAGGCTTCCTGCGGGATGTCCACCTTGCCGATACGCTTCATGCGCTTTTTGCCTTCTTTTTGTTTTTCAAGCAGCTTGCGCTTGCGGGAGATGTCGCCGCCATAGCATTTGGCCAGTACGTTCTTGCGTAGGGCAGAGACGGTTTCACGGGCAATGATCTTTGCCCCGATGGCCGCCTGAATGGCCACCTCGAACTGCTGCCTCGGAATGAGCTCGCGCATTTTGGAGACCAGGGCCCGTCCGCGCTCATAGGCGTGGTCGCGGTGGACGATGATCGAAAGCGCATCCACAGGCTCACCAGAAACCAGGATGTCCATCTTGACCATGGGCGATTCCCAGGTCCCGGAAAGGTGGTAGTCCAGAGAGGCGTATCCGCGAGAAACGGACTTCAACCGATCGTAGAAGTCGAGGACGATTTCGTTCAGCGGCAGCTCGTAGGTGAGCATGACGCGCGTTGGCGAAACGTATTCGAAGTTCTTCTGCCGCCCACGCTTCTCTTCCACCAGCTTCAGGATCCCGCCGACATACTCCTCATTGGTCAGAATGGTTGCGGTAATAATCGGCTCTTCCACCTTCTCGATTTCACTTGGATCGGGCCAGCGCGAAGGGTTGTCCACTTCCAGCAGCGTACCGTCGGTCATCGTGACTTTATAGCGCACGCTCGGGGCCGTGGTGATGAGGTCCAGACTGAACTCCCGCTCCAGCCGCTCCTGAATAATCTCCATGTGCAGCAGACCGAGGAAGCCGCAGCGGAAGCCGAAGCCGAGGGCGGCCGAGCTTTCCGGCTCAAAAAAGAACGACGAGTCATTCAGCCGCAGCTTCTCCAGAGCATCACGCAGCAGCGTGTGCTCGTGCGAATCGACTGTATACAGGCCGGCAAAGACCATCGGCTTGATGTCTTCAAACCCTGGCAGCGGAGAGTCGGCGGGACGGTCCTCTTCCGTGACCGTGTCGCCAATTTTTGTGTCACTGACGTTTTTGATCGTGGCCACAAAAAAGCCGACCTCGCCCGCAGAAAGCTCGTCAATCTCCACCGGCTTTGGCGTCAGTACGCCGAGTGACTCCACGGTAAAGACTTTGTTGTTGGACATCAGGCGGATCTTAGCGCCCTTGCGCAGCGTGCCGTTGACGACCCGGGCCAGCACAATCACACCGCGATACGCGTCAAACCAGGAATCAAAAATCAGGGCCTGAAGCGGTGCCTCGGGGCTGCCCTTGGGCGGAGGCAGGCGGTGCACAATCGCCTCCAGAATCTCGGGCACGCCCTCTCCGGTTTTGGCGCTGACAGGGATCGCATCGTTGCCATCAAGACCAACCGCCTGCTCAATCATTTCCTTTGTGCGCGGAATGTCGGCGCTGGGCAGGTCAATTTTGTTGATGACCGGAATGATCTCCAGTCCATGATTGATGGCCAGATAGGCATTGGCCAGCGTCTGCGCCTCCACACCCTGCGAGGCATCCACCACCAGCAGTGCGCCTTCACAGGAAGCGAGCGAGCGCGAAACCTCATAGGAAAAATCCACGTGTCCAGGCGTATCAATCAGGTTCAGTTGATAGGTCTGTCCGTCTCGGGCCGGATACATCATGCGCACGGCATGGGCCTTGATGGTGATGCCCCGCTCGCGTTCCAGGTCCATGGCGTCGAGCACCTGGGCCTGCATCTCGCGCGCAGAAAGCGCGCCGGTCAGCTCCAGCAGACGGTCTGAGAGCGTGCTCTTGCCATGATCAATGTGCGCAATGATCGCGAAATTGCGGATAAGCTTGCTGTCCATGGGAAAACTAGTAAGGCGGAAGGGCAGGCAGCACACTCGACCACATTCTGCAGAGTGGACATCCTGCTTCTTTCAAAAGACTTTCCAAACCTGTGTCTTTATTATCGCAGAGAAACCAGCCCACCTCTGCCGTAACTATGCTTTCCTTACTTCCACAAGTGTGGAGTAAAACGTGGGTCCACCGCCCAGGTCGGTGAGACGCTGCGAGGTGAGCAGGTTCACATTGTTGCCCTCCGGCGAAAGCTTGTTCCAGTTCAGCCGCCCGGCCACCACACCGCGGGGTACGCTGCTGCTGACGCGGGCCCGCATATGCAATCGTCCGCGCCCATTGAAGATCTCCACCATGTCTCCGTCCCGGATGCCCCGCGTGGCTGCATCTTCCGCATGCATTTCGAGGAAGTTGGTGTAGGCGGCCTCCATCTTTTGGTGTCCGGCAAGGTTGGCAAAGGTCGAGTTCATATAGTTGTCCGCCTTGCGGGGCAGAAACTCCAGCGGGTACTCGGGCCCGGCAGAATGGCGCGATTCCACTGGAGGATGGAAGGTGGGTAGAGGATCGAGTCCTTTCGCCGCCAGCGTTTCAGAGAAGAACTCGATTTTGCCGCTTGGAGTTGGGAAGGGCCCACTGGCAAAAGGAAGAAATGGGCTGGAAAACTTTAACCGCTGGTGGCCGCCGGCCGCATTCAGGGTTTCAGCAGTCATTCCTGCCATCCACGGGTCCTGTTTTTCCGGCTGGTTTACGCGGAGCGCCTGGGCAATCAGGTCCTCGGCCGTGTCGCGGAAGCAGGGTTCGGGAAAGCCCATGCGCTGGGCAAGCTGAGAAAAAAGCCAGACATTCGAACGCGCCTCGCCCAGCGGCTCTATGGCCTGGTTGGAGATCTGCACGTAGTAGTGACCGTAGGCGCCTTGTACGTCCTGGTGTTCCAGAAAAGTGGTCGCAGGCAGCAGGACGTCCGCATAGTCGGCAGTGTCCGTAAAGAACTGCTCATGGACCACAGTAAACAGGTCTTCGCGTTTCATGCCGCGGAGCACCTGCGCCTGGTCTGGAGCAATTGCCGCAGGATTGGAGTTGTAGACGAAAAGGGCCTTGACCGGTGGCGCTTCCAGCTCCGTCAAAGCGTGACCGAGCTGCGTCATGTTGATGACGCGCGCCGGGCGCTGCAGCGGACTGGCCAGCATCAGGTCCGGCCGTTCCAGCGCGGTCCTGTCCCAGGTAAAGGCCCCGCTGGTGGAGAGCTGGAAGCCCCCACCGGGATGCTTCCAGGCACCGGTCAGCGCCGGAAGCATGGCAATCGCACGGGCCGCCGCCCCGCCGTTCTCATTCCGCTGCACGCCGTAGTTCATGCGGATGACCGCGGGAGGCGTGGTTGCGTATTCAATAGCCAGCCGTTCGATGTCCTCGGAGGAAAGGCCAGTCCAGGCGGCGACGCGCCCGGGGGTATAGCTGGCGACATGCTGCTTGAGCGCATCGAACCCATGAGTATTTTCAGCAATGTAAGCGCGGTCTTCGAGTCCTTCCCGCAGAATGACATGCATCATGCCCAGGGCCAGGGCCGTATCGGTCCCAGGATTCACGGCAACGTGCCAGTCCGCCAATCGGGCCGTCCTGGTTTTATAAGGATCAATGACCACCAGTTTTGCGCCCTTACGGCGTGCCTCCTCAATCATGGGCCAAAGATGAATGTTGTTACCGTGAACATTTCCGCCCCACACCAGAATGTAGCGCGCCAGCGAAAACAGCTCCGGGTCGGTGCCCAGCTTGCGTCCGTAAACAGAGACCAGAGCGTCACCACCGGCCGTGGAACAGATCGTGCGGTCCAGTTGCGAGGCCCCCAGGCGATGAAAAAAACGGCGGTCCATCGACCCGTATCCGAGCACGCCGATGGTCCCGGCATAGGAATAGGGCAGCACAGCCTCCGGCCCATACTCTGCGCTGATCTGCCGCAGCTTCTCCGTAATCTGGTCCAGTGCCTCGTCCCAACGGATGCGTTCAAATGCCTCTTTTTCCCGACCAAAAGGCAACGGTCCCTTGGGTACCCCGTTACGGCGGCGCATCGGATAGAGCAACCTGTCCGGCGAATAGACCCGGTCGAGATACCGGGCCACCTTGCCACAAAGAAAACCTCGCGTTACCGGGTGGTCCGGATCCCCCTGGATGCGCACTGCCCGGCCGGCCTCATCAACGGATACGAGGACGCCGCAGGAATCCGGACAGTCATGCGAGCAAACCGCGTGGACAGTCTTTGCAACGGACATAATTCAATTGTAGGACGGTTTTCAGCACGCTTCGAGCAAACCTGCCCTGCAGAAAGGCGCAACATAAAGCTAGGATTGCAACCATGAAGGTTTTTCTTCTGACGCTGGTCCCCCTTTTGCCTGTCCTGGTACTGGCACAATCCGCGCAGGCGCCCATGCCCGACGTTCCCACTCTGCTCAGGGAAGTCGAAGAGCACCAGCATGCGCTCGACCAGGTGCGGGAAAACTACACGTACCATGAGACGACCATCACCCATGAACTGGACAAGAATGGAAAAATAAAGAAGTCCTCCAGCGAAGAGGCCGAAGTCTTCTTTGTAAATACGCATGAAATCAGGCGGAAAATCAAAAAAGACGGAAAGCCGCTCAGCTCCGATGAGCAGCAGAAGGAACAGCAGCGGGTACAGAAAGCAGTCGAGAAGGCCATCCAGGACCCGCCCGGCCAGTCGGCAAATAAAAATCAGGTGTCTGTCAGCCGCCTTTTGCAATTAATGAAAGTGTCCGCCCCTCGCCGGGAACAAATGGATGGACGCAGCGTCCTTGTGTTTGATTTCACTGGTGATCCACACGCCAAGACACACGGCGCTGAAGAGGCCGCGCTCAAAAAGATCTCCGGGACCGTATGGGTGGACGAGCAAGACCGGCAGGTGCGCCGCATGACGGCGACCTTTGATGACAACTTTCATCTGGGCTTTGGATTGTTCTCCGTCGGCAAGGGAAGCAGATTTACCTTTGATCAGAAACTGATCAACAACGAACTATGGCTGCCTACCGGAGCACAGATCCATCTCGTGGCCCACGCGCTTGGCGTTTTGGGCTGGCGTGGCGACGTTCAGATTACAGATGATGACTACCAGAAATTCCACGTCGATGCGTCGCAGCAGTCGGGGGCCACTGTTGTGCACGAAAGCGGCAGAAGGCCGCCGGAAAGGCGGCCTTCAGAATAGATTGATAGATTGGCTGCCGTTATTGCTGGGGCTGTGCCTGGGGCGGGGAGTCCGGCTGCGCCGCTCCGTTCTGCATGCCCTGACGGCGCTGCTGCATCCTCTGTTGCATGGCTTCATACTTCTGCTTCTGCTGGTCGTTCAGCACAGCTTCAATTTTTCCCTTCGTGTCTTCATGGATGCTCTGGACCTTAGACATCTTGTCCTGACGGGAAAGCGTGCTGTCCTGACGCACCTGCTGGATCTGCTGCTGCTGGCTTTCCAGCAGCGGCTTGATCTGTGTCTGCTGGTCTGACGTAAGGCCGAGAGCTTTGGTCAGATGCGCAAGCTGTGCATCCGGATTGCCCATCTGATGGCGCGGGCCATGCATCGGTGGAGCTTCCGTAGGGGCCTGCTGGGAAGCAGCGTCCTGCGCGAACGCAGCGGTCATGCCAAACCCCAACAGACCGGAGAGGGCTAACGTACAAACAAGTTTTCGCATTGTGGATGGTTCCTCCAACACTTAATCAGAACACTGTCTGCCGTGCCGGGTTGCGTGGGCGGCAGTCATTTTCCATTGCAGACAGACGCGCAGCAGCGCAGGAAAGATGACTACGGATGAGGATTTTTCCTTTTCTTAATGTTTCTCGGCCGGCAGGGGCGGCATGACGACAGGCCCGGAGCGCAGACCGCAGGCAAGCAGTCCGGCCGCATGTTCCTGCGGGTGAGGCACATAGGCATAAGCAAAGACGGCGCGGTATTCATGCTCGCCGGGCCATTTGCACAGGGCACACCCAGGGCGATAGGCAAGGGCAGGATATTCCTTCATACTTTCTGCCCATTCATAGGAGGAGTGCGGCCCCACGGTCAGATATTCCGGATGCTGGGGTGGACGCGTCGGCTGATAGGCAAAGACTTCGCCGCGTTCATTGTTCGCATCCACCAGGCTGCCTCCGGAACCGCTGGATGCGCGCCATAGCCACTTCTGCCCCACATGGGCATACCAGTGCGCACTGGTCGGTACAGGCTGGGCCAGGCGAATTTCTGCATTTGTATCGTTTTTGATTACAAATAAAAATCCCGGACCTTTTCCAGGCCCCGCCTCGGCTAGGTAGCTGGCGCTCAGAGTTACATGGGAGCAGAGCGGAACGGCGGTTCCCGGATGGTGCGTGACTGCATTCCCGGCCGAAAGTGCTACGACCACCGGAAGGAAAAGCGATACGCAACGGAAAAACAGTGTGGGCTTCAGCATCTACCTGTTTCCAGACTAACTTGCCAGAGAGGTTTTGAGGAAACCGGTGTCCGCTTCGCATGGTTTGGAACAGATTCCACTACGCCTGCGTAATACACTTTCATTGCCCGACAACAGGCGGCCTCTATGGAAAACTTACTGCAGGACCTTCGCTACGCAGCGCGGCGGCTATGGAAACGTCCGGTGTTTACGGTGACAGCAGTCCTGACGCTCGCCCTGGGGATTGGCGCCAACACCGCCATCTTTACCGTTGTCCATTCTGTCTTGCTGGCCCCTTTGCCCTATCGCGATGCCGGCCGGATCATGGCGCTGGACACATCCTTCACAAACACCGGGAGGATTCACAGCCGTGTGACGGGGCCTGATGCAGTGGATGTAGGCAGGCAGGCACGCAGCCTGGAGGCCGTCAGTCTCTACAATGAAGGCTTGCTGGGCGTGCAGTTGCACGACCATGCCGTGTTTACTCCAGTCACCATCATTGATGCAGACTTTGCGCGCGTCTTCGGACTCGTTCCTGTTGCCGGACGCACTTTCACCGAGCAGGAGATCGGTCGCGCTGCTTTTGTAAGCGCACGGTTTGCCCGCGACCAGTTTGGCAGTGCTCAGGCCGCATTGGGACAAACCGTGCATTTCCAGAACCAGCCCTTGCAGATTACCGGGGTCCTGCCCGCGTCTTTTGATTTTCCCGCCAAGACACAGGTCTGGGTGACTTTCCCCTCCCATCCCGAAACGGAGGACCGCACGGCCTACAATTACAAGGCCGTCGCCAAGCTGCGCGCCGGCGTTTCTGTAGAAGCAGCGCGAGCGGACTTGAAGGCGATTTCGCAACATCTGGCTGCTGCTTATCCAGGCGCAAACAAAAACAAGCAGATGACGGTCGTGCCGCTGCGCGAACAGCTTACAGGTGAGGTCCGTCCTATGCTCGTGCTGCTGCTGGCCGCAGTTGGCATGGTCCTGCTCATCGCCTGCGCCAATGTAACGCATCTGATGCTGGCCCGCTCGATGGACCGCCAGCGCGAGCTTGCAGTTCGCACCGCACTTGGATCTTCGCAATGGAAGATGGGCCAGCTTGTTCTTGCCGAGGGCTTCCTTGTTTCGCTCGCTGGCGCTTTGCTGGGTGTCTTGCTTGCTGTTCCGGTCCTGCACGTCTTGCTTGCCATGGCGCCTGCAGACCTCCCTCGCGCAGCGGAAATCCATCTAAACGGATGGGTGCTGGCCTTCACGCTTGCGCTTTCCGCTCTCGCCACCGTATTGTCCTCTCTGTTCCCAGCGCGCAAGGCCGCAAAAATTGACCCTGCTGAGGCGCTCAAAGCTGACAGCTCGCGCGGGGCCTCTGCAAAAAGTGCGTCGGCCCTTCGCCATGGCCTGGTCGTGGCCGAAGTAGCGGCGACGTTTCTTCTGGCGGTCGGCGCGGCCCTGCTGCTGCGCACCATGATGACGCTCATGGAGCGCGACCTCGGCTATCAGCCGGGCAACCTGCTTGTGGTGAATGCTGAAGCTCCTGGCTTTGACCTGAAGGCGGGCCAGGAAATAGCGCGTCAATACGATGAGATCTTTGCACAGCTGCGGGCTCTGCCAGGGGTCGAAAATGTGGCGGGCATCGATGGGCTTCCCACAGCAAACAGCGGCTCGAATGGCAGCTACAGTGTGAAAGGTGTTCCAACAGACAACGACCACATGCCGTGGGCATTTTTTAACGTTGTCACTCCCGGCTACTTTTCAACCATGAAGATTCCTCTGCTGCGGGGCCGCGACGTCAGCGCTGAGGACACCTTGGGAAGCCAGAGGGTCGCAGTCATCAGCGAATCTGTGGCGAAGCAGAGCTTTGGCAATACTGACCCTGTCGGCAAGCAGATTCAACTGGGTCTTGATCTCGAAAGCCTGCACCAATGGATCACCATTGTCGGCGTTGTGGCCGATGTGCGTCAGGATTCGCCTGCACAACAGCCCGGCCCGGCCATCTATATGCCAATGGCGCAGCATCCATCGCGTGCGCCGGAAATCAATCTCGTTCTGCGGACCAAAGTCCCGCCGCTCACGCTGATGGACCCGGTGCGGACCACAATCCAGCACATCAATCCCGAGATTGCGATGCACTTCACCACAATGGACGCAATGGTCGGCGAGTCGATTGCCGCTGAGCGCTTCCGTACAGCATTGCTTTCTTCCTTTGCCGGAGCCGGATTGTTGCTGGCCATGCTCGGCGTGTATGGCACGATGGCCTATTCGGTGGCCCAGCGCAGATTTGAGATTGGCGTGCGCATGGCCTTCGGCGCAGAGCGCCAGACCGTGCTGCGGATGGTCCTGTGGCACGCAGCGAAACTGTCCTGCTGGGGTATCGTTGTGGGGATGGCTTTGAGTTTTGCTCTGACCCGCCTGATCTCCGGAATGCTGGTCGGGGTCCATGCAATGGACCCGCTGAGTCTGTCTGTCACAGCAGCACTGCTCTTCTTCTCCGCCACCGCGGCTGCCCTGGGCCCGGCCTGGCGGGCCGCCCGGGTAGACCCGATGCGCACCCTGCGTGCGGACCCCTAAAGAAACTGGTCCCTGGGACGGCCTTGTGGCATCCTAAACAACAAAGCCATGCACACTTCTGCCCGCAAAAACTGCCTCGCGCTGATTGCAACCCTCCTTTTCACGTGCCTAGCCGCTTCCGGGCAGGGACGTACCATTTACTCTGACACCGCAGATGCGCACAAGGACATTGCGCAGGCTCTGGCCCAGGCAAGGCGCGAGCACAAGCGCGTCATTCTTGACTTTGGCGGAAACTGGTGCGGAGACTGCCAGGTGCTGGACATTTACCTGCACCAGCAGCCGAACCTGGACCTGCTAAACCGGTACTTCGTCCTTGTCCACATCAACGTGGGCCGCTTTGACCGTAATACCGACATTGCCGAGAAGTATCAGGTGCCGCTCAAGAAGGGTGTGCCGGCCCTGGCCATACTGAGTGCAACGGGCAGACTGCTTTACAGCCAGAAGAACGGCGAGTTTGAAGCCATGCGCCGGATGGACCCGGCGTCCGTCACGCAGTTTCTACAGCAATGGAAGCCCACAAAAAGTTGAGCCACGGGAGCACCTCACCGGTGATATCGCCTCTTTCCCCTATTGGCGACTTGGTATACCCTCGACACGTATGTTGCGGCGGCTGTGGACATCTCTCCGAAGGGCGGCATGGAGCGCATTCAATCACGGCGCCTTTGGAATTGCCAAGGCGGCCGCATACTCCGCCATTCTGAGCCTATTTCCAGCCGTACTAGTAGGCACCACCGTACTGGCCATGGGGCCGGAGAGCGATACGCTGAATGACATCCGCTCGGCCTTTTATGACATTCTGCCGCCGGACACCATGGACCTGGTCCAGGCTTATTTTCAGATCAACCATGCGCGTTCCGTCCGGCTGGTATGGTCGGCGACCCTGGTGACCATCTTTGCCGCCTCCGGTTTTATGCTTTCCCTCATGGAGGGCTTCCGGCGCGCCTACCGGCTCCCGCGTGGCACCTGGAATTTCTGGCGTGAGCGAGCTGTGGCCTTCGGACTGATTCCCATCACTTTGCTGCCCATGCTCTTTGCCACCATGCTCATCGTCTTTGGCCACCAGATTGAGCGCTGGATGATTGACAATGCCGATCATGACTTCCAGACCTACGTTCTTTTCCTGTGGCGGCTGGTGCGCTGGGGAATTGCCATGCTGACCAGCGTGGCGGTGCTGGCAGTCATCTATCACTTTGGCACGCCCCGCACACAGGACTGGCGACGCGTTGTGCCCGGGGCACTGCTGGCCACGGTCACCTGGTTTCTTACCACGCTGCTCTACGGCCTTTACGTCACGCGCTTTGCTGACTACTCCGTTGTCTATGGCTCCTTAAGCGCCGCTGTGGCCACACTGGTCTGGTTGTATATGGTTTCCATGAGCATTCTGGTCGGCGCTGAATTTAATGCGCAAGTCTTTCCTGTCTGCGGCCCGCATGAAGAGTTTGAAAGTTCCATGACAAAAGCGAAGCAAACGATGGTCTGACCCCGTGAATGCGCCATGCGGCAGGTTAGAATAAAGATGATTTCACGCTACAACTCATTTCTTGAGTCGTAACCATTGTTTGGGGGATGGATGAACGTTACATCTGCCGGCCCTTCCGTTTTGCGCCGCGCAAAGATTGTCGGGACACTGGGTCCGGCATCAAACCATGAATCAACTTTCCGCGAACTGGTCCGCGCAGGACTCGATGTTGCCCGCCTGAACTTTTCTCATGGGACCCACCCGGAAAAGCTTAAGCTCATTGAGATGGTGCGCAAGGTGTCGCGCGAGGAAAACAAGCCCATCTGTATTCTGGGCGACCTGCAGGGACCGAAGATCCGCACAGGGCGCCTGAAAAACCGCATTCCCGTACAGTTGAAGGCAGGACAGAAGCTCACCATCACGCCACGCGATGTCCCCGGTACCGCAACCCTCATCAGCACCACCTTTCCCACACTGGCAGAAAATCTTGAACCCGGCGCCCGCATCCTGCTCTCCGATGGCCTGATTGAGCTGCGCGTACTGGATGTTCCGGGCGAAGACGTGGAATGTGAGGTCATCAACGGCGGAATGCTGGGCGAAAATAAAGGCATCAATCTTCCCGGCATTCCGGTGCGCGTCCCCTCGCTGACGGAGAAAGATGAACGCGACCTGGAGTTTGCAGTCAAGAATGGCGTGGACGCCATTGCTGTCTCCTTTGTACGGACGGCGGAAGACATCCGGCTGGTCAAGTACCGGATTGCCGCGCTTGGCACCGATACATGGGTCATCGCCAAGCTGGAAAAACCGCAGGCGATCGACAATCTGGAGAGCATTCTTGAGGTCTCTGACGGCGTCATGGTGGCACGTGGCGACCTGGGGGTGGAAGTCCCCCCGGAAAAGGTCCCGGCCATCCAGAAATATGTCATCCGCTGCGCGGGAGAACATCGCAAGCCAGTCATTACCGCCACGCAGATGCTGGAATCCATGATTGAAAATCCGCGCCCCACCCGGGCCGAAGCCAGCGACGTGGCCAATGCCGTCTACGACGGCACAGACGCGGTGATGCTCTCAGCTGAGAGCGCGGCCGGCAAATATCCGGTCGAGGCCGTGAAAATGATGGCCAAGATCGTGGCTGAAACCGAATCTCAGACGCTGGTGCCGGCCACCCCGGCGCTGCGCCCCAGCCATACCCGGCTTTCCATCGCAGAAACCATCTGCGAGTCGATGGCGCACGCGGCTGAGGACCTGGACATTGCCGGCATCGCCGTATTTACGGAAACCGGCACCACGGCCCGGCAGCTTTCCAAATACCGCCCCAAGGCCCCGATCTATGCCCTCTCCAGCATCGGACCCGTCATCAACCGGATGAACCTACTGTGGGGCGTGCAGCCGGTCCAGTGCTCTAAAGCACACACCACCGAGCAGATGGTCGACATGGCCGAGGAGCTTCTCGAAAAAAACGGCTACGCCCATCCCCAGGACATTGTGGGTATCGTCGCCGGCACACGGACCAAGTCCGGCTCAACCAACTTCCTCCGGTTGCACGTGCTGGGAGACAGAATTACAGAATCCGTCAAAAAGAGTATGCCTGCGGTCAAAAAGACAACCGCAAAAAAGACAACCGCAAAAACACCTGCCAAGGCAAAGAGCAAGGCCAAAAAAGGCCGGTAGCAGGACCCCTCCGCTCCTGCCCGGCCGTATGGGCGGGCCACAGGCGGCCGCTTGGCCGCCTGTGTTCTTTTGCACACAAGCACCGGACTTTTCTTCACTGCTGACCTGCTAAGGTGGAAGGAAATGGGCCGAATCCGCATTCTCACTGACCAGGTGGCCAATCAAATCGCCGCGGGCGAAGTCGTGGACCGTCCTGCGTCGGTCGTAAAAGAGCTGCTGGAAAACGCGCTGGATGCGGGGGCCACGCGCATCCGCGTAGAGGTGGAGGCCGGCGGACGCAGGCTCATCCGCATCTCTGACAATGGCCACGGAATGGGCCGCGACGATGCTCTGCTGGCCTTTGAGCGCCATGCGACTTCCAAAATCCGCTCCAGCGATGACCTGCTCTCGATAGCCACATTAGGGTTTCGCGGCGAAGCGCTGCCCTCAATTGCTTCCATCAGCCGTGTTGTTATGGAAACGCGGGCAGAAGGCGAGGACGCAGGCACCCGGGTGGAGATCGCCGGGGGCAAGGTCCTCCGGGTGGAGGAGGCAAGTGTTCCACGTGGAACACTTTTCATCATCCGCGACCTGTTCTTCAATACTCCGGCGCGGCGTAAATTTCTCAAGTCTGAAACGACAGAACTCTCTCATATCACGGCACTTGTCACGCATTATGCGCTGGCGCACCCGGACAAGCACTTTGAGCTTCATGCAGCCACCCATGCCTTGCTCCTGGCACCGCCCGTCCACCAGCCGGCAGAACGCATCTTCCAGATTTTCGGCAAAGATACCCTGGACCAGCTTCTTCCTTTGGCTGCGGAAAGGCCCTTTGACCGCGCCGGCGTGCCGGAACCGCCTCCCTGGAAGCGGGACGAGGAGTACCAGCCCCCGGATCCGGGCTTTCTGCGCATCCGCGGCTTTGTCTCCAAGCCGGAGCTGCAAAAGCTGAACCGCAATTCCATCTATGTGTTTGTGAACCGCAGGCTTATCCGCGACCGGCTGATTCTGCACGCCGTCAGTGAGGCCTACCGCAACGTCATTCCTCCGGCCTCTTTCCCGGTGGTGCTGCTTTTTCTTGAGATGCCGCCCCACGAAGTGGACGTGAATGTACATCCGGCCAAAACAGAGGTCCGCTTTCGCCAGCAGACCCTGGTGCATGATTTTGTTCGCGATGCCATCCGCAACACTCTGGTCCACTCACGGCCTGCAGCCGGCTTTCTGGCGGCCCTCAACAGCCATCCCCATGCGACGCCTTCGCTGATGCCCAGCGTTTCCCCGCTGCCTGCGCAGTCTGATCCGCCTCCGCAGGCCGAAGATACGACGGCCTTCACGCTGACACCTCCCCAACCGCCGCCGCAGGAGGTGCACCTGCCCTTTGCCGAGCAGGGTCTTCCCTCAGCGGTACCGGATCGCTGCAGCCAGCCGGCAATCGAAATTGCGCAACAGGAGGGCCAAACCGAGGAGGACGCCCCCAGCCTGAACTCTCTGGCCTCGCTAAAGCCGCTGGGCCAACTGCGCGAGTCCTTCATCCTGGCAGTGAACGATGAGGGGCTCTGGATCGTGGACCAGCATGTAGCGCATGAGCGCATCCTGTTTGAGAAGGTCCTACGCGAGCGGGAGGTGGAGCGGGTACAGCGTCAGCAATTGCTCATGCCCCTGCTGGTGGAGATGCAGCCGCATCAGATGGTCCTGTTTGCGCAGATTGCGGATGAGCTGGCGCGCAATGGCTTTGAGGCCGAGCCTTTCGGGCCGCGTACCATCGCCATTAAGGCCGCACCAGTCGGGCTGAGCGGTCAGGAACTGGAGCGCACGCTGATGGAAATTCTGGAGCAGACCGGCCAGGGACCGCAGGCCCAGAACCTGGAGACGCTGCGCACCCGCATCGCTGCTTCGATTGCCTGCCACTCAGCCATCAAAGTGAACATGCCGCTCGATCCGCAGCGGATGGAGTGGCTGCTTGCGGAGCTGGCAAAGACCGCCCACCCCACCAATTGTCCTCATGGCAGGCCCATCGTCCTGCGTTACTCCTGGAAAGACATCCAGAAGGCCTTTCAGCGCATTTGAATCACGGCTGCGGCGATGGATTGGGTGCGGTAAACGGTGAGCAGCAGGGCGGCTGCACATTGGAAAACTCCATGTATTCCAGACGTGTTCCGTCAGGATCGTACACATTGAGCTGCCATTTGCCATCACGCCCAATCTGGGTCCTGGTGTCCGGAGGCACAAGCCGGTTTTCTGCCTTCAGCATGGCATAGGTTTTCGCCATGCTGATGACGCCGATGGAAAAATGGTTCAGCACTCCGAGCTGGCGCTGGGAAACGTCCTGGATCCCTCCGCCCGAGGGCCCGCTGGTGAGCATATATTCCAGCCAGTCATGGCCCTCCGGCGTCTGCTGCGAGACCCAGTCCGTCTTTCCTGGCTGCATGCCGCCATACCAGTAGGGGCGGAAGTCGAGGATGGCGCGATAGAAGGTGTCTTCCTTTTCCCGACTGTGCACCAGCATCCCTACGTGGATGATGTGATGTCCGGCAAGGGCCGGCGCCATCACAGCGCGCGGATGAGTGGGCGGCTGCACAAACTGCACCGTGTTCCCTTCCGGGTCCTTTGTATTGAACCAGCGGCTGCCGTCGCTGGCCCGTTCGACTTTGGCGGGTACCTGGACCCCCTTGGCTTTCAGGTAAAGCCGGAGTTTTTCCGCGTCTGCTGTCTGATACGCCAGATGGTCCAGCCGGTTAGGCGAGCTTTTGTCCCGCAGCGGCAGTACCTCGACAAACTGTGTGCTGTTGACGTAATACCGTACGCCCTGCGGATCTTCCGGGTCGGCCCCCTTCTGGCCGCCTACGAGATCTCCATAGTAGTGTTCGGCTGCAGAGAGGTCGCTGGCATACACCGCGATATGGGAGATCCCGGTAAGCGGCGGGCGCGACGGCGCGGTCTGGGCTGAAACGATTGAGCAGGCAAGAAAGAAGAGTCCGGCTGTGTGTCTCATGACACCGACAGAGTACAGCGCAGCAGGGACAGTTGTCAGTCTCTACTGCTGGGCAGCAACAGGAGTTCGATTTCCTGTAACATCAAAGCTTCAGATTCACTATTTTTTAAAGCAAGAATGAATGCATTCCGTGCCACCCCGAACCAGTTGACCTTTCTGCGCCTTTGCATCATTCCTTTTCTGGTCCTGGCCATTCTGGATGGTTATTACCGCACGGCCTTTGCTCTGTTTCTGGTAGCCGGGATCACCGACGGCCTGGACGGCCTGCTGGCGCGCGTGCTGCACCAGCGCACGGTACTCGGGCAATATCTGGACCCGGTGGCCGACAAGCTGTTGCTGAGCACGCTGTTTCTGGTGCTGCACCATGAAGGGGCCATCTCGCGCAAAGTAACGGTGCTGGTCTTTGCGCGCGACCTGGGAATCCTGGTGATCGCGGCCATCCTCTATGCCGGTATGGGGATGCGGAATTTTCGTCCCAGCCTGTTTGGCAAGGCCAACACACTGGCGCAGATTGTGGCCCTGGTCTCAGTGTTGCTGAGCTGCTTCTATGCCCCGGAGTGGGTGATGCTTGTCAAGCACTGGTCGTTGCAGGCCACCATCGTGCTGACCGTCGTTTCCGGCTTCCACTACGCCTGGCGGGTAGGCCGAAGACTGGGTGCTTCTGCCCCTATGGAGGCAGAACGACGGGCTTAAGGTTTCCGCACGCAGTGCCTTTGCTGTTTTACTCTTCTTCGTCTTCGGCCACCTGTTCCTCGATGGCCATGTCCTGAAATTCCGCTGAGTCGAAGACCTCGCCGCAGTCCTGGCACTCAACGTATTCCACATCCTCTTCGCGCGCAACGACGCGTACTTTGGGGTGTTTGCAGATCGTCATGGGGTATTGGGCGTAAACAGGTGATATCGGCAAAATTTTATCCGGATACGCTCTGTTGTCAAACAGGAATCCCTTCCTCCCTGGATGCGGAAATCTTCTTCACCCCGGGCCTCAGAGGACTTGCGGCAGCGGGAGTGACGCGCCACCCGGAGGAAGGATGGAAGAGTCAATTTCTATTAGAAGATAATTATTATTATTTGCGAACCGCTTGAATCCGGACTCTGGCGGTCGTATACTTGCATCAGAAGAAACGGTCAAAACCCGTATTTTTCTAGCTTTTCATGCTGAGGCTTACCAAAAAGGCGGACTATGCATTGATGGCGCTCAAGTATCTGGCCGAGCACCAGGATGCCAATGCGCTGAGCGCAAAAGACATTGCCGAGGCATATCACATTCCGCACCAGTTGCTGGCGAAGATTCTGCAGAAGCTGGCAAAGGTAGGTCTGGTAAAGTCCCATGCCGGCATGAATGGCGGCTATGCGCTGGCCAAGGACCCGAGGCGGATTTCGGCCTTTGAGGTCATTTTCGCCATCGACGGGCCGCTGTTTATCACCTCGTGCTTTACGCATGAGGGAAACTGCGACCTGACCAACAGCTGCACCATCAAAGAACCACTGGCGCGCGTGAACGAGACCATTTCCAGCGTGCTGAAGAACATCCATATTTCCGATCTGGTGGAAGAAGGCCGCACGCCGATGGCGCGCAGACTGGTGACCATCCGCTCTGCCACCGGAGAAAAGATCTTGCAGGCATTTTGAGGAGAACGAGAGCCAATGAGCACCGCAGTAGAGAACAATCTTTCTGTCCCGGCAGGAGTCAAGCTGCCGATTTACATGGACAACCATGCAACGACACCGCTGGACCCGCGCGTGCTGGATGCCATGATGCCTTATTTCACGGGCAAATTCGGCAATGCGGCCAGCCGCAACCATTCCTTTGGATGGGAGGCCGAAGCAGCGGTGGAAGAGGCCCGGACGCAGATCGCAAAGCTCATTGGTGCAACGGCAAAGGAGATCATCTTTACCTCAGGGGCAACGGAGTCCAACAACCTGGCCATCAAGGGCATCGGCGAGATGTACCGCGAGCGCGGCAACCACATCATTACGCAAGTGACCGAGCACAAGGCCGTTCTGGACACCTGCAAGCGCATGGAAAAGGCCGGCTTCCGCGTGACCTATCTGCCGGTCAAGGCCGATGGGCTGATTGATCTTGAAGACCTGAAGCGGGCAATCGACGACAAGACCATCCTGGTAACCATCATGTTTGCGAACAACGAAATTGGGGTCATCCAGCCGGTAGCTGAAATCGGCAAAATCTGCCGCGAGAAAGGCGTCCTCTTCCACACCGACGCGGTACAGGCGGTGGGCAAGGTCCCGGTGGATGTGAATGCGATGAACATTGATGTGCTCTCGCTTTCCGGACATAAGATTTACGGGCCAAAGGGCGTCGGCGCACTGTATGTGCGGCGGCGCAACCCGCGTGTACAGATTTCTGAACAGATCAACGGCGGCGGGCATGAGCGCGGAATGCGCTCCGGAACACTGAATGTGCCCGGCATTGTGGGTCTGGGCAAGGCCTGCGAGATTGCACAAGCAGAGATGGAAAGCGAAGCGCAGCGCCTGCGTGCCCTGCGTGACAAGCTGAAGGCGAAGCTCGAATCAAAGCTCGACTACATTCACGTCAACGGCTCGATGGAGCACCGTCTTCCCGGCAATCTAAACATGAGCTTTGTTTACGTAGAAGGCGAGTCGCTGCTGATGGGGATCAATGACGTCGCTGTCTCCAGCGGTTCGGCCTGTACCTCGGCCACACTGGAACCATCGTATGTGCTGAAGGCGCTCGGGCTGGGGGACGACGTGGCGCACAGCTCCATCCGTTTCGGCCTGGGCCGGTTTAATACCGAGGCTGAAGTGGACTACGTGGCTGATAAGGTGATTGATGTCGTCCAGAAGCTGCGCGAGCTTTCCCCGCTGTACGAGATGGTGAAGGAAGGCATTGACCTGACCAAGATTGAGTGGCAGGCGCATTGAGAATTGGTGGGCTGCGGTGAGAAGGGGGTTGAAACCTTTCCACTTCAGCGCTGCTCGCCTTCATTGGGCACGACAACAGTTTCACGGTTCATAGGAGGACCATCCAAGATGGCATATAGCGACAAGGTGATTGACCATTACAACAATCCCCGCAACGTCGGGCAGCTTGATAAATCCAGCCCGGATGTGGGCACGGGACTGGTGGGTGCGCCGGAGTGCGGCGATGTGATGCGCCTACAGATTAAAGTCAATCCTGAGACGCAGGTGATTGAAGAGGCCAAGTTCAAGACCTTTGGCTGCGGATCGGCCATCGCCTCTTCTTCCCTGGCAACAGAATGGGTGAAGGGCAAGACCGTTTCCGAGGCCCTGGAAATCAAGAACACTGACATTGTGAAGGAGCTGGCGCTGCCTCCGGTGAAGATCCACTGTTCCGTGCTGGCTGAGGACGCCATCCGCGCAGCCATCAGCGACTGGAAAAAGAAGAACGGCGTGGCGGAAGCGGACAAGCCGGCCACTGCGACCGTGTGACTGGAAGACAGAAAATGAGTACCCAACTTCATGTGCTCGATACGCCCGCGCAAAAGGGCATCCAGGTGACCGAACGCGCGCTGAAGCGTATCCGTATGGCGATGGCCAAGGAAGGCATCTCACCGGCGGAAGGCGGAGTGCGCCTGGGCATCCAGGGTGGCGGGTGCTCCGGGTTGTCCTACAGCTTGCGTTTCGACACCCAGCCACGCGAGCGGGACCGCATCTTTCAATTTGAGGATGTGCGCGTTTTTGTGGACCCGAAGTCTTTCCTCTATCTGAGCGGCATGACTCTTGACTACGAAGAAACGCTGCTGCGGCAGGGCTTTCAGTTCATGAATCCGAATTCAAGCCGGTCCTGCGGATGCGGCTCTTCATTTTCAGCGTAAGATCGGCCGTCCAGGCGGACGGCATACACTTTCCATGCAAACTGCCGAGCAACAATCCGTGAAGACGGCGTGCTGGTCGTGCGGCTCAGAGCGGGCCGCCGGCCTGCCCTTCTGCGATGCCTGTGGTAAGGTGCAGCCCCCGGACCCGGGTCTGACGTATTTTGATGTTTTTGGATTACCGTGGAAGCTGGGCCTGGACCCATCGGCGCTGGAGCGCGCATTTTATAAGCTTAGTCGGAAACTGCATCCTGACGTCTATGCACAGGCCAGCGCACAGGAGCAGCAATGGAGCCTGGAGCAAACATCGCTGCTCAATGACGCCTATCGCACACTCAAAGACCCTGTCACGCGCACCGAGTATCTGCTGCGTCTGGAGGGCGTGGAGATGCAACAGGAGCGGGCCCGGGAAAGCGAAGCAAAGAAGGAGCCGCGCATACCGCCTGATCTGCTGGAAGAGGTCTTTGAACTGAATCTGCAGCTGGAAGAAATGCGCATGAACCAGAAGATGGGCGAAGACGATCCCCAGCTCAGGGGAGATCTGGAAAGGGCCAGAACCCTGTTTGAGGGGCAGCTTGCGGACGCGGACAGGCAGTTGCGCACGTTATGGTCAGAATGGGACGCCGCGCTGGATGCGCAGGACAGGCCCGCACAGACGGAGGCAAAAAACAGAATGGCGTCGCTCCTGGACCGTCGCCGCTATGTGCGCAATCTGGTGCGCGATGTGAATGAAACACTGGGGACCTGAGGCTGGTTCCATCTCCATCGGGACCAGTACCGATGGGGCCCGCGGGAAGGAGAGTTCTTTCACGCTCCCGCTGCGTTCGCTGCCGCCAGTGATGACAGCACAGATTTTTCACAGTCCAGCTAAAGGATTTTCATGCCATTTGTACGTATTTCTGTTACAGACAAGATGCCGATCGAGAAGCGCCAGGAGCTGCCGAAGGTTGTTTATGATGCGATGCGCGCCTCCATCAACATTCCAGAGAGTGATCTGTTTGTTGCGCTGCACGCGCACGGTAAAGGTGAACTGGTGGCCGACCCAAAATTCATGGGAATGCAGCGCACTGCGAACTTCACACTTGTGCACATCACTCTGCGGCGTGGCCGGACAGTGGAGATGAAGCAGAAGCTGTATCGCGAGATTGCGCGACTGGCCGAGGAACGTGCAGGCATCGCTCCGGATGATGTGATGATTGTGCTTTCAGAAAATGGACCAGAGGACTGGTCCTTCGGCAAGGGAGTAGCGCAGTTTGTCGAGGCGCAGAAGCCTGAGGTGTCGGCATGAGCGAAAACAAAGAGCGCATTGTCGGCATTGATCTTGGCACGACCAACTCCCTGGTTGCCTTTATGCAAGGGGAGCAGCCCGTGGTCATCCCCGGTGAGGACGGGTCAAACCTGGTGCCATCGGTGGTTGCTCTGGACACGACTGGCGGCCAGCGCAGGTTTGTTGTGGGCAATGCCGCTCGGGAGCATCTTCTGCGTACCCCGGAGCGCGTCATCTATTCCGCCAAGCGGCTGATGGGGCGCGGCATCGAGGACGTACAGGACGAAGTGAAGCTCTTCCCTTTTCGGCTGTCGGCCGACTTACAGCCCGGAGAGGTCCTGCGCATCCGCTTGGGCGATGAGGAATTTACCCCGCCGGAGATCTCCGCTTACGTGCTGCGTCAGCTAAAGCGAAATGCGGAGCGATACTTTGGCGCTCCGGTCACCAAGGCCGTCATCACCGTTCCAGCCTATTTTAACGACGCGCAGCGGCAGGCGACAAAAGATGCAGGCCGCATGGCTGGACTCGAAGTACTGCGACTGGTGAATGAACCAACGGCCGCGGCGCTTGCCTATGGACTGGACCGCAACAAGGAAGGCTTGGTCGCCGTTTACGATCTGGGCGGTGGGACCTTCGACATCTCTGTCCTCAAGCTGCATGAGGGCATTTTTGAGGTCATCGCGACGAACGGTGATACGCACCTGGGCGGCGATGATATTGACAATCTGCTGATTGCCATTGCCCTTGAGGACATCAAGGGCGAGCTTGGTCTTGACCTCAGCACCCATGCTGAGGCAGTCCAGGCCATTCGCAAGGCCATGATTGAGGCCAAAATTGCGCTTTCATCTTCTGAAGCGGCACGCATCAGCATTGATCTGCCCGGCGGCGAGAAATATCAGCGTGAACTGCCCCGCCCGGCCTTTGAGGAGATCATCCGTCCGGTCATTGAAAAGACCATCGCTCCCTGCAAACAGGCGTTAAGAGACGCAGGCGTCACGCCTGAACAGATTGATGAGGTGGTGCTGGTCGGCGGCTCGACGCGCATTCCCGCCGTGCGTCGGCTGACGGACGAGGTCTTCCATCTCAGTGCGCGCGGGAAAAGGCCCCATACGGACCTGAATCCCGATGAGGTGGTGGCCCTGGGCGCAGCGGTACAAGCCAATATTCTGGCCGGAGGGTCCCAGGCAACTGAGGACATGTTGCTGCTGGATGTGACTCCCCTTTCCCTGGGCATTGAAGCGCTTGGCGGGGTCGTGGCGAAGATCATCCAGCGCAACTCGACCATTCCCGCATCAGCCACCGAGCACTTTACCACAGGGGTCGACGGCCAGACGAATGTGGCCATCCACGTTGTGCAGGGCGAACGCGAACTGGCAAAAGACTGCCGCTCGCTGGCCCGGTTTGACCTGAAGGGCATTCCTCCCATGTCTGCCGGACTTCCGCGCATTGAGGTGAAGTTCCTGATTGACGCCAATGGCATCCTGCACGTCTCAGCACGCGAGCAGCGTTCAGGCAAAGAGGCCGAGATTGAGGTAAAGCCCACCTATGGCCTTACGGATGAGCAGGTCGAAACCATGATCCTCGATTCGTTCGACCATGCGGAGGAGGACTTCTACCAGCGACAGTTGATTGAAGCACGCAATGAGGCCGACACGATTCTGCGGGCGGTAGAGAAGGCCCCGGAAAATCCGGCATGGCAGCAGTTGACCGAGGAAGAGCGCGCACAGATTGCGCTGCTCAAAGAAGAACTCTCTGTCCTGAAGCAAGGCGATGACCTGAAGGCGCTTCGCGCCGGGACCGACGCGCTTGACAAGGCAACACGGCGCTTTGCCGAGCTGATGATGGATGCTGCGGTGTCCAGCGCCATCAAAGGCGAAACGATGGATTCGGCCGGGGAGAAGCTGGGCGAAGGCCCTACGGCGCCGCATCCATTTGCGCCTGCGGAGATAACGAAAGAATAATATGAGCGAAGTAAAGACAAATCACGAAATAGACCTGAGCAAGCCCCCTGCGCCGAACATGGTGCGCGTCACCTTTCTGCCGGAAGGCAGGACCGTCGAATTTGCCTTCGGCACCATGCCCTATGATCACCATGGCAAGCCGATGTCGTTTCTCGATGTCGCAGAAAACTATGGCATCTTTCTTGACCACGCCTGCGGCGGAGCCTGCGCATGTACGACATGCCATGTATGGATCAAGGAAGGTGCTGATGGCCTGAGCGAAGCCGAGGACGATGAACTCGACCGTCTGGACATGGCCGCTGACCTCCAGCTCAACTCACGTCTCGGCTGCCAGTGCGTCATCACCAAACCTGGCAATTATGTCGTCGAGATTCCCAAATGGAACCGCAACTACGTTTCTGAAGGCAAGCCGCTGGCCCTCGCCGAGGAGAAAAAATAATGGCGCGCGAAATTTACTGGACCGATGCTGAAGAGATCGGCATTCAGTTGCAGGAGAAGTACCCTGATCTGGACCCGCTGACCGTCCGTTTTACCGACCTGCATCAATACGTGACCAAGCTTGAAGGCTTCGTCGATGATCCGGCAAAGTCGAACGAAGCGAAGCTCGAAGCCATCCAGATGGCCTGGTACGAAGAGTACAAAGACGCTTCGCAATAAGAGACAGATTCAATCTCCGGGGGCTGCTTCGGGGCGCGTCCGCGTAATCTCTCCCTTTTCAAAGCGCTTGCCAAACCGCTGGACGCGCAGTTGCAGCTTATCGAAGAAGAGGTACACCACCGGCGTGGTGAAGAGCGTCATCATCTGAGAGACGATCAGGCCACCGACAATGGTGATGCCCAGGGGCTGACGGAGTTCCGCTCCTGTTCCCCGCCCCAGCGCCAGCGGAAGCCCGCCGAGAAGGGCTGCCATGGTCGTCATCATGATGGGGCGGAAGCGAAGCAAACAAGCTTCGTAGATGGCCTCATCACTGCTTTTGCCTTCCTGCCGCTCCTGCGCCAGCGCGAAATCAATCATCATAATGGCATTTTTCTTCACAATGCCAATCAGCAGGATGATGCCAATAATGGCAATCACGCTGAGGTCCGTATGTGTAATCAGCAGCGCGAGGATGGCCCCGACACCGGCAGAGGGCAGCGTGGAAAGAATCGTGATGGGGTGGATATAGCTCTCATAAAGTATGCCCAGCACGATGTAAACCGTTGCCAGCGCTGTAAGAATGAGAAACGGCTCACTGGACAGAGACGACTGAAAGGCCTGTGCGGTGCCCTGGAAGCTGCCATGCACACTGCTGGGCATTCCGATGTCGGCCTCGGCATTCTGCAGGGCGGTAACCGCCTGCCCCAGGGAGACGCCGGGCGCGAGATTAAAGCTGAGAGTGACCGCCGGGAACTGTCCCTGGTGGTTGACGGCCAGCGACGTGCGTCCTGGCTCGAACCTTGTGACCGCCGTGAGCGGTACACTCGTTCCATTGCTGGATTTGATGTAGATATTGCTGAGTGCCGCAGGATCACGCTGGTACTGCGGCGCCACTTCCATGACCACGTGGTACTGGTTCAGCGAGGTGTACATGGTGGAGACCTGCCGCTGTCCAAAGGCGTCGTAGAGCACGTTATCAATCAATTCTGGCGAGATTCCCAGGCGCGCGGCCGTATCCCGATCGATGACCAGGTTGGCGGCAAGCCCCTGGTCCTGCTGGTCCGTTGAAGCATCGCGGAGCTCGGGCATGGTGCGCATCTTTTCAAGCAGCCTGGGCGCCCATTCATTCAGCTCCTTGATGTCCTGGTCTTCCAGCGTGTACTGGTATTGCGCATCGCTCATGCGCGCACCCACACTCAGGTCCTGCGCCGCCTGAAGGACCAGCGTGACACCCGGAATGTGCGCCAGCTTTGGGCGCAGGCGGTTGATGATCTGGTCTACGCTCGCGTGGTTGCGTTGTGCAAGCGGCTTCAGAGTCACGAACATGCGGCCGACGTTGGTGGTTGCTCCGCCGCCGCTGCCTCCGGCAAAGGCTACAACCGACTGTACGCCAGGGTCCTGCTGCACGATGGCTGCAAGCTGCGACTGCTTGCGGTTCATGTCCTCAAAGGAGATGTCCTGAGAGGCGCGCGTAATGCCCATCATGCGGCCGGTGTCCTGCTGCGGAAAGAAGCCCTTGGGCACCAGGATGAAGAGATAGATATTCAGAAAGAAAGTAGCAATCGTGATGAGCAGCACCGGCAGCTTGTGTGCGATGACCCAGCGCAGGCCATGATCATACATCTTCAGCATCCCGCTGAAGAACCGCTCGCTCAGAAGGTACATCCGGCCATGCTTCTGCTGATTGTGCGGCTTAAGAAACTTGGCGCACATCATCGGTGTGGTGGTGAGCGAAACAATGAGCGACATGCCGATCGCCACACTGAGCGTCACGGCGAACTCACGGAAGAGTCTGCCCACAATTCCGCCCATGAGCAGAATCGGGATGAAGACGGCGACCAGCGATGTGCTCATGGAGAGCACGGTAAAGCCGATCTCCTTTGAGCCTTTCATCGCCGCTTCATAGGGAGAAAAGCCCATTTCCAGATAGCGCGTGATGTTCTCGATGACGACAATCGCATCGTCCACCACAAAGCCGGTGGAGATGGTCAGCGCCATCAGGGAGAGATTGTCCAGCGAGTATCCCAGCAGATACATCACACCGAAGGTGCCAACCAACGAAAGCGGCACGGCAACACTGGGAATGACGGTGGCCCAGACATTTCTGAGAAAGAGGAAGACCACCATGACCACCAGCGTCACGCTAATCAGCAGCGATATTTCGACATCCAAAACAGAGGCGCGGATCGTGATGGTGCGGTCCAGAACAACATGAAAATCAATGAGGGGAGAAATGGACGCCTTCAACTGCGGGATGGCAGCGTAGACGCGGTCCACCGTATCAATCACATTCGCTCCGGGGACCTTAAAAATAATGACCAGAACGGCGGGCTTTCCATTGGCGATGCCAGAGGTGTGGATATCAGCAACCGAGTCCAGCACCTGGCCGATATCACTCAGCCTGACGGCAGCGCCGGTTGTGGCATTGTAGCCAATGACCAGGGGCGCATACTCGCTGGCCCGCATCAACTGGTCATTGTCCGCAAGGGTAGACATGCGCCCACCGGCCTTCAGATATCCCTTGGCCAGGTTCATGTTCACCTGCCCCAGCGCTGTACGCACGCCCTCCAGACCGATGCCATACGAGCTGAGCTGCATCGGGTTCAGTTCGACGCGGACCGCGGGCTGCGCGCTGCCGCCCACAAAGACCTGCCCCACGCCGGAAATCTGCGAGAGCTTTTGCGCAAGGATCGAGTCGGCCGCATCGTACATCTGTCCCTTGGTAAGCACGTCCGAGGTCAGCGCAATGATCATGATGGGCGCATCCGAAGGATTGATCTTGCGGTAGGTAGGGTTCTCGGGCATGTTCGCCGGCAAGTTGCTGCGGGCCGCATTAATGGCCGCCTGCACGTCGCGCGCCGCGCCGTCAATATTGCGCGAGAGATCAAACTGCAGGTTGACGTTGCTTCCGCCCAAAGAGCTCGAAGAGGTCATCTGCGTCACACCCGCAATGCGCCCGAACTGCCGTTCCAGCGGAGTGGCGATGGCAGCAGCGACGGTTTCCGGGCTGGCGCCGGGCAGTCCTCCATAGACTGAGATGGTGGGAAATTCGATCTCCGGCAGGGACGCCACCGGCAGCAGATTATAGGCCACCGCGCCTGCCAACAGCAGAGCAAGGCTCAGCAGCGTGGTGGCTACTGGCCGTCGGATAAATGGCGCGGACAAATGCATGGCGGTTCTTCTTAATCGGCGTGCACGGCCTGTTCCTCAAGCATCCTCTGCTCGCGGCGGCGTGTGAACCACTGGCTCATCCTGTCGAAATACAGGTACACGACCGGGGTGGTATAGAGGGTGAGCACCTGGGAAAAGATCAGGCCGCCGACGATGGTGATTCCCAGCGGCTGGCGCAGCTCCGCACCCATGCCGCTGCCGAAGGCCAGCGGCAGGCCGCCGAGAAGGGCAGCCATAGTCGTCATCATGATGGGACGAAAACGCAGCAGGCATGCCTGATAGATCGAATCCTCTGGCGATTTGCCTTCCTTGCGCTCGGCCTCCAGCGCAAAATCAATCATCATGATGGCATTTTTCTTCACAATACCAATCAGCAGGATGATGCCAATGATGCCAATCACATTCAGGTCCAGCTTGAAGAGCAGCAGGGCAAGAATGGCGCCGACGCCGGCCGATGGCAGGGTGGAAAGGATCGTGATGGGGTGAATATAGCTCTCGTAGAGCACCCCCAGTACGATGTAGACGGTAATCAGCGCGGCCAGAATCAGCAAAGGTTCATTGGAAAGCGAGGACTGGAAGGCAGCGGCCGTCCCCTGAAAGGCGGCATTGATGCTGGCCGGCATTCCCATGCGCTGTTCCACATTGTGGATGGCCTGCACTGCATCTCCCAGCGAGGCCCCGGGAGCAAGATTGAACGAGATGGTGGCCACGGGAAACTGTCCCAGATGGTTGATGGCCAGCGGCGTATGGGTCTGCGAAATCTTTACAAACGCGCTGAGCGGCACCTGCGTTCCCGTGGAAGAGGGCACATAAATTTTGCTCAGATCGTCGGCCGTGCGCTGGAACTCAGGCTGCACTTCCAGCACCACGTGATACTGGTTCAACTGGGTGAACATGGTTGAGACCTGGCGCTGGCCGAAGGCATCATAAAGCACATTGTCAATGTTCTGAAGAGAGACACCCAGACGAGAAGCGGTATCGCGGTCAATGTCGAGCGTGGTCTGCAATCCGTTGTCCTGCAAATCGCTGGCCACATCGCGCAGCTGCGGCTGCTTCTGCAGCTCGGCCACGATGCGCGGCACCCAGGTACTCAGCTCCCGGCCGTCCACGTCCTCCAGTGTGTACTGATACTGGGTGCGGCTCACGCTGTCAGCCACGGTCAGGTCCTGGAGTGCCTGCAGATAGAGCGTGATGCCTTCCACCTGTGCCAGCTTCGGCTGAAGACGGCGGATGATGTCCATGGCACGGCTTTTGCGCTGGTCGAGCGGCTTCAGATTGATCTGGATCCGTCCGGTATTCATGGTCATGTTCGTGCCGTCCACGCCAATAAAGGAGGAAAGGCTCTCGACGTCAGGGTCCTGAAGAATGACGTGGGCCAATGCCTGTTGGCGGCGCGCCATCTCACGGAAGGAGACCGTCTGCGGAGCCTCGGAAATGCCCAGCAGGACGCCTGTGTCTTCCACCGGGAAAAACCCCTTTGGCACGTAGATATACAAGAGGACAGTGAAGACCAGCGTCGCAATCGTCACCAGCAGCGTTGTGAAGCGGAAACGCAGGACGGTCTGTAGCGTGCTCCCATAAAAGGCGATGACGCGCTCAAAGAACTCTTCCGTTTTGCGATAGAACCAGCCCTGCTTTTCCGGGGGTTTATGGCGCAGGATCTTCGCACACATCATCGGGGTGAGCGTAAGCGAAACCACCGCGGAAACCAAAATGGTAACGGCCAGCGTAATGGCGAATTCACGGAAGAGCCTGCCCACGACATCGCCCATAAAAAGCAAGGGAATGAGCACGGCAATGAGCGAGACGGTCAGAGAGACAATCGTGAATCCGATCTGCTCAGAACCCTTGAGGGCCGCCTCCAGCGGAGAATCTCCCTCTTCAAGGTAGCGGCTGATGTTCTCAATCATGACGATGGCGTCGTCCACGACAAAGCCGGTGGAAATGGTGAGCGCCATGAGCGTCAGATTGTTCAGGCTGTACCCCAGCAGATACATGACGCCGAAGGTGCCAACCAGCGAGAGCGGTACGGCGACACTGGGAATGATTGTGGCCGAGAGGTTGCGCAGAAACAGGAAGATGACCATGACCACCAGCGCGATGGTCAGCATCAACTCAAATTGCACATCTTTCACCGATGCACGGATGGTCACAGTGCGATCAGTCAGCGTGACCACATCAATGGTGGCGGGCAGACTCGCCTTGAGCTGCGGAAGAATTTTTTCGATGCGGTCCACAACGCCGATGATGTTGGCCCCTGGCTGGCGCTGGATGTTGACGATGACGGCCGGGACCTCATTCATCCAGGAAGCACGCAGAGAATTTTCCGCGCCATTGACTACCGTCGCCACGTCCTGCAGCCGCACCGGAGCGCCATTGCGATAAGCAATGACAACAGGATCGTAGGCGGCAGAATCGAGGAGCTGGTCATTGGCGTCAATGGTGTAGGTCTGCCGTGTACCGTTCAGGCTTCCCTTGGCCTGGTTCACATTGTTGGCCGCAACCTGCGTGCGAATGTCCTCCAGGCTCAGCCCGTAGGAGGCAAGCTGGGACGGGTTTGCCTGGATCCGCACCGCCGGCTTTTGTCCGCCTGCAATCGAGACCAGCCCGACGCCGGAAACTTGTGAGATCTTCTGCGCCAGGTTGGTGTCCGCAAGGTCTTCAACCTGCGGCAAAGGCATGGTTTTCGATGTGAGCGCCAGGGTCAGGATCGGCTGGTCAGCTGGATTGACCTTGCTGTAGACCGGAGGATTCGGCAGGTCTGCGGGCAGAAAGCTCTGCGCGGCATTGATTCCTGCCTGGACCTCCTGCTCAGCCACATCAATGTCCTCAGAGAGGGCAAATTGCAGCGTGATGACCGAGCCTCCCTGTGAGCTGGTCGAGGTCATCTGGTTCAGTCCGGGCATCTGCCCAAACTGACGCTCCAGCGGGGCCGTCACCGAGGAAGCCATCACATCCGGGCTGGCCCCGGGATAAAACGTGACCACCTGAATGGTAGGGTAGTCCACCTCCGGCAGCGCAGAGACAGGAAGCTGGCGGTATGCGACAAAACCGGCCAGCAGAATCGCGGCCATCAGCAGCGACGTTGCTACAGGACGGAGAATAAATGGCCGGGAAGGACTCATGGCAGCCTACTGCCCCATCATTCCATTGTTGCCGTTCTCACTTGGCTGCGCCGGAGGGTTGTGGGTCATCGGGCGCGGATCCACTTTGGTGCCCTCACGCAGCTTGTCTGCGCCATCGGTCACAATCTGGTCGCCGGGCTTAAGTCCGCTGGCAAAGATGACAGTCGTCCCCTCGGTCACATCTACCTTGACCGGCTGTATGGCCACGGTCTTGTCCGCTTTGACCACCCAGACAAAATCGCCGTTGGTGCCGTGCTGTACGGCCGCAGCAGGAGCGGTAATTGCATCCGGTCGGTTTTCAAGAATGAGATGGATATTCACGAACTGGTTCGGAAACAGCTGCTCTTTTTCATTCTGGAAGACTGACTTCAGCTTGCCGGTCCCGGTGGTGGTGTCAATCTGGTTGTCGGCCGTAAGCAATTGTCCGCGGGCGATTAAGATCGTGTCAGACCGGTCGTAGGCTTCGGCCTGGAGCGCTTTGGCCCCTGCCATCTTGGTGAAGACCCGTGGCAGCTCATCTTCCGGCAGCGTAAACAAAACGGCGATTGGCTGGAACTGGTTGATGATGATCAGATTGGTGGTGTTGGCCGTCACCACGTTTCCCGGGTCCACCAGTCGAAGACCAATTTTCCCGGTGATGGGCGATGTAATGTGGCAATACTGGACATTGAGCGCGTCTGCGTCAATCGCCGCCTGGTCGGCCTTGATTGCACCCTCATAATTGCCGAAGTTGGCAGCCTGCGCATCCAGCGTCTCCTTGGATACGACCCCCTGGTCATACAGGGCCTTGTAGCGGTTGTATTCGGCCTGTGCATTTTTGAGCTGCGCCTCGTCCTTGACCAGTTGGCCCTTGGCCTGGTCGAGCGTGGCCTGATAAGGGCGCGGATCGATCGTCATCAGTTCTTCGCCCTGATGCACGTCCTGCCCTTCCTTGAAGTTGACACGAACAAGTTCGCCGGTAACGCGGGGCTTCACGGTGACTGAATAGTACGGCGTGACCGTACCCAGCGCGGTGACATAAATCGGCATGGCCTTCTGCTGTACGGTCGCCACCTGTACAGGGATGGCCCGGTTGGCCAGGGCCGCCTGCTGAGCAGCGGCCTGCTGATTGGCCTTGTCATTGGCGGTGATAATACGCCAGATGATGAATCCTACAACGCCCACCACCAGCAGAAAAATGATGGCAGTGCGAACACGATGATGCGAATGCGGTGGGGGGGCCGCGGGCACAGTCCCCGTGCTAGGCTGCGTGGTTTGCGCGGACGGCATATGTTCCGGTAACTTTCCTGATAAAACGTTACACGCAATAAAAAAAGCGGTCTTTATAGCGACGAACCAGCAGCCGGAAAGGTTTCCTGCTGGGACTGCAAATCCATGAAAACAGAACAGCGAACAGGTTTCCTTGGCGGACCGGCGCTGACCAGACCATTGTATGCAAACCCGGCCCTCAGCGTCACCCTGCGGCAGCGGGGACTTTGTTTCATCCGGGCGGCGCCCTGTAAGGTAATAAAAGGCTTACGGCATGTTCGCAAAGGCACAACGAGTACACTTTATTGGTATTGGCGGAATCGGCATGAGCGGCATTGCCGAGATCCTGCTGAATTTGGGTTATGCCGTCTCCGGTTCAGACCTGCGGCGGTCCGCCATCACGGAACGGCTGGCCACGCTTGGGGCCACCGTCTTTGAGGGCCACGCGGCCGCCAATGTCATCGGATCTGGCGTCGTGGTCACCAGCTCAGCCGTGCAGGAGAACAATCCTGAGGTGGCCGAGGCGCGCGCGCGAAAGATTCCCGTCATCCAGCGCGCCGAGATGCTGGCCGAGCTGATGCGCCTGAAATACGGCATCGCCGTGGCCGGGATGCACGGCAAGACCACAACGACCTCGATGATTGCCACGGTGCTGGCCGCTGGCGGCCTGGACCCGACCGTGGTCGTCGGTGGCCGCGTGGATGCTCTCGGCTCGAATGCGCGGCTGGGAAAGTCCCAATATCTGGTAGCAGAAGCCGACGAAAGCGACCGCTCCTTTCTGAAGCTCTCGCCCATTCTGGCTGTTGTGACCAACCTGGACCGCGAGCACATGGACTGCTACCGGGACATGTCCGATGTGGAGGACGCCTTTGTCGCCTTCATGGACCGCGTGCCCTTTTATGGAAGCTGTGCCGCTTGTCTGGATAATCCGCAACTGGCCGCCATTCTGCCTCGGGTGCGGCGGCGGGTCTTTACCTATGGCACGGACCCCCGGGCCGATTTTGTGACCCGAAGGCTGGCCGACAGGCGTTTTGAAGTTGCGGCCAACGGTCAGGTCTTTGGCCCATTTGAACTTCGCGTACCCGGTCACCATAATGTTTTAAATGCCACTGCGGCCGTCGCCATCGCCGCACAGCTTGAGATCAAACCGGAAGCCATGATCGAAGGGCTCAACGGTTTTCGCGGCGTGGACCGCCGCTTTGAGATCAAAGGATGCGAGCGCGGCGTGACCGTCATCGACGATTACGGACACCACCCCACAGAGATCCGGGCAACCCTGCGCGCGGCCCGGGAATGCGGCTATCGCAAAATACACGTCATCTTCCAGCCCCACCGCTACACCCGCACCCGCGACCTGATGCAGGAGTTTCTCACCGCATTTGAAGATGCTGACTCTGTGGAAGTACTTGACATCTATGCCGCCAGCGAAGGGCCGCTGCCCGGCATCACGGCAAAAGCACTGGTCGAGCAGATGAAGCATCCGCAGGCCCACTACGCCGCCGTGCCCGAGGAAGCCGTCCGATGCGCTGCCGCCAGGGCCGGGGAAGGCGATGCCATTCTGACGCTTGGGGCTGGAAATGTTTCGCAACTGGCCCCGGCGGTCCTGGAAAGCCTGGCGGCATCCGGGACCTGAAACAGGTTCAAGCGCAGAACAGGATACTGCTGCGCCTCGGATTCTTCTGGCGGCAGATGAGCAAAGCTATCGGACCGGACCTCTCCCGCCTGGCTTTGCCCTGAGGTCCGAAGCCTCCCATGGAACTTGTTTTCAAAGACATCGGCTGCCCTGCTGCTGTAGGCTGAATATAGTGGTTTCAAGACACATTTTCGATTTTCTGATGGGGCTGGGAATTCTTGGACTCATCAGTTCAACGGTCTTTCAGGGTATGGTCTTTGTCGGGGCCGCGCGTTTCCTCCGGACCCGAAAGAAAGCGCCGGGGCCCTCCGGGTTCTGCCCACCGGTAAGCCTGCTGAAGCCACTGCACGGCGACGAGCCCAATCTTGAGGCCCATCTCGCTACATTTTTCGAGCAGGACTACCCGCACTACGAGATTCTCTTCTGCGCGCGCCATGCCAATGATCCCGGCCTGGCAGCGGCGCGCCGCGTCGCCGCGCGTTACCCGCACATTCCGGCAAAATTTCTCTCTACCGGAGACCGGACCTATATCAACGCAAAAGTCTCGTCCCTTGAAAAGATGGCCGCTGCGGCCGGCACTGACCTTTTCATCATCAGCGACAGCGATGTGCGAGTAGACCGGAACTATGTGCGCGAGGTGGTGGCGCCCTTTGCGTGCGAAGATGTAGGCGTTGTCACCTGCTTGTATCGTGGTGAGGCCAGCGAAGGGCTTTGGTCCAAGCTGGAGGCCGCAGGCATGTCCATTGAGATGACGTCCGGCGTTCTGACCGCCAACATGATGGAAGGCATGAAGTTTGCTCTCGGCCCGACCATGGCCGTCCGCCGCCGCTGTGTGGACGAAATCGGGGGCTTTGGCCGACTTGGCCCTTACTGTTCTGACGATTTTCTGCTGGGCAACTGGGTGGCCGCGCACGGCCATAAAGTGGTCTTGTCAGGCCATGTGATTGATCACGTTGTGCTCAACCTGAGCTTTGAGGCGTCCATCAAGCACCAGATTCGGTGGATGAAGTCCACGCGCTTCTCACGTCCTAAGGGCCATTTTGGCACCGCCCTGACCTTTGCCGTTCCCTTTGGACTCTTGTGCTTCCTTTCCGCAACACACCTGGGGATACCGCATCTCGGCTGGCTGATGCTGGCCTGGAGTATTGCTGCCCGCATGGCAATGGCCGCTGCTGTAGGCTTCTGGGTCGTCAGGGAACGCAACCTTTTGCGGACCACCCTTCTCTACCCTTTGCGCGACCTGATGGGTTTCTTTTTCTGGGCAGCCAGCTACACCAGCAGCCACGTGGTGTGGCGAGGGCAGGTCTACAAACTGGCCAAAGATGGCCTGATGCTGCCTGCATCCGATGGCGCACCGGAACGGGAACCAGCCGTCACGACATGATGCCGCCGCAATGGATGGCCCAGCCTCTACAGCGGCCGGTCTGTGTAGAGCGTCTTGTCTGACAATTCCTGCAGTTTGTAAAGGCGTCCGTGCAGCAGTTCCTCTACATGGCTGTTGGATTCTCCGGGGACAAAGAGAAACTTGCGCGGCCCTGTGCCCCACATGCCAAGCAGGTCTTTGTCCTCCAGGAAGATGTGCGGAACGTCGGGATAGCATGAACCCCAGATCATCGAAGAGCTGCGCCCGTTTACCAGGAATGCCTGCTTCTGCGTATAAAAGATGACTGACGATCCGTCTGCCTGGTCTCCATAGAGAATGAGCTGGTCCCCGGGTGCAGCCAGACGGTTGATGGTGTCCGCCATGGCGCGCGATGAAAGCATCGGCTCAAAGCGCACAAAAGCCAGATGGGCGGCGATGAGGAATACGGCCGCAGTAAAAGCGACCGAGACGGTGGCTTCCAGGGCGTGTCCGCGTTTGCGCAGAAACCACGCAATCAGCGGGCCGACCAGCAATGCGGCAGCGGCCAGCGCTGCGGGCAGGCGAAGTGCAGCAAAGGAAGGCCCGGTGAGGTCAAACAGGTGCGAGGTGGCAAGGGAGTAGTCCCCTACGCCGCGATGTGCCAGCAGGGTGCCGATGTCAGGCACATAGGGCAAATTGCGGCTGCTCCAGAGTCCGGCGGCCAGCGCTGCGGCGGCCGCGGCGCCGACCACAGCAAAGGCCGCGTGCGCGCCGATGAGCCATTTGCTGCGGTTATGGATCCAGCGTCCGGCCTCAGGTGCCTCTTCGATGGAGGCCAGGGCACCGGCGGTCAACACCAAAAGTGGAAAATAGGCCGGCCAGGTGTAATATTCCTGGTTGGTTGAGATCGAAAAGAACACGAGAATAAAAGCGGCATAAAGCAGCAGCAGCAGTCCGGTGCGGGCCCGGAAGCGCACCTTTGCGGCCATGCTGGCGGCCTCGTATGCGGTACTCCTTGGATCCAAAAAGTGCAAGGTATTGGAGGCGTCGTAGCGCACATCGGCCCAGGCGAGGCGGCGATTGCGCCAGGCGCGGCGCAGGACCACAGGAAAGTAGAGGCTCCAGGGGAAAAGCCAGGCCAGTTGGCCAATCCAGAACACCCAGAAGGGCTGCTTGTTGTAGTCGTGCGGATAGCGCTTGCCCAGGAAGCGCAGAAAATGCTCGTTGATGAAATAAAAATAGAAAAAGCCGTGTACGTGTCCGGGCGTGGGGACATTGCCGACAGGATTCCCTTGGTCCGGATTGCGAAGGCCCGCCAGAATGTGCCACGGCGCGGCAATGGCCAGAAAGAGCAGGAAACCGGACAAAAGACGAAGTTGCCGCCACTTGCGCCATTCACCCGTGATGATGAGGTACGGAAGGACCGCGGCCACAAAAAAGACCGGCGCAATCAGCCCTTTGGCAAGGACAGCAATCGCCAGGGAAACATACATCAGATAAATACGCGCAGGGCGACGGTCTTCAAGCCCGGTCAGAAAACAGTAAAGGGCCAGCGCAATAAAAAACGTCAGGATGGATTCAGGAATAAAGAAGCGGGTCCACAGAAAGACCCCCAGGCTGGTCAGCATTCCTAGCGCAGCGTAAAAAGCGGCGCGGTCTCCATAGGCACGTCGTGCCCAAAGCCACGCGAGAATGGCGCAGGCCAGCACTCCGAGCGTTTCCGGAAGATGCGTGGCGAATACGTTATAGCCAAAGAGATGGTAGTCCACCGCCACCATCCAGTAGGGCAGCGGTGGCTTTTCAAGATAACGCACTCCGTTCACATACAGCGTGACCCAGTCGCCGCTTTTTGCCATGTGCTGCGCAGCATTGGCATGGGTCGCGTCGGCGTCGTCCAGCAGAGAGGGCGAAAATAGCGCGGCAAAATGCACCGCAATGAAGACCAGAAGAAGCAGCGTCCAGCTTTTGGCCGGAGAAGAAAGAAGCGCAGGTTTGCGAGGATGGTTTCCAGGCAAAATTGATTCAGCCATGATGGTCCCGAATCTTTAGAATAGCAGCGGTCCTCGTGTAATTTACCGCAGAGGACGCAGAAGAGGCCCCAACCGTGTCCGCTCAACCATCTGCGCACACCACAAGTGCAATGCTGCATCTGCGGCCGCTCATCGCCACGCTGCGCAGCAATCTGCAAAAGTGCGCTGATGATCCGGCCTTGGACCCTGTGCATGATCTACGCACCGGGACCCGTCGCGTTCAGGCACTGGTGGAGGCGTTGCTGCGCGAGCAAAGCGACGCTGCACTGCAGCAAGCTGCTGACCGCTGGCTCCGGCTGCTTAAGAAACTGCGGCGGGCCGCGGCGCCGGTACGCGATCTGGATGTGCACCGCAAGCTGCTGCATTCCCTGCTCCAGCAACCGGCCAGTCCGGCCCTGGATGCTAGGATTGCGCGGCAGGCCCATACCCTGGACGCCTGGCTGCACCATGCCCGGCAGCACCATGCAGCCAGACTGAAGAAGAAGGCGGCCAGATGGATGAAGAAATTTGATGAGGAAGCTGCTTCTTTTCTGGCGGCATGCAACCACTCTGCGCAGACACGCCGCCGGCCCCAAAACACCGCAGCACTCGCACTGGAAGCATTTGCACGATTGACAGAGCAGATGCCCCATCTCCATGCTGAAAATCTGCACGATTTCCGCAAAGGTGCAAAGAAGTGCCGCTATCTCGCCGAATCCGCAGAAGAGGATGCTCAGGCACAGATGACGGCAAAAGCGCTCAGAAAACTACAAGACGAGATTGGCAAATGGCATGACTGGCTGGTGCTGGCAGAAGAAGCGCAGAGCGCACTGGATGGGGAGGGCCATGAGCTGCAGCGCTGGCTTGAAGAACAGCGGGACCGCCATTTTCTTCAGGCCATGAAGGCCGTGCAACGACTGCGCGGAAAGCTGCTGGGAGAATACCTGGCGATGGCGCACCAAAAGAAAAGGGCATCCCGGGGTCCGGGATGCCCTGTCGGGGAGGCAGGTTAAGGCATGTAGTAACGGAACGAGGTTTCGATCACGTTGTCATTGCCTTTAGGAATGCCGCCTGTGCCGGACCATCCATAGCGCTCAAAGTAGCTGTACTGAATGGCCTGACGGAAGCGACCTTTGGGCCCTTTGTAAAAGTCATACCAATAGCCGAGAGTGAACTCCTGGATGTCTTTGGTCGGGCTTCCGCAGGCGCTCGAAGTCGGCTGATAACCAGGCTGGGGTGAAGTTCCGGGGACCTTTTCGACTCCACAACCGGAATCATTGATAAAGGGCGAGCCGTAACCCACGGTCCCTGCGCCGGAGGCAAAGTAGCGGCGGTAGGCATAGTCTCCACCATAGTTGAAGTAGACATCAAGTCGGGGAGAAGCATGGAAGACCGCAGTGCTGAGGGCCGAGAAGCCATGCAGCAGAGCAAGCTGTCCGTCTGGACGCACTGTGGTGTCCGGCAGAGTCGAGGAGCCATAGCGGCCTACGCCGTCGCCCCACAGCCCGCTGATTCCCAGATCAAAGTATTTGCTGGCAGGAACATAGAAGCTGCCGCCAATGCCGCCGCCGACAGTCGCGTCATTGTACGCCCCTGCTCCGGAGGTGGAACTGGGATAGACGCGGTTGCGGAAGAAACGCGAGATGCCAAAGAGTTCGTAGTGTCCAAAACCCTTGGGCTCAAATACGACCTTGGCCAGCAGGTCCGGGGCCAGGTTGTAGGAATAAGTGGTCAGTGGCCCTGTGGCCCCGCCCGTGGCTGAGGTGCCCCCTGCACCGTTGTACAAACCGCCGCCGTTTCCTGTCTGCCCAACCAGATAATTCGTCGGGCACGAGACGCCGGTCCCTGTTGCCTGGCAGCTTGGGGTCAGCGTCTGTGCATTTTCAACAGAGATACCGGCCCAGAGCTGCTTGTCCATGAAGCTTTTGACCACGCGGGCCCCGTACTGGCGTGCCCACACAAAGCCGACGTTATACTGCGGATCGATGGTCTGCGGCAACAGCTCGGTACGATTGATAATCCCCTGTTTGTTCTGCGTCGCCAGGGACCACTGCTGTCCGGCCGTAAAGATCCATCCGTTGCTGGACTCTGCCTGCGCCCACAACTGACGCTGACGCAATACATAGCTGTTGCTCTGGTTGTTATTGGAGGTGACGCCGGTCCCCAGCCAGTCCATCTCATAGTAGCCGCGCAGGGCCCAGGTATCGAGCTTGCCCTCGGCCAGCAGCGCCAGGCGTGACTGACGGCCAGTGCCGAAGAACTCGCTCATGGCGGCATTGTCCGAACCCTCATAGGGGATCGAGTTGAACGGAGTGTTGATGTCCGCACCCAGCGCACGGTTGCGATAGACCGTCGCGGCTTCAATAAAGCTGCCCTGCGGAGAGATCGTGATCCCCTTGTAATGGAGCGCGTCCGGGTTCTCGATCTGCTTTTTCACCTGCGTTTGCTGCTCCTGCACGGTGGTCACAATGGACTGCGTATTGGTCTTCAGGTCAGAAACAGAACTCTGCAGCGTATTGACTGCCTGCGTGTTTTCGCTCACAGCAGCCTGCTGGGCCTGGGCGGCCTGTTCAGCCTGGGCAGCGGCGGCCTGCGCCTGGGCTGCGGCATCCTGCGCCTGCTTCAGTTGAGCATCACGGTCGGCAAGTTGCTGCTTCAATTGCTCAATCTGGGAGTTCATCTCCTGCCGCAGCGACTCGATCTGCGATTCCACCGAGGGCCTGGCCGGAGCAGCCTTCTTCGCCCGGTGGGCCTTGCTGGGAGCGGCAGTCTGGGCATGCCCTGCAATCAGTGCTGAAGCAAGCGCCATGCCTGCCAGCACCTTCAGATGTGTTCTCATTTGGCCTCTCTTCACAACGTTCGGTCCTTACACCCCACCTCCCCTGACGCACATGCGCGCACGCCTGATGAGCGATAAGGAAAGGCCGGAGTTCCTCTTCAGCTTCCCAACACGGTGTTAAAGAAAAGAGAATGGAGTGTGAATAGACTGCGAAAACCAGCCGGTACCAAGGCCTTTGGCCCTTTTCTGTAAATTTTGTGTTAAACAACGTTCCGACAACGATTTGCATCGAAACACATGTTTCCTCTCAGGATGCAATCAAACTACAACGCTGAAGCAGGGACCTGATTTGCCCATGGAGCAGAAAGAGAAGCAAAGACTGGAACATGCCTGGGGCGACCGGCTCCGCGCGCTCAGGAATGTGCCCCATGTGCTGAAGATCCTTTGGGAATCAGGGCCCTCTGTTGTCGCATGGGGACTGGTCCTGCGCGTCTTTGTCGCGCTGATGCCCTGGGCCATTGCCCGCGTGGCCGCCTGGATCATGAATGGCGTCGAGCGCTCCCTTCGCCACCAGGGGCTGCCCGAACGCTTCTGGTGGGTGGTCGGACTCGAAGTCACCCTCGCCGTCCTCACCGGAATTCTGACCCGGACCATTGATTTCTTTGACTCGCTGCTGGCCGACCGTTATACCCATCACGTCAGCATTGAAGTCATGCGGCAGGCCGCCCAGCTTGACCTGACCACATACGAAGACCCGCTCTACTACGACCGGCTGGAACGCGCCCGTGTGCAGGCCACTGACCGGCTGGTGCTCATCCAGCAACTGGGCCGTCTCTTTCAGCAGGCCATCACCACCCTCATCTTTACCGCCACGCTTCTGTATTATTCGCCGTGGCTGCTTCTGCTGCTCGCCCTGGGCGTGCTGCCCTCGTTCCTGGGCGAGACGCATTATGCCTTTCTTGGATACGCCAAGAACTACCGCCAGACGCCTCTCAAACGGCTGATGGACTACCTCCGGCAGGTTGGCGGCAGCAAGGAAGCGGCAAAAGAGCTGAAGCTCTTTAATCTGAACGAGTATCTGACCAACCGCTTCGCCGGACTTGCTGAGCAGATTTACAAGGAAAACATCGCCCTCTCGCGCAAAAAACTCATTGGCGGCGGACTGCTCGGCATCCTCAGCACCCTGGGCTACTATGGCTCCTATGCCTATGTCATCTGGCGCGCCGTGCACGGATATTACAGCATCGGAATCTTCTACTTCATCACCAACGCCATTGTGCAGGCCAGCTCCAACCTGCAACAGGTCTTCTCGACGGCTTCAGGAATTGCCGACCAGGCCCTCTTCCTTACCGACCTGATTGGCTTCTTTGAGATGAAACCCACGGTGAGGTCCAAGCCGGGCGCCCTGCCGGCCCCGCGCCCTATCCGGACCGGGTTTGAGTTCCGCAACGTCTCCTTTGCTTACCCGGGCACCGAGCGCAAGGTCCTCAAGAACTTTAATTTCACGCTGCGCCCGGGCGAACGCATTGCTCTGATTGGCGAAAACGGCCAGGGCAAGACCACGGTGGTCAAGCTGATCACACGCCTTTACGACCCCACCGAAGGCCAAATCCTGCTGGATGGCGTTGACCTGCGGGAATATTCGCTGGAAGACCTGCACAAAGAAATCGGCGTCATCTTCCAGGACTTCATGCGCTACGAAATGACGGCGCGGGAAAATATCTCGATTGGACGAGTGGAAGTTCCGCACACACAGGCAGAAATCGAGAGCGCCGCGCAGAAGAGCCTGGCCGCCGGCGTCATTGCCCGGTTGCAACATGGATACGACCAGGTGCTTGGACGCCGCTTTGAGGGAGGGGTGGACCTTTCCGGAGGCGAATGGCAGAAGATCGCGCTCGCCCGCGCCTATCTGCGCGATGCGCAGCTTCTGATTCTCGACGAACCGACCGCCGCCCTGGACGCCCGCAGTGAGCTGGAGGTCTTTGAGCGCTTTGCAGAGCTGACCGAGGGCAAAATGGCGCTGCTGATTTCACACCGCTTCTCCACCGTCCGCATGGCCGACCGCATCGTGGTGCTGGAGGGTGGCAGACTGGTTGAGGAAGGGAACCATCAGCAGCTGATGGCGCTGGGCGGACGCTACGCAGAAATGTTTGAAATGCAGGCAGCAAGCTACCGGTAATTCTGAAAGAAGTTCGATTCCGGCCACAAAGTCGTCCCGCATGATGACCCCGGGGCCGGAGAAAGCCACATCGTAGAAAGCAGTTACAGGAACGAATGGCAGAAGACATTACATCCGACCTTCACACAACGCAAACTTTCCCCGGACTACGCGAGGCCGCGCATAACGCCGTGCAGAGCTGGCAGGTGACCCATCGGCCCCAGGGCAAAGGTGGTTTTACACGGCGCATGGAGGCCGCGCGCGATTCCCTTGAGCTTTTATTTGCCAACCTGGAAGCCTACAAACCAGGGCCAGACGCAGGACCGGACCCGCTGCTTGAAATCCGCGAAAATCCTCGTCTCTTCCGGGCCGTGATCCTGGAGGCCTTTTCCCTTCGCCGCAAAGTGGAGCATCTGCCGCGCATCGTCACACCTACCGGTGAAGAGCCCCGCGCTGCCGCCGTGGCGGCGGCATTTCTGGATGCTGCGCATTTTTCCTGGTCGGCCGAGGCACTGCTTGTTTTCCTCGATGAAATCCAGAAGGGCGACGCGCTCGGTCTGGAAGAACTTTGGACGCTTCCCACCATGTTCAAGCTGCTGCTGCTTGAGTGGGTCCTCTCGCAGGCAAGCGCCCGCCTCCAGGCCCCCGGCCCAGGCGTGACAGGCCCCGCCGACATGCTGCGCGCCCGCATCCAGACACTCCGGGACATTGGTTTTGCCGACTGGGCGTCCCTGATTGAGCAGTCCGTTGTTTTTGAACCGGTCCTGCAGCAAGACCCCGCACAGGCCTATGCCTGTATGGATTTCGACAGCCGCGAGCAATACCGCAAGCGTGTGGCCGAAATCGCCCGTTTTGCAGAGGCCACTGAGCTGGAGGTCGCCCGCTGCGCGCTGGAGATGGCCCGGGAAGCGCAACAGCAGCAGATCCCAGACCCGCGCCTGCACCTGCGCCGCTCACACATCGGTTATTACCTTATCGACAAGGGATTCCGTGACCTGGCCCGGCGCGTCCATTACAGCCCGCCTTTCCTGGAGCAGTTACGGATCCGCTTGCAGCGCAATGCGGACGATTTTTATATCGGCTCCATCGAAGTGCTGACGGTCCTGCTGATTGCGGCCATTCTGCTTCCTCTGGTGCCCACTTATCCCATCTTCGGCGGACTTGCGGTCGCTTTCGTTCTCATGCTGCTGCCGGTCACCCAGGGCGCGGTGGATTTAGTCAACAACACAGTGACCCTGCTCTTTAAGGCGCGTGCCCTGCCCAAGCTGGACTTCAGCGCAGGCATTCCCGCCGAGTATGCCACGCTGGTGGCCGTTCCAACCCTGCTCCTCAACGAAAAGCAGACCCGCGAACTGGTGCAGGACCTTGAGGTGCGTTTCCTCGCCAACCAGGACCCTCATCTGCATTTCGCCCTGCTGACGGACCTGCCTGACTCGATTACACGTCCGCGCGAAAATGACACCGACCCGCTGGTAGACCTTGCCGTTTCACTGATTCGCGACCTGAACGAACGCTACAAATCGCCCAAGCATGGATCTTTTTTCCTGCTCCACCGCCATCGCCTCTTTAATGCCAAACAGGGCGTCTGGATGGGATGGGAGCGCAAGCGGGGCAAGCTGCTGGACCTGAATAAATTTCTCCTGGGCACCTTTGACGCCTTTCCGGTCAAGGCAGGCAATCTGGAAGTACTGAAGCAGGTGCGGTATATCATCACGCTCGATTCCGACACACAGCTTCCGCGCGGATCGGCCCATGCCATGGTGGGGGCCATGGCGCATCCGCTGAACCGCGCCATCATTGATCCCGAGCGACGCATCGTGACAGATGGTTATGGCATTTTACAGCCGCGTGTGGGGGTCAGCGTGCATTCCGCATCGCGGTCCCGCCTGGCCTCAATTTATTCCGGCCAGACTGGTTTTGATATCTATACCCGCGCCATTTCTGACGTGTATCAGGACCTCTACGGCGAAGGCATCTTCACCGGGAAAGGCATCTATGAAGCCGCCACACTGCACGCGGTCCTGGACCGCCGTTTTCCTCGCAATGCGCTGCTCAGCCATGACCTGATTGAAGGCGCATACGCACGCGCGGGCCTGGCCACCGACATCGAAGTCATTGACGATTATCCTTCGCACTACTCGGCTTATACGCGGCGGAAGCACCGCTGGGTGCGGGGCGACTGGCAAATTGTGCAGTGGCTCTTTTCCCGCGTTCCGGACGAGTCCGGACGCTATGTGCGCAATCCCATTTCGACCATTTCGCGCTGGAAGATCTTCGACAATCTGCGCCGTTCCTTAGTCGAGCCGATGACGATGGTGCTGCTGGTCGCCGGGTGGATGGGGCTTCCGGGCGGTCCTCTTTACTGGACCCTGGTGACTCTGCTTCTACTCTTCCTGCCCCCCTTCGTGCAGCTGCTCTTTAGCGCGGCGCGCGCGCTCGCCAGCGAACAGCAGGGGGCCCTGCGCGAGGCCTTCCTCGGCTTCCTGCAAAGTGCCTTCATTGCCCTGCTGAACCTCATCTTCCTGCCCCACCAGACCCTGCTTACCGTGGACGCCATCGTCCGCTCCCTGGTGCGGCGCTTTATCACAGGCCAGCGGCTGCTTGAATGGGAAACAGCGGCCGAGGCAGAAACAGCGGCAAAGCGCACGACACCCGTAGACCGTTATCTTGCTCTGATCCCTCTGTTTACGATCCTGCTGGCGGTCATCATTCTGGCCGTCTCTCCTCTCGCGCTGCTGGTGGCTGCACCCATTCTGCTGTTATGGGGCTTTTCCGGCGGCATCACTTACTGGCTCAATCAGCCTCCGCGCGATGAAGCCCGCCGGTTGTCAAAGAGCAATGAGGCCTTTCTGCTCGAACAGGCGCTGCGCATCTGGCGCTACTTTTATCAATTTGGCGGGGAAAGCCATCACTTCCTCATCCCCGACAATGTGGAAGAGGATGGGCTTTATGAGGCCGCCCGGGTGTCGCCTACCAACCTTGGGCTGCTGCTGAATGCACGGCAGGCCGCTGTCGAATTTGGTTTTCTTACAGTACCGGAATTTGCCGCACTCACTCATTCGAGCTTTGCCACCATGGCGAAGCTGGAAAAACACCGCGGACATCTGCTGAACTGGTACGACACACGCACCCTCAGGCCCTTTGAGCCTGCTTTTGTCTCGACCGTAGACAATGGCAACCTGGTGGCCTCCCTGTACACGCTGCGCGGAGGGGCGCTCTCTGTGCTCAAGACGCCTTTGGTCTCCTCCCGGCTGTTCCAGGGCCTGCATACCTTTTCCACCCTGCTGCAGAAGGAGACCTCTGGCCTGGAGAAGGGCCATGCTGCGCCTCCCGGGCCCTCCGCAGCCGCCGAAGCATGGATTGCCTGGATCATGCAGGCAGACCCCGAAGCCTGGAGCAAGCTGCCGATCAAGGAAAAAGGCGATCCCTGGTGGGCCGCAGAGATGCAGGTACGGATTCGCGCCGCGCAGACGATCGTGGAAGACTACATGCCTTGGCTGCTGCCCGAATTCGCCCCACTGCGCTCTGTTGCTCAACTGGGCCTGCGCGAGGACACCATCTTTCCTGCGTTGGAAGACGCAGCCGCCTTTGCCGACCAGCTCATCTCCCGTCTGGGGCGGGCCTGGGCTACCGATGAAGAGGCTGACAGCAACCTCTTTCTTGGGGAAAAGCTGCGCACGCTTCTGCCTGCCGCCCGCGAACGTCTGCGCGGGCTCGAACAAAGCATTCGGGCCATCGCCGAGGAGTCTTCCCGACTGATTGATGAGATGGACTTCTCCTTTCTGCTGCAAAAAGGCAGAATGCTGCTTTCCATCGGCTATGATGTGGCCGCGCAGAAAGTCCATACTGCCTGTTATGACCTTCTGGCCTCGGAAGCGCGCATCGCGTCCTTTGTCGCCATTGCAAAAGGAGATGTGCCGCAGCAGGTCTGGTTCAAAATGGCCCGCATGCATACCATGGCCTATGGCCGCATGGTGTTGCTCTCCTGGACCGGGACCATGTTTGAATACCTCATGCCAGCGCTCTGGATGCGCAGCTATCCTGACACCCTGGTCTCACGCAGCCTGTGTGCCGCCGTCAAGGTACAACAGGCATTCGGACGCGAACATCGTATTCCCTGGGGCATCTCCGAATCCGGCTATGCCGACAAGACAGAGGACGGGCACTATCACTATCAGGCATTCGGCATTCCGCAGCTTGCCCTGAAATACGACGCCACGGCCGGACCGGTGGTCTCTCCCTATTCCACCTTCCTTGCTCTGGGAGTGGACCCGGCCGAGTCCATCCGCAACCTGCACCGCATGGCCAGCCAGGGATGGGTGGGTGCCTTTGGTTTTTATGAAGCCGCCGACTACATCCATTCCAGAAAAAACCCGCAGCTGGCGCGGGAATGGATGGCGCACCATCAGGGAATGTCTCTGCTCGCACTGCTGAACCTGCTGCACGAGGATGCAGCCAAGCAGTGGTTCCACGCGAACCCGGAGCTCCAGGCCACCGAGCTGCTACTGCACGAAAAACCCATCAGCGAAGCGGCGTTGAAGCACGAATACCAGCAATTCTCGCCGCGGAAGCTGAAAAAGGCCGGTTGACGAGACGCAGGACCCTGTCGTTCCCGGACGGAGAAGCTACCACGCATTCTTTGCACTTTCTTTCATCGAATACACTGAAGATTGGAAGACACAGAGACCATCGTTCCGGAAGCACCGGTTGAGCTGCACCCCCGGCACCGCAGCCTGTTGCCATTTTTGGGCGTTGCCTGCGGTGTGAGCGTTTCCAATATTTACTACAACCAGCCGCTGCTGCTGGAGATGTCCCGCAGCCTGCATGTGGAGCACGGCAGCATGGGCTCGGTCGCCGTGGCCACCCAGGTCGGCTACTCCCTCGGCATCCTCGCCTTTGTCCCGCTGGGCGACGTGGTGGAAAGGCGCGGCCTGATGGTCCGTCTTTTTGCAGGAATTGCCTGCTCGGCGCTGCTCTGCGCCTTTGCGCCGACCCTCGCGGTCCTGATTGCGGCCAGTGTCGCCATTGGACTGATGGCAGCGGTCACACACGTGATTGTCCCCATCGCCCCGGAGCTGGCCAGCGATGAGGAGCGCGGACGTGCCGTGGGCACGGTGATGACTGGCCTCCTGCTTGGGGTGTTGCTCGCCCGGACCGTTTCCGGCTGGATCGCCTCTTTTCTGGGATGGAGGACGGTCTTCTTCTTTGCCGCCGCGGCCAGCCTGACCTTTGTTCTGCTGATGGTGCGCCGACTGCCGAAGCTGCCTCCCCATACACCACTGCCCTATCGCGATGCGCTGCGCTCGCTGTGGACCTTGTGCCGCACACAGCCCCTGCTGCGTGAATCGGCAATGCTGGGAGGCCTGGCCTTCGGCGCTTTCAGCGCCTTCTGGACGACCCTGGTCTTCCTGCTTGGTTCGCACCACTATCGCCTGGGCGCAGGCGTGGCCGGCAGCTTTGGTGTACTGGGTGCTACGGGAGCACTGATTGCTCCGGTGGCTGGACGGGTAGCAGACCGGCATGGCTCGCGCGCCGTCGTCACTCTAGGGCTTAGCCTGCTGGCCGTCGGGTTCTGCATCCTCTGGCTCTTTGGCTACCACATCGCCGGACTCGTGGTTGGAGTGGTCGTGCTTGATCTGGGGATGCAGGCCAGCCAGATCGCCAACCAGACCCGCATCTTCGGCCTGGAGCCCGGAGCGCGGGGCCGCATCAACACCATCTATATGACGGTGTACTTCCTGGGAGGATCGCTCGGCTCTTTGTTTTCCACCATTGCCTGGGCACACTGGGAATGGAGCGGCGTCTGCGCCCTCGGCCTCATCATGCTGGCCCTGGCCGCCCTGCTTCATGCCACCGGTGTGCGCACCCAGCCGCCAGTCCCGCTTCCTGCCTGAGGTTGTCGTTCCCGGGGAACCATGCCGGGCTTTCCTGCGTATCTCTCGATAACGTTATCATGTACACTATGGCTGGCATGAACACCTTCTCCATCGGCGTGGACCTGGGCGGCACCAGTCTGCGGGTTGCAGCTTTTACTCAGGACTGGGAACGTCTCAGCGCCATTTCCATGCCCACCCGGGTGGATGCCGGCCCAGAAGCCGTGCTGCAGGATATGGTCTCCGCCATCCGACAGCTTGTGGCGGAACATCAATCTGGTCGGGAATGGGTTGGTACCGGAGTTGGATGTCCGGGGCCCCTTGAGCTTCCCTCAGGACGGCTGCTGACTCCGCCGAACCTGCCCGGCTTTGAGGGGCTGGAACTGAAGACTGAACTGGAGCGGAGGCTGGGATCTCCAGTCCTTGTGGAGTGTGATGCCAATGCCGCTGCACTGGCTGAGTGCCATGCCGGCGCCGGAAAGGCATTCGGGACCCAGTCGCTCTGCATGTTGACTCTGGGCACAGGCGTGGGAAGCGGCATCATTCTGGACGGACATGTCTGGCATGGCTTTGCCGGAATGGCTGGCGAGGCGGGACATGTACCTGTATACCTGGACGGGTTGCCCTGTGGATGCGGCAGCCGGGGTTGCCTGGAACAGTATGCCTCAGCCACTGCCATTGCCCGGGCCGGAAGAAGCCTGGCCGTGGCTGGCCCGCACCATGGACAAGACCCGGTAACAGCACGCAGTCTGGCCGAAAGCGCCTGGGCGGGCGATGCGGAATCTGAAGAAATTTATCGAAAGGTAGGACAGGCACTGGGCATCGGGCTGGCCAGCCTGGTCAGCACCCTGAATCTTCCTTTGTATGTGGTAGGAGGAGGAGTCGCGGCGGCCTGGGACCTCTTTTCGCCCGCCATGTTCGCCGCGATGGAGGCCCATAGCTATATCTATCGTTTGACAAAGCCTGCAGATCCCAGCATTCCTGAGAAAGGACGTACGACAGTGGTCCCGGCCCGGCTGGGGCCAGATTCGGGCCTTCTGGGGGCCGCCATGCTGCCCTTTTTTGCATAAAAAACCTGCCTCGTGGTGGACTTGGCCCGCAACCGCACGTTACTATAGTTTTTGATTTTTGTTCGCCCGGGCCGCCCCGCGGAGTTTCAGTGCTAGAATTGCCTCAACTTCATACAGAATTTGGGCAGAATTGGCGCATTTTCCCTGCGAAAAGGCGCAAAACACAGGGCATGGGAGAAGGATTGTGGCAGCAGATGACCGTACCCGCGCAGTAGAACTGGCGCTTTCACAGATTGAGAAACAGTTTGGCAAGGGCTCAATTATGCGCCTTGGCAGCAAGGAGGCCGTGGCGCCTGTCTCCACCATCTCTACCGGCTCGATCTCCTTTGACGCAGCACTCGGTGTGGGTGGAGTGCCCCGGGGACGCGTGATTGAGATTTTTGGTCCGGAATCCTCAGGAAAAACTACGGTCACGCTCCAGATCATTGCTGAAGCACAGAAGCAAGGCGGGATGGCGGCCTTTGTGGATGCTGAACACGCACTGGATCCGGTCTATGCGAAAAAGCTGGGCGTGGATGTGGACAACCTGCTTGTCTCGCAGCCCGATTACGGGGAGCAGGCGCTGGAAATCACCGAGGCGCTGGTCCGCTCCGGTGCCATTGACGTCCTCGTAGTGGACTCGGTCGCAGCTCTGGTCCCCAAGGCCGAACTGGACGGCGAGATGGGCGACTCGCATGTGGGACTTCAGGCGCGTCTGATGTCGCAGGCGTTGCGCAAACTCACGGGCACGGTCTCCAAATCACGGACCTGCCTGATCTTCATCAACCAGATCCGCGAAAAGATCGGGGTGATGTTCGGCAATCCGGAAACGACGACCGGAGGCCGCGCGCTCAAGTTTTACTCCTCTGTACGCATTGATATCCGGCGTATCTCCGCGGTCAAAGAGGGGGAAAACGTTGTCGGCGCACGGACCAAGGTCAAGATTGTAAAGAACAAGGTGGCCGCACCCTTCCGCGAGGCCGAGTTCGACATTCTTTATGGCGAAGGCATCTCGCGTGAAGGCGATGTTCTGGACCTGGCGGTAGCAAACAATATCGTCGAAAAGTCCGGCGCATGGTATAGCTATGCGGGCGAACGCATCGGTCAGGGCCGGGAAAATGTACGCCAGTACCTGAAAGACAACAAAGAAACCTTTGCCCGCATTGACGCTGAACTGCGCCAGAAGCTTAAGATAGCCGCACCCGCTCCGGCAGAAGTCCCACCCGTCCCGGTAAACGGTGCAACCGCCGCGCAGGAAGCGGTACGGGGCGCGAGACGGCAGTGATTTTCTGGACAGTCGATTTCAGAGGCAGGCGTCTACAGCCTGCCTTTTCTGTTTTCGCAGAAGTTTTCTTGCCGCCCATCCACTCATGATCGAAGCTGGACGTTCTTAAAATCTGATATCCTTGGCCGTTTCCTATGTCTGCACCGGATGAAGCCAAGCTGAACAACGTTCTTACGTCAACACTCGACCCTGGCAGTCCACGGGCCAGGAGCCATACTGCGGCCATGACGGCCCTGGTGGCCAGCATTCGCGCGCAGGAAGCGCAGATCCGCGAAGGTGGAGGCGCAAAGGCCATCGAGGCGCAGCACGCCAAAAAGCGCCTGACAGCGCGGGAACGCATTGCGCTGCTGCTCGATCCTGGAACCGACCTGTTCGAACTGGGGCTGTTTGCCGCCTTCGGCATGTATGAAGAGTGGGGCGGTGCCCCGGCGGCCGGCGTGATCACGGGACTGGGGCGGGTGGCCGGGCGTCTGTGCATGATTATCGCCAATGACGCGACGGTCAAAGCCGGGGCCTTTTTCCCCATGACGGCAAAGAAGGTCATCCGCGCGCAGACCATCGCGATGGAAAACCGCATCCCCACTCTGTATCTGGTGGATTCCGCGGGTGTCTTTTTGCCCCTGCAGGAAGATGTCTTTCCGGACCAGGACGACTTTGGACGCATCTTCCGCAACAATGCAGTGATGTCGGCGATGGGCATTCCGCAGATGACGGCCATCATGGGCATGTGCGTGGCCGGAGGCGCGTATCTTCCGGTGATGACGGACCATGTGCTGATGACCGAAGGCAGCGGACTCTTCCTGGCCGGCCCTGCGCTGGTGCAGGCAGCCATCGGACAGAAGTATTCCGCCGAGGAGCTGGGCGGAGCGGCCATGCACGCACAGATCTCCGGCACAGTGGACTACAAAGAACCCAATGACCACCTGTGTATTGCGCGGCTGCGCTCGCTTGTCTCCAGAGTCGGCCAAAGGCCGGGCGCTCCCTTTGCCCGCGCGCCGTTTGACCCGGAAAGGGATGCGCCCCGATATCCGGCCTCGGACCTGTATGCGCTGCTTGATCCTGATCCGGCAAAAGGCTCGGCCAGCGGCTATGACATGCATGAAGTCATCGCCCGCCTCGTAGACCGCAGTGCATTCGACGAATACCGGCCCGAGTATGGGCGCACGCTTCTGTGCGGCTATGCGCACATCGGGGGGACGGCCGTAGGCATTGTCGCCAACCAGAAGACCTCCCAGCCGCAGACCAGCCATACCGGGGAAAAGCGGATGGAATTTGGTGGCGTCATCTATTCTGAAAGCGCGGACAAGGCGGCGCGCTTCATCATGGACTGCAATCAGAACCTTGTGCCGCTGATTTTTCTCCACGATGTCAATGGCTTTATGGTGGGACGCGATGCGGAATGGAGCGGCATTATCCGTTCGGGAGCAAAGATGGTCAGCGCTGTTTCCAACTCGGTGGTCCCCAAGATCAGCGTCATCCTGGGCGGATCGTATGGAGCAGGCAATTACGCCATGTGCGGAAAGGCCTATGATCCACGCTTTATTTTTGCCTGGCCCACGGCACGCTATGCGGTGATGAGCGGCAGCTCGGCCGCCCAGACCCTGGTGGAAATCAAACTGCGACAACTGGAGCGCGAGGGCAAAAAACTCAGCGAGAAGGAAAAAGAAGAGCTGCTGGCTTCCATCAAGGCCACCTATGAGGAGCAGACCGACTGCCGCTACGCCGCTGCCCGCCTCTGGGTGGATGCAATCCTTGATCCGGCAAAGACACGCGAGGCCCTGATGCTGGCGCTTGAGGCGGCTTCTTTGAATCCCGATGCTCCCGTATTTCGCGCCGGAGTTTTGCAGACCTGACCCGGACCAACCCAAGACCTGAGGCCCGCTCCGGAGGATTTGGAATAGAATCCGGAAAGCGGGTACAATAACTGAGGGAAGCAGGCAGCTTCCTGTCTCTAAAGAGCTTTGCCGTGCGGAAGTGGTGAAATTGGCAGACACACCATCTTGAGGGGGTGGCGCCGAAAGGCATGGGGGTTCAAGTCCCCCCTTCCGCACCAAATGTTCCGTCGCCCCTGAGGTCCTGAAAGCAACTATGTTCTATCTTGTTTTAGCCATCCATGTCCTGGTCTGTATTTTCCTGGTCATCGTCATTCTGCTCCAGCAGGGCAAGAGCGCTGATCTTGCCGGCGCATTTGGCGGCCAGGGCTCGCAGACGGCCTTCGGTCCGCGGGGGGCGGCCAATGTGCTGACGCGCATTACCACCTGGTGTGCAGTGATTTTTATGCTGACTTCCATTGGATTGACGATCCTGATGCAGAAGCGCACCGGTGGACATTCGGTCCTGGAAGGAACAGGGACCACGCAGTCTACTCCGGCAAAGAAATAGTCTTTTTGCGGGCTGCATTTTGAAAGGCAGGTCCTCTGGGCCTGCCTTTTCCGTTCCATGATGGGCATTAAAAATAAAAATGGGTACCTTCGTTGGCTCTTGAGCCGCCCCGGTCTTCTCTTCAAACCAGTAAAATAAAAGAGATGATGAAATCTCTGGCCGCTTTCCGGGCAAATCTTCCCCGACAATCTGAATTTCCGGGCCGGGATTTCCGGATCCGACATTTATGAGTGCTACTAAGCTGGAACCCGTACCTTCTGAAGTTGACTTGAACCATAAACACCGCGAAGAAGTCTTTGATGCCTTCCGGCGCTGGGGACACCTCCAGGCGCAGCTTGACCCTCTCGGACAATACCTCACCCCCGAACCTGTTCCCGATCTTGATTACGAAGGTGAAGATGCAGAAGAGGCCCGCCGCTGCTACTGCGGAACGATTGCCGCCGAATTCATGCATATTCCTTACCGCGAGCGCCGGCAGTGGATCGCCGAGCGTATGGAATCAGAAGCGGCAAAGCCAGACCAGAAGCGCATTCTGGACCTGCTGCTCAAGGCCGATATTTTTGAGCAGGTGATTCAATCGCGCTACCTGGGGACCAAACGCTTCTCTCTGGAAGGCGTGACTGCGCTGATTCCGTTTCTGGATGAACTGCTGAACCGCTCAGCCGAACTTGGTGCAGAAAAGGCCGTCATGGGAATGAGCCATCGTGGACGCCTCAGTGTGATGGTCAACACTTTCGGCAAGTCCCCGGCAGATATTTTTTCAAAATTTGAAGATGTAGATCCCAGAAGCATCCTTGGCGGGGGAGACGTGAAGTATCACGTAGGCGCCACGGGCGTCTTTCGCGCACGGGACGGCAAGGCCCTGGCGCTGCACCTGGTCTCAAATCCCAGCCATCTGGAGGCTGTGGACCCAGTTGTGATGGGCCGTGCCCGCGCCAAACAGGCCCGTTACGGGGCCGAGGGCGTGGACCGGGTGCTTCCGATTGCCATCCACGGCGATGCTGCCTTTGCCGGACAGGGCATCTGGGCCGAAACACTGAACCTGTCCAATGTACAAGGCTTCTCTGTGGGCGGCAGCATCCACATCATCGTAAACAATCTGCTTGGCTTTACTGCTGAGCCGGAAGAGTCAAATTCTTCGCGCTACTCGTCGGACATCGCCAAGCGTCTGCCCATCCCCATCTTCCACGTCAACGCGGAAGATCCGGATGCGGTGGTGCGGGTGGCTGCGTTGGCCGCCGAATATCGGTATACCTTCAAGAGCGATGTTGTGATTGACCTGATCGGGTATCGCCGTCACGGACACAGCGAAGTGGACGATCCCACGATCACACAACCTCTTCGCTACGCAAAGATCAAAGACCATCCTCCACTCTATGAAATCTATGCCAGAAAGCTGGGGGCCGATGTCAGTGCCCGCGTGAAGGAGCTACAGACCGAATTTGCTGAAGCGCAGCGCACCGCCACAAAGATGAAGAAAATGCCCGTGCTGGCCGTGCTGCCGGACTACTGGTCGCAGTTTAAGGGCGGCAAATATCAACCAGAGTACGAGGTCGAAACGGGGCTGAGCGCACAGGAGATCGGAGAAATCACAGAAGCCCTCACCAAAACACCGGATGGATTTCATGTGCATCCCAAGATCCAGAAGCTTCTGGAACAGCGCCGGAAGATGGGCGAGGGGAAACTGCCGTTCGATTACGGGATGGCAGAGGCCGTCGCGATTGGCTCATTGTTGAAGGCCGGGGTCCCCGTCCGCCTCAGCGGTCAGGACAGCCAGCGTGGCACCTTTAACCAGCGTCATAGCGTGCTGATTGATGTCGAAAACGAACAGAGCTATCTACCGCTCAACCATCTCACAGAAAACCAGGCGAAGTTTGAGGTCTACAATTCGGTGCTCTCTGAGGCTGCGGTGCTGGGCTATGAATATGGCTACAGCCGTGACTATCCGGAAGCGCTGGTGATGTGGGAGGCGCAATTTGGCGATTTTGCCAATGGTGCGCAGATCATCATTGATCAATTCATCTCTTCCGGCGAAGACAAATGGGGGCTGCTGGCCGGCGTGGTTGTGCTGTTGCCGCACGGCTACGAAGGCCAGGGGCCGGAGCACTCCAGCGCACGCATGGAGCGCTATCTGCAACTGGCCGCGCATGACAATATGCAGATCTGCCAGCCCTCCACGGCTGCGCAATATTTCCATCTGCTGCGGCGGCAGGCCTTGCGCAAATGGCGCAAGCCTTTGATTGTCTTTACGCCAAAGAGTATGCTGCGCCATCCGGATGCGGTCTCCCCGATCGAGGACCTGACCCGGCCGCACTTCCAGAATGTGCTGCCGGAAACCAAGATCACCGATGCAAAGCGCCTGCTCATCTGTACCGGAAAAATCGGTCACGAGCTGCGGGTCGAGCGCGAAAAGCGCAAAGACAGCACCACGGGCATTATCTTTGTTGAGCAGCTCTATCCCTGGCCCGAGGCAGAACTGGAGACCGCCATCAAGGCCCACCCCGACGCCCATGAAGTCATCTGGGTGCAGGAAGAGCCGGAGAACATGGGAGCACTCTCTTTCGTGATGCCCCGCTTGAAGCGTCTGGCGCGCGACCGTCAGGTGCTGAGCATCAAGCGCTCCGCCGCCGCCAGTCCCGCCACTGGATCGGCCAAGGCCCATGAGATGGAGCAGAAAACGCTGATTGAGCTTGCTTTGGGACCGGGACTCCGGGAAAAGGCCGGCCAGCGATAGTGCTTCCTCAGGAGAGTGCCTGTGCCGATTGAGACAGGCACTCATCGTATTTTTCTTCGAGGATGCGCGTCTGCCGCGCGAGATCGAAATGCTCCTCGATGTATCGCCTTCCCTGCACATGTGCACATTGCCAAAGCGCGTCATCGAGAACAAAGCGCACGATGGTTTCTGCCAGTTCGGCGATCTCGCGCTCGGGCGGCATGAAACCTCTGAGCCTCTTTGGCAGCGCTTCCAGCACTGCATCCGTTGCGAATGTCACGACAGGAAGGCCCGCCGCCTGCGCCTCACACAAAACCGTTGGCAGGCCCTCCTGGTCGCCATCAGAGGCACAGATGCTGGGGGCCACCAGTACACGGGCCCGGCGCATCCATTGCTTCACCTGCTGATGCGGCTGATGGCCATGGAAAATAACATTTCCTCTGAATGCGACGGCCATCTGCTCCAGCACTTTACGCAGTGGACCGTCCCCCAAAATGACGAGCCTGGCCCCGGGAACCTGCCTGAGGACCAGCGGCATGGCGCGAAGCAGATCGGCGCATCCTTTTTTCTCAACCAGCCTGCCCACAAACAGGATTGTGCTCCTCTCTCGTCCTTCTGCCGAGGTCGCCGGCCGATCCACGGCAACCCCCACCGGATGCACAAACAGCTTATCCGGCGGAAATCCGCGCAGAAGCGCCTGCCGACGCACATTGCTGGAAACGCAGAAGAACAGGCTTGCATACTGCCATAGCTCCATGCGCCTGCGCAGATATGTCCGTCCTGCGGGCCAGCGGCGCAGCGCAGCGTCATGGCAGCCAATGTCATAGCCATGCAGTGTAACCAGCAAAGGAAGACGCCAGCGCCGGGCCATAGGCAGGATGGCGCAGGCATCGACGGCAAAGTGCGCATGGACCAAGCTCGGCCGCTGCCATGCGATCTCTTCCTCCAGCCGGCCGGAGCGTCCTGTCTGGAAAAAGAGGCGCCGCAGCAGCTTTTCGCGCAGCCGCTCAGAAGCAGAAACGGTCGCGACGGCGTATGGCGCCAGATCAAGACCAGAGAAGACCCGTCTTACTCCGGCAAATACGGGCACATATCGGCTGAGTGCCGCTGCCTGGGCCAGAACAAAGGTCTCTGACCCAGGCAGCAGCTCGTTGCGATAGATGAGGACCTTTCGCATTTATCGATTCCCCGAGCGCACAAATGCATGACGCCGTTTAAAGCGCAGGAACGGGGCCTCATAAAAGCGATACGACGCTGAGGCCAATCCGATGGTCAGAGCCAGGGCGGCCGTTTTGTTCACAACCAGCAGCCATGCTGTCTCCCCGTGCGTAAGGCGCTTCTGTGCCTCATCGACCAACAGGAAAGCCGTTTCATGAAACATGTAAAGTCCGAAAGAGATCCTTCCTAAAAACAACACCCAGCGTGGAAAAAGCCACCGGCCTGCTTCCAGCACTGCGAGAAACAGGCAAAGACATCCGACCTCCACCAGCATGTATCCGAAAAGGAACTGTAAAGCAGACGGATGTGCTTGCGGCCTTTTGATGCGGAATGCAAAAGCGGCCGTCCACCAGGCGACCAGACCTGCCAGCGCCAGCGCCAGCCGCATTTCTGGTCTCCATTCCGGAGTTCTGCCTTGCAGCGCAAGCGCCAGCAACGCGCCGCAGGCAAAGTATTGAAACTGCACCAGGCTGTTCAGCCAAACTGTGTTGTACGCAAATGGTCCGCCGGAGACAACCAGGACGGTCATCCAGGAGATCGGCAGGAGCACTAAGGAGGCGGCGCCATAAGCGCTTCTGTTTCCAAGCCTTCCTAGCACAGGCCAGACCAGATAAAACTGCTCTTCCACAGAAATGCTCCACAGGGCGCGCAAAGGCGTGCGGACCCAGGGATGCAGCGCAATGTACCAGTTTCCCGCCATCAGGAAATAGGCAGCAATCCTCCCTGTTTCCATGCGCAGGGAGTGAAGGAAGAGGCCCCCGACTGCGTACCCTGCGGTGATTCCGTAATACAGCGGCCAGATGCGCAGAACACGCCGGAGATAGAATGCGCGCACATGGACCCGCCCAAACTGCGCCTGCTCGCGACACAGCAGCTCTGTGATGAGATACGCGCTCAGAAAAAAGAAGAGGCATACGCCAAAGTTGCCGGCATCTTTGATTCCGGCAATCAGCGGCACTCGTGTCCAGGCCTCCGGCACCGCATGGCAGAAGTAGACACACAGAAAGGCAAATAGACGCAGGGCGTCCAGCTCTGCAAGATAGAAGCCGGTTGCTGGCTTGCTGAGGACAGATGTTGCGGTGCTCATCCTGCCGGGGCCATCCGCACATGGAGTCGTGAGAAGAACTTTTGCCTTTGCTTCAGGAGGCGCTCTTCGGACGCAAGGATCTCAATATTGGCCAGGGCCGCTACATAGAGCACCCAGAACATGCCGTTGAAGGTGAGCAGCGTATTTTCATCCAGGTCATAGAGAAAGACCAGGACCAGCACAAAAAGCATCCATGCACACTCCTGCAGACGGCGCCGCAGCAGCAACGGCCACAGCTTTTTCCAGCCGCGGAGGTAACTGAGGAGAAAGAAGAACAGTCCGGGCAAGCCCAGCTCCAGCCATATCTCAAGAAAACCATTGTGCGCATGAAACAGCACGAACCGCAGGGCAAGAATGACGTAAAAAGATTCCCCTTTCAGGCCCTGCCAGAAGGCTGAAAAACCATACCCCAACCACGGATGTCTGAGGATGGCCTCCCAGACCTGCTGCCAGATGGCCGTGCGCCCGGTAAGTGTCGCATCGCGTCCCATCAGGGCCACGAGCAGAGGGAAATAGACCCAGGCTGCCCATGCAGTTGCGACAGCGAGTACGATCGCCACGCCCAGCAGCATCGTCCGGGCCGAAGGCGCAGATCGAAACAGCAGCAGCAGGAACACATAGAGCCCCAGCACCACGGCGGCAATCGCCCAGGCACCGCGCGATCCACTCATGATCAGGACGGCCGTAAACAGAAGCAGGCACCCCAGACGGATGACATTCAGCCGTCCAAAGGAAAAGATGGCTGCAATGGCAAACACCATTGCGCGTCCGCAGGCATTCTTCTGGGTAAAGATGCCCTGCCAGTTTCCAAAGTGGCCTGTGGATGCCTCCAGTCCGATGGAAGGGACCGTCCATGCAAGTATGGAACTGGCCAGGGCCGCAACCAGCATCGTCATGCAAAAGAGAAAGAGCTGCTTTCTCACGGGAAATCTGGCCGCAAAGTACAGGCCGAACAGACAGGCCAGCACAAATGCTATCGAGCGGCGTGCTGTAGTTACAGGGTCCTGCGACCAGAGGGACGAGAGCGCCGCCCATGTTGCAAAAACTGCGCTCCATTGCAGAGCAAATCGCAGGCGGTAAAGCCTCCGCCATTGATGGACCACCAGCGCAGCAATCCAGCCGTCCACGATAAGCTGTGATCCGATGCCTGCAATCTTCATCCATGAAGTCGCCGCGGCATTTGTCATCTCCGCCGCCTGGTTGGGAGCAATTCCCGGAATGGCCCCCTGCATGGCAAAGAAGAGCAGAACCAAAACGCAGCCTGCCTCCGCAATGCCGGGCTTGCCTTTAGCGCGCTGCATAGATGGCCGCCGAGCTGGTGGAAGAAAGGATCCCCGATGCGCCTACCACAACATTTCTGGCCATGCTGAAGGGAATGTAAAGCACGTCGCCAGCTTCCAGTTCCATGTCCGGCTGGCTTCCTCGTTCCATGTCTTTCAGCGGAATGGTCTGCTCCTGATATCGGCCCTGGACCTTCCGCAGCAGGCGTGCGGCATTTTCTTTTGCCGAGCGGTTGGCGCCAGCAGCCAGTGCGATGGCCTGCAGGACAGTAAGCTTTGCATCATCCTGCATCACATAGCCGCCAGGACGTCCCACATCACCCAGCACATAGACCACGCCTGCCTTCGGCACCAGAACGGTATCTCCGGGATGGACCATCACCGTATTTTTCAGATCGGTCGAGGCATCGTTTGGAACAAAAACCGTCAGACTCCCGCTTTTATCTCCGCGCTCGATCGTGATGTGCCGGTCGGCGACATCTGTCAGTCCTCCGGCGAGAGAAAGTACGTCCAGAAGGCTGCGTGAGGTCATTAATGGGACCGCACCTGGGCGGGCCACCTGTCCCAGCACAGACACCTGCTGCGTCGCATACTCTTCAATCAGCACTGAGACCTGGGGATGGTTTAGATACTTCCCCTGTTCATACGCCTGCGCAATTTTCAGCGCAGCTTCTCCCGGGACGAGTCCGACCACAGAGACGGCACCGACCAGGTCGAGATCAATTTCACCCGAATCCCTCACGCGCACATGCTGCTCCAGGTCCGGCTCGCGAAAAACGGAGACATGCAATAAATCACCGCTGGAAATCCGCAGACTTTCTTTTTTGTCTGCAGCCCGTGCGGAAAGAGCAGAAAAGCAGAACAGGAGTGCGAGCAATATGCCTCTGCGGGCCGCTGTCCTAAGCCCCATGACCTTTACTCCGATATCCGTAGTATTCGTAGAAGTCAGACGAACCTTCCGGGACAGCATTCAGCACGGCCCCCATCACCATACCGGCCGGAGCATGGCGCAGCAGCGTGTCCCAGCCGCGCTTGAGTGCTCGTCTCTCCGTAAGGCCATGTCGGCAAAGAAGCAGCACAGCATCACAGTGCCGGAGCAGGACCGCAGCATCAGCCACTGGCAGTAGCGGAGGACCATCCAATACCACGAAGTCGTACTCATTTCTCCAACGCTGCACCAGATTCTGCATTCTGCGCGAACCAAGTAATTCTGCCGGGAAGGGAGGTGCCGGCCCGCCGAGCAGAACATCCAGATTCGGCATCTCCGGCAGTGGTTCCGGCGCCGGAGAGATCCCTTCATTGGACAGGGCCGCACTAAGGGCCGATCGAGACTGGACGCCGGTGCGCCCAGAAAGGACCGGACGGCGCAGATCACACTCTGCCAGCAACACCCGCGCGCCCTGCTGGGCCAGCACAGAAGCCAGCTCCAAAGAAACGGTGCTCTTGCCCTCACCCGCGCCTGGACTGGTGACCAGCAGGACCTGCGGCGGGTTGCTGCTTCTTGAAAGCATCAATGTGGTACGAAGCATCCGCAGGGATTCGGCGAAGGGAGCGTCTGTATAGCGGATGGTCATGATCTGGTCTGAGGCCCGGGCCTTCGTCATGGCTGGTCCGCAGCCCGGTACAGGTACCAGCCCCAGCACCGGCCCGCCCGTCATCTTCTCCACACTTTCCAAGGAACGGATGGTATGGTCCGCGGCGTGTTCCACAAAGGCGGCCGCAGAGCCAGAGAACAGACCCATGACGAGGGCCGCAGCAAAACAGAGCAGGACATTGGGGCTCTTCGGATGTGCGGGCGACGGAACTCGTGCAGGATTCACCACGGTAATGTTGGTGGACCGCAGACCTTCAAGCACGCCGGCCTCTTTCAGCTTGGCCAGAAGGTTCTCATAAACCTGACGACTCCCTTCTGCCTCCTGCTTTGCCAGGGCAAAGGCCACGGCCTTGTTGTTCAGATCGCCGGCCAGTCTCTTCTGTTTTTCAAAGGCAGTGTGTGCATCAACTTCTGCGCGCCGGGCAATCTCATAATCCGTGCGTGCCCGCTCTCCGATGCGGTGGACTTCCTCCTGGATGGCCTTCTGTATGCTGTTCCATTCGGCCTGTAGTTCAGCAATGCGCGGATAGTTCTGCCCATACCGTACCCGGTCCTGGTCCAGCTCTGCCCTGACTGTGGCCTCCTGACTGCGCAGGCTCTGGAGCAGACCAAGAGAATTGGCCATGGAGGGAATGCTGCCTGCGGCGGCGTTTCCGCCAAGACCGGAAATCAGCTCCGGGTCTCCGCTGCTGGCAGCGCGGTAGATGGATTCTTTCAGGATGCGGTTGGACTCTGCCTCGGCCCATGCCTGGTTCAGAGCTTCCAGTCTCGCCAGAACAATGTTGTGCGATTCGTCCTCGCCATACACGCCGGTATCGCGCTCCAGCATCAGCGCTTTGGCCTGGAGACGCTCCGTTTGTCCACGGAGATCGTCCAGCTGCGCTGACAGCCATTGAGAGGCCTGCGAGGTAGCCGCAAAACGGGACTGATACGAATATTCCATCAAAGCCGCGATGAGGTGGTTGACCACGGCGGCCGCCAGCTTCGGGTCCGGGCTGGAATAACGCACCTCAATCAGACGGGTCCCCGTGATGGGCTCAACCTTCAAATGCGAGGCGAATCTCTTGAGGGCCGCATATCTGCGGTCCGGCGCCTGGTCCAGCCCCACCGTGAGAGGCTCCAGCGGCTTCTTCCAGAAAAACAGCCAGGAGGGAAGGCCCCACTGATCTTTTTTCGGGGGAAAGAAGTCCTGCGTCGTCTCCAGATGAAGCTCTCGGATGACCTGCAAGGCCAGCGAGTCAGACTGGAGGATCCTGGCCTCAGTCTGCAGGGTCACATTGTAGTCAAGCGCATCGGAGGTCGGTGCGTCCGCTCCACCCAGCACGCTTTCGTCCAAACCAAAAGATCCCAGGGTCTCTTTCTGGACCTGGATCTGCCCAATGGCCTGATAGCGGCGCGTGGCCAGCGCACAGTAGAGGGCCGCGGCAAGCATACAGGCACCAAAGACAACAAAAAATGTCCTGCGCCTCTGCTTCAGAATGGCAAACATCTGCGCAGGAGAAGCCTCCTCATCCCGTAGGGCGCGCAGGTCCACTCCTGGCAGGGCGCTCATTGGTGTTGTCTCAGGCATTCCGCATCATCACAACAGAGCCATCAAAATCAAAGCTGAATTCCATCTCGTGCGCCCCGGCCTCTGCCAGAACGGTGCGGAGACGGTTTCTGTCCTGCGTGTGAAACAACAGGAACCCGCTGCCTCCTGCACCGACCAGCTTCCCGCCGGTCGCTCCTCCCTTGCTCAGCGCAACTTCGTACAGGGAGTCAATGCGACTACTGGTCATGCCCGGCGAACGCTTGCGCTTGCGCAGCCAGTGTTCATGCATCAACCTGCCGAACTGACCCACCTGCCCGGATTCAAGGACACTTCGGATCTCTTCTCCCAGCTGCCGGGCGAAGTGCAGGTCTTTGAGCATCTCCGGATCTCGCTGCTCAGAGCGCTTTTTCTGGTCGGCCAGCAGGCAGGAGGCGCAGCGCGTCTGCCCTACAAAGAAAAGCATGAGGGAATCGCGCAACTCCCGCAGCGTGGTCTCACTCAGATGCAGAGGAAAAACATGCACAGAATCGTCTGTGCGATATTCCTGGCACAGCAGTCCTCCATAAGCTGCAATGTACTGGTCCTGCTTGCCTACCGGCTCCTGCAGCCGGTTCATCTCAATTTCGATGGCTTCTCGGGCCAGGTCTTCGGCAGTCACGCGCTTACGCTCATAGGCATACAGCGCATGAAGAAGTCCGACGGTAAATGTCCCGGAAGAGCCTAGCCCGGTCCCGGCCGGAACATCCGCAATGCTGACGATCTCCAGTGGATAGGGCGTTTCATGCAGGGTCAGGGCTTCGCGAAAGAGCGGGTGCCGGATCTGCTCACAGCTCTGGACATGTTCCATTTCGGAATATTTGAGGAAGTATCCCGGAAGAAAACTCTTGTTGATGCTGATATAGACATACTTGTTAATGGCAGCAGAGATCACGAAGCCGCCAAACTCCCGGTAATACGAAGGAAGGTCCGTACCGCCGCCGCCAATGGAAATCCGCAGGGGTGTGCGTGTGAGAATCATCCCGCCACTCCTGGAGACAACAGATTCCGGGCCAGATACTCTTCTGTCATGCGCAGCCCCTCAAAGGAGCCGATTTCATAGAACCGTCCATCTACTTCATGCGCAGCCAGCAGTCCTTGTGCGGCCAGACGGCCCATGACCTCTTCCAGATCAAAACAGGCGCCCTCCGGCCAGGCCTGCAACACCTCGGCACGCAGAATGTTCAGACCATAATCGATGTACTGCATCCCGTCTGTCCGGCAGCTTTTGCTGTAGCGAACGATCCTTCCCTCGCGGACCTCAACATTACTGGCATCCCATCTGCCTTCATTGCGGAAGATGGTCATCAGCGCCGGTTTTCCGGAATACAGAAAGTCGTTCCAAGCCGCAGCAAAGCCAGCCGTCAGATAGCTGTCCCCGTAAAGAACGAAAAACTCCTCCCCCAGTAAAGGGAGTGCGCGGCGCAAGGCCCCGCCCGTGCCCAGTGGAGCATCTCCGTCGTGAGAATAGAAAATCCTGCAACCGAAACGGGACCCATCGCCAGCAAAACTCCGGACCTGCTCTCCCTGATGGCCAATACAGAGGACGACCTCGCGCACCCCATGCGCAGCCAGTAATCGTAGCTGGTGGGCAAGGAAAGGCTCTCCACAAACCGGAAGCAGTGACTTTGGAATAGATCGCGTCAGCGCTCCCAGGCGGGTGGCCAGTCCGCCGGCAAGAAGTGCGAGTCTGGGCAGCGCCTCAGGCATAGCACAGCCTTTCTTCCTTCAGGATTTCCAGGAGCGAACGCTGCATGGCTTCATAGCTGGTAAATCGAGGACTCCATCCGAGCCGCTGGATTTTCTCTGTGTTTAAACGCACAACCGGCACATCGCCCTTCCAGCCCCGGTCTCCGCCTGAATACTCAAACTCGGGCATGGCATCCAGCTTGAGGCATTGCACAGCAAGATGAGCAATTTCCGTTACGGTGATGGCATCCTGTGTAGCGACATTGAAGACAGAGAAGGCCTCATGGCAGCGCTCTTCCACACACAGAACGGCGTCCACAACATCAGAAACATGGATGTAATGCTTGCTTTGCCTTCCATTGCCAAGGATGCGCAGCAGACGCGGATTTTCCCTCAGTTTGCGGACAAAGTCGAACCCCACGCCATGTGTCTGTCGCGCCCCCACAACATTGGCAAAGCGGAAAGCACGCGCAGTCATTCCAAACATAGAACAGTAAGCAGAGACCATGGCTTCCCCCGCCAGCTTGCTGGCGCCGTAAGTAGAGACAGGAAACCAGGGACCTTGCTCCTCACTCACGCTCCTGGGTCCCGTATCGCCATAGACACCGCTCCCGGATGCGTAGAGCAGGCGCGGCACTCCGGTGCGACGCATCGCTTCCAGCACATTGCTGGTCAGTGCTGTGCCTTGGCGGAAATCGATCTCTGGATCGCTTGCGGCTCGGGCGATCTCAGGGTTGGATGCAAGATGCAGGACCACATCATGTCCTGCCATTTCGTGTGAAAGCAATGCCAGGTCCGCGGCCTCTCCCTGCACGAAGCGGAAGCGAGGGGACTCCAGATGATGGTGAAAGTGCCACTCCCGTCCAGAAGAAAGATTGTCGTAGACCGTGACTGCAGCCACGCTCTCATTGCTGAGTAGTGCGTCTGCAAAGTGGCTGCCAAGAAAGCCGGCCCCGCCCACAAGGAAATATTTTCTTCCGCCGCCGTTGTATGGGGGAGAAACAGACATAGGCGAAATTCCTCAAGCGCAGACAAGCTGCGCCAAGTTTGTAGCTTGTTAGTAAAAGCAACTTAGCAGAGATAACTTCGACGAAAAACATTACGTAAGTTTGCCCGCGCAGAGTGATTTGCTTGACTAGCAATGGGGCCACCGCGATATATAACAGCTAACTTACGAGTTAAATTTATCTTTTTTACTTTGTTGCCTTTTCTGGCCTTGGCCCCGTCTGTGTTGTTTTTCAACCGACATGCCTGCGCGCAGAAAGGCATTGAGGAGTGGCCGTGCAGGATTGCTCGATTACTGTTGGTCTGCCTGTCTGCAATGCGATGCCTTATCTGCCCGAGGCGGTCGAAAGCCTGCTCTCGCAGACAGCAACCAACTTCCGGATTCTTGCCATCGTTGACGGCGGCAGGGACGAAAGCCTCGAATATCTTCTCTCAGTCCGCGATCCCCGTCTTCGGGTCATTCCGCAGGTCCACTGCGGTCTGGCTTATACGCTCAACCGGATGCTGCGCGAGGCGGAAACACCATGGCTGGTGCGGCAGGATGCCGATGACGTATCTCACCCTACGCGCCTGGCGCGCCTGCTCGATGCCATCGCAGAGCATCCGGACGCGGGCATGTTTTATTCGCTGGCCGAGTATTATCCCCCGGACCATAGTCTGGGCCACTTTCGCTGCACGCGCGGCACACCGCAGCAGCTCCGCCAGATTGTGCAGTCTGGCTACCTGCTTTCCATCTGCCATCCTTCTGTGGCCCTGAATGTTCAGAAGACGCTGGCCCTGGGGGGATATCGAAATCTGCTTCACGCTGAAGACGCAGACCTGTGGTGGCGGATGGCCTTGCAATATGAGATTTACCTGGTCCCGGAAGTATTGGTCGGGTTCCGGCACAACACGAGCAGCATCAGCTCACAACATTCCTATACACAGGAACTGCACGGTCTCTACATTCAATATCTGCTTGTCTCTCACTTAATCGGAAAGACCCCGCAGCCGCTCAGCCAGATTGCGCCACTGTTGCAGGCCCAAATCTCAGACAGACGGTTTGCTGCCAAGCAGCACCTTCGCCACCTGAACATGCACCTGGCGGCAAATCGCTACCTTCGGGCGGTGGCGAGCCTGGGCCGGTCATTTCTTTCCTCACCCGGATATCTTCTCCAGCGCATTCGGGAAGAGTTGCTGCCCTTGGGAAAGATTGCAAACGGCATTTCACCCGATGTTTTCTACCGCAGCATGGAGCTCTTTTGGCCATGAAAAGCAGCCCACGCTTCACCATCGCAGGTGTCCCTGTAGACCATACCACGCTGCGAGAAGCAGCAGCCATGGTCCTGGGCAGGCTCCTTGCGCCACGCGGTCCGCAGCCTATGCTCATCATGGGGCCCAATGCTCACCTGATGACTCTGGCCCAAAAACATGCCCGTTTTGCAGAAGCTTTGCGCGCTTCCGACCTGAATGTCCCCGATGGTATGTCCGTGGTCCTGGCGTCACGCATCCTCGGTCATTCCCTGCCGGAGCGAGTGACAGGAGGCGATCTGATGGAAGAGCTTTGCAGACAAGCCGCCCTGCATGGCCTCAGTATTTTTTTGCTCGGCGGTCTGCCCATGGCTGCGCGCCTGGCGGCCCGGAAGCTGCAACGCAAATATCCCGGACTGAAGGTCGCCGGCACATATTGTCCGCCGATGGGCTTTGAATCCTGCAGGGAAGAAAATTCACGGATCCAGGACCTGATTGCCGCGGCCCGGCCCGATCTGCTCTTCGTGGCCTTTGGCGCTCCGAAGCAGGAGCTATGGATGCATGAGATCTGCCGGTCGCTGCCCGTAGGTGCAGTCCTGTCAGTGGGTGCGGCGTTGGACACACAGGCAGGATTACGCCGCCGCGCTCCCAGATGGACGCACCGGACAGGCCTGGAGTGGTTTTACCGCCTCCTGCTTGAACCGCGCCGCCTCTGGCGCCGCTATCTCCTCGGAAACCCCTATTTTCTCTATCTCGTTCTCAGGCAGAGGTTCTTCCCGAAAGACTTCTGCCAGTTGCTCCCGGAGTTGCACACAAAATCATGACCTCCCTCGAACATCTCAACATCAAATTGTTTTGCGATGCGGCCGATTTCAGCAGCCTGCTGGCATGGTCCGCGGACCCTCGCATCCAGGGCTTCACCACCAACCCTACACTGATGCGCAAGGCCCGCGTCCTGGACTACGAGGCCTTTGGCCGCGAACTGGTGCGGGTCATCCCTGACCGTCCCATCTCCTTTGAGGTTCTGGCCGATGATCCGGAGACCATCGAAGAGCAGGCCCTGGCCATCGCAGGCTGGGGACCGAACGTATATGTAAAAGTTCCGGTTACAAATAGCTGGGGTGCCTTTCTCGGACCGGTCCTGCAAAACCTCTCACGGGCCGGTGTGCAGCTGAACGTGACCGCCCTTCTTACGGTCAACCAGGTAGAACAGGTTGCGGCCTGCCTGCATCCCTCGACCCCGGCCATCATCTCTGTTTTTGCCGGCAGAATTGCAGACACCGGAGTAGACCCGGTCCCCATCATGCGCCAGGCTGCGCGCATTACCGCCTCCCTGCCGGATGCAGAGCTACTCTGGGCCAGCCCTCGTGAGCTGCTCAACATTTTTCAGGCCGAAGAGGCAGGCTGTGACATCATCACGCTGCTCCCGGACATCCTCAGCAAGCTCGACCTGATTGGAAAAGACCTGGAAGCCTATTCGCTGGAGACGGTAAACATGTTTTACCGGGACGCATGCGCCGCAGCGTATCACATTGACACGCGCAAACCCGTGGGGCTGACGGCCTGATCCGCAACAATCCTTTGCACCGCGGCCCATAGGTCCGCAGCGACCAAATCGGCCGTGGTCCCTGCGGAAGCGTGGCTGGACACAAAAACTGTCTTCACGCCTGCTGCAAGGCCGCAGTGCACGTCCGTAATGCGGTCGCCAATCATCCAGGATGCATCAAGCTGCACTCCCAGCCGATCGCGCGCCTGAAAAAGGAAATAAGGCGATGGTTTGCGGCAAAGACAAGGTCCGGTAAATTCCGGATGGTGAAAGCAATAATAAGCAGCATCCAGAAAGAGGGACTGCTCTCGCAGAAGCGCTTCCAATCTTGCGTGGATCGCATCCAGCGTCTGCATGGTTGCCTTGCCCTTGGCCGCATTCGGCTGGTTAGAGACCAGCACCAGCAGGTAACCCGCATCGCGCAACAGCTTCAGCGCCGGGACAACTCCAGGCAGCAACTCCATCCGTTCCGGTGCAAGAGGCGATTCATAGGCTTGCGTCTTCGGGTTCCAGACATTGCGGTTGAGCGTGCCGTCGCGGTCAAGAAAAACGGCGCGCTTCATGCCACCACCATTTCTGATTCCCACTTCATTTCATTTGCTTTTAAGCGGGGATGGGAAACGATCAGGTGCCATACCACCGCCTGAAATGCCTCCACCAGCGGCGTCACGGTGTCCTCGGAAACTGTGGGAATGACAATGCAGGCATCCGCAGCCTGCGCCGTATGTCCGCCATCGCGCCCAACCACGCCGAGAATACGCGCGCCTACCCGCTGCGCCAGCTCCAGGCTGCGCACAAGGTTCATGCTGATGTTCCGCTCGCGGCTTCCACCCCCAACTGAAAACACAAACACCGCATCCCGAGCATGGATTCTGCTGCCGCGCAGCCAGTTGGCATAGCAGCTCTCCCACCCGTCATCGTTGATGCGTGCGGTCAACTCGGAGACGTTGTCGCTGGGCGCATAGCACTCTATCCCGGCAATCTTACGGAAGTCGTTCACCGCATGGCTGGCGTGTCCCGCGCCCCCTCCCACTCCGAGGAAGAACACGCGCCCGCCGTTTTCGCGCACCTCTGCCAAATGGGAAACCATCTCTTCGACCTTCTCTCTGTCCAGAAGCCGCGTGATGGTCTGCACTTCATCCAGAAAACGCTCGGTGTAGTTCGTCATGCTGAAACCGCTCCTCTGCCCTTCCGTAGCATGGACCTCGCAGCGTCCTGCGCTTCTCTCCAGGAAAGACACGGAAGAGAAAAAACAAGATCGTTTGGCCAAGGCCCGGACGCCCCCGCATGAAACACTCCCGAAACAACTCTGCGAAAGCAGCGGCCCCTGCGCCAGCTTTGCGCGCTCGCGTCACACATTCTGTCGCAATGAAAAATGAATACGCCTTTGCGGTCATGCGTTCGCGGTTGGCCCGCGCCCACTCCAGAGAAACGCGCCAGTCCCCCGAGCTGCTGACGCTTTGCTGGCCGCCTTCAATCTGCATGACGGTCAGCGCATCCGGCAGCATCACAATCTCCACGTCTTTACGCTGCGCGATTTTCAGCAACCAGTCCCAGTCCTGGTGCCGCTTCAGTCCTCTCTGAAACGGAACTTCGAGCAGCAGTTCCCGCTTTGCCAGCAGTGTTGAAGTCTGCAACATGCCATCGCCATAGGCGAGACCTTTCCGGCAAAAGAGATATTCGCTTACATCCTGACCGCGACGATACAGCCTGCGCGGCAAGACACGTCCACCTGCGATCAGCCGCGAGCCCACAACCGGATACTCCGCACCAGATGAAAGAGCGGCCTGCATCTGCTTTTCCAGCTTTTCTGGAAACCATTCGTCGTCATCATCGAGAAAAGCAATCCATTCACCCGAAGCTGCACGCACTCCGATGTTGCGCGCCTCCGCGCCACCAACGTTTTCGCGCAAAGAGATGGTCCGCAATCGAGGAGCAGAGATTTCCCTTACTGCACACTCCGTGATTTCATCCGGCCCATCGATCACCACGATGACTTCAACCGGAGCATAGCTTTGCGCCAGCGCGCTGCTTACCGCGCGTACGATCCATTGCGGCCTCCCCCGGGTTGGGATGACCGCGCTTACCAGCGGACGAGCAGGCAATCTGCTTTTTCCTTCATGGGTGGAATTTGCTCAAAGCATACAAAAGCAGCAGACACTCTGAAAGATACGAAGGGACAAAAATCTAAACCAAAGTAATGGAAGGTTTAGTCGAATTTGCCTGCCAGCATCTTTTTTCTCTGAGCAGGTGAAAAATGCTCGATTGCGTATCGCAATGTAGTCCGCGGAATGTATGCGTAATGTTTTTTGAGAAAAGCAAGAAGCACATCACGGTCCTGCACCCTACTTCAGATTCTCCTTTGACGGTTTTGAAATCCCGCGCCAGAGACGCAGCACGCTCTGGATTGCCGGCGGCTTTCAGGGCGCGTTCCAGGTGTATCCGTGCAGATGGACTTCCTATACATTTCTTCACTACGCAGCAACCTGCAAAACGACTATGATGTCCTACATTCATGGCAAGCGCAGCCCAGGCGGTCCTTCATCGAATCTTTGGGCCGGAACAACCTTCTGCGGCCGGGCGAGGTCATCTGTTGCCGCGATGGATTTTCCTTCGTGCCCTGGGCCTGATCTATTTTTCAGCATTTTATTCGCTGCTCTTTCAGATACGCGGTCTCATCGGCCCGGATGGTGTCCTGCCAGCGCAAAAATATCTGGCCCTGGTCATGCGTTCTTTTCCTGGATGGGAGCGCTTCTGGTTTGCTCCGTCGCTCTTCTGGCTTTCCAGCGGAGACCACATGCTGATGGCCATCACGATCACCGGACTGATTGCGTCGCTGCTGGTGGTCGCAAACGCCTGGCCACGGCCCATGCTGTTCATCTGTTTCGTGTGCTTTCTGTCCTTTGTCAGCGCCGCCGGCGACTTCTCAAATTACCAGTCAGACGGAATGCTGCTCGAAGCCGGCTTCCTCTCCCTCTTTTTTGCACCGCGGGGCCTTTGGCCTGGATTTGGCGCAGTTGACCCGCCTTCCCGGGCCAGCCTGTTTCTATTGCAATGGGAATGGTTTCGCATCTATTTTGAATCCGGTTTGGTGAAGCTGCTCAGCGGTGACCCTCAATGGCGGCACTTTACCGCCATGGACGAGTACTACCAGAACGGCCCTCTGCCTACCTGGGTCGGATGGTATATGCAGCACCTTCCGCACTGGTTTCAGGCAACAGCAACGGCGGCAACGCTGCTCATGGAACTGGTCATTGTCTTTTTGCTCTTCTTTCCGCGCCGCTTCCGACTTCTCTGCTTCTGGATTGTGACCCCGTGGGAGATCATCGTCATCCTTACGGCGAACTATACTTTCCTGAACTATCTGGTGCTCTCACTAGGCTTCCTGCTGCTGGATGACGGACACCTGCTGCGCTTTGTACCCGCCCGCTTCCGCCCCGCCCAGATCTCTTCTACGGGCCATCTGGAGCAAAGCCCGGAACCATCCCAGCTTGAGCATCCTGGGCCAAGCGCAGCGGAGCCGAAGGCCCTGCTTGATGCTCCGGGGGCCGCTGTCTCGGAGAAATCCGAAACCACGCGTGCCTCTTTCGTCGCGCCGACGAAGGGTAGAGTGCGCAATCACCTCACTGCGCTCCGTCGCTCCATCAGCACTGTCTTTCTCCTCTGGATTTTCTACGCAACGACCGCCGAACTCCTCCACATGCTCTGGCGAGAGGCCCCGGTGCCCTTCTTTCCCGTCGCTGTACTGGAGCCGCTCCGCATCGCCAACCAGTATGGTCTTTTTGCGGTCATGACCCGCGGCCGTTATGAAATTGAATTTCAGGGCTCGAACGATGGCCAGAACTGGACCGCGTATCCCTTCCGCTACAAACCGCAGAGACCCGATGAACCGCCGCGCATCTACGCTCCCTACCAGCCGCGTTTTGACTGGAACCTGTGGTTTGCCTCGCTCGGCGACTGGCGGCAGAACTCCCTGGTCCCATTGACAGAAGAGCGTCTGCTCGAAAACAGCCGTGACACGCTCTCGCTCTTTGCCGGCAATCCGTTTCCCCAGTCGCCGCCAAAGTACGTGCGGGCGGTATTGTGGCAGTACTGGTTCACTTCCATGGCAGAAAAGCGTGCAACCGGGCTATGGTGGAAGCGCCAGCTTCTGGGCCTTTACGCCCCTGTGCTTACAATCAATCCGGACGGACAATTTGTGGCCATCCAATGGCCGGAGCCGCTTCCTCCCCATGAATGACGACACCAGCCTCCTCATCGGATCAAAGCACCAGCACCCACCCCATGCAGTCGTCATTGGCGCAGGCCCGAACGGTCTGTCCGCGGCCATTGTGCTCGCCCAGGCAGGATGGCAGGTCGAGATTTACGAAGCACAGCCCACCATCGGCGGCGCTTCGCGGACCCTGCCGCTGACGCTTCCCGGCTTTCAGCACGATTTTGGCTCTGCCATTCACGCTCTCGCCGCAGGCTCACCGTTTTTCTCCACCCTGCCGCTGGAAACATACGGGCTCGAATGGGTGCACGCTCCTGCGCCGCTGGCCCATCCCTTTGATGACGGGACTGCAATCACGCTTGAGCGCAATCTCGACGATGCTGCGTTGATGCTGGAAGCAGATGGGAAACGCTGGCGCCATCTCTTTGGCCCATTTGCAGAACACTGGGACCAGATTGCACGGGGAGTGCTGGGCCCCGTGCTCCGCTTCCCCACGCATCCGTTTCTGATGGCACGGTTCGGCGCGTTTTCCTTCATGTCTGCACAGTTTTTTGCCATGCGCTTTTTGCAGACACCGCGGGCGCGCGCACTCTTTGCCGGAATCGCCGCCCACTCGGTCCTTCCTCTCGATGCCCCCTCAGCGCCTCGGCTGGAGTCTTGCTGGGGGCCGCGGCCCATGCCCTCGGATGGCCGATGCCCCGCGGCGGTGCACAAACCACGGTAAATGCTCTGGCGGGATATTTCGCTTCGCTGGGCGGAATCGTCTATACCAGTTCGCCGATTACCTCGCTGGAAGGCTTTTCGCCCCACACCGTCCTCGTCTGCGACCTCAGTCCGCGGCAATTGCTGGAGATCGCCGGCAACCGGCTCGAACCGGAATTCCAGCGGGAGCTGGGCCGCTTCCGCTATGGGCCGGGCGCATTTAAGGTGGATTATGCCCTCTCCGCACCCATTCCATGGAAGGCCGCGGACTGTGCACGGGCCGGCACGGTCCATCTGGGCGGAACACTTGAAGAAATTGCTGCGTCGGAAAGCGAAGTCTGGCAGGGAAAACACCCAGAGCGCCCGTTTGTCCTTCTTACGCAGCCAACCTTGTTTGATCCGTCACGCGCGCCCGCAGGAAAGCACATCGCTTGGGCCTATTGTCATGTGCCCAACGGGTCCACCTTTGAAATGACGGAACGGATTGAGGCCCAGATTGAACGCTTCGCGCCGGGCTTCCGCGACTGCATCCTGGCGCGGCACGTCTCATCGCCTGCGCTTCTCCAGACGATGGATGCCAACCTCGTTGGCGGAGACATCAACGGCGGGGCCATCTCCCTGCGTCAAGTGGCCTTCCGCCCCACATCGCGCCTATACACTACGCCCGATCCGAGCCTTTTTCTTTGCTCGGCCTCAACTCCGCCGCTGGGCGGAGTGCACGGCATGTGCGGTTATCACGCAGCCCGGACTGTGCTGCAAAAGATACGGTTCAGACCTTAGTAGCGTCGGCGTCCCGAATCCCGCTGCTGCCGGCCCCCGCGAGATCCGCCGCGGTTGCCTGCCTGGGCCTGATAGCAGCTCTTGCAGAAAACAGGACGGTCGCCCCGGGGTTCGAAGGGGACCGTGGTTTGCTGCCCGCAGCCGGCACAGATGACGCTGGTGCCCTGTGGAGCGGACCAGCGCTGGCCGCCTCCAAACGAATCACTCTTCTTCGCCTGACGGCAGGGCTTGCACCGCTTGGGGGTAGAGTAGCCGCGCTCCTGAAAGAACGCCTGGTCGGCCTCGGTAAAAGTAAACTCCTGTCCGCAGTCGCTGCAGGTCAGTTGCAGGTCCCCAGCCATAGATTCAGTTCCTCGCTTTCTTTGCGTTCCGGCTGGAGAGTTCCTGGAAAACTTGCGTACGGGAAATCCGGTCAGCGGTCCGACGATTGGCTTATTATCGCACTTCCCGGCCAATCTTGATAGCGGCCCGCTGATAAACTGAAAGAGACCACCATGTTTGAAAATCTCTCAGAAAAGCTCCAGCGGGCATTTAAAAACCTTCGCGGGCAGGGCACCGTCACAGAAGAAAATATCGGTGAGGCGCTGCGCGAGATCCGCGTTGCCCTGCTGGAAGCCGACGTTAACCTCAATGTCGTCAAAGACCTGATCGAGCACATCCGAACCAAGGCCCTGGGCCAGGAGGTGATGACCGCGCTTTCGCCGACCGAGCAGGTCATTAAGATTGTCCGCGACGAGCTGATCACGCTTCTGGGCAAGGACACGGCCCGCTTCAATTTTGCTTCGCGGCCCCCCACGGTCATTCTGATGGCCGGCCTTCAGGGTTCAGGAAAAACGACCACTTCGGGCAAGCTCGCCGCTTGGCTGAAAAAAGGCGGCCACCGCCCGATGCTGGTTTCCGTGGACGTCTACCGTCCAGCTGCCAGAGAGCAGTTGAAAGTCGTCGCCAACTCCATCAAGGCCAACCTCTATGAGGGCGATACAACGGGCGAACCAGCCGGCACGGCTCTGGTTGAGCGGCTGGCAAAAGAGGCCCGGCGCGAGGCCGTCATTTCCGGCTGTGACACGCTCATCGTAGACACCGCCGGCCGTCTGCACCTGGATGAGGAGCTGATGGGCGAAATGGAATCGCTCAAGAAACTCCTTGCCCCACAGGAGATCCTTTTTGTCGCCGACGCCATGACCGGGCAGGATGCCGTCAACTCCGCCGAACAGTTCCACAAACGACTTGGCCTCACGGGCGTCATCCTTACCAAAATGGACGGCGATGCCCGCGGCGGCGCGGCGCTTTCTATCCGCCATGTGACCGGACAGCCGGTGAAGTTCATCGGCGTGGGCGAAAAGCCGGACGCATTTGAACCTTTCCATCCGGACCGTATCGTCAGCCGCATCCTGGGCATGGGCGACATCATGACGCTCATTGAAAAGGCGGAGGAAAAGCTCGACCGCAAAAAGTCAGAAGAATTTGCCCGTAAGGCACTTTCCGGCGACGGCTTTTCCCTGGAAGACTTCCGCGACCAGCTCCGCCAGATCCGCAAGCTGGGCTCATTGCAGAGCATCATGAAAATGCTGCCCTCGGTCGGCCCGCTGGCGGGGATGCAGCAGATGGCCGATCAGGTGGACGAGAAGCAGTTCATCCGCGTCGAGGCAATCATCAACTCCATGACGCCGAAAGAGCGCAATCACCATGAGATCATCTCCGGCAGTCGACGCAAGCGCATCGCAGCCGGGTCAGGGACTACCGTCCAGGAAGTGAACCAACTTCTGCGGCAGTACGCGCAGATGCGCAAACTGTTTAAGAATGTTGGCAAAGGTGGGCTGCTCCAGCGCCGCGCCATGAGCATGTTAAGCGGCATGAGGGGCGGCTTCCGCTAAATTTTGCGAAACAGGAGCCGCCCGGAACGCAACCGTATCTCACTTGCAGAAATACAAGCCTATGATTGATCTCGACCATCGCCTGCAGGACCAACTTGACGAAATTACCGCGAACACGCGCAAGCTGGTACAGCCCGAACGGCTGGCCATCGCCGAGCAGGCCGTGGCCGACCTCTTTGCAAGCGGCATTGAGCAGCAGATTCTTTCCGTCGGCGAGAAGGCCCCGGAGTTCGCTTTGCCCGACGCTTCCGGCCGCATGGTCCATTCCTCTGACCTGCTGGCGGTGGCACCCCTTGTGGTGAATTTTTTTCGGGGCCGCTGGTGTCCTTATTGCGTTACAGAGCTGGAGGCCTGGCGCGATCTTTATACGGTGGTGCGCGAAAGGGGAGCACTGCTGGTAGGCATCTCGCCCCAGACCGTCCGGCAAAGCGACTTCACCGTCAGCCAGCACGAAATTCCCTTTCCCCTGCTGCATGACTCTCACTGTGACGTGGCCCAGCGCTTCGGACTGGCCTATAAGGTCCCACCATTTCTCCAGAACTACTACCGGAGCATCCTGGTAAACCTTTCGTTTATCAATGGCGATGAAAGCTGGCTGCTCCCTCTACCGGCAACCTACGTCCTGGCACAGGACGGCACGGTGCTCTTCGCAGAAGCCCATGCCGATTTTCGGGTGCGCCCGGAACCTGGAGAGGTCCTGAAATCTCTGCCTGTCCGCAAGTAGGCGCTGCCGATCCTCTGTCCACTTCCGGACACTCGGGTTCCGCAAATGGACACTGGTTCTGGAAGGCCCCTGGGCGCGGGCCGTTCATCCTGTTCATTCCAAATGGCCTGCTGCCAGTTAGAAAATGGAAGTTCACTTGCCTGGCACTCAGGAGAGGGCCCCGCCATGCAATCATTCCTGCAGGATTTTCGATACGCCGTGCGGCAATTGAGAAAGTCACCCGGATTCGGGCTGACGGTCATTGCCACACTGGCCTCAAGCATTGCCATCACTGCGGCAGTCTTCAGTGTGCTGTATGCCATGGTGGTCCGGCCTCTTCCTTATTCGCAGCCGGAAAGGATTACTGTGCTCCAGCCTTACTCCCCCGAGGGATATACGCAGCCGGCGTCGTATCCGGAGTATCTGGATTGGCGCAGGATGAACCACAGCTTTTCCGCCCTTGCGGCCTATAATCCGTACTACAACGTGAATTTTGAGGGCCCGGCGGGACCAGCTGCGCTACAGGCGGTGCGGGCAAGTGACAATTTCTTTGATGTCTTTGGCGTGCGTCCGGTCCTGGGCCGCACCTTTGCCCCCGGAGAAGACCAGGACGGCAAAAATGACGTTGTTGTCCTGAGTTATGAAATCTGGCAGCAGTTTTTTGGCTCACAGAAAAGCGTGATTGGCCAGAAAGTGAAGCTGGACGGGCGCCCCTACACCATCATCGGCGTCATGCCAGCCGGCTTCCGTTTTCCGATTGGAAAAATCAACGCGATTTACATCCCGCTGCATCTGTCGCAGCAGCAGCGCGAAGGACGCGGAAGCCACTGGCTGCCTACCGTGGGCCGTCTGAAGCCTGGGGTCTCTCTGAAGCAGGCCCAAGCCGACCTGGACCAGGTTTTTGCCGACCTGGGACGCTCCTACCCTGACACAAAGGGCAGAAAGGTCAAGCTATTGGAGGTCGCAAACTTCTTCCTGGGCGACACGCAGGATGCGCTGCGGCTACTCCTTTGCGCGGTGCTTGCGTTGCTCGCCATTGGTTGCGTGAATGTAGCAGGTCTGCTGCTGGTGCGCGGCGTCAAACGCGAGCGGGAGATGGCGCTGCGTTCCGCAGTGGGTGCAGACCGCCTGCGGATCGTCCGGCAGATGCTGACCGAGGCCCTGCTCTTTGCCCTCTGCGGAGCGCTCGGCGGTGTTCTGCTCGCTTATGCCCTGCTGCGCGGAATCCAGATGCTGCTGATTGCGGCTTTGTCTCGTGGCGCAGAGGTTGAGCTGAATCTGCCTGTATTGCTGGCGGCCTTGTTCGTCTCGATCCTCGTTACCATTCTGGCCTCCCTTGCCCCTGCTCTGCGCCTGTCCCGGACCTCCCCAGGGCTGGCCCTGCGATCTGGGGGAAATACCGGAACTTCCCGTGGGCAGCACCGCCTGCGGGCCGGATTTGTCATCACCCAGGTGGCCCTCGCACTGGCCCTGCTGGTGGTTTCCGGATTACTTCTCCATATGCTTGGCGGACTGAAAAATACGGACCTCGGATTCTCTCCGGACCGCATCCTCACTGCAGAAATTGACCTTTCTCCCGGAAGATACGGGGGCCGGGACGTCATGACTGATTTCTACAACCCGCTCTTTGAGAAGGTCCGCGCCATCCCCGGAGTCCGGGCCGTCGGCGTCATCCAGGTACTTCCCATCCAGGACTGGGGATGGAATTCTGAAATCCATGTTGCCGGCACGCCGGTCCCTCCGCCAAACGTAAACACGTTGGCCGAGCTGCGCATCGTGTCTCCGGGTTATTTTGACGTCTTTCAGGTCCCGCTACTGCGGGGCCGCCTGCTCGATGCTGGCCTGGACACGCCGGCATCCAAGCCAGTCATTGTCGTGAATGAAGCTTTTGTAAAAAAGTTCATCCCCGCAGGGCAGGACCCGATTGGCATGCATCTGGATACTGACGAAAAGCCAGTCATCATCGGAGTGGTGAAAAATATCCGCCAAAATCTCACCGAACCACCGCTGGCAGAAATGGACTATATCACCTCTCAGGTCCCCCGAGAGGAAAGCCTGCGTGTACTGGGAAATATGACGCTGGTCATCCGTACGGGCGTGCCTCCGGAAAGCATCATTCCCGCACTGCGCAGGGCCTATCACGAGGTAGATCCGGCACTCCCGTTCCGCACTCCTGTAACCATGCGCACCGTCATCGCTGATCGGTTGATTTTTGAGCGGCTGGAAAACTGGCTGTTTGGTGCCTTCGCCGCTCTGGCCGTTCTTCTCGCCGTCATTGGACTTTATGGCCTCATCTGCCATGAAGTTGAATTGGAGACCCGAGACATTGGCATTCGGATGGCGCTGGGGGCCAGTCGTCGCCATGTGATGGCTGACGTCTACCGTCGCGTAGGCTGGATGCTCAGCAGCGGGGTGATCATTGGTCTTGTCCTCACCTGGTCCATGCGCCGGTATATCAGCTCCGTGGTGACTCTGCGCCTGGAACAAGACCTGCTCCGGATCATGGCCCTGGCCGCTTTGCTGGCCGCAACAGGCCTTCTGGCTGCGATCTTCCCGGCTCGCCGCGCAGCTTCCATAGAACCTGTGGAAGCCCTCCGCGACGAGTAGTGCTCGGCTGCTTCTGCTCATGCGGCATTGGCTCCAGCCCAACATCGGCCTGATAGCATGGATGGAGAAACAGAAATTCTCTTTTCAGCTATGAGTTCATCTGCAGGTTTTATCCGTATTCAGTTTCCTGACGGCTCTCAAAAGGAAATGCCGGCCGGTTCAACGCCGCTGGACATTGCAAAAAGCATCTCACCCCGGCTCGCATCTGCCGCCGTGGTCGCACGCATCCGCCCATTGCATGGATTGGCCGCCTCCGATGCGGCCGCTTCTGCGCAGGAGGCCGAGGCTGAGGCAGCAATGTACAGCGCGGAAAACCCTCAGGGAGAGCGGCTGGTAGACCTGGACGCTCCGCTGCAGGAAGATGTGGCCATTGAACTCCTCACTGAAAAAGATCCGGAAGCACTCAAGGTGCTGCGCCACTCTGCGGCGCACGTGCTGGCGACCGCAGTACTGGAGCTGTTCCCGGAGACCAAGCTGGGACATGGTCCGGCAACCGACACAGGCTTCTTCTATGACTTTTACCGCCCGACGCCCTTTACTCCCGAAGACCTGAAGAAGATTGAAGAGAAGATGGCCGAGGTGGTGGCGCGCGATGAAAAGTTCGTCCGCGAGTGGGAGCCGCGCGAGGCAGGACTGGCCCGATTCAAGGCGGACAACGACTTCATGAAGGTCCATTTTATTGAGCGCTTCACAAAACCAGGCGAGCAGATCTCCCTTTATCGCAATGGCGCATTTGTGGACTTTTGCCGCGGGCCCCATGTCCCTTCCACCGGGCGCGTGAAAGCGTTTAAGGTCACGAACCTTGCCGGGGCCTACTGGCTGGGCGATGAAAAAAACCCACAGCTGCAGCGCGTCTATGGTACGGCTTTCTTTTCCAAAAAAGAACTGGATGAGCATTTTGCACGCCTGGAAGAAGCGGCCCGGCGCGACCATCGCCTGCTGGGCAAGCAGCTTGACCTGTTCTCGATCCAGGAACTGGCCGGTGCCGGACTCATCTTCTGGCATCCGAAGGGCGCCATCATCCGCAAGGTGATGGAAGACTGGATGCGCGAAGAATGTATCCGCCGTGGTTACGATCTGGTATACACGCCTCACGTCATGCGGACGGAATTATGGAAAGTCAGCGGCCACGAGGGGTTCTACGCGCAAAACATGTTTACTCCCATGGAGCTGGACGATGCAGACTATCGTCTGAAGCCGATGAATTGTCCCGGCCATATTTTGATCTACAAAAACTCGCCCAAAAGCTACCGCGACCTGCCGGTACGTCTGGCCGAGCTAGGAAATGTCTATCGCTACGAACGCTCCGGCACCATGCACGGCCTGCTGCGCGTACGTGGCTTTACCCAGGACGATGCGCATATCTTCTGCACGCCAGAGCAGATTGAAGATGAGGTGGTGGCCTGCATTGATTTTGCCCAGGCTGTCCTGAAGACCTTTGGCTTCAGCGAATTTAAGGTGGAGCTTTCCACCTGGGACCCGAAAGACCGTAAAAGCTATGCCGGTTCAGACGACAAGTGGGAACTGGCCATCCGGTCTCTGGAAAAAGCGCTGCAACGCAAAGGAATCACCTACAAAACCATCCCCGGTGAAGCAGCGTTTTACGGGCCAAAAATTGACGTAAAGCTGGTGGACGTTCTGGGGCGTCTGTGGCAGCTTTCGACCGTGCAGTTTGATTTTAATCTGCCTGCAAGGTTCGAGCTGGAATATGTAGGTGAGGACGGAGAGCGGCATCAGCCCGTCATGGTGCATCGTGCCTTGTTCGGCTCCGTAGAGCGTTTTTTTGGCGTCCTGATTGAGCACTATGCCGGGGCATTTCCACTGTGGCTTGCTCCCGTGCAGGTTGGCCTGGTGCCTATCAGTGAGCGGCATGTGGAGTATGCAAAAAAAGTGCAGCTACAGTTACAAAATGCCGGACTTCGAGTGGAGCTCGATGCGCGCAACGAGAAGATGAACGCCAAGATTCGGGACTTCACTCTGCAAAAAGTCCCCTACGTCCTGGTGATGGGCGACAAAGAAGCCGAGGCAGGCGCAGTAAGTGTACGTACACGCGGCAAAGGCGACCAGGGACAGATGCCAGTGGATGCATTTCTCACCCAGGCCGCCAGGCTGATTACGGAAAGGTCTACAGATCTGACATGACGCTGAACAATCTCCGCGTTCTGTTCATTGCTGAAATTGGTTATGGCACAGCAAGCGTGGGTCGATGGAACGCTTTACAGCGTCTTGGGCTGGATGAAGCCCAATGCATCAATGTAGAGGAGCACCTTCCCCTCTCAAGCACACTGGACAAGGTCCGCTATCGCACACAGTTCGGCCCAAAGATATGGAAATTCAACCGGCTTGTCTTAGACACGGTTGAAAAATACAGAATCAATGTTCTGCTCGCCGACAAGCCGCTCTCACTGACTCCCGGAACGTTGCGCAGACTTCGAAGCAGGGGCGTGTTTCTCATTGACCTGTTCATTGACAATCCCTTCGGCCCGCGCAAAGACCCGGGGAACCGCCTTTTTAAGAAGGCCCTCCCGGAATTTGACTTAAACGCCGTGCAGAGGAAAGTCAGCATCGAGGCATTTAAGGCCCACGGGGCAAGAGAGGTCATGCTGACACTCGTCGGCTTTGATCGCGACATACACTTTCCACCTCCATGTCCACTTACAGACAACGACAGGGTCAGGAATGTTTCCTTCATCGGGACGCCCTATGATCATCGGGCCGAATGGTTTACCGCCCTATGGCGTGATGGAATTCCCCTCGACATCTCGGGACCTCGCAACCGCTGGGAAAAAAAACTTGCACCTGAAGTGATGCAGGCCATCTTCAGAGATGGCCTGTTGCTAGGCAAGGAATATCGTGAAGCACTTTGGAAATCGAAGATCAATCTTAGCTTCGTGACCAAATCCAATCAGGATGAAGCTGCCGCGCGATCTTATGAAATCGCCGCCTGCGGAGCGTTTATGCTGGCGGAGCGGACACCAAAACATCTTGAGCTGTTCAAGGAGGACGAAGAGGCTGTCTTCTTCTCTTCCAGAGAAGAGTGCATCGCCAAAATCCAGCGCTATCTGCCCGATGAAGCTGCTCGCAATCGTATTGCAGCTGCCGGATGCCGGCGTGCGTGGTCCTCCGGATACGACCATGACTCGCTGATGAAGGAAATCCTGCAGAAAGCCATCGAAATCATGGGACGCAGCAAGGTATCCTCTACGGATGAAGCACAGGCCTGATTACGGCCCCGATGCTCCCGGCGTGCTGCGCACTTTGTTTCTCTTGGAACACCCGTCCTCATCGTCCATGACCATCCTCTCCATGCGCCTGCGGATGGTTTTCCGCGCGCATGGGAGAAGGCTTCTGCATCTGGGCGTGAGGATGTTCCTCCTGGGGACGCATTGGTTCCTGATGCTGCGGCTGGGCACGCATCGGCTCCGGACGCTGCTGTGGTTGTGGACGCATCTGTTCCGGGCGCTGCTCCTGCGGCCTCACTTCCTGCCGCGGTTGAGGAGCAGGCTGCGGACGGGGCTGCTGCTCGGCAGGTCTTGCCTGTTGCGGATGGACTTCAGGCCGAGGCTGGGCCTCTGGGCGGTTTACCGGCGATTGCGGACGGTACATCTGTTCCGGCCGCTGCTGCACTGGCTGCGGGTGCGCCTGTATCTGTCCTGTCTCCGGATGGACTCCCGGCCGTATCAAGTTAGGACGGCCCTGCTGCTCAGGATGGATCTGGCTGACGGGCGCCGGCTGCGGTGACTCCGGACGATGGATATTTTCCGGTCGCGCCTGCTGCTCGGCGCGATTGAACTGCGGTGTAGACATCCCACGCTGCGTCCGCACAAATCCCGGGTTCGCCACGCCACGCACGGGCGGCTGCGTGGCCGGTGCATGGTACGGCGTGGCCAGCGGATGGTCCAATGCCACCATCTGCGGACGACCACGGTTGGCTTGAAAGAACTGCGCACGGTTCTGTGCCGCCTCCCGGACAAGCTGCGTCTGCGCGCGCAGGGGAGGAAGATGACGCTCGCGCATCGCAATCTGCTCTGATGGCGTGGGACGCGCCTGAATGCCTCCAGGACCACCGTTATAGCTTATGCGGGTGACGTTGTAGTTATTGATGGTGACATTGTGCACATACACATTTCGGACAATGGTCATGTTTACGTTCGTCACAGCACGGTTGTAGAAGAAATTGCCGCGGTTCCAGTATCCGCCGTAATAGCCGTGTCCAATGTATCCGTTCCCGTAATTGATTCCACCGTAGTAACCAATGTGCGGGCCCCAGTATCCGGGATGCCACAGGAAGTGTCCCAGGGAGACAAACAACCAGAAGCCCGGCGTCCACAAAGCTCCGGTATAGGGAGCCAGGACCCATGTCCCCGGCACCCAATAGTATCCTGCTGGCGACCACGCCCAATATCCTGGCGTCCAGATATAGTTCGGGCCTGGGCACGGCGGCTGCACATACTCAGGAATGGGAGGCGGCGCTTCTGAGGCATATACGGGCTGCGCATATGCCGACTCATCGTAATATCCGCTCTGGTCCGGACTGATTTCGCTGTCAGGCACCGTGTTGTCTGCCGGATAAGGATTGCTTTCCGGATAAGAAGCAGAGGACGCCGACTCATCTGGCGGCGGGGGCGGTGTGCTGTCTGTGTCCGTACTGTAGGAGGGCTGCGCAGCCTGCCTCGACGTGCTGCTCGTCTGGGCCGGTACGCTCGAAGACGCTGCCCCTGCGTCGTTCGAATCAACCGGAGCCATATTGGCTGCCGCCGGGTCCGTACCCTGGTCCTGGGTCTGGTCCGGGACCTGCTGGTCACTCTGTTTATGACACCCTGCTGCCCCCAGAATGAGCCCGACCGTCAACGCAGGTGCCGCCATCTTCCTGAAAATTCGTTCCATCTCCCTGCTCCGAAGGCTTAGATGCAATCCTGGACGAAAAGTCGTGGTGTCCCACAAAAAAGCCCCTTTTTGCACCACGCCATGAATGGATATACCGTAGGCAAAGAACAGCTATGCCAGAAGAAGAACAAAACTCCAATCCAGCCACTCTGGCCCCGGGTCTGTATCTGGTAGGCACACCGATCGGCAATCTTGAGGACATTACTCTGCGCGCCCTGCGTGTCTTACGCTCAGCCAGCCTAATTGCATGTGAAGACACGCGCCAGACGCAGAAGCTCCTGAACCACTTCGGCATTCAAACCCCCGTCATCAGCTGCCACGAACATAACGAAGGCCAGCGAATCCCGGAACTGATTGCCGCCCTGCTGCGGGGTGAGCGCATTGCCGTTGTATCCGATGCGGGAATGCCCGGAATCTCTGACCCTGGAATGCGCCTGGCGGAGGCTGCCATCCGCGAAGGCATCCGGGTCTATCCGGTGCCGGGACCCAATGCTGCGCTCAGCGCGCTGGTTGCTTCTGGGCTCAACACCGAATGTTTCCTCTTTTGCGGATTTCTTCCCGCCAAAGCGGGTGCGCGCCGGTCCGAACTGGAGCGCCTGGCCGCAGGCACCGCGGAGGGCACCACACTCATCTTCTACGAGGCCCCACACCGCATTCTGGAAACGCTCGGCGACATGAAAGCCATCTGGGGGCCCGGCTGCCGGGTCGTGATTGCCCGCGAACTTACCAAGATGCATGAGGAGTTCCTGCGCGGCCCCATCGAAGAGGTCGCAGCCACGCTGAAAGGACGCGAGCGTATCCGGGGCGAGATGACCCTGTTGATCGAAGCGCGCCCGCCGCAGAAAAAGTCAGAACAATCGAGCATTTCCGACCGCATCGCGGCTTTACAGAACAGCGAGAACCTCGACGAGAAGGCCGCACTCAAGCGGATTGCGCGCGAGCGGGGCCTTTCCCGCAGTGAGGTTTACCGTGAACTGCAACGGGAACGCGGCAGATCGTAGTCCCCAGCAGTTCCCTGCATAGCGGGCCTGACCTGTCAGATAAACATACAGACAGGACAGGCCCACATGCGCTTCCGCCTTTTATTGCGCCTTGAATGCCGCCATCAGCGCTACCCATGTGTCCGAACCAGGGTCCGTGAAGGTCGCCGCCGTGCTCGTCGCATAGACAGCCAAGGCATCTTCTGAGATCGCAGAGAAGCCGCTGCTCCCCCGCAAACGGAAACCCGACCCTGCAGCGACCTGGTTCGATACGGCATCCGCATAACCAAAGACAAGATCATACGGAGCTGTAAGGGTCGCCGAGCCGCTGTTGAAGCTGCCCGAACTGGTCCCGGCCGATGAGCTGACCACATCCAGCGGTTTTGAAGTGTTCACACCGTGGTATTCGTGGATGTAGAGGACCGGATATTGCACCGAGGCGCTGAAGGTGAGCGTCACTGTGTCTGCGCCGGCCTTCGGGGCCACAGCATAGTAGATCCTGGAGGTAGAGGCAGAATTGTTCCAGGTCTTGCTCACTGCATCGTCCCAGGCAGAGGCCAGCGAGTCACCCACTGTAACAGTGCCGCCACCGCTCCAGCTCATGCCGATCACCAGCAGGTCCCCTGCCGCAACATTTGTCGGGAAGGTGCACCGCAGCGTCGTTCCTGAGCCTGCAATGCAGCTCTGGGACTGCACATAGGCAATTTTTGTGGAAGAAGCTGGGGCGAAGTTGGCCGTAACCGTGGTCGAGGCCGACAGGGTGACCGAGCAGGTGCCTGTGCCACTGCAAGCGCCACTCCATCCCGTAAAGGTAGACCCGCTTGCCGGGCTCGCCGTCAGTACCACCTTTGTCCCGGATGCAAAGGTCGCCGAACACTGGCTCCCGCAAGAGATGCCGCTGGGCAGACTTGTGACGGTGCCACTGCCAGTTCCATTCTTGGTCACGGTGAGCACAGGGGCAGCTGTTGCCGGCTTAAAGGATGCCAGCAGCGCCACCCAGCTCGTATTTCCCGGCAGGCCAAAGGTCGCCCCATAAGTGCCGCTCTTTGAGACAATGGCGTCTTCCGAAGCCGCCGAGAATGAGCTGGTCATACGCAGGGCGAATCCGCTGCCCGCGGTCATGTTATAGTTCACGCTGTCACCATAGGCAAACAGCAGCTCGCCGGAACTCGAAGCGCTTGTATTTCCGGTAACCGGGCTGGCTGAGGCCACTCCGGAGCTCCCGGTCGCGCCGTCCAGCGGGGAATTCGGCGCTACGCCTTTGTACTCATGCACGTAGACCGTTGGATAGCTGACCGTACCTCCAAATGAAACGTTCAGCGTATCTGTGCCGCCCGCAGGAGCAACCGCATAATACAGGCCGGAAGTGGCTCCGCCGTTGTTCCACGAGCGGGTCACGGCTTGCGTGAACTTGCTGTGCAGTGAATCAGAAATCGTTGGCGAGCCGCTGCCTGTCCATGACATGCCCACCACGATCAGGTCGCTCGCCGTCACCGGACTTGAAAAGGCGCAGGAAACGGAAGATGCAGAGTTGGAAACACAGGACTTTCCCTGCACCCAGGTGATTTTATTTCCTGACCCGGAACCAGAGCCGGTACCCGAGCTGGAGCCGCCGCTGGAGGTCCCACTCGATCCGCTGCTGCTCGATGACTGGTTAAACGTGGCTGAAACGGAAGCATTGCTGGTCATGCTGATCGTGCAGGCTCCTGTGCCCGTGCACGACCCGCTCCATCCGGCAAACGTGGAGTTTGAGCTGGGCGTGGCCGTCAGCGTGACTGATGTTCCGGTCGCATAAGTTGTACTGCATGTTGTACCGCAGGAAATTCCCGCCGGCGAACTGGTCACAGTCCCGGATCCGGAACCACTGGTACCCACACTCAGCGTATAGCTTGTCGTCGTCGTCCCCGTCGCTTGATAGGCACCCAACGTCCATCCTCCGGAAGAGGGACGTGTCGCCCCGGTGATGTCTATCGAAAAGTAAGAGGTAAGGTTCTGGCCAGCCGCAGTCAAAGGAGAACCCGCCAGGGGAGCCAGCAACGCTGACAGCAGCGGATTGGCCGTAACCATGTGAGCATCTCCCTGGGAAGGAGTGTTCCAGTAGGCCGTGTAATCATGCGACATGGACCCGGTACCGTCATCATTGGCAAAGGCCGTACCGCAGTTCACAAAGACATTGTTGATGGCCTTGCTGGCCGAGCCCAGTTCCCAGTGGATCGCATTTCCTCCAGCGCTCTCGCAATCCAGCGTGTTGTTATATACCTGACCGGAAGTGATGTTCTCCTTCATCTCCACGAGTCCATTGGTTGGGCCATACGGACCAGTATTGTTCAGCAGGTTGTTGTAGACCATCGGCGAAGGCATCGGGCCCTGGTCAGCTTCCATAAAAATGAAGGCCGTTGTGTGCGCGCCCCAGCTGCCATCAATGGTGTTGCCATAGACTCTGGGTGCATTCTGCTGGCCTCCGGACGACGTCCACACATGGATGCCATCGTTGTGGTTCCATACTGAGCAGCCACTCCAACAGCCGTCCCAGTTTGCACCGTCATGGATGTGGTTGCCGTGTATCTGCACATTGCTGATCGTGGTCCCGCTGCCTCCATCACCCAACACAATGCCGGTGGAGCAGTTGTACACATCGTTGTTGTAAACGTTCAGTCCGCTGGCATTGGGTCCACCCGTGTCAATGCAATAGTAGGCATCATGAAATTTTGAATTGCGGATGGTAAGGTTCGGTCCGCTCTCGGACGAAACACCAGAAGCAAGCTGGTTGCTGTCGCTGCTGCTGGTCCTTACATACAGTGGACCGCATTCTATGTTTTCGATGGTCACATTTGCAGCGTTCGAGTCGGTCCGGATGCAAACGCTGTCCTGTGCGATCTTGCCCGTACCCGAGTTTGTATCGAAAATCTGGCCATTTGCCCCGCCGTTGATCACAATCCAGCTCTGACCGTTCAGTGTGATCGCAGCCGGGTTCCAGACCGGCGCCTGCATGGAAGCACCGCTTTCAAAAAGCAGCGTGATCGGCGCCGAGCTGGTGCCAGAACCATAAAACGTAATCGGCGAACTAATGACTCCGCACAGATGCACCGTGTCTCCCGGTCCCACCTGCGCCGATCCCGTACCCCAGTTGGACGAGGAATTGAGCCATCCTACCGAATGCGCGTTGGAGCAGCTCGACCCAGAGTTGGCGCCCGCGGCGCTTTGTGCGATGTAGATGTCGTTCGCATGGGCCAGAGAGACTGCTGTGAAGACAAAACACAAAACAAAAATTACTTTTTTAAATGACATGAGCACTGCAAACCCTAATGCCTGAACCAGTCACACTTCGCCTCAAGGCGCAGCAGAGCTGTCCAGACCGAAACTTAGGTTGAAACTTTACAGATGGAGGAGAGGCAGCAGGAGCAGTCGAGCGTATGAAGAGGATTTCTCCCTGTCCACCCGGTATACCGGTGAGCGGTAAGAAACAAAATTACATGTGCTTCCATGCGGGCGGACCCGCGCCGGACATGAGCAGTACGAGGTTCATGGGGGAGGACCTTTCTGCCTTTCTATAAAATTAAGGATTTTGCAGAGCGGCAGTGCAAACGATTTACCATTTCACACTGTCCACCTCTGCCGAAAGAATTCAATTACTTACAAATACCCGCACTTTAGACACCCGTGTATCTATTACAAAGGGCGGTAAAAACTGCACTCCTGGACTAAGAAATTATTTCTTATTCGTAGATAAGAAAAACCCCATCCCTCAGGCAACGCTTTTTTGCGTTTGGGTTTACCCAAGCACATGACCAAAGTCATCGAATCCACTGTGGATTTTTGAGTTTTTTCTTGACTTTTTACAAAATTTATTATGTTTGCTAAAGCTCAATCCGCGGCGTCGAGGCGATCAGCGTCCGGGTGTATTCCTGCTGCGGAGAGCTGCAGATTTTGTCAGACGGCCCGTATTCCACGATCCGGCCCCGATGCAGCACGGCAATGCTGGTCGAAAGATAGCGGACCAGCGGCATGGAATGGCTGATAAACAGATATGTCAGTTGAAATTCGCGTTGGAGGCTGCGCAGAAGATTCATGACCTGCGCACCCACGCTTACGTCCAGCGCCGAAACAGGCTCATCCAGCACCAGCATCTCCGGCCGCAGCGCCAGCGCCCGGGCCAGATTGATGCGCTGTCGCTGCCCGCCTGAAAATTCGTGCGGCCAGCGGCTGAGCGCCGATTCCTCCAGCCCGACGGCCCGCAGCAAATCTGCCGCCCGATTGCGCAGATCCCTTCTGGGAACAGTGCGATGGATGACCATCGGCTCGGTAAGAATTTCCAATACCCGCATTCTTGGGTTGAGCGCAGCAAAGGGGTCCTGAAAGACCGGCTGCATCCGCCGCCGGATGTCATGCAAACTGCGCTGGGTTCTTCCGCTGATGGGCTGACCGTCGAAGCATACCCGTCCCGCTGTAGGTTCGACCAACCCCAGTACCATGCGTGCAATCGTGCTCTTGCCGGAGCCAGACTCGCCAACCAAGCCGAGTGTTTCGCCGCGTTCAATGTGGAAGGAGACACTGTCTACCGCGAGCACCTGCCGGGAGCGCAGGCCAACCCGCCGGGGGTAGCTCTTGGAGAGGTGCTCGACAGTAACCAGAGGCACGGTTTACGTTTCGCTCTGTAAAGACTCAACCGCCTGGGCCACGCGGAGAATCATGGCTTCCTGAAAATGGCCGCCAAGGACCTGCAATCCGATAGGCAGCCCCTCAGAGGATTTTCCGCAGGGCACGGAAACCCCGCAGATGCCCGCCAGACTCGCCGTTACCGTGTAAATATCGGCCAGATACATCGAGACAGGGTCATCGGTCTTCTCGCCCAGTCTGAAAGCAGGCGTAGGCGCTGTAGGAGTAAGAATGGCATCCACTTCCGCAAATGCTCTCAGAAAATCGTCCGTCAACAGGCGGCGTACCTGCTGCGCCTTCTTGTAATACGCATCGTAGTAGCCGGCACTCAGGGCATACGTGCCCAGCATGATGCGGCGCTTCACCTCCGGCCCGAAGCCCAGATCGCGCGAGCGGCGGTACATGGCGGAAAGGGTGTTCGCCTCCGCGGCACGGAAGCCGTATCGCACGCCATCAAACCGCGCCAGATTGGCGCTGGCCTCGGCCGTGGCAATCAGGTAATAGGTGGGAATCGCATAGCGCGTGTGCGGCAGTGAGATCGGCCGTATCTCTGCGCCAGCAGCACGAAGCTCATCCATGGTCCGCTCCACCACCGCCCGCACCTCAGGGTCAAGCCCCTCGGCAAAATACTCGGAGGGAACTCCAAGCTTCAGTCCGGCAACCCCCTGGTCCAGACCAGCGGCATAGTCTGGAACTGGCAGCGGAGAGGAGGTCGCATCCATCGGATCATGTCCTACCAGCACGCCCAGCACCGTCGCGGCATCGCGCACATTGGCAGCAAAGGGCCCCACACGGTCCAGCGAGGATGCAAAGGCAATCAGTCCATAGCGTGAAACGCGACCGTAGGTGGGCAGGAGGCCAACCACACCGCAGAAGGATGCCGGCTGGCGGATCGATCCTCCAGTATCCGTGCCCAGGGCCGCCACCGCCATGCCCGCCGCCACAGCTGCTGCCGATCCGCCGCTGGAACCACCCGGCACGCGGTCCAGCGCATGCGGGTTGCGTACCGGACCATAGGCTGAGTTCTCATTCGAAGAGCCCATGGCAAATTCATCGCAGTTGATCTTTCCCAGAATCACAGCACCCGCCTCTTCCAGCCTGCGGACAGAGGTCGCCGTGTAAGGAGCGATGTAGCCTTCCAGGATCTTCGATCCGGCCGTCGCCGGCAACCCTTCAATCGTGAGTACATCTTTGATTCCCACTGGCACCCCCGCCAGTGGAGGCAGTGGATCTCCTTTCGCCGCCATTTCATCGATTCGGCGCGCCTGCGCCAATGCACGCTCAGGGTGCAGCGAAAGATAGGCGTGGATCTGCGGATCGCGCAGACGGATCTGCTCGAAAACGGCCTCCGTCCATTCGACGGCCTTCCTGCTGCCAGATTCAATGGCGCGACGCACTTCACCAATGGAAGGCGGCCTGGAAACTGCTGTTTCAACTGTCATTACCGTTCAATCACTTTCGGAACTTTGAAGAAGGTCCCATCGGTCTCCGGGGCCGAAGCCATCACCTGCACTCGGTCCAGCGAGGAGCGCACCTCGTCCTTACGCAGAAAGGTGTCTGCCTGGGCCTGCTGCACAACTTCGCTGACCTGCGCCATCGGCTCTACATCCGATGTATCCAGTTCATTCATCTGCGCAACGTGGGCAAGAATGGCATTCAAATCACGTAACATGCGGCCTTCTTCTTCCGCTGTCAGTTCCAGGTTTGCAAGTTCGGCCACGTGGCGAACATCGTCAAGAGACACGCTCATGGATAGGCACTTTCCAGGGGACAACCAACCCCTTCTCCAAAGTATAGCGGGAAAGGGCTGGATGGAAGACGGGCTAATCGGCGCCAGGAAATTCAATTACAGGAACAGGGACGGTCTGCCGGGAAAGGCAGGCGGTGAGCGTTGACCACAGAAGAGCAAAGTCACTCCGCCAGGTTGCGCGCTGCATATATTCCCAATCCAACTTGGCCTTCAGAGGCTTGATCGTGCGTGCGTAGAAGTAATCCAGCTCATGTTGCGGGATTTTTTGCAGAATCTCCTCCTCGCAACGGAATGCAAGGGTCGCCGCTCCGGTGATTCCTGGACGGAAAGGCATGTGCAGGCTTTCATGGTGCGGCAGCTTGGGCCGTGGCCCCACAAAGCTCATATCGCCCTTGAGGACATTGATCAACTGGGGCAGTTCATCCAGTTTGAATTTCCGCAAAATGGCCCCGACTCGGGTAATGCGTGTATCCCCCTGCACCGTAATGGAAGGACCGTTTTCTGCCCCGTTTACCATCGTGCGGAATTTATAAATCGTAAACAGGCTTCCTCGCCTGCCCATGCGCTTCTGGCGGAACAACACCGGTCCCGGCGAGGTCAGAGCAATCGCAGCAGCAATGACCACCATGAGTGGAGAAAAGACAATCAGCCCCAGTGTCGCTGCCACCAGATCAAACATGCGCTTGCCATCGGAAAGACTCCAGGCGTTCCTGTGCAGTTGCGGGTGTGCGGCCGCCCGGCCCTGCGGGAAAGCAGGCGTGATTTGCACCTTTACAACTTCTTGCGATTCCAGATGAGACACAGAATTGGGCTTCAGAACAACGGGGGTAAAGTTCATAGCTCGATTCCTGATAGGGCAAAAATTACACTGCGCTTCTGCTTTTCTGAAACTCTGGTCTAGAAACTAAAACTCCAATTGTTGGACTTTGTTGTGGGCAAACTGTAAGTCTTTAATTTCTCAAACCAACCTCTTGTTTCTCAGAAAGGTGGCAACACCAGATGTCTGTCTACCACCTCGGCATCAAAAGCAAATCTTAAGGGATGGAGTACGATTGATTTTTTTAAAGTAGTGAAAATGTAGCTAACATCGTTTCAATTCGGGAACTGCATCCCGAAATTGCCTTTTTGATTATAAATTTTCTTTGGCATTCACTGGGTTGAGACGCTTCCACAAACCATCTGGGTTTTCTAAATAACGCTGATGGCGGCAGCACCTAACGCCAGCTGCGAAAAGAGCTGTGACCAGTCCAGGATACCGCGCAAAATCGTCGGCCGGAAGGTCTTCTCCGGGACCACAATCGTATCTCCCGGATAAATCTTTGCCGATTCAAACGTATTTCCCCAAAGTCCGCTGTTCACTGTGCGGCTCACCACTGACCCATCCGCACGAATGATGAACATGTGCTTTTTGTCCGCATCGCGGTTGGGACCACCTGCCATCTTCAGATAATCGCCCACCCGACGTCCGGGCATGAACATGAACGAATTCTGGTCATAAACTGCGCCTACAACGTTGACCGTGGAGGGCTTCGGAGGCACCACGAAGACATCGCCATCTTCCAGAGGCAGATCGGGAAGGCTGTCTACGCCTCTGGCATCGGGCCGGATCTGCAGAACAATCCGGCCGGTCGCACGTAGCTGGTGCAGGCGGGAGAGCAGGTCGCGGGCGCTGGCCTGCGCGGAAGTTGCACTGGCCACATCCTGCGCGGATGCGGCCGAAGCCGTTCCGGCAAGTACGCCGCGCTGTGTCTCCAGCTCCACACTCTGTACATACTCATCCAGACGCTGCTGCTGCAGTACACGGGTGGATTCGCGGGTAAATTCCGAGCCGTAAAGATAGGCCCCAGGGGTCAGGCCTCCGGCACGGACCACAAGCTGCCGCAGTGTTTCTCCCGGACGCACGCTGTAGATTCCAGCACTGACAAATTCTCCTTCCAGACGTACAAATTTCGTCTGCTGTTCCTGAGGCACCCGCAGATCGGCCTGCGAGAAGACCGTCACCACGTCTCCCGGCTGCAACGCCAGGTCTTGTGTGGGATCGTGTTCCAGCACCAGCTTGCCAAGATCAAAAGGGACCAGGGAGGTCTTCAGGGTCTGCGGGTCCATGCGCTCGATGACAGCATAATGCCAGTCAATCTCTGGCGCTGAAAGCTGCACATCATTCCGTCGCGTCGCCGAAGCTGTGTTCTGGGTTATCACCCGCCGGAATCCCAGGCTTCCGCTGCCCGTCAGTTGCGAGGGGTTCAGGGTGCTGCCGGACGACTGCATCGGGGAGGAAGAAGAACTCCCGGATTGCTGAAGCTGCAGGTTTTGAAAAAGATCAGTCCCCGTGCCGGAGGATGGTGCACCATTGGCCTGCGTTGGCGGGAGCAGCCCCTCATACTGTTGCGGCTGCTGGAGATACACGCTCCCCTGCGCATAAGGATATTCATTGGCGCCCGCTCGCCCCTGGCCGGTCTGACCATTCTGGTTTTGCTCATCAGGTCCGGGAGCAACCAGAGCATACTGTCCGTTCGGCAGCTTCTGGAAGCGGTTCTGCATCTGCCACTGCTGGTAGGCCTGCCGCGATTGCAGGTCCACCGGATGCGAAGGCTGATACTGCACCGGCCCGGAAACATAAGGCTGAAACTCCGGAGTCGGCAGCCCTAACTGGGCGCGCTTCCAGTAATAATCGCGCGTGATGAGGGAGTCCTTGTCCGGGATGAGGTCGCTCAACTTCATCCCCTCGTGCCAGGCAAAGCGCCCGGGATTGGCCGTATTGCCGCGAAGCGTCACCGTCTTTTCAAATCTTGCAGGGATCGAAAGGATGCGCAGCACATCTCCATCCCGCAGCACAGTGCCCAGACCAGCAGCGTTATAGGCAACTTCCATGGCCTCCCGCGCCTGGTGCCCATCGTTGCGCTCGATGGAAATGCGGGCGTCTGCCGCAAGGGAGGAAGCCCCTCCGGCATAGGCCAGCACTTGCTCGATCGTGGTCTTCGCATCCAGCAGCTCATAGATGCCCGGGTGGCGCACACTTCCGGTAAGCGCTACCTGCGGCCCGGCAGGTGGAATAAAGATGACATCGCCGGCAAGAAGCTGCACGTCCCTCGATTTGTCGCCATTCACAAGCAAGTCATAAAGATCAAAGTGCGTCACCGTCTGGCCATTGCGCTTCAGTTGAATGTCGCGCAAAGACCCCTGGCTCGATGGCCCTCCGGAGGAAAACAGCGCATTCACCAGCGTACTGAGTGCGCTGACGGTATACATGCCCGGACGCCTCGCCTGCCCCACCACATACACCTGGATCGAGCGGGTCTGTCCAATGTCCACGGTCAGATCAAAATTGCGGTAGACCCGTCCGATTTCCGTACGCAGATGCTGGTCCAGCGCCGAAAAAGGAAGCCCCGCGACATGGATGCTCCCCACCTGCGGAAGATAAATGGACCCCGTGCGGTCCACACGCACATCTGCATTGAAATTGACCTGCCCCCAGACCCGGATACGCAGCACATCGCCTGCGCCAATGACATAATCCGCCGTGACCGGCGCCTGTTCCAGCGGAGTAAACGTGGTGGGCACGTAGCGGAACAGGTCAGCCCCGAAAATCGGCAGCACTTCTCCTGTGGTTCCGGCCACAAACTTCTGGAACTCGGTCAGCGGTTCGGGAGGAGCAGGAACCGTTGTTGGCAGGATGCTTCTTTGCTGTTGATTACCGGAGGTCCCCAGGTCCGTGTATGTCCGCGTGCCCAGGGGTGCGCCCAGAGGAACATTTCTCTCTCCCGTCCCGGCGCCAAGGCCCAGTCCAAGGGACCCTTGGCCCGCTATGTCCACTGCTCCGCACGCTGCGGAGGCAGCATTGACCGGATCGGAACAGTCTACCTGCCCCTGGTTCTGGCTTTGCGCATCCATGTCCATAGCGCTTTGGGAGTGGACCTGCGTTGTGGCCGCCAGCAGGAACACCGCGAGAGGAAAGACCAGTTGCTTACGCATAACACATGCAGCACGCCTCTGAGGCCGGCCGCGTATTGACTCCTTGAAACAGCGTGTCGTTTTCAATCCCACGTGCAGGGGCCTTGCGCTGCTGCAACTCTACAGGCGGCCCCGGTGCGCCATCGTGCGCTCTTGCATCACTGCTTTTCGACTACATGGACGATAAACTTCATTTCCGCATGGCCCGCACCGCAAAACCGCGAGCAGCTTCCCGGAAAATCTCCTGTCTGCTCGGGAGTGACCTCTACTTCCACGGTCTTGTGCTTCGGCATCTCCTCACGGATACCAAGCCCTTTGACGGCCAGTCCATGATCCACATCATCTGAGATCAGCACCAGCCGCACAGGCTCGCCCTTCACCAACGTGATCTCTCCGGGGACAAACTGATACCGCTTGGCATGAATGGTGATGGTGCGTTCCGCCTGCGCCCCCAGAAAAGCAGGCACAACCCATACCATCATCAGAAAGACAAAGAAACAGCGCCGGACCTGGTTCACGAATCCTTTACCCTTGACTTCTTTTGAATCCCTAACCCTGACTTCCTTTATTGTACAGACGGGCGGGGGAAACAAAGGCGCTCCACGGCGGGGAGGATAAAACTGCTCAACCCTCTGCATCTTCAGGACCGCCGGCGAATCTTATCCTTGACATAGTACAAGCAGACTCCATGCAGCACAGAGGAGGACCAGACTTGATCCAGCAGCGCAGATTAGGACGACAGGGACCCACCGTTTCCGCCATCGGCCTGGGATGCATGGGCATGTCTGACTTCTACGGCCAGCAGAAGGACCGTGATGAGGCCGGGGCCATCGCCACCATCCACCGGGCAATCGAGCTGGGAATCAACTTCTTTGATACATCTGACATCTACGGCCCGCATACCAATGAGATTCTGGTCGGGCAGGCCTTGCGGCCATACCGGCAACAGGTCCTCATTGCCACGAAATTCGGCATCATCCGCAAAGAAGACGGCACCCGCAGTGTGAATGGCAGGCCGGAATATGTCCGCGCCGCCTGCGATGCCAGCCTCCGGCGTCTGGGCGTGGAGACCATTGACCTGTACTATCAGCATCGCGTAGACCCGGACACGCCCATCGAAGAGACCGTGGGTGCCATGTCCGATCTCGTCCGCCAGGGGAAGGTCCGCTATCTTGGCCTCTCTGAGGCTGGCCCGAAGACCATCCGCCGCGCCCATTCCGTCCACCCCATTGCCGCCCTGCAAAGCGAGTATTCCCTCTGGAGCCGCGATATCGAAGAAAATGGGGTCCTCGCCACGCTGCGGGAACTTGGAATAGGCCTGGTTGCGTATTCTCCGCTGGGAAGGGGCTTTCTTACGGGCCAGATCCGCAGCTTTGAGGACCTGGCGCCAGAAGACTGGCGGCGCACTTCACCACGTTTTCAGGGAGAAAACTTCCAGAAAAATCTGGACCTGGTGGCAAAAATAGAACAGCTTGCCCGCAAGAAAGGCGTTCGGGCCTCGCAACTGGTTTTGGCCTGGGTCCTAGCGCAAGGAGAAGACATCGTCCCCATTCCGGGGACCAAGCGGTGCAGCTACCTCGAAGAAAATGTGGCAGCAGTGGATGTCCAGCTGACCGTGGAAGACCTGGCAGAGCTCGATGCAATTGCACCCAAAGGGGCCGCAGCAGGAGATCGTTACGCTCCTGCCATGATGAAAATGTTAAACCTGTAATCCTTGTCCGGAAATGGACAGGCCATGCCCATTTCCGGACAGCATCGGGACAACGATGCTGGAAACGAAACCCTTATCCTTGCAACAATGGCCATGTCTTCTCGTGCGTTGGCCCATGGTTTGCTAACAGTTACAGAAAAAACAAGTCTTAGCTGACAAGGTTGCTGAAGAATTTTCCTTATGAAGCAGTTTGGTTGCTTCCGGATCGATGCTCAGAACGAATTGCTTTGGCGTGACGGCAAACCGGTGCCGCTCGCACCCAAGCCATTTGCCGTCCTGCGCTATCTGGTGGAGAGCCCCCAGCGCCTGATTACCCATGACGAGCTTCTTGATGCGCTCTGGCCGGAAACCTATGTTCAGCCTCAGGTACTGCGCACTTATATCCTGGAGCTGCGCAAGGTCCTCGGCGATGACCCTGACCGTCCGCAATATATTCTGACCGTTCCCAAGCGGGGATATCGCTTTGTATGCGGAGTTGAGGAGGTCCACGGTTCCTCACCGTCCGGCGCATCCGCAACCGAAGCAGGAGTGGGCCTTGTTGGACGTGAAGCCGAACTGGCAAAGCTTGAAAGCGATTTTGCCCGGGCCCTCCGGGGACAGCGCCAGATGGTCTTTCTCTGCGGCGATGCGGGCATGGGGAAGACCTTCCTTGTGGACGCCTTTTGTGAGCGTGTCGGTCACAGCAGCCATCTGCGGATTGCCCGGGGCCAGTCGATGGAGGGTTTCGGCGGCAAGGAGGCGCTCTACCCCGTCCGCGAGGCACTGGGGCAACTGCTAGCCTATGAAAGGCCCAGCCAGGTCCTGGCCAGACTGGTCCCGGGCTGGTTTGGCAAAAAGGCCGAGGACCCAGGCAGGCCTCCTTCCCTGGGAGAATTGTGCGAGGCAGTCGAAGCACTGGCACAGGAGGAACCGCTTTTACTGGTCTTTGAAGATCTGCATTGGGCCGACGCTTCCACGCTCGACTTCATCTCTGCTCTGGCCCGCAGGCGCGGGCAGGCCCGTCTGATGCTGCTGGCAAGCTGCCGTCCGGGAGAATTGGATGGGCAGCATCCGCTGAAGCGCCTGAAAGAGGACCTGACCACGCACCGCCTCTGTTGCGTCATCCCTCTTCTGGCCCTCGACCGCGAAGCCGTCGCCGGATATCTCAAGCGTCAGCTTCAGACCAGTTGCCTGCCCTCCGGCCTGGCCAGTTTCGTCCATCAGCACTCTGAAGGCAATCCGCTGTTCATGGCCGCCATTCTTGACCATTTGCAAAGAGAGCGTCTCATGGAGAACCAAAATGGCACCTGGCAGCTGTCGCTCCCTCTGTCAGAGATCGAACTGGGAATCCCCCAGGGCCTGCTCGGCATGATGGACCTCCAACTGGAGCGCCTGTCTGAGGCGGACCGGCGGCTGCTTGAAGCTGGCAGTATCGTCGGCGCCATTTTTCCTGCCTGGGCCGCAGCCGCTGCCTTAAAGACCGGCGTACCGGATGTGGAAGATGAGTTTGCCTCGCTTGCCAGGCGGACGCGCCTGCTGAATCCGGCCGGGCAGGATGAGCTGCCGGACGGTACGCGCTCCACGTTTTATGTGTTCGCGCATGGACTGTTTCGTGAAGCCCTCTACTCGCGACAGCCAGCGGCCCGCCGCGCAGAGCGGCACCGCCGCGTCGCAGAACATCTGAAGACCATGTTTGCCGGAAGTGAGGCAAATATTGCCTCGGAGCTGGCCCGTCACTATGAAGCCGCAGGCTGCTGGCAACAAGCCATTGAAGCGCTGCATCTGGCCGCCGACACCGCCGGAAACCGTGAAGCACAACACGCCGCCTGCGAGATGCTCCGCCACGCGCTGGACCTGTGTACCCATCTGAAGGCGCAGGAGCGCAAGGCCCTTGAACCGGTCCTCAAGAAAAAGCTGAAAAAATACTCCGAATGGACCTCGATGGAGATCGCCTGACGGCTTGGGCGGTACGTCTGCAGGTTGAGCGGGTGGGCTATGGCTGAACTTTGCCTCAGCGCGTGGGAATCGCAGTAGGCCGCACCGGCCCCATTTCTTTGGTCATCTGATAGGTGTAGCGGATACGATGGATGACGGTGATCGTGGAAAGAACGGCCAGCACCCAGAGCACAGGCGCCATCACCCCCCAGCGATTGAAGAGCGCGCCCAGAATGATCAGCACAATGCGCTCGGGACGCTCCATGAAACCCACTTTGCATTGCCCGATAAGCGCTTCGGCCCGCGCCCGCGTATAGCTGACCATCAATGAAGTGACCATGACAAAGGCGGCCAGCACCACGTAAAAGAAGCGGTTGCCCCGGGCATAAAACACGAGCAGCCCGAAGAACAGCACCACGTCCGAATAGCGGTCGATCACGGAATCAAAAAACGCCCCGAAGACCGTCACCTGGTCAGTCTGCCGGGCGACCCGACCATCCACCATGTCAAAGATTCCTGCGCCAATGATCACCAGGCCGGCATAGAGAAACATCCGCACGTAGTTGTGTTCGTTGGCGTAACCAAACAGAATGGCGGCAATCGTGTTGATCAGAAGCCCAATAAAGGTCAGGACATTCGGCGAAATGCGGGTCAGCGCCAGGCCATTCACGATGGCCTGGAGCAACACTCCACAGGCCCGCCCAAAGGCATTCGTCCAGCTTTTATTGGAGGCCATGACAGCTTATTCCGCTTTTGCTTCCACTTCATCGTGGATGGTCGTCAGCTTCAGGATCTCAAGCTGGCGCTTTCCATTGGGCGTGACTACGGTGACTTCATCGCCCACCTGTTTGCCGACCAGGGCCCGACCGATGGGAGAGGTGGTTGAAATCAGCCCCTTGCTCACATCAGACTCCTCACTGGTCACCAGCTTGTACTCAATTTCCTCGTCCTTGGAAGGATCATAGACGACCACTGTGGAGCCGAATGCCACGCGGTCTTTGGGAATATTGGCTAGATTGACCAGAGACAGCTCCGCCATGCGCTTTTTCAGCTGGCCCAGGCGCGCATTCACAAATTCCTGGCGCTGTTTGGCCATGTGATATTCGGCGTTTTCGCTCAGGTCCCCCAGCGCTGCCGCTTTCTTGATCTCCTGAGGAAGCTCGTGAGCAAGTTCATGCTCAAGCTGCTTGATTTCTTCGAGCAGTTTTTTCTTGATATGTTCAGGCATGGAAAATAGTCCGTCGCGGCCCTGGAGTTTAGGCAGGGCCGTTCCAGCACGGCCAAACCAGATCACCGCTGAACTTTTATTATACCGTCCCGGCGGCAATCACAAAGAGGGACCGCTCGTCTCTGGCCCCGGGGCATCTTGCCTTCTCGTCTCCAGGAACTCCTGGAGGACCAGCACAGCGGCCACCTGGTCCACTACACGGCCGTGCTCAGCACGATGACGTCCGGCCTCATACAGAATACGGTGCGCCTCGGCCGTTGTAAGCCGCTCGTCCCACAGATGGACCGGAAGCGCGGCCACCTCGGCCAGTGCCTGCGCAAATTTCTGGACTTTCTCTGCCTGCCGGCCCCTTTCTCCTGAAAGGTGGAGCGGGTGGCCCACGACAATCTCCTGGCAGCCATATTTTCTTGCCAGCCGCGCTAAAGAACGCAGGTCGGCCCGTGGGTTCTTACGCTCCAGTGTCAGCACCGGCTGCGCCGTCAGGCCCAGAGCATCGGAGACAGCCACGCCGATGCGGCGGTTTCCCACGTCCAGTCCCAGGATGCGCGGCACCTCTTCCATAAGAGTCATCTTACGCGCAGAATGGCCCGTCTCGATCTGGCGAAAAATACCCGCATCATACAATTCAGATAGGGAATCAAAACAACTTACAGGTCACTCTGGAATTGCGACGTCTATTACTTCTTGCAGTCATTGCAGTCCTGCTCTTCATCGGGTTTTCCCTTGATGTGCCTCGCGGGCCACGGTCGGAGACGTTTTTAGACATCCCGCCACGTACAGGATCCAGCCAGATCGCCGCGCTCTTGCAGTCTCGCGGCCTCATCTGGAACCGGTATGTGTTCGACGCCATGCGTCTCATCAAGGGTGGGACCCTGAAGGCCGGAGAGTATCGCTTTGATCACCCGGCGCGTATGTCTGAGGTGTACGCGCGTCTGGAAAGAGGAGACGTCTATACCGTGGCCTTCACCATCCCGGAAGGGGCCAATATTTTTGATGTGGCCCAGCGGGTGGAAACTGCCAGACTGGGCAGCAGAGAGGCATTTCTCCAGGCGGCACACAAGGACGTGAATTTGATCGCGGACATGGAGCCAAATGCACAGACCGTGGAAGGATACCTCTTTCCCGACACTTATCACTTTTCCCGTCACGCCACACCGGACCAGATGATCGCCGCCATGGTCCATCGCTTCCGGCAGGCGGCAGACAGCATTGACCTGCTGGGGAATTATCATGCAGTGGTGACCCTGGCCTCTCTGGTCGAGCGCGAAACCCCCATCCAGAGCGAGCGCCCGCTGGTGGCCAGCGTCTTCGTCAATCGCATGAACAAGGGGATGCCTTTGATGACAGACCCTTCTGTGATTTATGCCGATCTGTTAGAAGGGAAGTACAGGGGCACCATTTTCCGCTCCGACCTGGACGGCGATTCGCCCTATAACACGTATAAACATACGGGACTGCCGCCGGGTCCCATCTGCAATCCCGGTATCGTATCGCTCCAGGCCGCGATGCATCCGGCAAAGACCGAGTTTTTATACTTTGTCGCCGCAAGCGCGGACCCATCCGGCAACTCCCGCTTTGCCAAGACACTCGAAGAACACGAGAAAAATGTTCAGGCTTATAGAGAGTCCCAGAGGATGGCGGGACTGAAAAAATAAGGGAGCAATCGAGGAAACCTGCTCGGTTGGCGCTCGGAAATCGACCGCTGCCACCAGACTGGACGCCCCTCGTTTTTCCCTCGGAATCAAAAGCACAAAGACCTCTGTGAATATGGACCTTAAGGCCAGGATGAGAAGACTCTGGATTCAAGCATGTGCGACGACCTGTTTGCTGCCGGTCCTCACCGGATGCCTGATCCATACCCGCAAGGTCCCTCAGCCCAAGATGCCCAGCGTGGTCCTTTCCGCCGATGCTCAGCAGCTTGTCAGCAACATCAACCGGCAGTACGACTCTATCCAGACGCTGAACGCCACTGTCGAGTTCCAGGCCACCGTAGGGGGTGAGAAAAAAGGAAAGATCACCGACTACACCTCGATCCGAGGCTATATCCTTCTGCGCAAGCCCGAGATGCTGCGCGTGCTGGGGATGCTGCCCGTCATCAGTACACGGGCCTTTGATCTGGCCAGCGATGGTGACACTTTCAAGCTCTGGATCCCGCATGAGAACAAGGCCATCGTCGGCACCAATACAGTGACCAAGCCTTCGCCGAATGCTCTTGAGAACATGCGTCCTTACATTTTCTTTGATTCCCTGCTGATTCACAGCATCGGGCCCGATGATCTGCTCTCGCTCACCACAGACACCCGCACCATCACCGACCCCAGGCGAAAGGAGCTCCTGCTCCAGCCTGAATACAATCTGAATGTCTTTAAGCAGGACAGCGGCCAGAGCAATCTACTCATCCCGGCCCGGATCATCCATGTGGACCGCACCACCCTGCTGCCCAGCGGCGAAGACATTTACGACAAGGACGGCAACATCCAGACCCAGGCCATCTATGGACCCTACCAGAATTTCGGCAGCTTCCGTTTCCCCGGCAGTATCACCATCCGGAGGCCGCTTGAGGAATATCAGATTGTGATTACCTTCCAGAAGGTGACCGTCAACCAGCCTCTGCCAGACGACCAGTTCCAGTTGAAGATTCCCGAGGGCACAAAAATCCAGAAGCTGCCCTAGCTAAATCTTGGCCCGCATCTCCTGCCCAGCGCCAGAAGACGTCGGCACCACCGGCCTTGTCGCGGCCACCCCGGTGGTCTTTCCACCTTGCGACGCCGCGCTTCCGACCGGAGCACCCATCGGCCGCAGATGCACCGCCGGTTGATGCACGGTGGGCTGGTGCATACTCACGATAATGGCTTTGGCGGGGTCCTTTCCCGCACATCGATAAGAGTGAGGGGTACTGGCGTCAAAATAAACGCCGTCGCCTGCTTCGAGTACGTGGAGCTTTTCTCCGTGTCGGATCTCCAGCTCACCTTCGAGCACATAAAGAAATTCATATCCCGGATGCACATGGGACTGAATCGGAACCGGCTTCTTTACCGGGATAAACTCCGCATAGTATGGATCCAGCTGCCGGTCTGGCACCATATAGCCCATGCTTTCAAAGTAATAAGTGGGGTCATCTACGCCTGTCTGAGGAAGGCGCACACGATCACTCTTTTTGTGGATGCGGAAGACGGTATGCGGCTCGCTTTCAAAGAAGTAAGAAAGGTCTTTGCCAAAGACCATCGCAATGCGCGCAAGGTTGCGCAGCGTCGGCACCACCCGTCCGGTTTCAAGCTGGGACAGAAAGCTGGCAGACAGGCCCGTGTGCCGGCCCAGCTCCACCAGTCCCATGGACTTTTTCAGCCGCAGCCTCTTGATCCGCTCGCCGATATGCTTTTCGGCAATAAAGGATTCCGCACTTCCGGGGTCAATCGAAGACCGTTCTGCTTCCGGCCGTTTGCTTTTCATCTGACACCCCCACCCTCTAAGCACATGGATGCCGGGAAATCCCTGGATATGTTGCCTGCATGAAAAACTGTTTCAGGCATACACAATCGATGAATTTCCGTCAAGCCCGTCTTTATACGCATCTTACGTAGCATTACGCAACTTTCTCGTCTTCTGGATGTCATTTCAATGTCATTTCTCTGTCCCTAGGGAAGGAAACATGCATGTACTCGTCAGTGGCGCTTCCGGACTCATTGGTTCAGCACTCGTGCGTCGTCTGGAGTCGCGCGGTTCCAGTGTGCTGCGCCTCGTCCGTCGACAGCAGGGTAAACCGGGAGAGCTCTCCTTCCCTGAAGAGGGCAAAGCACCGCAAATCAGTGGTTTAACGGCGGCCATCCATCTTGCTGGAGCAGGGATTGCCTCCCACCGCTGGACCGCTGCCTATAAGCAAGAGATCCTGGAGAGCCGGGTCCGGCCAACGCGCAGGCTGGCCGAGTGGCTGGCAAGCCAGCAGGACCTCCCGCAGTTGCTGATCTGCGCCTCCGCCATAGGTATTTACGGAGACCGCGGCGAAGAGGTCCTTACCGAGGACGCTGCCGCGGGAGATGGCTTCCTGGCCGAGACCTGCCAGGCCTGGGAGGCTGCAGCCCAACCGGCGCGCGATGCCGGAATCCGCACCGTGCATCTTCGTTTTGGGATTGTCCTGGCGGCGCAAGGTGGTGCTTTGGCCAAAATGCTCCCGGCCTTTCGCCTGGGACTCGGCGGCAGACTGGGGAGCGGGAAACAGTGGATGAGTTGGGTTGCGCTGGAAGATGTTCTCCGTACCATTACTTTCGTCATGGAAAATAGCGCCATCTCCGGGCCTGTAAACACAACAGCCCCTCATCCGGTCATCAATGCGGCATTTACTCATGCCCTGGCCAGCGTCCTGCACCGGCCCGCTCTGCTCCCCGTCCCAGCCTTTGCCCTGCGCATGGCCCTGGGCGAAATGGCAGACGAGGGCCTGCTCGCAAGCACCCGCGCCGTCCCGCAAAAACTTGAACAGGCTGGTTTTCTCTTCGCCTGTCCGCATCTGCACGACGCGCTCTCTGCTACGCTGAAAAGGGAATGAGACTGAGGGCGAGTACATTTTCTGGCGAATTCATCCTGCTCGCCCTGCTTCTGCTGCTGACCTCCTGCGGACTGGAGTCCGCCCCTCACCCGCCCAGTCTCTATCTGCCCCAACCTGTCACAGACCTGACCGCCGAACGCATCGGCAATGAGGTCCACCTGCACTGGACCATGCCCAAGCGCTCCACGGACCGCGTCAAGCTGGAGGGCCTTCAGCAGGCGGTCCTGTGCCGCGGCCTCGCCGGCACCCCCTGCGAACGAGTAGGAAAAGCGGCCTATGCGCCCGGAGCGGCAGCCGACTTCACAGACCATCTCCCGACCAGCCTGGTCTCTGGCCCGCCGCAACTGCTTGTCTACACCGTCGAGCTGACCAATAGGAAGGGACATTCCGCCGGCGCTTCCAATCCCGCTTACACCGCCGCCGGAGCAGCTCCGGAAAGCATCACCGGTCTTTCAGCCGAGGTCCATGCCGACGGCATTCTGCTTCGCTGGCAGCCAGCTCAAGGAGCGGGAAACTTCGTCCGCCTGGATCGTGTCCTGACCAACCCGCACCAGACCTCCTCTGACTCCATGGCCGGCGTTCCCCCGCCGGTGGAACAGAAACTCGAAACTGCTTATGCGGCCAACCATGACCCCGGGGGCACGCTGGACGAAGATGCGGCATTGGATTTTATCTACCGCTACACCGCGCAGCGCGTGGCAACGTTTGAATCCGGCAGCCACAAGGTGGAAGTGGCCAGCACTCCGAGTGGACCGATTGTGGTCAACGCCCGCGATGTTTTTCCTCCTGCCGTACCGACAGGACTGGCCACTGTCGCCAATCCTGAAGGCCATTCGATTGACCTTTCGTGGACGCCGGACCAGGAAAGCGATCTTGCCGGATACATCGTCTACCGTCGCGAAGCCGGGTCCAATGCCGCTCCGGTGCGCATTTCGCCCGCACAGCCCATCACCGCACCTGCATTCTCTGACACACCCGTAAAATCCGGCCTGCGCTACGCATATTCTGTGAGCGCCATCGATAAAGACCATAACGAAAGCGCCCGCTCGGCAGAAGTAGAAGAGACCCTGCCGCAGCAGCAAGAATGATGACACGATGAAATACTGCCGTTTTCTCCTGGATTCCTACCCTCAATATGGCGAAGTGATAGACCGCGACGGGACGCCCTGGATTGTGCGGCTTCTTCCGCCGTTTGAAGAAGACCCGTGGACAAAACCTTCCAGCTCGCGTTTTACGCCCCTCCCGCTCGACCAGGCAAAGCTGCTGCCACCCACCCTGCCCTCCAAAATCGTTTGCGTGGGCAGAAACTACCGTGAGCACGCGGCCGAGCTGGGCAATGAAGTCCCGAAAGAGCCGCTGATTTTTCTCAAGGCCCCCTCCTCACTCATCGGCCATCAACAGGAAATCCGCCTTCCTTCCCTTTCTCAGCGTGTGGATTTTGAGGGCGAGCTGGCCCTCGTCATCGGCAAACGATGCTCCAAACTCGGCCCGGATGACGATGTGCGCTCTTTCATTCGCGGATACACCATCGTCAATGACGTGACCGCTCGCGACCTGCAAAAGCCTGACGGCCAGTGGTGGCGCGCCAAAGGCTTTGATACCTTCTGCCCCGTGGGGCCGATTGTGACCGATGAGGTTGATCCGGAAGCAGGCCTCACCGTCCAGACACGTTTGAACGGCGAGCTGAAGCAGAGCGGAAATACCCGTGATTTCATCTTCCCCATCGCGCATCTGCTGCGCCACATTACCGCTGCAATGACGTTGTACCCCGGCGACCTGGTCCCGACCGGGACCCCTTCCGGTGTCTCTGCCATGCAGCCCGGCGATACGGTAGAGGTCACGATTGACGGCATCGCAACACTCTCCAACCCCGTAATCATGGGATAATGAAAGAGACCGCGATTCGCTCTGCGGCATCCAAACAAGAGAGACCCGCGCCAGGAGGAACCATGCCGAAGACCCTGCTTGAACAACTCCGCGCAATGACCACCGTCGTTGCTGATACCGGAGACATTGAAGCCATTGAGAAAGTCAAGCCGCAGGATGCGACCACCAACCCGTCCCTGATTACCGCCGCCGCGCAGATGCCGCAGTATCAATCCATTGTGGATGGGGTGCTGCTGGATGCCCATAAGCAGCTCGGCGAAGGGGCCAGCGACAAGGACGTGGCGAACCTTGCCTTCAAACATCTGGCCATCGAGTTTGGCAAGCGGATCCTGCAGATCATCCCAGGGCGCGTTTCCACCGAAGTAGATGCTCGCCTCTCCTATGACACCGAAGGCACCATCAAGACTGCCCGCGAGATCATCTCCCTCTATGAGAAGGCCGGAATTTCCCGCGAACGCATCCTGATCAAGATTGCTTCCACCTGGGAAGGCATTCGCGCCGCTGAGCAACTGGAAAAAGAAGGAATCCACTGCAACCTGACCCTTCTTTTCGGACTCCATCAGGCCATTGCCTGTGCGGAAGCCGGTGTGACCCTGATTTCCCCCTTCGTCGGACGCATTCTCGACTGGTACAAGAAAAACACGGGCAAGGACTACAAGGGCGCGGAAGACCCTGGAGTCCAGTCCGTTACCCGCATCTACAACTACTTCAAAAAGTTTGGTTACAAAACCCAGGTCATGGGCGCCAGCTTCCGCAACACGGGTGAAATCATCGAGCTGGCCGGCTGCGACCTGCTGACCATCTCTCCGCAGCTGCTGCATGAGCTTGACTCTACCCAGGGAGAACTGCCGCGGAAGCTGGATCCGGAAAAGGCCAAAGCTGCGGACATTCAGAAGATCCCCATGGACAAGGCGACCTTCGATAAAATGCACGCCGAAGACAAGATGGCCTCGGACAAGCTGTCGGAAGGCATCGAAGGCTTCAGCAAGGCCCTTGAAAATCTTGAGCAGCTGCTGGCCAAGCGGCTGGCTGAGATCGAATCACGCCAGACCGTCAGTGCAGACTGAATCTCCCTTGAGCACTTCAAACAAAGGCGGCCCTCCGGCCGCCTTTTCCCTTTTCAACCCGGCTCGGAAAGGACCAGTTTCTCCGCCGGAAGCATCGCCCGGACTACCAGCGACACACCAAAGCAGATCAGTACACACTTCAACAGAAGCCAGGCATTGTAGCGCCAAGCCAGGACCGCAAAGCAGATGGTGGTGGAAAGGTAGTAGCCCTCCGCCACGACTGCCCTGCCCCATTGCGGCCGCCTTCCATGCCCTGGGACACGTGCGTGCAGACTCCACCCCAGGCGCGGCACGCGCTCCCGGTAGGCGCGATATGGCTCGCCCTGCTGCGCGAGAAGGTGGGCCTCCTCGGCCAGAATGAGACGAAAAAAGAAGACCATCTCCGCCAAGAGAAAGAAAATGGCCCCGCTCGGAGGCATGAGCAGCGCAACTGCCACGGAAAACAGCAGGCTGCCCAGATACAGTGGGTTCCGTGTGTGACGATAGGGGCCGTCCGCAAGAACGCTTCCTGCATACAGCGCTGGGCTTAACACCACCCCCGCACCCAGGTACGCCGTCCCCCACACGCGCAGAAAGGTCCCTGCGCAGGCCGCCGCCAGGGCCACTCCGGTAACCCCTAGCGTCGCAGTATCTAAAGAGAACCAGTGCGCGCTGGCCAGTGCTCCGGAAAGCTCCAGCCAGGCCGTGGTCGTAGGAGACGGACTTCCCGTATAACGCGACCAGGGTGACCAGAAGCCCAGCGTGTAGATGGCAAAGACAATCGCCACGCGGTGGCGAAATTCAAAGGAGGTGGCCTTCATTGGGGAATCCTTGAGGTCCAGCCTACAGCAAGAGCGTCGCGCTCCCAAGATATATCGGGAGCATTTGCTTTTTCGACTGTTTTTCGATATATCTTAAGTTATATCGAAGGAGTATTTTTATGTTTGAATCTTTTTCTCACCCCGAAGGTGGATCATGCAGCCCCTGGAAACACTTCCGTCGTCGCCGCGGCTGGTTTGCTGAGGCCGGTGAGTTCTGGGGACGGCATGGTCACCGCTTTGGCGGGGACTTCGGCGGCCGCCTCTTTGATCACGGCGAGCTGCGCTATGTCATCCTGCAGATGATCGCCGAAAAACCCAGCTACGGGTATGAGCTGATCAAGGCCATTGGCGAGCGCCTCTCCGGGGTCTACTCCCCCAGCGCTGGAGTTGTCTATCCCACCCTGACCCTGCTTGAAGAGGAAGGGCTGGCGACGGTCACTTTCGCCGAGGGTGGCAAAAAGCTCTACAGCATTACCGAGGCCGGACGACAGGAGCTGAAGGCCAACCAGGCGCTGGTGGATGCCATCTTCCACCGCATGGACAAAGTGGGCGCGGCCTTTGGGCGCGGTCGCTCGCCGCAGCTCATGCGCGCCATGCAGAACTTCAAGCTGGCCCTCAAACTGCGCTTTGCCAAAGGCGACCTTACTCCAGAAAAGATCAGCAAAATTGCGGAGATCATGGATGCAGCCGCAAAGCAAATCGAATCGCTCTGAAGAAGATGCACTGCTTGAGCGCCTTTATGAGCTTGAGGTGAAAAATGCTCAGCTCCAGACGCTCGTTGTCGAGCTGCTGGACAAAAACGAACGTCTGCGCATGGCGCTGGAGCAGACGGCTTCCTTTTAAAAAAAAACAAGACCCGGAGAGTGGCCGTCCCCGGGTCGATCGGGTGCCGCGGTTTATGCCCGCCCGATTGCCATGTGATGGCCCTCCAGCGAGACACCCGCGCGGCGCGTGACCTCAAAAGTGAGCCTGTTGGAGCGTGGATCCGCGTCGACCTTCACTTCGTCACCATGCAGGATCTCACCGTCGAGGATTTTGATCGCCAGTGGGTCCTGCACCAGCTTCTGCATCGCGCGCTTCAGCGGACGCGCCCCATACGCGCGGTCAAATCCCTGCGTAAAGAGCAGATGTTTTGCCGCATCGGTGAGCGTGATGAGTATATTGCGGTCGGCCAGCAGCTGCTTCAGGTCGTTGAGCCGCAGATCAATAATGTGTGTCAACTGCTCTTCGCCCAGCGGACGGAAGATCACAATATCGTCCACCCGGTTCAGAAACTCGGGACGGAAGTGTTGCCGCAGTACCTCCATGACCTGCTGCCGCGCCTTCTCAAAACCAACTTCGTCCTGCAGCGACTCGGCATTGAGAATGTGCGCACCCAGGTTTGAGGTCATGATGATGACCGTGTTCTTGAAGTCGACCGTGCGCCCCTTGGAATCGGTCAGACGCCCATCATCGAGTACCTGCAGCAGGACGTTGAAGACGTCCGGATGCGCCTTCTCAATCTCATCGAAAAGCACCACGGAGTAGGGCCGCCGCCGCACTGCCTCCGTCAGCTGACCGCCCTCATCAAAGCCCACGTAGCCCGGAGGCGCACCAATCAGCCGTGCGACGGCGTGCTTCTCCATGTACTCCGACATATCGATGCGCACCATCGCCTGCTCATCGTCAAAAAGGAACTCGGCCAGAGCGCGCGCCGTCTCCGTCTTACCGACTCCAGTCGGCCCCAGAAAGAGGAATGATCCAATCGGGCGCTTGGGATCGCTCAGCCCTGCCCGGGAACGCCGGATGGCATTCGCCACAATCGAGAGGGCCTCGTCCTGCCCGATGACGCGTTCGCGCAGCCTTGCTTCCATCTGGATGAGCTTCTTGACCTCGCCCTCCAGCATCTTGGCCACCGGGATTCCGGTCCACTTCGAGACGATGCGGGCAATGTCTTCCTCGTCCACCTCTTCCTTCAACATGCGCTGCGCATTCGCGTTGCCGTCCTGCGCGGCGTTCAGCTGCTTCAACTCCGCTTCGAGACGGGGCAGTTCGCCGTACTGGATTTGGGCGGCGCGCTCCAGATTGCCCTGACGTGTCTGCTCTTCGGCCTCAAAGCGCAGGGCCTCCACCTTCTTCTTCAATTCCGCAAGCCGCGTGATCGCATCGCGCTCTTTCTGCCAGCGCGCGCGCAGCCCGGTAATCTTCTCGCGCAGTGCCGCAAGTTCTCGTTCTACCTCCTGCAAACGTTTCTTGGAGTTCTCGTCGCTCTCGCGCTTCAGCGCCGCCTTCTCAATTTCGAGCGAAGTGGCCTCACGCTCCAGCTGGTCAATCTCGGTCGGCACAGAGCCAATCTGGATGGCCAGCGACGCCGCGGCTTCATCGACCAGGTCAATGGCCTTGTCGGGCAAAAAGCGGTCTGAAATGTAGCGGTGCGACAGCTCCGCCGCCGCGATGATGGCCGAATCTTTGATACGGACATTGTGATGCGCCTCGTAGCGCTCTTTCAGTCCGCGCAAGATGGCGATGGTGTCCTCCACGCTTGGCTCGCCCACATATACCGGCTGGAAGCGCCGCTCCAGTGCAGCATCTTTCTCAATGTACTTGCGATATTCGTTCAGCGTGGTAGCGCCTATGGCGCGCAGTTCACCGCGTGCCAGGGCCGGCTTTAGCATATTGGAGGCGTCAATTGCGCCTTCCGCCGCGCCTGCACCTACCAGCGTGTGCAGCTCGTCAATAAAAAGAATGATCTGCCCCTCTGACTCTTCGATCTCTTTCAGGACGGCCTTCAGGCGGTCTTCAAACTCGCCGCGATATTTTGCCCCAGCCAGCATCGAACCCAGGTCCAGCGAGATGACGCGCTTGCTACGCAACACCTCCGGCACGTCGCCTGAGACAATGCGCCGCGCCAGCCCTTCCACAATCGCTGTCTTGCCCACGCCAGGCTCGCCAATGAGCACCGGATTGTTCTTCGTGCGCCGCGAGAGCACCTGCACCACGCGACGGATCTCCTCATCGCGCCCAATCACTGGATCCAGCTTGCCCCGCCGCGCCAGTTCCGTCAGGTCCTTGGCGTATTTTTCCAAGGCCTGGTATTTGGCCTCAGGATTCTGGTCTGTGACGCGCTGATTGCCGCGCACTGCAGTCAGGCTCTTCAAAATTGCATCATGCGTTGCGCCGAAGGAAGCCAACAGCAACTGTGCGCCATCGTTCTTTTGCTGCGCCAGCGCCAGCAGCAGATGCTCCGTGGAAACGTACTCGTCCTTGAAGTTGTCTGCTTCTTTGAAGGCCTGCTCCAGGACCTTGTGCAATGCCGCAGACATGCCCGGCTGCGCTGCCGCCCCGGAAACCTTCGGCAGGCGGCTGATGGCTTCCTGCGCTTTCAACAGAAGCTGCGCTGTGGGCAAGCCAACCTTTTCAAGGACCGGCACAATAATGCCTTCCTTGTCCTGCAGCAGGGCGGCAAGCAGATGCAGGGGTAACAGCTCCGGATTCCCGTGTTCGGCTGCCAGAGAGCTTGCGGCCTGCACCGCTTCCTGCGATTTCACCGTGAATTTGTCCCAACGTATCGCCATAATTCAGTTCTCGATTCTGTGGTCTGTTGCTGGCCTTGGGTCCCCCCGAAATCCTGAGCGCCGCAAACAAGCCAGACAGAGCCAGACGGAGATGGATGGGCTTTTCCCCTTTCCATAGGACCCGGTCGAATCGGATAGGAAAAGCCGGGACCGGAAAGAGCCAACCTACAAAAGCGGCGGGGAAGTTACCCCGCCCCCATCATCGTTCGATGATCGTTCCAGCTTACGCGGCAGGTTTCTCACTCTTGCCTGCCTCAATCGGTTTGGGCGAAGAGCCAACATTTACCTTGATCTGCTTCGGCTTGGACTCAGCCTTCTTCTGCATCTCGATCTTCAGGACGCCGTCCTCATAGCTGGCCTGTACCGACTCAGTGTCCACCGTGCTCGGCACTGTGAAGGCACGATAAAAGCTGCCATAGCGCCGCTCAATGCGATGGAAGTTTTCCTGCTTCTCTTCTTTCTCAAATTTGCGCTCACCCCGGACCGTCAGAGTGTTGTTTTCCACACGAATGTCCAACTCCTCCTGTTTGATCCCAGGGACTTCCAGCTTCAGGACAACCTTATGTTCGTCCTCATAGATGTCCACCGGCGGAACAAAGGCGGCCGTCGTCAGAGCGTCCTGCTCACCCTGTCCACGCGTAAAGTCCTCAAAGAGCGAGTTCAGACGGCTCTGGAGAGCGAGTACGTCACGGAATGGGTCCCAACGAGTAATGGCCATAAGAGATTTTCCTCCTGCGTTTCTCAGGTTTTTCTGACTTACACCTCATCTGATTCAGACTATAGCATAACGGTTGCATAAAATATGAGTGATTTATTATCAATTTTGAGGGAAAAATATAAACTGCTATAAATCAATGGCTTACATGGAATGGGAAATGCCTCCCCATAGGCATTGCAGAATTTCCTTGGCGTGTGGAGGGGAAAAGAGGGCCGCTTTAAGTGGTAAGAAGACGCTGCTCGCCTTGGAGGCAATGGCCCTCAGTGGGCGGCAATGGGCGGTTTTCTTCCCGACTGCACTTTGCGGAACATCCACACCAGCAGCGTGCAGCCAAAACAGGTGAGAGCAATGTATCGGAAGACGTCCACGAAGGCCCAAAGCAGAGACTGGTGTCCGAGCTGCTGATAGAGCTGCATCTGGCTTGCTGCAACAGCGTTGGCGGGCGAGGTCTGGTGCCCCAGATAGCTGCTCAGGCCGGCCAGGCGCTGCTGCAACCAGTAATTTGAGCGCGCAATGGCAGCAGCCAGATCGTGTTGGTGCACATCAGCGCGCCGCGTCAGCATGGTCTGGGCCAGAGAGATCCCCACCGACCCGCCGATATTGCGGACCAGGTTAAAAATACCGCTCGCATTTCCAATCTGCTCATTTTTCAGCGTGGAATAGGCCTGCGTGGTAATCGGCACAAACACAAAACTCATGGCGAAACCGGTAATGATGATGGGCCATAGCAGCGTGGTGGGACTGGTATCCGGAGTCACGCTGCCAAAGATGAGCGAGGTGACGCCGAAGACACAAAACCCAAAGGTAAGCAGAAACCGGGCGTCGATCCTGCTTCCCAGAGTACCTACAATCGGCATGGCGGCAATGGCGCCAAACCCGCGCGGTCCCACCACCAGTCCCGCGGTAAAGGCGGTGTATCCCAGCACCTCCTGGTAGAAGAGCGGCAGGACGGTGATGGTAGAGTACACACTCAACCCCAGCAACAGCATCAGGGAGCACCCGATGGCGAAGTTCCAGTCCTTGAGCGTGCGCAGGTTGACCAGAGGGTCCTTTTTCCGCCAGGAATGGACAATAAACCAGACGAAGGCCACCACCACGGCCAGCACCGCCCAGCGGATCCAAACCGCCCCAAACCAGTCATCCTCCTGGCCCTTGTCCAGGACCACCTGCAGGCAGCCGGTCCATACGGCAAGCAGGCCAAAACCCAGGTTGTCAAAGGGACTGGCCTTCGCATTCCGGATGTAGGGCGGGTCGTGCACAAAGCGGCTGATCATGTAGATCGCCAGTGCCCCCACCGGAATATTGATATAAAACGCATACCGCCAACTGAAGGTGTCCGTCAGCCAGCCTCCGAGCGTAGGCCCCAGAATGGGGGCCACGACCACTCCAAAAGCAAAAACAGACATGGCCGCGGCCCTCTTCTTTGGAGGAAAACTCTCCAGCAGAATCGCCTGGGAAAGCGGCTGCAACGCCCCTCCGCCTGCCCCCTGCACCACGCGGGCAATCAGAATAAACGCCAACGATGGGGCCGCCCCACAGAAAAACGATGCGATGGTAAAAATCACCACACAGCTCAACAGGAAGCGTTTGCGCCCGAAGCGCAGCGAAAACCAGTGACTCGCCGGCAGAATGACGGCATTGGCCACCAGATAACTGGTCAATACCCATGTGGCTTCGTCGGTTGAGGCCGACAAAGACCCGGCAATGTATGGCAACGCAACCGAAGCGATGGCCGTGTCCAGAACCTCCATAAACGTGGCCAGCATCACGGACACGGCAATCAGCCAGGGATTGACCTCTTTTTCCGGCATAGGAGCAACAAAAAGGAACGGATTCCTTCTTAGATACAAAAAACTGCGAGAGCGATTCAGGATGCAGAATCAATTACTTACATTTTTTCTGCTCCCTCTGCATCCAGGTTTCTGAATTCCGCATCAGATAAGTTGACAATAAATGACTCAAGTGCGAAGCTGGAATAAAAGCAAGCGAACTCCAGCCGCGCACAAAGGCAGTGGGGCACAAGTTTATGGCAAAAATTATCGGAATCGATCTGGGTACAACCAACTCTGTGGTTGCCGTCATGGAAGGCGGCGAACCGAAGGTCATCGCCAACGAGGAAGGTGGCCGCACAACCCCTTCTGTTGTCGGTTTTACCAAAAGCGGGGAGCGTCTGGTAGGACAGGTGGCCAAACGTCAGGCCATCACCAATCCGCAAAACACCATTTATTCCATTAAGCGGTTCATGGGACGCCGCTACAACGAAGTCAATGACGAGATGAAGATGGTCCCCTACAAGGTGGTCCAGCAGGGAGACCATGTGGCGGTGGACGTTGAGGGCAAACTCTACACCCCACCGGAAATCTCGGCCATGATTTTGCAGAAACTGAAGAAGGCGGCCGAAGATTATCTGGGCACCACGGTGACCGAGGCCGTCATTACAGTCCCGGCCTACTTTAACGACGCCCAGCGTCAGGCCACAAAAGATGCTGGCAGAATTGCCGGTCTGGACGTAAAGCGCATTGTGAATGAGCCGACAGCGGCAGCGCTGGCCTATGGCCTGGACAAGAAGAAGGACGAGACCATTGCGGTTTACGACTTCGGCGGCGGCACCTTCGACATTTCCATTCTTGAGGTCGGCGACGGCGTGATTGAGGTCAAGTCCACCAATGGCGACACGCACCTGGGTGGCGACAACATCGACCAGCGCATTGTGGACTGGCTGATTGACGAGTTTAAAAAGGATGAGGGCCTCGACCTGCGCTCGAAGGGCAATGAAATGGCGCTGCAGCGTCTGAAGGACGCGGCGGAACGCGCCAAGATCGAGCTTTCGACTGCGCTGGAGACCGAGATCAATCTGCCCTTCATCACGGCCGACGCAACCGGCCCCAAGCATCTGGTCAAGAAGCTCTCGCGCGCCAAACTGGAGCAGCTGGTGGAAGACATCATCCAGCGCTCGGTGGAGCCCTGCAAAAAGGCCATGGCCGATGCTGGAGTGGATGCCAGCAAGATTGATGAAGTCGTGCTGGTTGGCGGCCAGACGCGCATGCCGCGCATCCAGCAGGTGGTCAAAGAGCTGTTTGGCAAAGAGCCGCACAAGGGCGTCAATCCCGATGAAGTCGTTGCCGTAGGTGCTGCTGTGCAGGCCGGTGTTCTTTCCGGTGAGGTGAAGGACCTGCTGCTGCTCGACGTCACTCCGCTGACGCTCTCGATTGAAACGCTGGGTGGTGTGGCCACGCCGATGATCCCGCGCAACACAACCATTCCGACCAAGAAGACAGAGGTCTTCTCGACGGCGGCCGACAATCAGACCGAGGTCGAAGTGCATGTGCTGCAGGGTGAGCGGCCGATGGCAGCGCAGAACCGCACGCTGGGCAAATTCAAGCTGGGCGGCATTCCTCCGGCCCCGCGCGGTGTGCCGCAGATCGAGGTGACGTTTGATATTGACGCCAACGGCATTCTCAATGTGACGGCAAAGGACCGCGCCACCGGCAAAGACCAGAAGATCACCATTACCTCGTCTTCTGGCCTGAGCAAGGAAGAGGTGGAGCGCATGGCCAAAGAGGCCGAGGCCCATGCCGCAGAGGACAAGGCCAAGCGCGAGGAGATCGAGGCCCGCAACCAGCTCGATAACCTGGTCTACAACATCGAAAAGATGCTGAAGGAGAGTGGCGACAAGGTCTCCGGCAGCGATAAAGCCGATGTGGAATCTGCGCTCGCCGAAGCCAAAAAGACGCTGGAGGGCACGCCTTCTGCCAGCGAGCTGAACGCGGCGCGCGAAAAACTCACGTCCGCATCTCACAAGCTGGCCGAGGCCATGTACAAGGCCAACGCTGCCGGTGCGGCCACGGCCCCATCCGATGGCCCCCAGGCCGCCGCGGGCACCACAGAGGAAAAGAAAGACGAAGGCGTGATTGACGCCGAATATGTAGACGTCGAAGACAAAAAATAAACGGGCGTTTTGCTCGCATCTCAATCAAGGGCGCGCCCGCGCGAAACGTTGGCGCGCCCCACGTGTTTATCAGAATGAAGAATGGAGTATTGGACACCATGACTGAAACCGTTTGGAAATGCGAACAGCTACGGGCAGGACAGGTGTACACGACCATGCTGTTTCAGACACGCGAAGAAGCTGAAAAATTCAAAGCGCAACTGCTGCGGGTGTCTCCAGACATGTTCTGCCGCATCGAACCTGTCCCGGTGAAGATGGTCTGGAACTAAGACCCTGACCTCCCGCTGCAGCATTCGTGGCGGGAGCTTCCTCTTTGTCCTACTGGTCATACCTCGAAATCACCCGCGTGTCCCATCCTGCGGGACACGCCCTGCCCAAGCGGTCGCAAGACCCCTTGCAATCCTGCACTCTTGTCCTCCCGGCCCCTCATTCCGGGTCAGTTTTTGCTTGACAATCGTATCTTCGCGCGAGCACACTCCAAAGTTCTGGAAGTGGTCTGACCTCATAGGAAGACGATTTCCCGAATGAAATTCTTTGTAGCAGTTACCAGAAAGAAGAGCCTGGAGCTCTCAAAGAACGCAAATTTCCTTCAGCGGAGGCGGAAGTGAAGCAAACAGCAGTGATTTCCAGGCTGTTCGCCTGTCTTGTACTTCTGGTCAGCACGGCCTTTGGCCAGTTGGCCGGAAAAGGCTCCATTCAGGGTACAGTCACCGATTCCACCGGCGCAGTCGTCAGCGGCGCCACAGTCACGGTCATCAATCAGGCCACCAACGTCAGGTCTGAGACGCGAAGCACGGGCGCAGGCGATTTCCAGTTCTCTCTCGACCCTGGCATTTACACGGTTACCGTCACAGCCACAGGCTTTAAGTCGGTGACCCAGGAACACGTCCCCGTGAACGCGCTGGAGACAGTCACCGTCAATACAACACTACCGGCCGGTTCTACGGCAGAGACCGTCACCGTAACCGCAGCGCCTCCGGTGATTGAGACCTCCAACGCCATGGTGGGCGCCACCATGCAGCAGGAGATTTACTCCTCCCTGCCCGTCCTGCAGAACGGGACGCAGCGACGCGCAACGGACTTCATCGCGCTTATGCCCGGCGTCAATGCGCAGCCCACCAATGGCGGCCTGGATACGAATGTCGGCGTAGTCAACGGATCAGGCAGCCGCGGGGCCGTTTCCGGTGTTTACATCAATGGAGTGCCCATCACCTCTGTGGCCGGAGAAGGTGACCCGCGTTTTATCTGGACCGCGATGCCGCTGGACTCCATCAACCAGTTCCAGGTATATACAGCTGCCTATCCGGCCATCTATGAGGGCCAGGGCGTCATTAACTACGACGTGAAGAGCGGCAGCAATCAAATCCACGGCAGCCTTTTTGAATTTTTCCGCAATACTGCGCTCGACACCTGGGGGTATCTTGCACCTGCTGCTGTAAACCCCGCCACCGGAGTGGCCACGAAACCTGCCGAACACCAGAACGAGTACGGCTTTACCCTTGGCTTCCCCGTGCTCAAAGACAAGCTCTTTCTCTTTGGAAGCTATGACGGCTACCGCTACATTGCGCCGCCGAACTACCAGTATGAAACCATTCCAACGCTGGCCATGCGTCAGGGGGACTTTACCGCAGCCGGATACAACATCTACGACCCGACCTCGACCGTCTGCACCTCGGCCAACGTCTGCACCCGCAAGCAGTTTATGGGTGTGCAGAATGGAGTGGCGACACCCAACGTCATTCCGTCCAATATGTTCTCCGCAGCTGCGCAGTACATGCAGAAGTTTCTGCCCACGCCCACCAATGATGCGGTAACGAACAATTACCTCACCGGTCCGGTCACCGGCCGCAGCAACTGGTCTACCGCCAACCGCATTGACTGGCACATCTCACCCTCGCACACAGTCTCCGGCGTGATTGCCTTCGGACGGCAGTCCACAACGGGAGCAGGCGGCGGCATTTCTGGCGCCCTGAGCACAAGCCAGAACCAGGCCGCGCCACCGTTCATCTCCTACCAGCAGTTTTTCGTCAAGACAAAAGTCTTCATTTTTGAAGACGACTATGTCATTTCGCCGCACGTAGTCAACCAGTTCAAATATGCCTTTGGCCGTTATGATTCCACCGGCCTGAACCAGGACATCAGTTCTGTATGGGCCGCATCGGCGGCAGGCATCACCGGACTGCCTGCTGGTCAGGCCTCCAGTTCCTTCCCGACAGTCAGCTTCAGCGGCAACTCCCAGAACATGAACCGCTGGGCCGGATACTCCGGCAATCGCAACGTCGCCAATGGCTATGTCGCGATTGATAACGTGCAGTGGCAGGTCGGCAAGCATACGCTTACCCTGGGCGGCCAGATCGCCTGGATGCAGTACAACTTCACCAACAACTCTACCGGGACCAACCCGCTCCAGTTGACCTTCAGCTCTTCGGAAACGGCAAAGTTTAAATCTGGCAGCACGCTGGACACGACCACTGGCTTTGCCTATGCCAGCTATCTTCTGGGAGCGGTCAACAGCGGCACCTTCACCCAGAGCGCCGCTCCGGAAACCGGAGCGCGTTTCCGCCCCATCTCACCTTATGTGCAGGATGATTGGAAGGTCTCTCCGAGGCTGACGGTCAACCTTGGCCTCCGTTGGGACTACTTTCCAAGCTACCGTGAAGCGGAAGACCGTCTCTCCTGGATGGATCCCGGCGTCACCAACACCCTGGTCAATTATCCCGGCGCCCTGGTTTTTGCCGGCCACGGCAGCGGCAAATGCAACTGCCGCACCAACGTAAACAACTACTATAAGAACTTTGGTCCGCGCATCGGCTTTGCCTTCCAGAGCGATCCCAAGATGGTGTGGCGGGGAAGCTGGGGCGTTTTCTACACCCACGGGAACAACGTCGGCGGCAGTGCGCTCTCCCGTCAGGGTGCCGGACTGCAGGGTTACAGCACCTCACCTAAGACGACGGTGACACAGCCTTCTCCCGGACAGGTGGGCACGCAATACTGGCAGCTGGACACTCCATTCCCCAGCTATCAGGCACCGCCGGTCTTTGATCCGACCCTCGGCACCTACTACACCACGGCCAGCACCGCCTCTTCACAGACGGTCACCTATGCTGACCCATACTATGGCGGACGCGCACCGCAATACATCAACTGGACCTTCGGTTTCCAGCGTCAGCTTACCGACAATATGGCCCTCACCATGACCTATGTCGGCTCGGAAGGACACTTCACCTATCTGGATTCCAACAACGCCCGCGGATACGCCTCCAACCAGCTCAATCCCAAATATCTTTATCTGGGAAATCAGCTCAGTAATAAGGCGACGGCCGCCAATCTGGCCGCTGCCGGAGTCACCGCGCCCTTCCCCACCTTCAGTCCCAGCACCGGAACCGTCGCCCAGGCGCTCAAACCCTTCCCGCAGTACAGCGGGGTCTCCGACGCTTACGGCGAAGTGGGCAACACTTCCTATCATGCGCTCCAGATCATGGTGCAGCAGCGTCTGAGCCGCGGATTTACCTTCATGGCCAACTACACCTGGTCCCGCAGCATCGACAATGCCGGCAGTTTCCGCTCCGGCTATGACATCCCCGCTGCCTTTGCCATGGACGGACAGTTCCACAAAGCGCGCTCTCTCGACCGCAGCCTCTCACTCAGTGACCAGCCGCAGAAGTTCGTCTTTACCGGAACATACGACCTTCCCTTGGGCCGTGGTCACATCGGCGATGGAAACGCTCTGGTCCGCGCCCTGGCCGGAGGCTGGCGGCTCTCGGCCATCTACCAGGCATACTCCGGCTCGCCTCTTGGCGTGGTCATGAGTTCCTGCAATACAAACCCCTCACAGACCACCTGCGAGCCGATCCTCAACCCTGGCTTTACCGGACCGGTGCGCATCAATGGCAATTATGGGCATGGTGCGACAGCACAGACGCTGAGCAAGATCCCCTACATCAACACAAATGCCTTTGCCAAAACTCCGGACTACATGTTCAGCACCCTGGCCCGTACCGCCCCGCTCAATCTTCGCAACTCTGGCAACTATGACCTGGATGCCAGCCTGCGGCGCAGCTTCCCGCTCTTTACTGAACGGGCAAAACTGAGTATCCAGGCCGACATGTTTAATGTGACTAACCACACCCGCTTTGGCTTCGCCACCAGCGGCACCACCATCAACTGGGGCACCTCCAGCTTTGGGACCGTGGGTGTTCTTAATAACTCAAGAGATGTGCAGCTTGCCGCGCATATTGACTTCTGATGGGGACAAAACCTGAGATGGCGGGCCGGTCTTCGGACCGGCCTTTTTTATGCTCGGGACAAGGACACGACGCCGGCTGCTCCCATCAGCCCTGCCCGCTCAGCGTCTGCCAGAGCAGAAATCCATTCAACGCTACGATGATGCTGACGGCAAACCAGCCCACGCTGCGAATCAGCCTGTTGTTGACGAAGGCGCCCATGACGTCGGGATTGCCAGTGAGCACCAGCAGCGGAATCAGCGCAAAGGGCAGGGTAAAGCTCAGGCACACCTGCGAGAGAATCAGGATCTTCAGCGGGTCCAGCCCCATAGCAATGACCACGATGGCCGGCACAAGGGTCAGCAGACGGCGCAGAAAGATGCTGAATTTCACATCCAGAAAGCCTTCCAGCACCACCTGGCCCGCCATGGTCCCTACGGTTGAGGAAGAAAGCCCGGAACAGAGCAGCGCAATCGCAAACACAGTGGCGGAAGTAGGCCCGAGCAGCGGTCCCAGCGTACGATGGGCTTCCTCAATGGACATCCCGTTCTGCCACTGGCGTCCTGCAAAGGCGGCGGCAGAAACGACGATCATGGCCGAATTGACCAGCCATGCTCCATTCATGGCGGCAAAAACGTCAATGGTCTCAAAGCGCAGGTGGCGAAGCCGTGCCAGATACTGGCGGCGCGGCGTATCGGACTTCTCTTCCTGGACGCGCGGCTGCACCAGCGCCGAATGCAGGTAGACAACATGCGGCATGACCGTCGCGCCCAGCATTCCTACGGCGATGTAGATGCTTTTGCTGTCGATCGTAGGAATGAGCGTGTGATAAGCGATGGCCTTCCAGTCCGGGTGAACGAAAAAAATCTCCACTGCGTAACAGAGGCCGATGACGCAGACGAAGCCCATGATGGCCATTTCCAGCTTGCGGAAGCCATACAGCTCAAGGGCAAGAATGGCGAAGACGCAAACGGCTGAAACCAGCGCAGCGGCCAGCAGGACCTGGGTCCGACTCCAACCAAGGCCCTCCAGCCAGGGGCCAAAAAGCAGATAGAAGCCCAGCGCAGCGCCCAGAAACTCCGCCAGATCGGTCGCCAGCGCCGAAATCTCCGCCGCGATCCAGAGACCAATCGTTGACCGCCGGGAAAAACGGTTGCGGCAGTTTTGTGGCAGGGTCTGGCCAGTCGCAATCCCCAGTTTGGCCGAAAGATATTGGATGAGGATGGCCATCGCATTGGACCACAGCAGCACCCACAGCAGCCGGTAGCCAAAACGCGCGCCGCCGTCGAAGTTTGTGGCGAAATTTCCCGGGTCAATATAGGCTATGCTGGCCACAAAGGCCGGTCCAAAGTAATACCAAAGCTCCGACGAGCGCATCCGTGGCAGCTTTTGCCGCTCCGTTTCCACCGATTGTGTCGGTATAGGGGCCATCGCTCTTGTGTGTTTTGAGTATAGGACGATTTTGCCTGGAAATAAACCATAGTTAACAAATTTTTGTTAATAATTATTCATGCATAACCTCTTCTGATTTCGAATCCAGCGGGTGTCAGGGAATTTCCCTTCATCCTGATAAAATAAAAATTGAAGGTCTGAAAAAGCACATCCGACGGGACGACGGACAAGTTTCTTCTTTTCTGATTGCTCCTGCTTAACCCATGCAGAATGAGGAATTTACAAATAACTCCTTGTCCATCAAGAATTTAGCTCTTTTTCTTTTTAGCAAGGTCCCGCACCCCGCTGAGAAAAATCCGAGGACCCAGGTCTCGCAACCCATTTTGTTTGAAGAATTTACAAAAATTGATGCTACAGAGGACGACTTCCCCTCGCGCCAAAGGCCGCTTCTTTGGGCCTGTAAAATAAAAGCGCATGAAGGTCCTCGTCATTGGTTCCGGAGGCCGCGAGCACGCGCTCGCATGGTCCCTTAGCAAATCGCCCCGAGTCAACGAAGTCGTATGCGCGCCAGGGAACGGCGGCATCGCGCAGGTAGCACGGCTGGCCCCGGCCAGCCAGAAAGACCTGAACGATCTGCTGCGCGTGGTCGCGGCTGAGGGCCCGGACCTGACGGTAGTCGGCCCTGAGGCCCCGCTGGCGCTCGGCCTGGTGGATGAGTTGCGGCGCCGCGGCCTCCTGGTCTTTGGCCCGACACGCGCCGCCGCCATGCTGGAAACCAGCAAGTCCTTTGCAAAAAGATTTATGCAGCGGCACAAGGTCCCTACGGCAAACTATGCCGTCTGTACGACGCAGGAAGAGGCCCTGGCCTCGCTGGACCTCTTCCACTTACCGGTAGTGATCAAGGCCGATGGACTCGCCGCGGGCAAAGGCGTCCTGATCTGCCAGACAAAAAAAGAAGCGCAGGAGGGCATTCAGGGGCTCTTCAATGGAAAGCTGCTGGGCACGATGGAAACCAGCGTGGTGATTGAGGAATTCCTTGAAGGGGAGGAACTTTCCTTTCTCGTCCTGAGTGACGGAAAGCATGTCGCACCGCTCGTCCCCGCGCAGGACCACAAGCGGATCGGGGAAGGCGATACCGGCCCGAACACCGGCGGAATGGGCGTTTATTCTACGGACGCCATGCTGGACCCGCAAATGCGCGACTGGATCCTGCACCACATTGTGCAGCCTACGATTGACGGCATGGCCGCCGAGGACACTCCCTTTGCTGGCGTGCTCTATTGTGGCCTGATGATGACCGCACGCGGGCCGATGGTGCTTGAATACAATGCGCGCTTTGGCGACCCGGAGACACAGGCAATTCTGGTGCGCCTGGAAAGTGACCTGGTGGAGGCCCTGGAAGCCAGCGCCAAGGGCCAGTTGAGCGACACCGAACTCCGCTGGAAACCGGGCGCTTCCGCTTGCGTGGTGGCAGCATCGGAGGGCTATCCCGGCAGCTATACGACTGGACACCGGATTACAGGGCTGGAAGAAGCCGCTCAAATTCCGGGGGTCCAGGTCTTCCACGCCGGGACAACATTTTCAGAGGGAAGGTATCTGACGAATGGCGGACGCGTGCTGGCCGTGACCGCTGCCGCGGACACATTGGAAAATGCGCTGGGGCTGGCTTATGAAGGCATTGAAAAGATCCATTTCGAAGGCATGTATTATCGGCGCGACATCGGACACCGCGCATTGAAAAACAAGAAGTGATTCGCGCCCCATACTGCGCTTGACCTCGAACCATCGCTCGCAAGCAGGCAAGGAACGCTCAGCTGTCCAGCTTCTTGGTCACGAGTTCATTCAGCAGAGCTGGATTCGCCTGTCCTTTTGACAACTTCATCACCTGGCCAACAAAGAAGGCTGCGACGGTCTTTTTCCCGCCGCGATACTGCTCTACCTGCTTCGGATTGGCGGCGATGACCTCGTCAATCATCTTTTCAAGGGCGGCGGGGTCGGTAATCTGTTGTGGCTTTTCCCGTTCGTAAACCACGGGAAAGTCCTCGCCCTTCTCAAAGGCGATATCGAAGAGCTGCTTCAACTGCTTGCTTGAGAGTTTGCCCTCTTCGGCAAGATCGGCGGCCATGGCAATGCCCTTCATACTGATGGGCGATTGCTCAAGCTCCAGTCCTTTGGCCTTCAGGCGGCTGGTCAGCTCGCTTTGTACAAGGTTGGCCACGCGTTTCGGGTTCTTTGCAGCGCGGGCCGCGGCCTCGAACTGGTCAGCAAAGGCACGGGTTGCGGTAAGCGTCTGCGCATCCTGCTCGCTGATCTCGTATTCGGCGACCATGCGCTTGCGGCGTGCCTCCGGCAGCTCCGGCATGAGTTTTGCCACTTCTTCTTTCAGCCGGGGAGTGAGTATGAGAGGCGGCAGGTCCGGTTCAGGGAAATAACGGTAGTCATGCGCCTGCTCTTTCGAGCGCATGGAGTAGGTACGACCTTCGTTCGCGTTCCAGAGCCGAGTTTCCTGCACAACGCGGCCGCCGCTTTCAATCACTTCAATCTGCCGCTCAATCTCATACTGGAGTGCAGCCCGGATGAAGCGGAAGCTGTTGACATTCTTGACCTCGGCCTTGGTACCGAACTTCTGGGCTCCGCGCAGGCGCACGCTCACGTTGGCATCGCAACGCAATGAGCCCTCTTCCATATTGCAGTCGCTCACGCCGGTAAAGAGCAGGATCTCCTTGAGCCGCGTGAGATACTCATAGGCTTCATCGGGTGTGCGGATATCAGGCTCGCTGACGATTTCAATTAACGGAGTGCCGCAGCGGTTCAGGTCCACGTAAGTGCGTGTGGCCGAATCGGGGAAGCCATCATGCAGGCTCTTGCCTGCATCCTCTTCCATGTGCAGGCGCGTAATGCCGATGCGTTTCGGACCGTCAGAGGCGGGGACTTCAATCCATCCATGCTCGGCGAGCGGTTTGTCGTACTGGGAAATCTGATAGCCCTTGGGAAGGTCGGGATAGAAGTAGTTTTTGCGTGCGAAAACCGAGCGGTCGCGCACCTGGCAATTCAGCGCCAATGCGGCCAGTGTGGCGTACTCCACGGCCTTTTCGTTCAGAACAGGAAGGGCACCGGGCAGTCCCAGGCAGACCGGGCAGATATTTGTATTCGGCGGCGCGCCGAACTGGTTGGCGCACCCGCAAAAGGCCTTGGTTGCCGTCAGAAGCTGGACGTGGACTTCAAGCCCGATGACTGCCTCGTACTTCGCCAGAACGTCTGGCGACACGCTCGCTGTTGTAGCCATAGATAGGTTGATTTTAGCAAGCGAAGATGACCTTCGCTGCGATCTGGCGGCATCGGCACCGCAGCATGCAGGATTTACTTTGTAAAAGAACTTTCCTACTTTTTGTCATACGTTGGAGAAAAGATGGCAGTGCGCCCAGAGTCCAGGGGCTGAAACGCCCTCGGGAACCCAATCATCGTGGCCGGTGGAACCCTTGTTAAACTAGTCCTTGCATGGTCCTCCCGTTCGTCCGTGAGCTGCTCGCGGACCTGGAGCATTCCTCAGCATTTGAACAGGCGCGAAGGCATCTGGCCCTTGCCCGTGGGCGCCGTCGTGTCTCCGGACTGACTGCAACGGCCCGCGCCCTCTATCTTCCTCTGTTTGCCAAGGCCGCAAATGTTCCGGTGGTTGTGGTTGTGGCGGACAATAAGGCCGCCGAAGCACTTGAAACGACCCTCCGCGCCGGATGCGAGCTGACCGGGGCCATTGCGCCGGAGCGTGTTTTGCGGCTGCCCGCGCATGATGTTCTGCCCTTTGAGAACCTGTCTCCGCACCCGGACATTCAGGAACAGCGCGCAGCCACTCTCTGGAAGATGGCCACCGGAGGGGCATCCATCACCATCGCACCGGTAGAGACCGCGGCGATGAAGTTCTTCCCGGCCGAGTACTACTCGGGGCTGGCGCAGACGCTAAGGCGCGGCGAAGAGATGGACCTGGATACGCTGATGGCGCACCTGAGCAGCGTGGGCTACAGTACCGCGGACATTGTTGAGATGCCTGGACAGTTCTCGCGGCGCGGCGGCATTCTGGATGTCTATTCGCCAGAGGCCGACCGGCCGGTGCGCGTCGAGTTCTTCGGCGATGAGATTGACTCCATCCGCAAGTTTGACCCTGAATCGCAGCGCTCTTCTACGGCGCTTGAGGAAGCAACACTGCTTCCTCTTACTGAAACGCCGATTACAGAGCGACTGCTGGCCGCAGTCCATGCGCGGTTAAGCGGAGCACGCATCGAAGCGACGGAAGACCCAGAGCTTGTGGCAGAAGCCGTGGCGGCTGGCGGCGTCAGCGTATTTCCAGGATGGGAGTTTTTTGCTGCAGTTGCTGGTGCTGATAAGACCCTGCTGGATCTGTTTCCACGCTGTGTCCTGTTTGTGGAAGAGCCGGCGATGGTCCGCAACCAGATAGACCGGTGGTGGAACAAGGTGGAACAGCGGCACGACCGCAGCGGTATTGGCTCACTGATCCAGCCACAGGACATCTACATGCGGCCTGAGAAGTTACAGGCATTGCTCCACTCGCATCCGGGGCTTGATCTCGACCAGCTCGGTGCGGTGGATGTTCTGGAAGACGACGCAACGCTGGGTGAAATTGAATTTGCCTCGCGGCCCACACTGCGCTTTCATGGCTCGATCCCTGCTTTCATCGAACAGATTCGCACGCTCATGCAGCAGGAAACGCGCATGTTGCTGGCTGTGCCCAACCAGGGCGAAGTCGAGCGACTGGCAAACCTTCTGCGCGAGTATGAGATCCCATACCGGTTGGGAAGCCGTATCCATCATTCGGGAAGCGAGACGGTCTACGATGAATCGAGCTATCTTGCCGGCGACCTGCGCACACCGATTCTGGTGCGCACGCAACTGGCGACAGGGGTCAGCCTGCCGGATGCCAACCTTGTCATCTTTGGCGCGAACGATTTTTCAGACGAGGCCGATGTTACGGCACGCCCGGCCCCCAAGAAATCGAAGACCTCAGCATTTGTCTCTGACTTCCGGGACCTGGCCGTGGGCGATTATGTTGTACACGTCGAACATGGCATCGCCCGCTACATGGGTCTCAAGGAGATCGCGCAGGACGGGGTCAACATCGAGTTCATGATTCTGGAGTTCGCGGAGCAGGCGCGTCTGTATGTTCCGCTTACAAGGCTGGACCTCATCCAGAAATACCGATCGAGCGAAGCCGGCACAGCGCCTGTGCTGCATAAACTGGGCTCGCAGCAATGGGCCAAAACCAAGGCCCGCGTGCGCAAGGCCATGCAGGACATGGCCGATGAGCTGCTGAAGCTCTACGCCCAGCGCAAAGCGGCGCAGGGCTATGCTTTTTCGCCGGACAACGAGTTTCAGCGCGAGTTTGAAGACGCCTTCGACTACAACGAAACAGAAGACCAACTTTCGGCCATTGCGGACATTAAACATGACATGGAATCCAACATGCCCATGGACCGCCTGTTGGTAGGGGATGTGGGCTACGGCAAGACCGAAGTGGCCATGCGCGCGGCCTTCAAGGCTGTGCAGGACGGCAAGCAGGTCGCAGTGCTGACGCCGACAACAGTCCTTAGCTTTCAGCACTTTGAGACGTTCAAGCGGCGCTTCCAGCAGTTCCCCATCACAATTGAGATGATCTCGCGCTTCCGCACGGCAAAGGAGCAGAAACAGATCATCGAGAGGGTCGAAGCAGGCAAGGTAGACATTCTGATTGGTACACACCGGCTGCTTTCAAAAGACATTCAATTTCATGATCTTGGACTGCTGATTGTTGACGAAGAGCAGCGCTTCGGCGTGCGCCACAAGGAACGGCTGAAGCAGATGCGGCAATCCATTGATGTACTGGCCATGTCGGCCACACCGATCCCGCGCACGCTGCACATGTCCCTGGTGGGCCTGCGCGACATGAGTGTGATTGAGACACCGCCCAAAGACCGCATGGCCATCCAGACGGTGGTGGCCAAATTTGATGAGAAACTGATCCGCTCTGCCATCGAGCTTGAGCTTGAGCGCGGCGGGCAGGTGTATTTTGTCCACAATCGCGTAGAGACGATTTACGAAATCGCAGCCAAAATCCAGGAACTGGTGCCAGCGGCGCGAATCACCGTAGGCCATGGTCAGATGAGCGAGGGCGAGCTGGAAAAGGTGATGCTCTCCTTTATGCACCATGAACACGATGTTCTGGTGGCGACGACCATCATCGAAAACGGGCTTGATATTCCGCTGGCCAACACCATAATCATTAATCGGGCCGATCGGCATGGATTGTCCGAGCTTTATCAGTTGCGAGGGCGTGTGGGCCGATCCAACCGTCGCGCCTATGCGTATCTGCTGATTCCGCCAGAGCAGGAACTGACCGACATTGCGCGGCGCAGACTGGCAGCCCTTAAGGAATTTTCTGACCTCGGCGCGGGATTCAAGATTGCAGCGCTCGACCTTGAGCTGCGCGGCGCAGGCAACATGCTGGGCGGCGAACAGAGCGGACATATTGAAGCAGTTGGTTTTGAGCTGTACACCACGATGCTCGAAGAGGCAGTGGCCAAGCTCAAAGGCGAGGAGCGAGTGGAGGTCCCGGTCACGCAGCTCAATCTGGGCATCAGCTTGCGTATTGACGAGAACTACATCAAGGAAGAAAACCAGCGTCTGCGGATCTACAAGCGCATCGCAGGAGCGCAGACCGAAACCGCGGTGGCCGATGTACGCGCCGAACTCGAAGACCGCTATGGTCCGCTCCCAGACGGGGTGAAGCTATTGCTGGAAGCAGCCTTATTGCGCGCTGAATGCGAACGCATTGGGATAGCGCAGATAGACCGTAAGCGTGACCAGTTGCACATCCGTTTTACGGAAAAGGCCCAGGTGGACACAGGCCGCCTGATGAAACTGGTGGCCCAGAATGCCAAACGCGGCGCACAATTCACGCCGCAGGGAATTTTGCACTACCCGCTAACGCAAACCAGGCCGGATGAGATACTCATGGAAATACGCTTGTTGCTGGATGATTTGACGCCGGAAGCTGTGGGTGCAAATTAAGGAGAGTGGGTTTTCTACACTCCGAGTAAGAATTCAACAGTGAAAGGGGGCCTTTTGAAAACAGCACAGATTTTTCTTGCTCTTGCTTTTGGGGGAATGATGACAGCCACTGCTGCACATGCCGACGCAAACGCGGACTTTCGCACGCTGGCCGACCAGTATTTTGACCAGGTGACATTTGCTTTCAGCCCATCCCAAGGCACGTCGGTGGGCTTTCACCAGTACGATGCGAAGCTGGAGGACTACAGCCGCCGCAGTATCGAGGCCGAGATCGCGGCACTGCACAACTTTGAGAAAAAATTCGAGGACCTTCGCCCAACCCAGCTCGACCTGTCCACGCGCGGCGATTATGAGATGGTCCTCAATGACATCCGCAGTAAACTGCTGACACTGGAGGTCATCCGTCCGTGGGAGAAAAACCCGGACACCTATTCAAGCGGGATCACGGCCAGCGCATTCACGCTGATGGAGCGCAAATTTGCCCCCGCCAATGACCGCCTGCGCTCTCTGGTCTCGCGGGAAAAACAGATGCCTGCCGCCCTGAAGGCTGCGCGGGAAAACCTGAAGAATCCACCGCGTATCTATACGGAAATTGCGCTCGAACAGATCCCGGGCCTCATCAGTTTTTTTGAGACCGACGTCCCGTCGGCATTTCAGGATGCCACCGACGCGAAGACGATTGCTGAATTTCATCAGACCAACGCTGAAGTCATCGCCGCGCTGCGCGAGTACGAATCCTGGCTGAAACAGGAAGTCCTTCCGCGATCCAATGGCGACTTCCGACTGGGTGCAGAAACTTTCTCCAAAAAGCTCCAGTATGACGAGATGGTAGACACGCCTCTGCCCAAGCTGCTCGATATCGCCTATGCTGACCTCCGCAAGAACCAGGCTGAGTTTGCGAGAATCGCGAAAGAAGTGGACCCCTCGAAAACACCTCAGGAAGTGCTGGCAGAGCTGGCAACGATCCACCCTGCACCGGACCAGCTTTTGCAGACCTTCCAGAACACATTCAGCAGCCTGATTTCTTTCATCAACTCTCACCACATCATCACGATTCCATCCGATGTGCGTCCTACTCTGGAAGAGACACCGCCTTTTATGCGTGCCACGACGCAGGCATCGATGGACCCGCCAGGGCCGTTTGAGACGCACTCGACAACGGCGTACTTCAACGTGACTTTGCCGGAAAAAAGCTGGTCGAAGGAGCACATTGCCGAGCACATGGCTGCTTTCAATGACGGCACCATTATCAGCACCTCGGTGCATGAAGCGTATCCGGGACACTATGTGCAATTTCTCTGGACCAGATATGCCAATCTGAGCAAGGTCCGCAAACTCATCGGTTCGAACACCAACATCGAAGGCTGGGCGCACTACTGCGAGCAGATGATGCTGGACGAAGGATACGGCCAGCCAGGCACAGGTGCGAAAGACGAGCGGGAAGCGAAACTTATCCGCCTGGGGCAGTTGCAGGATGCCTTGCTGCGCGATGCACGGTTTATCGTCGGTATCAAAATGCACACGGAAGGGATGTCTCTGGATGAAGCGCGCGCCTTCTTTGTAAAGGAAGGCTATCAATCGCCTTCGATTGCCGATGTTGAAACCAAGCGCGGCACCTCGGACCCGACGTATCTTTACTACACTCTGGGCAAGCTGGAGATCATGAAGTTACGTTCTGACCTGCAGAAGAAGGAAGGCAGTAGCTTTTCTCTGCAGAAGTTTCACGATGACTTTATGCGGCAGGGTGGCGCGCCGATTCAGATTGTCCGACAGGCGATGCTGGGGGACAACTCGCCTGCACTCTGAACAGAAAATCTGCATCCTATCCGGAGGGCAGTCACTGCCCTCCTGTACTTTTCTGCGGTACAATCCTCTGTCACGTGAGGGACCATCACTTCAGGTAAGGACATCGAATGAACAAAAAAGTGCGTAAAGCAGTATTTCCTGCAGCTGGACTCGGCACCCGGTTTCTTCCCGCCACCAAATCCATTCCGAAAGAAATGCTTGCCCTCGTAGACAAGCCCATCATCCAATACGGAGTGGAAGAGGCGCTCGCCGCGGGAATTGAGCAGATCATCATCGTCACGGGGCGCGGCAAGAGCGCCATTGAAGACCACTTTGATGTGAGCTTTGAGCTCGAAACCACACTGGAGCGCCGGGGCAAAAAGGAACTGCTCGCCATTACCCGCAATGTGTCAAACATGGTCGAGCTTTCGTATGTCCGACAGAAAGAGGCCCGGGGCCTGGGCCATGCTGTGCTGATGGCGCGCGACCTGGTGGGCGATGAGCCTTTCGCGGTCATTCTTCCTGATGATGTGATTGATGCGCCGGTCCCTTGCCTAAAGCAGATGCTGGAGGTCTTCAATCAGCACCACGGTTCCGTGCTGGCCACGCAGATTGTCGAGGGGCCGGCAATCTCTGCTTACGGCGTGCTGGATGGCAAACCGATCTCCGGAAATCCCCGTGTCATGGAAGTCAGAGGCATGGTGGAAAAACCAAAACCGTCCGAGGCCCCCTCAAAGAATGCCATCATTGGCCGCTATATTCTCACACCAAAGATCTTTGACCTGCTCGAAAAGACCCCGCTGGGTGCAGGCGGCGAACTGCAACTGACAGATGGTATCAAGGGCCTGCTTGAAACTGAAAAAGTCTACGGCTACACCTTCGAGGGCATCCGGCATGATGCCGGTGACAAACTGGGAATGCTGAAGGCGACCGTTGACTTTGCCTTAAAGCGGGACGACCTGGGACCGGCGTTTCGTGAATATCTGAAGTCGCTGTCTCTGTGAAGGAAACGCTCACCGGGGCTTCGCATGTTCCCGTCCTGAATGCGCAAAGCAGTGCGGTCCAGGATGGGAACATGCCATCGCTTCCCGGGCCTTTTCTATAAATTTTCTTGCCTGGATGCCCAGTGCTACTTCCACTTAATATTGCAGCCAATGCTTGGCTTTTGCACTGGATGAATGGGCTGCTCTGACAACAAAGCATCCATCGCGGCGCGGAGGTCCTTGCCTGTGACAGGAACATCGTTCCCCGGACGGCTGTCGTCAAACTGTCCGCGATACACCAGCTTCAGGTTTTGATCGAAGAGGAAGAAGTCCGGCGTGCAGGTTGCATCGTAAGCGCGGGCGATTTCCTGTGATTCGTCATAAAGATACGGGAAGACAAAGCCCAGCTCACGGGCCTGCACCGCGAGGCTGTCAGGAGCATCGTCGGGATAATTGACCGCGTCATTGCTGCTGATGGCCACAATGCCGATACCTTTGTTCTGGTAGTCCCGCCCCATCTGGGCCAGGGCCTTTTCCAGATGCTTGACAAAGGGACAATGACGGCAGATAAACATCACCAGCAGTCCTTTCGGCCCTGCGGCAGATTTCAAATCCACCGTCCTTCCGCTGACCACATCAGGAAGCGAAAATTCGGGTGCAGGTGTTCCTAATGGAAGCATGGCCGATTCCGTGCGTGCCATGGCAGTCTCTCCTCCTTTTTGGATTCAGTTCCAGTTAAAAAAGCGTCGGGTTCTGCCTGCGCGGCAGTGGCAATCCGAAATGTTCATAGGCAAGCCGGGTCGCCACGCGTCCGCGGGGCGTGCGTTCGAGGAAACCAATCTGGATCAGGAACGGCTCATAGACCTCTTCCAGGGCATCCTCTTCTTCGGCCAGAGTTGCTGCTAACGTGCCCAGTCCTACGGGGCCCCCATCATATTTTTCGATGATGGTTTTCATTAGACGGCGGTCCAGTTCATCAAAGCCATGCGCATCGACTTCAAGCAGCTTCAGCGCCTGCTCTGCAGTAGGCCGGTCAATGATGCCCGAACCACGCACCTGGGCAAAGTCGCGCACGCGCCGCAGCAACCTGTTGGCAATGCGTGGAGTACCTCGGGAACGCATGGCGATCTCCGCAGCGCCGTCCGGATCAATGGGGATATTCAGCACCTCAGCCGAGCGCTCGATGATGTAGCGCAGCTCATCATCGGTATAAAACTCAAGCCGCAAAAGAATCCCGAAGCGGGAGCGCAGCGGAGAGGAAAGCAGACCGGGACGGGTCGTAGCAGCAACAAAGGTAAATGGCTTGATGTCCATCACATGCGTACGGGCCGCCGGACCCTGTCCAATAATGATGTCCAGTTTGTAATCTTCGAGTGCCGTATAGAGCTTTTCCTCAAGCACGGGTTGCAAGCGGTGGATCTCGTCCAGAAACAGCACCTGCCGCTCACGCAGATTGGTCAGGATGGCCGTCAGGTCACCCTGGATCTGCAAGGCCGGCCCGGAGGTCTGCTGGAACCCGACATCGAGTTCATTGGCAATGATCGTGGCCAGGGTGGTTTTCCCCAGTCCGGGGGGGCCAAAAAGCAGCACATGGTCCAGCGCCTCGCCACGATTCTTGGCGGCCTCAAGCGCAATTGCAAGCTGCTCCTTGATCTTTGTCTGGCCGATGAATTCCCTGAGCCAGCGTGGACGCAGTTTCAGCTCAAAGGAGCTTTCGTCCTCTGCCCGCGCGGCACTGACCAGCCGTTCCGGATCCTCTTTTCCTGCCATCACTTCGGAGTGTAGCAGCTACAGGCTGCTCATGCAGAGGACGGCCTGGGTGAGGAGGATTCCACCTGTAATCCAGAAAAAAAGCCTTTGATATCGGGTCTCAAGTATGTCGGCAAAGACACCGCCAACAAACGTCAGCAGAAAGGGCACCGCCCAGAGCCAGGTTTCCGACTGCACGCCAGTAGTCATCAGCACCAGCAGCAAGGCAGAAACCAACAGCGGTGTAGTATTTCCAAAATAGCGGGAGCGCCGGAAGATGAGGTACAGCCCTAAAGACGCGGCGACGGCAATCGTGATTCCGGCATTCTGCAAAGGTAGAAACAAATCGCGTGCCGACCCCAAAGAAAACCACATCTTGCCTGCGGCACTGCGGAAAACATAGCTGAAGGCGTCAGGACGGAAAGCATAGGAAGCGAACAGCAGGAAGAAAGCGCCCAACACCCAGAGAATCAGCAAAGTTGGCAGATACGAACGGCGACCTTCGGCCACATACGCCATAAAGAGAATGGCGAGAACCAGCCCCACGATGAAGGCCGAAATATGGGCGGCGGCCGTAAATCCGAAAGCAAGCGTCAACAGCAGGATGCGCGGCCGCCACTTCTGCTTCGGGCCCTGCATCGCATGCGCTACGCCAATCGCAAGGTACACGGCCGAATAAAGCCCCAGCGCTGCGAGAATTTCGTTATTCGGTGAGGTGCAGGCATGGATGATGGGCGGGGCAAAGCAGTAGAGCCCTAGTGCGATGTATCCGCCAGTGTTGCCGTATAGCCTTCGCGTTACCCACCAGAGACATGCACCCAGGGCCAGCCCCGCGGCGATGAATGGTAAGCGCAGCAGCAGTAATACATAGCTAATCTCATGCCGCATCTCCCAGGTCGAGGTGGAGGACGCCTGTCCGGCAAAGATCCGCTGGATGGTCAGCGGCAGCCCGGCTGCGCGATAGGCCAGCGTGCCGTCATGAATGTTGCCGCAAGTCGTGAAATATCCGGCAAGCGGAGAGGGTCTTTCCCACATCTCTCGCCCGCAGCGGGCAAATTCATAATCTGTCTGACTCAGGACCTGGCGCCGCACCACCCAAAGACACTGTCCCAAAAGAACGAGCAGCAGAACTGCGGCAATCTGTTGCGGGCGGTTGAAGCGAAATTTGCGCAGGCTGTGTGCTGTCGAAGGTGGCATCGTATCGTGAAATGCCAGTGTACAGGAGAAACATGGATCTCCAGCGCAGGGCCAGGCTAGGCGCCTATTTGTCCTGGGCTGCAAGAATGACGCATCCCACTGTCAACGCTACAACGATGATCACTAAGTTGCGCAGATGATGGCTGTGATGCGTAGATGGGGACTGGTTCTGTGTATTGGTCGGAGATGTTTGCCCGGCAAGAGGAGGCGCGATGTCCTTGCTTGCTACCGTCATGCTTACTTCCATCTGGGTCCCACATTGACAGTTTCCGGTCCTAAGAATGGAAGGACCTGCCGCTTTAAGGCTTATGGGAATTTGGTCCTTGAGGACAGAAGCCGTTGCGCTTTGTACAGAAGCAGCGACCATGATGACCATCATGAAAATTGTTGCTCGTGTTTTCACTCCAGTTTTCCTTGCTGAATTTTATCCTGAGGTTGCTGGTGATCTGGTCGGACTTCACAACTGTGGACTTGTATGCCCTTCGCTCTGCGGAACTGCCTTGTGTGCTCCGTCTGCAATTTGCCGAAAACCAGCAAACAGACGGATGCCCACCATTGTTCGCAACGCCCGGGGCAAACCTCTCAGCTGCTAAAATCAACTTTAGCAATTGCAACTAAAATCCGTCACGAGAGAAATTCAAAGAAGCCTCCCAAGTCAGTTCCTGCAAACCCCTGAATCCAATAGACTAAGCCCGGATTGCTGACCTGTAACTATTTTAGTATCATAGAGATAGATTCATTTCATCCGGCTATTGTCCTGTCTCTGCTGACGTGATGGCTGTGTGAAATTTTCGTGACATCTATCTATGGCAGACGAACAAAACCCACAACTTCCTCTTGGCGATGGCGGTAATGGCGACATCGGCCCCGGCGCAGCCAATATCCTCCCGATCAACGTGGAAGAGGAGATGCGGCGCTCGTATCTCGACTATTCGATGTCAGTCATTATCGGGCGCGCTTTGCCGGATGTGCGTGATGGCTTTAAGCCTGTGCATCGCCGCATCCTGTACACGATGCACGAAATGGGGCTCCAGTACAACAAGAAGTACACGAAGTGCGCCAAGGTCGTCGGGCAAGCGATGGGCCAGTACCACCCGCACGGCGACTCAGCCATTTATGACGCACTGGTGCGTTTGGCGCAGCCCTTCAGCATGAGATATCCGCTGGTAGACGGCCAGGGAAATTTTGGGTCTGTGGATGGCGACCCTCCAGCGGCCATGCGTTACACCGAGTGCCGCATGATGCGCGTTGCTGGCGAACTGCTGGCCGACATTGACCAGGAGACCGTAGATTTTGTCCCCAACTATGACGAGTCGACTTACGAGCCTTCTGTTCTGCCTACCCGCATTCCAAATCTGATTATTAACGGCGCAAACGGCATCGCCGTAGGTATGGCGACCAACATTCCGCCGCATAATCTGACGGAAGTCGTCAACGCCGCCATCGAGATGGTCAACAATCCTCATGCCGGGCTGGCCGAGGTCCTTAAGCACGTACAAGGACCAGACTTCCCAACCGGCGGCTTCATCTATGGTCGCAGCGGCATTGCACAGGCTTATAAAACCGGCCGAGGACGGTTCCTGATGCGCGCCAAATGCGCCATTGAGAACCTGACGCAGGGCCGTCAGGCGATCATCGTCAGCGAGATTCCGTATCAGGTCAACAAGAACACGCTCATCAAGCGCATTGCTGAACTGGTCAACGATAAGACCATCGACGACATTTCGGACGTTCGCGATGAAAGCGACCGCGATGGAATGCGCATCGTGATTGAGCTGAAACGCGGGGCCGAACCACAGATTGTCCTGAACCAGCTTTACAAGCACACGCAGATGCAGGAAAGCTTCTCGATGATCTTCCTGGCCGTCGTCAATGGCCAGCCGCGCGAGCTTTCCCTGCCTGACGCTATACGCCATTTCATTGATCATCGAATCGATGTTGTCCGTCGCCGCACCGCATTTCTCTTGCGCAAAGCGCGCGAACGCGAACACATTCTCATTGGCTACCAAATCGCGCTGGACCATCTGGACCAGGTCATCCGGATCATTCGCGGATCCAATTCCCGAGCCGATGCCCGCGAAAATCTGTTCCAGTTCTTTTCCGGCAAAACAATTACCGTCGGTGACCAAGCGCTCAAGGGCGTCACGCTCGATCCGGCAAAGTATGCCATTGATCCGGCAACGCTGATCGCGCCTACGCTCACCCTGAGCTACCGCCAGATTGATGCCATCCTTGAACTGCAGCTCTACCGCCTGACGCAGCTTTCCATTGACGAGCTGCTGAAGGAACTAGCCGACGTGCGCGACCGGATTGCTGAATATGAGTCCATCCTGGCCTCAGAAAAGAAGCTGCGTTCTGTGATTGTGAAGGAGCTGGAAGCCATCCGCAAAGACTACGGGGATGAGCGCCGCACTGAAATCATCGACGAGGCGGCAGAGCTGAAACTGGAAGACCTTATCGCTGACGAACAGGTTGCTGTCACAGTTTCCCACCAGGGTTATCTCAAGCGGACACCAATTTCCACCTATCGCCAGCAGCGGCGCGGCGGCCAGGGCCGCACCGGCATGAAAACGCGCGACGAGGATTTTGTTTCACAACTCATCGTCGAATCCACACATGCCTATCTGCTCTGCTTCACCAATACAGGGCGCGTCTATTGGCTCAAAGTCTATGAGATCCCCGATGTAGGCGCAGCAGGCAAGGGCAAATCGATTCAGAGCCTGCTCAGCCTGCAGCCAGGTGAGACTGTCCGTACCATTCTTGGCGTACGAAACCTTGAAGAAGAAGGCAAGTACATCTTCTTTGCCACGCGCAATGGTACGGTCAAGAAGACGCCGCTCAAGGACTTCTCCAACGTAATGTCTCGCGGCATCATCGCCATCGGGCTGGACGAAGAAGATGAGCTGGTGGGTGCACGCATCACGGACGGCAAGCAGATTGTGTTTCTCGCCACACATGAAGGTATGGCCATCCGCTTTGATGAGGAGGACGTCCGCTCTATGGGCCGTCCGGCACGTGGCGTGCGCGGTATCGAACTGGGTAAGAACGATTATGTCGTCGGCATTGCCGTCACTCCCAAGGAGCGCAAAAACGAAAACGGCGTAAGCTGCCCCTGCCTCATTCTCAGCGTGACGGAAAATGGCTATGGCAAACGCACCGACGTAGACGAATACCGTTTGCAGTCGCGCGGCGGCAAGGGCGTCATTAACGTTAAAACAACAGCGCGAAACGGCAAGGTCTCCTCCATCCAGCTCGTGGATGAAACATCAGAGCTGATGATCATCAGCCAGTACGGCAAGATTATCCGTATTGATACCAAGACCATCCGCGAAGCCGGCCGCTCTACCCAGGGTGTAAAGCTTCTGACCCTTGAGGAAGATGACAAAGTGGCTGCCGCAGTTGTCATCCCTCCGGAAGAAGCCAAGCAGGAACAAGAAAACGGCACCTTGCTCCAATAGCTGTGCCTTCTGCAATCTCTTCGTCCAGGCACCGCTAATGCGGTGCCTTTTTTGCTGCACCGGACCGGGCAGGTCGTGATATCAGCTTTGCCGAAACGGCCGCGCTCTGCGTATACTCCCAATGCCAATCGAGAGAGGATTTCTTGTGCGGCGAAATGTTATCCCCGGGGGCCCCGGTTCTTTATGGACCTCGTTCTTGTACGCATTCTTTTTGCCTTGATTTTTGCCGCTGCCTGCTACTATTTCAGGCCCTTCGGGCTGTCAGAGATTGTTTCAGCATCGCTTGGAGTTGCCATCGCCGCTGTGGTCATCGTCTTTGAGGTGCGCGTGCGGGCCCTGAGCCTGCGGCGTCTGATTGGCGCAGTTGCCGGAAGTGTTCCGGGTATCTTTGGGGCCTTTCTCTTCTGCCTGGTGCTGTCCAGCAGCCTGCCCGCGGGGAGCGCACGCAGTATTCTACAGATTTTCGTCCTCCTACTCATGTCCTATGTTGGACTCGTTGTAGGAGCCAGTAAAGGTGACCTGCTGGACCTGACGGCACTTGGCGGCCTGTTCAGCAGCGAACGGCAGATAAAACATGCGGTAAAACTGCTGGACACCAGCGCCATTATTGATGGACGCATTGCCGACATGGCCGAAACTGGTTTTGTAGATGGCACCCTGGTGGTCCCCGAATTTGTACTGCATGAATTACAAATGGTGGCTGATTCCGCTGATGCTTCCAAACGGCAGCGTGGACGCCGCGGTCTGGACGTGCTGCAACGCATGCAGGGAAATTCCCTGTTGAATGTACAGATCGTCAAAGATGATTTTCCCCAGGTACGCGAAGTAGACCTGAAGCTGATTGAACTGGCCAGGAAATTGGAGGCCAAAATCATCACCAATGATTTCAACCTGAACAAAGTGGCGCAGCTACACCGCGTTCAGGCATTAAATATCAATGATCTGGCCAATTCGCTCAAGCCCGTTGTCCTGCCAGGAGAAAAGATGCACGTGGCCATTCTGAAAGAAGGCAAAGAGTATGACCAGGGCGTAGGATACCTTGACGATGGAACAATGGTGGTGGTGGACCATGCGCGGCGCATGATTGGGCGATCGGTAGAAATCTCTGTGACCTCTGTTCTGCAGACGGCTTCAGGCAAAATGATCTTTGGCAGGGTGGAAGAAGTCCCGCAAAGATCGGAAGCCATGCGCAATGTACCGGATGTCCGGGGAGTGTCCGGCGAATCGGAATACCAGCCGTCTACAAAGTAAGCCCAGAAATCTTTTCAGTCTTCCCGCTTCAATCTGCGGTGTTCGGCCAGCATCCCCATGCTATGCATCAGGTTCTGGAGAGTCACGATTCCAATCACTTTGCCACCCTCGGTGACAGGCACGAGCGACATTTTGCCGCCTGCCATGCGGCGGATCATGGCCCCCAGAGAATCATCGGGCTGGGCGGCGAGAAGGGCGCGCGACATAATGGACTGAACGTATCCATTCCCCTCACTACGTAATGCCTCGATGATGCCCTGGCGTGAAACCACTCCAACCAGGTTGGCCCCGCGCACCACCGGGAACTCATCCTGCAGACTGTGGATCGCCTTGGACAAGGCATCTTCGAGTGTGTCAGAAGGAGAGAGGGTCGTGAAGTCGGTCAGCATGACGTCACGCATGGTTACAGTGTCTACAACAAACTGGAACATCAGCCCCTGGTCTTCAAGCTGTGCGCCGACGAAGATAAAAAAGCCGCTCATGATGAGCCATGGACTAAGCTCTGTACCCAGTCCAGCCCCGGGAAGAAAGAGCAGCGCTATGCCTACCAGTACGGCCAACAGGCCAATCACTTGTCCCAGTCCGGAAGCGGCACGCGTTGCCTTGACCATGCCGTGGGCGCGGCTGAAGCCGCTGCGGAGGACCCGACCGGCGTCCAGCGGGTAGGCGGGGACGAAATTCAGTGCTCCCAGAATCACATTGAGCCAGACGGTCGAACGCATCAGATGCAAGGGAGTGACCAGAGGCCTGGCAAATACCGGGACATCCGGGGAGGCCCCAGCGATGAGGCATCCTACTGCCAGGGCAAAGGCAAAATTGGTCAAAGGACCAATCGCAGCAATCGAGGTCTGTACCTTGCCTTCACTGGCGCGTTCTGCGCTGTCAGGATTGGCGTAAGAGAAGAGTCCTCCAATGGGCAGCAAAAGAATACTGCGCAATTGAACACCGTGATAGGCCGCAGTGATGACGCGCGCAATTTCACGGACGAGGACCGCAAGTAACAAAATTCCCCAGAGAAAAACCGCACGCCAGGTAGGCACATTCAGGCTTGTGGCCAGCAGACAAAGGCCGAGCAGCAACAAAAAGAAGGTATGGATGCGCAAATCTACGCCCATCCAGCGACCCAGCGGAAATGACCAGCCGCGCATTGCCGTTCTTCCTCGTCATTTCAATTGTATATGGCGTTACCATCTAGAGAATGCGGGTGATTGCCGGGAAATTCCGTTCACGCACTTTGACTGCTCCTCGCGGCATGAATACGCGACCAACAAGCGACCGTCTGCGTGAAACGCTGTTTAATGTGCTGGCCCCGAGGATTGAAGGCGCTGCTTTTCTGGACCTTTATGCAGGCTCGGGTGCAAACGGAATTGAGGCACTGAGCCGGGGGGCCAGATGCGCGGTCTTTGTAGAAAAATCTGCCGCGGCCATCTTCTCTCTGCGCAGAAACCTGAAGGGACTGGGCATTGATGATGGCTTTCAGCTTGAAGCACGAAGTGTTACGCAGGCGCTTCAAAATCTGCAAAAAATGCAGAGGAAATTCGACATCATTTTTCTCGATCCTCCTTATCAAGCCGAGGACCAGTACAGAATCACGATGGAAATGCTTGGCGGAGAAATGGCCTCTCTGCTTGCTGCAGACGCCATAGTCGTGGCAGAACACCATCGTAAGCAGGCACTGGAACCTATATATGGCACGCTTTCCCGATATCGCCTACTGGCGCAGGGAGATGCGGCCTTGAGCTTTTACAAGACTCTGTTATAAAGCAGACCGTCCAGGAACTACAGATGTTTCTTTGATTTTGGCGCCGGAAAGCGTCTCCCAGCCACGCCGCGAGAGGTCCCACTTGATGAGATATCCGGCAACAGCCGCCAGCACCAGCAGCACGGTCCCGGCCATCCATTCACCGAAAACATATTTGCCGAGCCCGAAGAGTGTGCCGTACACCAGAATGCAACCCATCACAGTATCAAACGCGTTTGCGGCGAAGTCGTGTACCTGCGGCAAGTCCGGAGCAAGCTGGGCAATGTGCTTCCATCCATAAGCAGCGGGCAAAACGCGCCGATAGAAATTGAGCAGCGTCTCTTCTTTCTCCGGCCTGGTGAGGAAAGTAAAGGCAATCCATGCAACAGTGGTGATTCCCGCAGTAATCAGCGTGGATTTGGCAAAGACCACTGCATCATTTCCGGTGAAGTGGACATGCGATAGGGCCATTGCCACCACTGCGGCCACGATCATTGCGGAAATCTCACTCCACGCATTCACGCGCCACCAGAACCACCGCAGAATATAGACCGCTCCTGTACCTGCGCCCAGGTTCAGAACCAGTTCCCATCCGGCGCTGATCGAAGTAAGCTGGCTGGCCACATATCCGCTGGCCAACACCAGAACCACAGTAATGATCTTGCTGACGAAGACGTAGTGCCGTTCGCTGCCCTGCCGGACCCAGAAGCGGCGGTAAAAATCATTCACCAGATAGGATGTGCCCCAGTTGAGCTGTGTCCCAATTGTGGACATATAGGCGGCCAAAAACGCTGCCACCATAAGCCCACGCAGCGCAGGAGGCAGATAATCGCGCAGCACCATCACATAGCCCTGCTGCGGATTGGCTGCAAAGGCCGCGCTGGGATGCAGGCCGCCATGCGGCGAGTAGACCGCGAGCGCCACCAGCCCGGTTACAATCCACGGCCACGGACGGAGTGCGTAGTGCGCAATGTTGAACCACAGGGTCGCACCCAGCGAATGCTGCTCATTCTTTGCGCTGAACATGCGCTGGGCCACGTATCCGCCGCCTCCAGGCTCTGCTCCCGGATACCACGAGGCCCACCACTGCACGCCAATGTACATCATGAAGGTGAGCAGGGGCAGTGTCCAGAGATGGTTTGTGACCAATCCAGCATGAAAGTCGGGCAGGAACGAAAGAACATTGGAAGTCGGCTGTCCAGCTGCGCGAGTGGCCGCATCTACCACGGAAAGCTGCACCTTGAGAGCGTGCATTCCGCCGAGGTCTACCACTGCAATCCAGGCAAGGACGATAATCATCGCCATCTTGAGCGCGAACTGGAAGAGGTCGGTCACCAGCACACCCCACAGCCCGCCAAGAAATGTATACAGGCCGGTAAAGGGCACCAAAATGAAGATGCAGATGGCAAGCGCCGTATGACGCGGATCGCCCAGCATATAGTGCATCAGCGCGTGCCCGCCGATGCTGAGCTCCAGAACGCGCCCCTGAGCTATGACCGGACCGAGCACGACGGCGATGATGTCCACCATCGCACGCGTCACCCATCCCAGGATGAAGCAGTTCATCAGCAAACCGAGATAGATTGCCTTAAATCCGCGAAGAAACGCCGCAGGCCTGCCGCCATAACGAATCTCAACCAGCTCCACGTCCGTAAGGATTTCCGCGCGCCGCCAGTAGCGCGCGAAGAAAAAGACCGTTGTCATGCCGCTCAGGCACAGACTCCACCAAATCCAGTTGCCAGAGATGCCCTGTGTTGCTACCAGTCCACAGACCAGCAGCGGAGTATCGGCGGCAAATGTTGTCGCCACCATCGAGGTACCTGCGAGCCACCAGGAAACATCGCGCCCCGAAACAAAAAAGTCCTCGGTGGAGCCACTGGCCTTGCTGCGATAGTAAAGACCAATCAGCAGATTAAAAAGCAGGTATCCGGCAATGACAAGCCAGTCAGTCAGGGTAAGCGGCATCGGGGTTCTCTCTGAATGCTGAATTATGGATGTGCAAGCAGTATATACAGGTTTACATCCCCAGAAAACAACTTTCTATGGATTGAATCAGAGAGTCCTTCTTCTCTTTCTCGCTGAGGATGTTGACGGGAGGCATACTGCAGCCAAATTTTTCCCGCCAACAGCCTTCTCTTCTGTTGCGTTCCAGCAACGGCATCAGGGTGTGATGACAGAAACAATCTGCTGGTCCGGAGCGCTCCATGCCTCAGCTCCGGTATGAGTAAGCCTTTGATGCGCATCGTCCCAATGGAGGTGGGTGATTTTTGCGTCCCCCTTTTCATAGGCATATGTGGTGCCATCGTCATCAAAAAGGGTAAAGTCGGCATCTGCTCCGGGATAGATACTGACTTTGACAATCTTCTGCGGCTGCGCCGTACTCTCAATATACGAACCCAACGGAACAATCGAGCCCGCGCGTACAAAGAGGGGAAGTGTATCAATCGGTGCGTTTACAGTGATGGTCTGGCCACCCTTGATTCGCTCCCGGGTCCAGTAGTTATACCAGTCAGATCCAGCAGGAAGGTAGACTTTACGACTGGTTGCGCCCTGCACCGTCACAGGGGCAACCAGAAATGCCGGCCCGAACATATACTCATCGCGTAGATCGCTTACGTTTGGATCCGTCGGGAAATCCATGAAAAGTGCACGCATAAAAGGCGCTCCCGTTTTATAAGTCTGGTACCCCAGCGAATAAATGTAGGGCAGCAGTTCGTATCTCAGCCTCAGATACTTTTCCAGAATCGGCTCAGCCTGCTTTCCATACGACCAGACTTCGTTATAGCGACGGCTGCCGTGCGTGCGGAACACAGGCAGGAAGCTGGCATACTCAAACCAGCGGGTATACAACTCAGGGTAATCGTCGTCATCATAGACATTTTCGCGTGCGTCGGAGGGGTCCAGTAGCGGAGGGTGCTCAGGATGATGCACTTGCGGCAAAGGCTGCCATCCTCCCGTGTCATTACTCCAGTAAGTAAGCCCAGTCGCAGCGAAGTCCAACCCGGTAGGGACCTGGCGCCGAAAAGCATCCCAGGTGGGTGTAATGTCTGAAGACCAGAAAATTGCTGCATTGCGCTGCGCCCCGAGATAGGCATCTCGTGAAAGGATGAGGGCGCGATGGGGCATGTCTTTGCGAAAGCCGTTGTAGATCGCTGCGGTATGGAACAGAGGATATACGTTGAAATACTCTGTGCCGGGCCCGATGTGCAGATAACTTCCGTTGGGCGGCAGATCCGGTTCAGTCTCATCGGCCCAAATAGAATCAAACCCTTTGCTCAGAATATTTTCTCGAATGCGGTCCCAATACCAGTGGGCGGCATCCGGGTCCGTAGTATCGATGTCGGATCCGGCCTTGTCGTAAGGCAGGCCATTGGTCGGGGTGCCATCGGCCAGATGCTCAAACCATCCCTTTTGCAGCAGAAAGTCGTAGTAGCGTGAGCCGGGTTCAAAACGAGGCCAGACGCTGATCATGGTCTGAAAACCCATCTGATGAAGCTGCCTGTTCATTGCCAGCGGGTCAGGCCACAAAGAAGGAATGAAATCCATCTGCCCCATTTTGGTGTAGTAGAACCAGTCCACCACAATCACATCTGCAGGAAGGTGGCGCTCGCGATAGCCTCTGGCCACAGCGAGGACCTCATCCTGAGACCGATACCTTTGTTTGCATTGGATATATCCGTAGGCGGCCTTTGGCAGCATGGGCGTGGGCCCGGTCAGCAGGCGATAGCCGGCGTAGATCTCATCGATATTTTTGCCCGCAATCAGAAAGAACGAAACACGGTCCCCCACGTCTGAGGTCCACGTGGTGCGATCGTTAAATCCAGGGGCTACAGTGGTCTTGGAAGGATTGTCCCAGATCACACCATAGCCATAATTTGTAACCATAAAAGGTACACATACGCTTTGCCCGCCGGGTGCATTGTAATCATGCCAGCAATGGACCACATGCCCTCGATGATCGAGGTACCCTTCCTGGTTCTGGCCCAACCCATAGTAGTGTTCATCTGCGGGCGACACAAAGCTTGCTCCAACCTGGTAGAACTCCGGATCGGAAGGCCGGCGGTCATAGAGGAGCTGTGAGTTGCCGTCTTTGTGGTTCAGAACAGACATGGACCAGCCATCCATTTCGGCAAGTTTCTTCCCCTCTGGGGTGGAAAAAACAATGTCCGCGCCAGGAGTGGAGCCGCTGAAGTATTTTCCAGGATCCATCACAGACTGGGGCACGGGATATTTTCCCGGCCGCCATCCTTTGATCGTCACGACCATACGCGGCGACTGATACACCTCATCCATGGCTTTGCGCTGATGCGTCCAGCCGGCAGCATCAGGGGACGCTGTCACACCATATCCGGGAGGAGCCAAAGCAGCGTCCCTCTTCAGACTGAGCGTTACGCGAATCACGTTCGGCGCATACGGTTCCAGCACGATGGTGGATGGGCCACGCTCCACGACGACACGAGGTTCTGTGGTCTGTGTATGCGCAAAAAAAGACACTGCCAGACAGATGCTAAAGAAAACGGTCCTACGGATCATCGGCGCAAAGCTCCTGAGTGATCTAGCGCCATCATTGTAAATCGTTTTATTCATTTGCGCTTCCACTTGTCACGATTCCTGCACGACCGCACAAAGTCTGTAGCGGAAGGCGCGATACAGGGCATAATATGGTTGCCCCCATGCAAACGCACCCGACACAGATACACATCCGCCGCGCAGCCCTGAATGAGATGGACGCTGCTTATGAAATTGTGTGCGAATACTATGAAGCTGTTGGAGTTCTGGTGCGCGAAGACAGAGCTTCCTTTGAACATCAGTATTCGGGAGAGGGAGCCGGGGTCTGGCTGGCCTCAGCCGCGGGGGAGGTTGTTGGCTGCATCGCCCTGCGCCGCCTCTCCCCTCGCTCAAAGAGCGGCGAGATCAAGCGTCTGTATGTTCGTCCGGAACATCGTGGACATGGGATTGCTGAGGCGCTTCTGCATCATTTGGAAAAATACGCCCGGAATTGTGGATATAAAACACTTTTCCTTGATTCGAAAAAAGATCTGATGCCCGCGGTCCGTTTTTACCGCAGGCATGGATATGAGTTCTGTGGCCGCTATAACGACAACCCCCAGGCAACCATCTTCATGCGTAAAGAGCTTTAGGCCTGTCCGGGAAAGGCCATAACCAGACGACCTGTTTCTGATAAACTAAAGTGGCACCTGACATGATGCCGACGTAGCTCAGTTGGTAGAGCAGCCGATTCGTAATCGGCAGGTCACCGGTTCAAGTCCGGTCGTCGGCTCCAGCATTTTGGGGCATTTTCTATCGCCCAGCATTTCGGGCCTTGTTACTCAAAACGCCCCGGAGACCAATCTTTTCAAAACTGGGCCAGTGTTTCCAGAAGTTTGCGGGCCACAGCCTGTCTGCCCTCTTCGTTCAAATGGCCGCCATCATACGTGTACTCCGGGGCCAGAGTGTAGATTTTTTCCCCATGAGAGATGAAATATACGCGAGACCCGTCGGGAAGAGTGGACTCTGCCTCTGCAAGGTCAAAGAGAGGCTGTTTTCCGGCATATTCCTGTCGAAGAAGCTGATTGAAGTGATGTCGTTTTTCTGCGATGGCGCGCTCGGTAGGACGACCAAGCAGGTTTTTCAGCCATGCCTTCCATGATGGCTCGACGGTCGTCAGCGGGATCGTGACATGAATGAGAGTCAATTGCGGATAGCGTGCGGCCAGCATACGCATGTTCTCCCGGTAGTCTGCGAACATTTTGTTTATGTCTGTCTCAGGACGAATGTCCACAAAGCAGTATTTGTAGAGGGCGATGCCTCCCTGCTCTCCGAATCCTTTCTCGATGATGTCGCGAAAAGCCAGATTTTTCGACTCAGGGTCTCCGTTACGACCGATATGCGATTCCATCCATGCCGGCCCCGGCACGCGATGCGGGTCCTCACTCGAAATGATGTGCAGATTGTTTCTATGAGCCTGCTTTTCAATATCGCGCACACCGTCCAGTATGTTTTCTCCGACCGATTGATGACCGAAGTAAATGCGCAAAGATTCAAGCTTTTTCCATTGTGTCTCTGAGATCATGACCGGCTGATGTTCCTTTTTTTGGCAGGAAGAGAGTACTGGTAAAACAAACAGGAGCGCTATGGCCAACTTTTGCATTACGATGCCACAGTTTTGCATTCCCGCAGCGCGGCCTTCACCACTTTGCCAGATGCATTTTTGGGCAACACATCCAGAAAGACAAATTCTTTGGGAACCTGCATGGATGGAAGGGTCCTGAGGCAGAATTCACGCAAAGACAGCTCCGTTTGCGATGCCTTGCCCTCACGAAGAACGACATACGCTTTCACTGCTTCTCCTAAGATTTCATCGGGCACGCCAATCACGGCAGCCTCCAGCAGGTCTCCACACTCAAGAAGTTTCTCTTCGATTGCGCGGCAGCTTACACGGTTCCCACCGCATTTGATGAAGTCCTTGGCACGGTCCACCACGTAGATATAACCATCGCTATCTACTGTGGCCAGATCACCAGTATGAAGCTGGCCATTCTGGAAGACGGCCGCTGTGTCCTCAGGCGAGCGCCAATAACCCTGGGCAATGTTCTCGCCTTCAGCAACAATCTCTCCCACTTCTCCTGGGGCGGCCTCCCGTCCTTCACACAGGACCCGAAGCTTGACACCCGGTATTCCCTTTCCGATCGATCCCGGCTTGCTGTCCAGCATTTGCGGAGGCAAATAAGAAAGCCGTGCTGTCGCTTCGGTCTGCCCGTACATAAGAAAAACCTCAACCCCGGGCAATGCGTCGCGCAATTCATGTACGAATGCCGGGGCCAGATGTCCTCCAGCCTGCTGCACATAACGGAGACATGGGAAGCTATATTTTCTTAACGACGATTTACGCAACAAGATCTGGTAGTGGCTTGGGACCCCAGCAAAGCCCGTACAGCGGGTCTCAAGCATTCTCTCCAGAATCTTCTCAGGAAACAGAAAGCGCGGATCGATTACGAGGCTTCCTCCTACGCGAAGATGGGTATGCAGAAGAGAGGCCCCAAAGCAATAGTGGAAGGGCAGGACCGTCATGATGCGGTCACTGCTGGTAAGCCTTAGATATTCAAGAATAGATTGCGTGTTAGCAATGATGTTTCCATGCGAAATCATCACCCCGCGGGGCCTGCCTGTGGTACCGCTGGTGAACATCAGAGCTGCAAGGTCCTTGCGGCAGATTTCAGGAAAGTCCAGATCTGAACCGAAGCGGTTTTGCTGCTGCTGGACCGACCCTTCCTGCCGGTATAAAGGAACATCCGAAATTACCGGCACGCTCAAGGAAAGCTTATTCTTCAAAAACACCCGGGCCGGAGCACAGGCAGCTTTTGGCGCGGCCACTTCGAGAATGTAGGCCAGTGTTTCCTGATCAACATTCGCTGGCAGCGGCACGCAGACCAGACCGGCCCGCAAAATCCCAAGATAAGCCGCAACCCAGAAGTACCCGTTTTCTCCAATCAGGAGCACGCGGTCTCCTTTGCGACACCCTAGCTGCAGCAGATGGGAAGCCATGCACTGTGCTCCAAACGCCAGATCGCCATAGGTCTTCTCAGAATCCAGCAGGAGGAGCGCTGTCTGCTCCGGATCTTTCCCGGCGAGCAGGTAGTCATAGACACTTGAAGAAGCTTCGTTTTCTGGCGTTTGGGTTTCGTGCGTCCCAGACTGGAGCAACAAGGGTCTTTTCCTTTCTCTTCTTTGGTTTTCGAGGGCCCGTCGGGTCAAATCTCGCATTCATCCACGGGTTCCACCAGCAGAGGTTCCATGCGCAGATATCGCGTGACAGACCGCTTCGCGTCAATCTGTTGATAGGCGCGCTCCACTGCACTGACGGAAAGTCCTGCACACTGGGCGATTTCCTCGGGCGGCAGTTCATGGTTCCGGCCAAAAAGACAGAGGTCAAACTGACGCAGAGGCATCGAAAAGTAAAACTCTTCCTGAGTCTGCTCCAGAGAATAGGTGTCGGTTGTTGGCGGCCGCTTCCGTATCTCCTCAGGGACGCCCAGATACTCAGCCAACTGATACACCTGGGACTTATATAAATGTGCAATGGGCTTAAAGTCCGCCGCTCCGTCCCCATTCTTCACAAAAAAACCCTGATCGTATTCAAGACGATTCGGCGTGCCAGCCACGGCAAACTGGTACCGGTCTGCATAGTGATACTCAATCATCTTGCGGGCGCGCTGCTTAAAGTTGGTTGAGGCAAGAATGCCCAGGTAAGCCTCCGCCGTAAGTCTTCTCTTGTGGACCGTACCATCCGGGGCCTGTACAACGAGAGAAAAGAGGGAATACTTGCTGTCTTCGTGAATGGAAGGCAGGACAATCTTCATTTTGTATCCCTGCCCATACTCGGGAAAAACCGTGCGGATGGCTTCGTCCCGCCGCTCATAGCAACGGGCGCCTTTTAAAATGGGGCTGATGTCTTCAATAAACGCGCGCGCACCAAGTGCTTGAGCGACGCTCTGGCCGAGACGCAGACTGTCATTGGAAGAATCAAGCTCGGGCGTAAAGAGAAGGACGGTACGTTCCGGGCCGAGAGCGCGGGCACACAAAAACGCCACAACACTACTGTCAATTCCGCCAGAAACACCGATCACAGCACCCTTGCGCCTCAGGCGCCTGAAGACCATCTCCCGAATAGAAGACTCGATACGCTGCACCTCGGCTTCGGCATCCAGTCGCAGCGGATCGCTGAGCAAGGTCATGGACTCTGTTTGCTTCACGGTTTGTCTCCGTTCACACCTGCAGCTGCAAGTTCCGGCTCTGCAGAAGCCGACTTCAGGGCCAACTTGCGGGAAATATAGGCGACGAGGTTGTCGATTGAGTCCAGGTTTTCCGGAATGAGCTCGTGGTCCTCAACCTGGATCTGATACGTCTCCTCAATATGGAGAACGAGTTCCAGGACACCGGTGGAATCAATTACGCCCTTGCTGATAAAAGAATCTTTGTCTGTCAGCCCGGCGTCGTCACCGAACAGATAATTCGTTACGATGAAATCGCGAAGTTCTCGCTGTAGGTCGTACATTCGCTTTCCTGCTTTCTCTCTATTTTTCGATTCTGGTCAATCAATTGGTCTATCAGGAGTGACGTGGAGAGGATGCCAACCAACGCCATATTGTCTCCGGCATTGGTAGGCCGCCCGGACCGGAATTTCTCCAACAGCATCCGGACTGGTTCTGGTTTAAAGATGCCTGTATTCTTCAGCGCTTCAGGCGACAAAAGCTCGTCTACATAGCTGCATGCTTTTCCGGTAACAAAACTCCGGCCATCCGGAGCTCGATAAGGCTGCTTGGGGCGCGACAGAATGGACTCAGGCACGAGCCCTTTGGCCATGCGCTTCAGCAGATGTTTCTCATCAAGCGCCTTCATCTTCAGCCTGGGCGAAAGACGTGAAGCAAATTCGACGACGCGGTAATCCAAAAACGGATAGCGGCCCTCAATCGAATGAGCCATGGCCACCCTGTCCCCTTGCGCCGAGAGAATATAGCTGGGGAGAAGATGTGCAGTCTCCAGGTACTGGGCCTGACAAAATCCGTCCCACCCTGAAAATCCTTCTGGAAGACCATCCAGCATCTCAGACATGCAGTCATAACCGGCAAGCTGAGAGTGCACTTCATCACTGAAGAAGTTTTTGGCACGCGAGGTAAGCGTCCAGCGCGGCAGATGAGAAAAGAAAGGATCATTTAAGCCAGATGGATCTACGTGAAAAAACCGTTGCAGGTAGGCAGGAGATTGCTTTTGCACCGATTCTATATAGGGGTAGAGCTTCTTGAGCAGAAGAGGACGCAACCTGGAATTCAAGTCCCTGGCTATGAAACGGCGCACCTTCGCCTCTTTGAAGATGTCATAGCCTCCCAGTATCTCGTCGGACCCCTCGCCTGTAAGGACAACCTTGAATCCGTTCTCACGCACCAGCCGGGACAACAGATAAAGCGGAGCAGGTGCCGTGCGCAGGACAGGCTGCTCCATATGCCAAACTACATCGGGGAAAATTTCTCCAATGTCCTGTGCTGAGCAGCGGATGGTTTCATGCCGGGTCCCAAAGAATCTTGCAGCTTCGCGCTGCCAGAGGCTCTCATCAAGATCCGCATCCTCAAATGCGACAGAGAATGTTTGCAGATTTTCCGGAACAAATCTGGTAATGAGCGCGGTCGTGACTGCCGAATCCAAGCCGCCGCTCAGATACGCTCCTACCGGCACATCGGCACGAAGGCGGATCCGTGCCGCGTCCAGAAGCAGTTCAAAAAGCAAGTCAGAGGCGCGGTCCGCCGCCTGAGGCGAGTCGTCCACATCCCACTCATAATGCAGCTTCCAGTATTGCCAAACTTTAAGATCGCCATCTTTCAAAATGGCGGAATGCCCCGGAGGAAGCTGATGAATGCCTTTAAAAATTGTCCGTGAAGGAAGCGGGCACCAGAAAGTGAAGATCTGATCGAGTGCCTGCAAATCAATCTGCCGAGGGACACGAGGGTAGGTAAGGATGGCCTTTATCTCTGAGGCAAAAAGAAAGGCCCTCCCCACGCTTGCATAATAGAGTGGCCGAATGCCCAGGCGGTCACGCGACAAAAACAACTGCTGCCGGATATCGTCCCAGATGGCAAAGGCCCATTGACCATTCATCCGCTGAACAAAATCCGGGCCATACTCCTGATAAAGATGCAGAATGACTTCTGTGTCTGATTTGGTCTTGAACGAATGCCCCTTCTGCTCCAGCTCCCGTCTAAGTTCGATGTAGTTAAAGATCTCCCCATTAAAGGTAATCCACAACGGAGCATCGTGAAGCTGCATGGGCTGTTGCCCACCGGCCAGGTCCAGGATGCTCAGGCGCGCGTGCCCCAGCGACGCAGTACCGTCGATATGCAGTCCCTGCTCATCGGGTCCGCGGTGAACCAGCGTCTGCACCATGCGCTCCAGTGCAAGAGCCCGGAAGGCAGTGGAATCCTGGCTGATGATCCCGGCAATGCCACACATAATTCAGCCTCTCACCCGTATCAGCAAGCAATTTGGCTTCCAGAAAAGGCACCACTGATGGCCGGAACAACAAATAACCCGCACCTTGCGGTAGGAATTTTGCCTTGAAATACAGGCGAGACGGCATAATGACCCACAGGCCACAAATGATTTTCCCTTTGAGAAAAACTTTTCACAAAGGCGGCAGCACGTTGCCGCCACGAGAAAGGCCGTCCCTCTTCATGCGTTGGCCCAAAACTTAAATTTGCGGATCTCGCCTTTCGGCATTCGGTTTGCAATGTAAGAAACAGGCTTCATTTCACCCAGGAGTAAGAGGTCCGTCCCCAAACAGATGAAAAATACAATCCATCGACCAAAGTACGTGATGCAGACGCTGTTTTTCTGTTTCGCCCTGAAAGAGAGAAAGTAATCATGCGCGAAACGGATCCCAGCTTGTTTCCTGCAAGAATGCCGATTGAACTTCGGTTTCCTGACGATGGTCCTGTCCTTGAGGGGGTGATCGCAGAAGTACGGGGGAGAAAACTCTTCTTCTACACGAATTGCCAGATGAAGCAAGGAGATGTTGTTTTTGTCGTGAGTATTCCTCCTGAACTTACGATGGAGCCTACGATCAACATTGCCGGCTCAGGAAGGATTCTGGACATTGAGACCATTTCGGCCAGAAATTTCTATGTTGAGATGGAAATTGACGAAGCGGCACCTTTGACGAGGGCCGCTTCTCATTATCCGTTTGCCAATGTACGAACGCCCAGAACGCGATAATCCTTGATCGCGCTTTTCGGAATATAGACAAGCCTGTTGTTGCTGCCAGGATCCGATGGATGCAGAAAGAACCCATCTGCAATTAAATGATGGATGGAGTTGTGTACTGTGCCCTCCATAATCTCATCATCCTTGAATTGGACTTCCACCCAGATGGCCCCGACCTCTGGACCGTGAATATAGTAGCGCAAATTGTTACGCTCGCTGTTTCCCGTGAAGGAATTCACAAAAAACATGGCCTTGATGCTAGAAAGGTCTACCTGCACGGGGCTTCTGTCTTCTGAAGAAAAAACAGTGATCGTTTCCTGAAAATTCTGCCGAGGCCTTTCCAGTACAGATTGCAGGTCTTTCGGATCTTCGACAGGCAGGAAACCTTTTACAATCTGCCCACCTTCTAGATGGACCACTACCTTTTCTTCCGATTTTGAATTTCTTTTCTCTTTTACATGCCTGGATGCTGTATCTTCTGCCTCTGTTTTCATCTTTATGCCCTTATGGATTGAGGTTCAGAGAGACCATAGTCCCGGATCTTATACAAGAGCGCTTTGTAACTGATCTTCAATTCTGCTGCCGCCTGGCGTCTGCTCCAGTTGTTGCGATCGAGGGCCGCCACGATGGCTTCGGCTTCTGCATCGGCCTTCACACGGCGTACGAGCTTTTTCAGGCTCATCGCAGTTGTATCAGCACTCTGATTTGCACTAGGGAAAGACCTGCGATCTCCGCGCAATTCGGCCATCATCATCTGCTCATCGCCCAAGACAAGAAGGCGCTTAACAAAGTTTTCCAATTCCCGCAGGTTTCCAGGCCAGGGATAACTCTTACAGGCACGCAGCATTTCATCGGAAAGCGTCAAAGACTTTTGTCCATACTTGTCCGACAGCTTGCGTACAAAGTGGCGAATCAGGATGGGAATTTCTTCTCTCCGCTCGCGCAAGGGTGGCAAGTGAAGAGAAAAACCGTTCAACCGATAGAAAAGATCTTCCCGGAAGCGGCGTTCCGCAATGGCCACCTTCATATCAATATTTGTGGCCGCTACCACTCGCACGTTGACTTTGATTGTGGTGCGCCCGCCTAACCGGGAAAAGCTGCCGTCCTGCAATACATGCAAAAGCTTGGCCTGAAGCGCAGGAGGCATTTCACCAATTTCATCAAGAAAAATAGTGCCGTTGTTGCAAAGTTCAAATTTTCCTGGCTTCGCTTTTACAGCGCCCGTAAATGCACCCTGCTCATAGCCGAACAACTCGCTTTCCAGAAGGTCTGCTGGCATTGCGGCGCAGTTGACCTTGAGAAAGGTTCGATGGGCCGCGGGTGACATCTTATGAATAAACTGGGCCAAAACTTCTTTGCCCGTACCGCTCTCTCCCAAAATGAGCACTGGCAGATCCACGCGAGCAATGGTTGTGCATTGAGAAAACACCGTCCTCATGCGCTCGCTGGCAAATACAAAAGAATTACCGTCAGCCAGGGGGACCTCGCGCGCCTGGTTTTCCAGAGAGCAATCCACGATTTGAACACAGCGACGGAGCGTTTCGACCACATCGTTCTTGAACAGTGGCTTCAGAATGACGTCGAGTGCCCCGCGTCGCATGGCATCAACAATTAGGCGCGGGTCATAAGAGCACGACATAATGACACAGGGAACGCTCGGATAGATCTCGCGCACCATTGATAAAAAAGCAAGCCCATCTTGCCCTTGCAAGTGCGCGTCAATAAGAATCGCGTCCGGTCGAGGACCGCTCTTGAGTTTTGCCAATGCTTCCTCGCTTCGGGAAGCTCCGGTGACCCGGCAGGCTTCGCCGGCAAGAAGTGAGCGTAGATGTTCCAATACTCCTGGCTGATCGACCAGAAATATCTGGGCGCCATTGAGTCCAGAGTTAAGGCCAGAATGAAAACCTGGATTGGCAGGCGGCAGAGCTTGTACGGTTGCCATGTTCGTTTCTCCAAGGCGATACGGATTTCTTCCATGAAATACTGCGTGTCTGGTCCATGGTGGCAGACACCAGTTATATCCCTGCTCGTGTTCAGGAACACCCTTAATGGAAGCGCACCATGAATTGCTTGCCAAATAGTGTTTCCCGATCAAACATCGTTACGGCAACTACGGGGAGGGATTTTTGCTGCCAGACGCACTCTCATCGGTGCGCTCCAGCGCCACTTTCATACTTTAGGGGAAAGGTACAACAGGAACGACTATACAAAAGCAAAATTTTGCATGTCAAATGAAAAAGTATTTACACAAACGATTTTTGAATAAGTGTTGCAGAACCGAACATATGACTCAAGATATAGTACTTTCTTCTTATTTGTATCAGCACTTATTACTCATCGTAGCTGCTGCAAGCCGCAAGATTTGGCCAGAGAAATGCACAACTATTCTGAAACACTATGCACCTGGAACTCGATACGATCTCCTTACTCTCGGCCGAATGGAAGCTACCGCCACCAGACGTCATTTTTGGCGAGAGTGCCGTGATGAAAGCACTGCGGAGCAAGCTGGTGCGCATTGCTGAAACAAATATCCCCGTACTGATTCGTGGAGAGAGCGGAACTGGCAAAGAAGTAATCGCGCGTCTTTTACATATGATTTCTCCAGGGAAGCCAGGGGCCTTTGTAAAAATAAACTGCCCAGCAATTTCCGCCACACTGCTCGAAAGCGACTTCCCAGGCAATGTGCGTGGCACCTGGCCCGGTGTTCTTTCCAGTTCATCTGAAAACTCAGAAGATTCTCCACCCGGGACTTTGTTTCTCGATGAAATCGGAGATCTGGATACTGATTTACAAGCCAGATTGCTTGAACTACTCCAGGATGGGAGTGTTTGCCGTACCGGAGAAAGGGCGGAAAAGCAGTTCCCTACCCGTATTATCTCCGCATCGAACCACAACCTGGAAGAAGATGTTGTCGCCGGAACATTTCGCGAGGACCTTCTGTACCGGTTGGATGGCGTCACAATCTCACTACCACCTCTACGCGAGCGTAAAGAAGATATTCCGCGGATGATCGATTTTCTTATGGCGCATCATGGCGAGGCACTCAATTGTGCAGCCCGACCTCTGTCATCTTCTGCAATGCAGGCAATGATGGACTACCCCTGGTATGGAAACATTCGCGAGCTAGAAAATGTGGTCCGCAGGTACATCATCTTCGGACAGGAAGATGCCATTCTGGATGATCTGACCCGGGGAAATGCTCCGTTCTTTGCCGCAGCTCCATCTTTTGATGCTGACTTTTCGCTAAAGCGGATTACCCGGCAGACCGTACAGGAATTAGAGCGAAAACTTATCCTTCAAGTATTGGCAGCTAATAACTGGAACCGCAAAAAAGCTGCACGCATACTCAAAATCAGTTATCGATCACTCATGTATAAAATCCGAGAAATGAACGTTCCGCCTTTGCGTGCAAGAGATACACAGCAGGCAGATCCTGCATAAATTTACGCCTTCTTCTTTTCGAAAGGGATTTGCTATCGCACAATCAATGTGACAGGCACACTTTTCGTCAGACCATCCAGCGTCGCATGGATCTGGACTGTGTAAGTGCCGGCCTGCAACCCTGCTGGCGCTGTAAAGCTTCCGGGCTGAATACCACAGGCCAGGGATGCTAACAATATCCCAGAGACCAGGCAAAATAACATGGTGCGCATAAGATAGCGGCGCCGTTTCAACCCTGTGAGAAATGGGAGAAAGACTGCCAGACTGAATGCGGTCGTCTCAAAAGATCTTGCAGTCGATTGAGGACCAATACTCACAACCGCATTAAAGGTTTGCCCATTCGCGGAGGCCGCCGCACTCCCTAGCTGCTGCACAGTACAAATTGTATTTTTCGGAAGGCCAGAGCAAGTAAAACTCGGCTTATCATTCGATGCGCCTACAAACGTAAATTGCAATTGATAATTTGCAGCCTGACCGCTGGTCAAGATTTGCGAAGATTGGCCAATGACGGCAAGCAGAAAATCAACCCCTGTGCCTTGAAGCGGTACGACCAAAGATGAGGCTAGATTAGTGCCGGATACGGTCAGCATTCCGGTACGGCTTCCTGTTTGTGTTGGAGTAAAAGTAATACCCAGGATGCAGGAGCTGCTCACTGCCAGTGAGCTTCCTGCGGGGCATGTATTGCTGGCAACCGCAAAATCGCCACTTATCGTAAAACTCAGCGCCGTAACTGGGGCGCCTCCGTTGTTGACCAGGGTAATCTGTTGGGGGCTACTGGTTGTATTAATTCCTTGTCCGCCAAAACCTGAGAGAGTTGAACTCAGCGAAAGGAGTGGCGGAGAAAGCCCTGTGCCGGAAAGCCTGACTTCCTGGGCACCAAAGACTGTACTTACCTGAAGCACTCCCTCTTCTACACCACTATGTGTCGGAACAAAAGTTACCGACACCGGACAGGACGTATGGCCTGCAAGTTGTGGAGCGCAACCATTGTCCATGGTGAAATCTCCGGAGAGGCTAACGGTCACCTGCTCCAGTGACGCATCACCATTATTAGTCAACGTCAATACCTGGGACGTGCTCTTATTTCCAACGATTACAGGAGAGGGAAAGGTCAGCATGGATGCCGAGAGATCTGCCGTTGCCTGCGTCAAACCATTTCCAGAAAGCGCTACCAGATGGCTACCTTCCGCATCCTGGATGCTTAATGTTCCTGTCCGCGTTCCGGAGAGTTTCGGAGCAAAAGCAACTGCGACCGTACAACTGGCGCTCGGCGCTACGGACGTTCCGCAGGTGTTCCCGCTAATTGTGAAATCACCGCTGACAGTGGACGATTGCAATGTTGCACTGCTATTTCCTACATTCGCGACGGTGACAGTCTGTGTAGGTGTTGTGTTGCCGATAACTGTAGCGGGGAAGTTGACTGCGCTTGGTTGCAATTGAAGTTTTGCTTGCGTCTGAGATTGTTGCGTGGTGGATGCTTCTATCCAGCAACCCAGAATTGCGGCTCCCGTGTCAGGGCCGATTGTACTGGTCAGCGTCGTTGAGGCCTGCGTTCCGGATGGGACCTCACCCCACATCGTCACCAGGTTTTTACCTGGATAATTCGCACTTTGTGGATTATGGAAGTTTGTAACATCGAGCAGCGTGAAGTTATTTGTAACCGAGAAGTCTGATATCGGAGGCGTGGGCACTTGATTTACACCAGCGGCACCAATGCAGACGTCTTTGGTCCCTGTAGTGGCGGAAGTGGGACCAAGTGTCCAGGACGTGTTGTAGTAAAGGGGATCGGCAGCATAGGTATCTGTTGCGGTTACCGGACCGATATCATAAACATAGAGATTCCATGCACCCCAGAATTGTGGCGGCACCAATGTAATGATGTCTCCCGCATTCAGGGGATTTTTGAGCACCGAGGACCAGGCCCAGATTGTGTCTGCTGTGCCTTCGTCCTGCTGTGTTGTCAGGTAAGTATAGGTATTGCCTTCTGTGTCTGACACAGCATTGGTGGCAATGGTTGTTGTGCTGGGGAACGAGACGAAGACCACCACGCCGTGTCCGGCAGGTACAGTTACTCCGCTGGGCAGAGTACAGGTGGCCGGCGAAGCTGCTCCACCGTTGACCTCAGCCTGGGTAAGACAAATGCGATAGACGCGAGCATTGCCACCGCCGCCTCCAATGGTTCCTCCGCCCTGGGTTGTGATTGGGCCTACGCTTGTGGCTGGCTCGGTAGCAGCGTACTGCCTCACGAGTACATTTTCAAATTCGGCGGTGGAACCAGTTTCGCCATACAGCGCGATTCCGCCTGAAGGTAATGCATTGGAACTATCTGTTACGGAAACAACCGGGACATTATTCGCAAGGATGTCGATCACGTTTCCGTGTACTTTTGCGGTGAGACGGTTCCACGTGTTTGCAGTGATCGTTCCCGCATTGCCGCCACCCAGGGTCGCTGTAGCATTTCCCCCTGAATTGTTTACCCAGCTATAGGCATACAGATTTGTACCGCCATTCAGGTCATCATAGAGATTGATTGAGTACAGATTCGAGCCATTGGTGGCGCGAACACCGAGTCCCCAGACGCGCCCTGCGGTCTGCTTGCCAAAAACGTCCGCAACATAATTCGTTCCGGAATACGTCGAGTAAAGAATTTGCCGGTTCGTAGTAATTCCCTGGGCTACGGAGGACATTACGCCATTTTCATTTGTATCGGAAACAACGGACCATGTTCCGCCGGAAGCAGTCCAGTTGCTCGAATTGATATTGCCTTCACTGAAATCATCAAAGAAGAGAAAGGTTGCAGGGCCATTAGATGCCGTGGTTGCCGAGGGATTGCCATAGTACATGAAAATGGTTGTCCCTGTAGTGGGGATTGAAGGCACATTGACCCAGAGGACCGCACTCGTACTATTCCAGCTCTCAATCCAGAACGGGATTGCCGTCAGCCCGTCCGATGCCGTAAAGCGGATGTCCGCACCGTTCGCTGCTGCCTTCGTAAAGTCAAAGTTCGAACCAAGCTGCACCTTTACCTGGAAGTTGGAGAGCGTCGATCCGTTCGAGTTCGTGATTGTCACGGCACTGCGATATTGCCAGGAAGGCGAGAACCAGTTCCCTGAGGCCGGAGCAATCGTAAGGCTGGCCGTACTTGACGACCCCAGACTGGAAGCTATGATATTGGCTGTCGTATTGGCAGAGACCGTTGTTGTCGTTACCGTAAAGGTTGCGCTTGTGGCCCCGGCTGCAATCGCCACAGTTGCAGGAACAGATGCAGCACTGTTGTCACTCGACAGATTCACTACTGTACCACCGCTGGGTGCTGCCCCATTGAGCGTCACCGTTCCCTGCGTGGTATTTCCACCAAAAATATTATTCTGGCTCAAGGAAAGCGACGCCAGCACGGGCAGCACTGTAATAGATGCTGTCTGGGTACTGCCCATGTAAGAAGCTGTGATCGTAGCAAGAACGCTCACAGCCGTGGGTCCGCCGCTGATTGTAAAGTTAGCTGAAGACGCACCTGCCGGGACCGTAACCGCAGCAGGCACACTTGCTGCGGCGTTATTACTGCTTAGAGAAACGGTTGCTCCTGTTGATGGAGCCGGACTGCCAAGAGTTATCGTCCCTTGGGTTGTTGCGCCGGCAAGGATCGACGATGGAGCGATGACAAACGATGACAGCGGAGGCTGGATGGTCAGGGTCGAACTGACGCTTGCTCCCGAATAACTGGCAGTTATCTGTGCCGCAGTGGTTGTGTTCACCGCGCTTGTGTTAATCGGAAAGACACCTGAGGTTTGTCCGGCTGGAATCATGATGCTTGCCGGAACTGACGCAACGGAATTGCCGCTCGAAAGAGTTATCGTCGCGCCGCCTGAGGGCGCAGGTGCGTAGAGCGTAACAGTCCCCTGGGAAGGACTTCCTCCCTGCACGGTAGAGGGCGAAATCGACACGGATGAGAGATATGGATTGATGGAGAGTGTTGCCGTCTGACCGGAGCTTCCATAGGTTGCGGAAATGGTTGCAGAAGTTGTCGTGGCAACAGACGTAGTCGTTATCTGAAACGATGCAGAGGTTGCGCCAGCAGGCACCGTTACGCTGGCAGGCACCGATGCAGAAGAAGAAGTACTGGATAGAGAAACAACTGCTCCGCCTGCAGGCGCGGCAATCGCCAGAGTGACTGTTCCCTGCGAGGTTGCACCACCCAGCACAGAAGATGGAGAAACGGTCAGAGAGGAAATTCCCGCCTGAGTAGCTTGCCCAACAGACGCAGTTGGATCCACGACCGCATATTTTCTTACCAGCAGATTGTCCCACTCCGCATTCGAACCAGCTTCGGCATAAAGGGCCACGCCACCAGTGGCCAGAGTAGAACTTGAACCCTGCGCACTTTGGCCGTTTGTGTCTACTTCAATTGTTCCCTGATGGACCTTGGTAACTATCTTGTACCAGGTATTCGGCTGGATATTGCCTGCCTGTAGCTGCAGCACCTGCATGTTGGCAATATCGCTGGTGTTGTTAAACCATCCATACGAATAGAGGTTGTAGCCGCCATTCATATCTCCATAGAGATTGACGGAATACAAGTTGGACCAGGCCGTCGCATGGACCCCCACTCCCCATACATCTCCCAGAATTTCCCTGCCGCTGGCCTGCACGACATAATCACCTGCGGAATAATTCGATGTGACCAGGACCTGCCTGGATGAGGTTTGCGCCTGCGCTACATGTCCCTGTGTTCCATCCGGCTGCGTGGCAGGAACAATTGCCCAGACGCCACCCCCGCTGACCTTCCATTTGGAAGGGTTAAAGGTTCCGAAGGCCTGCGGTCCGGCAGAAAGACTTGCAGTGCGCAATTGCAGTGTCCAAACGCCATTTGTCTGCTGGCAGTTGTAGTTATAAAGTGTGCTTCCGAAAGCCTGCTGGAACATGCAGGCCCCACCATTGGCCAGGACGGGATTTCCGGGAACGAGTGTAAATCCGGACTTCGGGGAGCTACTTGAATAAACATTCGTGACCCACTGCTGCGTGGGATCTGTCCCCTCAGTGGAAAGATAATATTTTCCGTTGTAGTAGAACATGCTGGGAGCAGCCATCTTCGCCTTTGAGCTCAGCACAGTCGAGGTTGCAGCCGTGTCCAGCGCTGTAATCGAAGACGCGCTCCTTACATAAATGTTGAAGTTGGATGAATCGTCGCCATGATAGTAGTACAAATACCAAAGATTGTCGTTCGGATTAAAAAACAGATTCGGATTCTGGTTTCTTAAACCAGATTGCGCCTTCACAATGGGCTTCACATCGGTGAAATGGAGTCCATCGGTGCTGGTAGCAAGCTCGATATAACTGCTGCTGGTGCAGAAGTTCTTTTCATACAGCATGTAGTAGACACCGTTGACCAGCTGCACGGTCGGCCAGCGGCCGCCGCTGATAAGCGGGTTACCGGTGTACTTTGTCCAGTGGGTAAGGTCATTACTGTAAGCAATACCAATTCCGTCGCATTGGTAAGTGCCATAGTAACCCGAATAAGTGTAGCCATTTTGGTTTGCCTGTACCACGCTCAGGGTGTGCGGAGGATTGGCCTCCCAGGTTTGGTCCTGCACCATAACAGTAGTGGGACTGCTCTGGGCAAAATATCCCGTCTGCGTGCCATAAGGAGTTTCAAAATCATCAAAGAACTCAAACACATTGTTGCCGTTAGAGGCCGTGGCTGCATTAGGGTTCCCGTAATAGATAAAAAGAGTGGTACCTGTGGTTGGAAGATTCGGCACCTTGACCCAGATGCTGGCCTTCGAGGAAGCCGCATTCCAACTCTCAATCCAGAATGGAAGCTGCGTCACGCCATCGCTTGCAGTCACTCGAAGATCAGAGCCGTCGCTTTTCGCCGCTGAAAAATTCGTCTCGCTGCCCAGGTTGATGTTGACCTGAAATTGTGAAAGTACGTTCCCGCTGGAGTTATTGATGGTGACTGGGTTACGGTACAACCAGGCAGGATCCATCCAGGCTGCGTTCTGGGCGTGCGCCGGGCGCAGAACGACGATACAAAGTGCGATTGCGAATATCAGGTTTCTCTTCATTCTTTTTTCCAGTCAGAAACAGACAACTGGCCCCATCCTGCAGGGACAAGCTTGCATGTGAAATGCCATTTGCTCCCCGGCCCCAAAGTGGCTTAAGACATCTGCACAGCAAGTCTTGATGCGCAAGACTTTTCACATCCGTGGAACAGGTGTCTGTTTTGGTGGATCTAGATCGCGCTTGTCTCGGCAGGGACAATGGAAGAAGACATCTGTTTCCGCTCTGCGGATTTCGCGCGCGCAATCAAGAGCCATGCAAACGCTATGGTCCAAGTGGCATGTGCCAAGTAGGCCAGGAGCCTTGCAAGCCCAAGTCCGAAGGCCCCACGATGGACAAGCAGCAGGGTGCTCGCAATAAACACTGCAGCCCAGCCGGCATTCATGACCATGCCCGTCCACATGCGCCCGGATGCCGCGATGACATCTCCAACCGGAATGAGCACAGCAAAAATGGCGGCGGTAAACAGGACCGCAACAAGCGTGGACCAACCATGTGCATACGCCGGTCCGTAAAGTCGCATGATCCATGGACTCAGGGCCGAGCCCAGGAATGCCGCAGGCAGCACAATCACCGCATTCAGACGCAGCATAAAGAGCAAAACTTTTCCCGAAGAATGGCTGTCTTTGTTTCCCATGCGCTCAGAGAGCAGCGGCAATAATCCACTGCCAAGGACAGTCGGCAGAAAAAGCAAAGCACCGTACCACTGGTTCGCAGCGTTATAGATGCCCATTTGCGCATAACCTTTGGGCTGGTTTACCAGCATCGCAGCACAGATCCAGTTCACTGGTGCAACCATGACACCCGATAAAAGCGCCGGAACGCTGTACTTCCATAGAACATGGAGCTCCTGTGTCCAACCCTGCAGGCGAAGCGGAACACCGCTCTTGCGCGACTCCTCAAGCAAAGCAAGACGACGGAGAAACCAGTCTGCACCGCGGCTGGCCACCATACCCCAAAGTACGCCGTTCAGCCCATCGGCCCAATAGCCAATCAGGCTGAACGGAAGGTTTAAAAGACCTACAATCGCCTGTATCTTTGCGGTTGTGCGAAACGCCTCAAACCCGTAAAGAGCGCCCTGTTGGGCTCCATTGATGGCGGCCAGCAGCAGAATCAAAGAACCGATGCGCAGCGATCCTGTGAGCTGTGGAGCGTTCAGCGTATGGGCTGCCAGATACGGCGCGGCCACATAGAGCACGATGGCCGTAATGGTCGCGGTAAATCCCGCAGTTACAGTGGAGAGCGCCAATATCCGCCCTGCACGTTCTGGGTCTGTGGCCCGCAGTTCGGCCACATGTTTTGTCGCGGTCAGCCCCAGTCCGAACCCCGCAAATACAATAAAAAGATCCACGCTGTTGTTGATGACGCCAAGCTCGCCATAGTGCGACGGCCCCATCCACCGGGCAAGAATTACAGAAACCGGAATCGCAAGGACACGTGAGGCAACGGTACCGAGGAGCGTCCAGAACGCGCCATGCGCAAGACGCCGCCCCAGAGGATTATGACTCATCCATTGCTGAACCGGTCGGGAAACGAAGTAAAGGAGCTGTTTCATTTGTGTGCGCTACTGGTTTCTGCCTGTTGCGATGTGAAAGTTTTTTCCCATAGCGGAAATCTGGTCGCCGTTTTTTCCTCTACCTTGAGAAGCGCACGCCGAGTTGCCTCCAGAAATGCTTGAGCAACCTCGTGTGAAGAACACAATTGCCGCAATGCTTCATGAGGAGCAAGCTGCTCAAGTGTTCCATTTTGCTGCGCCAGACTGAGGCCTTCGAAAACCGCTACCAGCCGATCACTGTCGCCTTCCCGGATTTGCGTGAATCCTGTACCGAAGGCGGCCAGGTCTGCAACGACCCCTTTTTCCGGACTGAACGTCAGAATTGGCTTTCCTGCAGCGATATAGTCAGCACACTTGGAAGGGAAAAAGATTCCCTCTTCCATGCGGGCCTCAACCAGAACACATACTGTAGCGCTGGCGATCCAACGCAGGCTTTCTTCGTAACTCACCGGGCCGACGCTATGCACAAACTCCTGCAGTCCAAGCATGCGGACCAGATTCGCTGTTTCTGGGTCTTCCGGGCCCACCAAGGTAAGAAAGAATTCGGATGGCCTGGGTTGATGCTTCTGGACGAATGCAGCCATTCCATGGAGAAGCGTCCGAGTCGAGCGGCCAGTAAACTCATTGGCGCCCAGCTTTCCTGCATGAACAAGATGCAATCCCTGGCCTGGGCGGGAAGGAAGGCTCCAACCGATGTGCGGCAGAACAGTACTCCGATGCGGAATATCTGCCAACGCCAGATGATAATTGCGGAGTCGAGAGGAACAATATGTGACGAGATCCGAATTGCGAAATGTTTTTCGCATCCAGTAGTTTGAAATGACTTCAACACGTTGAAAATACAAAAGAGCACGCACTGCATGGATATACCGGTGCAGTCGATTTCTCCGCATCGCATCGGGAAACAAGTGAAAGTCCCACGGATCATTGATGTTTGCATTCCATGGAATGCTCAATCTTTTCGATACGTGATATCCGGCAACATGCGCAATCATCGGTAGGGATCGAGACTGCACAAGATCGAATGGATTCGCTGCATGGAGCTGCTCAGCCAGGTCGACAACATCGCGCACCCACCGGGAAAAGAAGACCGTTCCGAATCGCAGGACAGATGGAATGGACTTGACCCAACTTCCAGACGTAAGTGGAAGGTCATGGGTAAAAGAAGAAAATTCCTTCCATAGACGCGAATTGTCTCTGCGTACTGCACCTGGATAGTTACTACAGGAAATTACCTCCACATCGCAGCCAGCATCCCGAAGTGCCTGGGCAGTCTTCCCTGCGCAGAAGGCCTCAGAATCCGCAGCGGGCGGAAACAAAGGACTAATCATCAGGACACGTTTGCGAGAGGTCGTCACTGGCCCACCGCCACAGGCAAAAGTTCTTCCTGCTGTACCGGTGCAACATCAAAACGCGCAGCAATCGCGTCCAGAATCCTCTGCGTCGCCTTGCCATCGCCATAAGGCAGGCAAATGCGCGACATGGCATGACAATATGCAGCATCGCTTAATAGCCTGGACGCTTCGCGCACGATGGCCTGGCGGTCTGCGCCCACAAGTTTTACCGTTCCACCCGTCAGCGCTTCCGGGCGCTCCGTTGTGTCGCGCGTTACTAAAACAGGTTTTCCCAGCGCCGGAGCTTCTTCCTGAACGCCACCTGAATCCGTAATCAAAAGAGTGGCACGCTCCATCAACGCTACAAATGGGAGGTACGAAAGCGGTGCAATGAGATGAATATTTCCAGAAGAGGATCCAGACAGCATTCTCATCACTGTATCGCGCACCTGCGGATTGAGGTGAACGGGATACACAAACTGCACCTCAGGAAATGCCTCGGCAAGTTCAAGAATGGCCGCACAAATGGCTTCGAGTTTTTCTCCAAAACTCTCCCGTCGATGTCCTGTAATCAATACGAGCGGTGTTTCCCGGCTAATGAGTTCGGAGGACAAACCGGGCACCTGAGGAAAAGAACTTCGTACACGGTCCACCGCAAGATACAAAGCATCAATCACAGTATTTCCCGTAACAAAGATGTCGTTGTCCGGAACACCCTCCCGCAGCAGATTCTGCCGCGCGCTCTCCGTTGGGGCAAAATGCAGCTTGGCGAGACGGCTTGTAAGAACACGGTTTGCCTCCTCTGGCCATGGAGACCGGAGGTTCCAGGTGCGCAGACCGGCCTCCACATGCCCGACCGGGATCCCGTGATAGAAAGCAGCCAATGCAGCCGTAAAGACTGTAGTGGTGTCGCCCTGGACAAGAACAATGTCTGGCCGCTCCCGCGCCAGATACCCATCCAGCGCGGTCATTGCGCGCGCCGTCAGGCCGCTCAATGTCTGGCCATCGGTCATCAGGTCCAGGTCCGCATCTGGAGTAATACCAAAGACTTCCAGCACCTGGTCGAGCATCTGGCGATGCTGCGCAGTGACACAAACATCGCATGTGTACTCGCAGTTTGCTTTCATCGCCAGGATGATGGGCGCTAGCTTAATGGCTTCGGGGCGCGTCCCCAAAATGACAGACACTTTCATACGCAGTGCTGTCTTGCATTCTCCAGACCAAACCCGTTTTCAAGGCAAAAAGAGGCTTCGCCCAGATACCTTGTTCCAACCAGCATCGCAGAGGACGCCTTGCTGTCATTGAAAGGAAGGGGTTTGCCAAAGATCTGTGAAAGAAGTGACTTTACCTAAAAGGAAAAGATTTTCTCCCGGAAATCGCTGGCGCTTGTTCACTTCATGCGCAAGTCTTTGCACAGGTGTAGTGCAGGAAGCAGATACCTTGCGGGAGCCATGCCGGATGATGCTTTGGCATCAGGATTGCTGTGTTACATGCAGAAATTTTTGATGACATCCCCCCGGAGGCAGGATGGGAGAGATACCGGTTACAGTGAATGTGCGTCCTGTGATGACAGAGGCGCCATTGCTTATGCCCATGCCGTGGGCAAATACTGCACTCCACTCCACGCTCAAATCGGATGTGCTGCGAGTTGGAGTGGTTGGCTATGGATATTGGGGGCCAAACATCGTCCGTAATTTTAGTGCCCAGGAGCACTCCCGGGTCACGATGGTGTGTGACCGCAGGCCGGAAGCCCTGGCCCGCGTCATGAAGGGGCATCCGGATGTGGAGGCATCCACCGATGTCATGGAAATGATTCGCTCTCCGCACATTGATGTGGTCGCCGTCGTGACTCCTGTCTGGACACACTATGAATTGGCGAAAGCGGCCCTGTTGCAGGGAAAACACGTTTTTGTGGAAAAGCCTTTCACGTCCAACTCGGCCCAGGCAGAAGAGCTGATTGAGCTTGCGGAGCGCAAGGGGCTGAAAATCATGGTCGACCATACTTTTCTGTTTACCCCCGCTGTACGCAAGATCAAGCAGCTGATAGAAGCGCGCGAACTCGGTGATATCTACTATTACGACGCCATGCGTGTAAACCTTGGCCTCTTTCAGCATGATGTCAATGTGATCTGGGACCTTGCTCCGCACGATTTTGCCATTATGGATTACCTTTTGCCGGAGCGCGCTGAGGCCGTGGTAGCCACAGGACAGAAACATGTAAATGGCGTGGAAGATGTGGCGTTTGTCACGATCTACTATCCAAACAAACTGATTGCCCATGTCAATGTCAATTGGCTTTCTCCAGTAAAAGTGCGTACGACGCTTGTTGGCGGGGATAAAAAGATGCTCATCTGGAATGACCTTGAGTCCGATGAGAAGATCAAGGTCTACGACCGCGGAGTCAAGCATACGAGGACAGGCGAGGGAATCTATGATCTGCTCGTCAGTTATCGCTCAGGCGATATGTGGGCGCCGCAGCTGGAAAACGCTGAAGCACTCAAGCTGGAAATCGAGCACTTCAACGAGTGCATTCGCGAAAACAAGCAGCCCATCAACGATGGGAACTCAGGGCTACGGATTGTCAAAATGCTTCAGGCCGCTGACGAATCGCTGAAAAGCCGTGGAACACAGGTGTTAATATGAGCGAATTTGTTTGTATTGCCCCCGATGTCAAACTGGGGAAGGACGTTAAGCTGTCGAAATTCATCAACCTCTATGGTTGTGAAATTGGCAACAACACAAAGATCGGCGCCTTTGTTGAAGTCCAGAAGAATGCAAAGATTGGCAGCAACTGTAAAATTTCAAGCCACACTTTTGTCTGTGAGGGTGTCGTGATTGAAGACAATGTATTTATTGGACACAATGTCGCCTTCATTAATGACACCTATCCTCGTGCTACAAACGCAAAAGGTTCACTGCAGACGGAACAGGACTGGAAGGTGGAAAAAACGTTGGTGAAAAAGGGCGCCTCGATCGGATCCGGCGTCACCATTCTTTCTCAGGTCATTATTGGTGAAAATGCAATCGTCGGCGCTGGGAGCGTAGTTACACGAGATGTCCCTGATAACACAATCGTCGCCGGAGTACCCGCTCGTGTGATGCGCTCTCTCGAAGAAGAAAAGGTCCTGATGCCATGAACAGAAACATTCCATTCCTTGACCTGGTAACGCCTCATGTGGAACTCGAAGAAGAGCTGGTCCATGTCTTCCGGAAAGCTTTGCACACCGCCGGATTTATTGGGGGGGCCGCGCTCCAGAATTTTGAAAAAAACTTCGCTGAATTCTGCCAGACAAACGAATGTGTAGGAGTGGCCAGCGGAACAGATGCGCTCCTTCTGGCGTTTCTGGCCGGAGGCATCCATCCTGGCGAGACGGTGCTGACCGTAGCCAACACCTTTATCGCTACCGCTGAAGCCATCACCCAGGCTGGCGCCGTTCCCGAATTCGTGGACATCGAAGAGGGCACATACACCATGGATGCGCAAGAGCTGCGCCGCTACCTTGAAAGCTGTCCCTCGGACCCGGTGACAGGAAAACGACTCAGTCGACGGACTGGCAATCCCATAACTGCTGTTGTTCCTGTCCACCTGTACGGCCAGATGGCCGATATGGACAGCATTATGGAGATCGCGGACGAGTTTGGCCTGCAGGTTTATGAAGATGCGTGCCAGGCCCACGGAGCAAAGTATTTTTCCCAACGGGAAAATCGCTGGCTGACCGCGGGATCCATTGGCCGGGCGGCGGCGTTCAGCTTTTACCCAGGCAAAAATCTTGGCGCTTGCGGCGAAGCAGGTGCTGTTACCACCAACGATCCGGAAATTGCACGGAAGGTACGCATCCTGCGCGACCATGGACAGCCGCGCAAATACTTTCACGAAGCCATTGGCTACAATGGTCGCCTTGATTCCATCCAGGCAGGTATCCTGGACGTGAAACTAAAACACCTGTCGCGATGGACAGAACAACGCCGCGCGGCGGCCAAGGTTTATGACAAATTGCTTTCCGAGATCGAAGGAATTTTCCTTCCATTGGAAAGAGAGAACTTCCTGTCGGTATACCACCTTTACGTCATTCATACCAGAGAGCGCGACAGCATTCAGCAGAAACTGACAAAGAAAGGCATCGGTACCGGCATTCATTATCCTGTGCCCCTGCACTTGCAGCCGGCCTATGCCTTTCTGGGGTATGGGGAGGGTGATCTTCCGGTCACAGAAGCTTCGGCTGCCATGACTCTGTCCTTGCCGATGTATCCGAACATTTCCTCACAGGACCAGGAATACGTTGCGCAGGTATTGTCTTGTGCCATGGAAGAAGCGATTGTTACGGTCTGAAACAGGCATTCCATCTCTCCCCCAACACATCCCTTTTAAGGTGAGCTTCCGAGCAGAAGGAAATTCTTTTCCGTGCCTTCCCCTGCTCTTCCTAATCCATGATGGTGGACCGTGACACAGGCCGGCACAAAAGATTTGGTCCTGACTCGGTTTTTCCTTCTTCTGGAACAGTAATTGCTTCTCATACAGGTGGCGCAATGGACTCCGTGAAGCATTGCGCTTGAGGAGATTATGGTGACTCGATCCGTTGCAGGACTCTCATTTGCCTCAATCCCAAGGCGAACGGAAGACCAGGAACACTTCCTGCAGAAACTGGCGCACGAGTGGAGACGCGCTGAGCGATCACGCCGCCCGCTCCTGCTTGTTCTATTCGAGGCCGCTGACGGCGATGCAACACAATTGAAGAGAATTCCGCAGCTTGTTGCACCAGACACCCGTGAGACGGACATCTGGGGATGGTTTGAACAGAACACAATTCTGGGCGCTATTTTCGCAGAGTTGGGGAACACCTCAGTAGATGAAGCTCGCGACTCCATTGTGAGAAAAATCCGCAGATCGCTGGACGCCTCTGCAATTAAAAATGTTCATCTCTCAGCCTATGTTTTACCGGCCCGCTTTGCGTCCGGGCAAAGAGATCAGGAGGAAGACCTGTCTCAAGTTTTCTCCGTTCTTGCACCCAGGGAAAAGCAATTCCAGCAAGCAGTCAAGCGCGTGGGAGACATATTAGGGTCATCTCTGTTGTTGTTTTTTCTTTCTCCTCTTTTTGCTTTGATCGCAATTGCGGTCAAATGCACCTCCGGAGGACCCATACTTTACCGTCAGACTCGGGTGGGGCAGCATGGGAGACATTTTACTTTCATGAAGTTCCGCTCCATGAAGGCCGGCAATGACCCTTCGCTCCATGAAGCCTATTGTCGCAAGCTAATTGAGGGCAAGGCCGAAAAACACAAGGACGAAAACGGAGCAGAGGTATTTAAAATTACGAGCGACCCTCGCATCACTCCCGTTGGCAAATTTCTGCGCAAAACAAGTCTGGACGAGCTTCCCCAACTTTGGAATGTACTCAGAGGCGAGATGTCGCTGGTCGGCCCTCGGCCGCCTATCCCTTATGAAGTCTCTTGCTACGACGTGTGGCACAGAAGACGGGTGCTTGAAGTGAAGCCCGGAATGACCGGGCTATGGCAAGTACGCGGGCGTAACCGCACCACCTTTGACGAAATGGTACGGCTCGATCTTCGCTACGCCCATAAATGGTCTCTCTGGCTGGATCTGAAAATCCTTCTGGAAACACCCTTTGCCGTGCTGAAGGGAGCGCACTAAATGCCGGACCCCCTGGTAAGCGTCATCATCCCTACTTACAATCGCGCCCATTCGTTAGGACAGGCCATTGAGAGTGTTCTAAAGCAGCGATATTCTGAGCTGGAGATCATCGTGATTGACGATGGCTCTACCGATCACACTGCAGCACTCCTCACGCAGAAGTATCCACAGGTATCTTATGCATGGCAGAGCAATCGGGGACCCTCAGCCGCACGGAACCATGGTGTTCGCATCTCCTCCGGTGAGATCATCATGTTTCTTGACTCCGATGATACCTGGCTTCCAGGCAAGGTGCGACGCCAGGTAGATTTGCTGCAGAAGGCCGGGTCTTCTGTCTGCTGCTGCGTCACAAATGCCATTCTGCGCGGAGAGCGTGGAGAGCACAGACTTTCGTTTGAAGTAGCAGAAATCTTTCCTCGCCTTCCACAAGGTCTTTGGACCAACCCTTCACAAGTGCTGGCCTCCAGATTTCTCTTCTTTAATCAGGTCGCAGCAGTCCGGCGCGACGCTTTGCTTCTCTGCAAAGGATTCGATGAACAACTGACCTTGCTGGAAGATTGGGACCTGGCCCTCCGTCTCTCTGAACTCGGTTCGTGGGTCTACACCATCGAACCTTTCGCTGTCTGGAACCCGAATAGCAATGAGAGCCTCGTGACTCGCGCAAGTAAAGACCGAATTTCACTGCGGGAATCGGCGCTATGTGTACATAAAAACGCTCTGGCCAGGGCCCAAGGAGCCCTCAATCAATCATCCATGAAATTACTCGATCGCAAGATCAAAAGCACGCAACACGAACTGTTGGGCTTGCGCCTTTCGCGCTCCAGGAATCCATTGAAGAAGGTACTGGGAAATGGAATTTCGTTGGCTGAACGAGGCAGCGCTGCCCTGTTTAAGAGGTCTCGCTACTGGCCGGCCATGGAAGTTACAGCCTTAAGCCATCATCCCGTGAGAGATTTTGCAGCAGCCACCGCATAAGTGAATCGGTGGGTAAGCGTCAGGAAAAGGGAATGTTTCGCATAGACAGAGCAATTTCGGTACATCTTATGCAACCCTGGTGCAAACGCAGGGGCATACCCATTCTCATGTACCACAGCGTTTCAGATATCTCTTCCGCCAGGCGTCATCCTTATTACGAACTGCATACTCCAGTAAGAGTTTTTGAAGAACATCTAGACTGGCTTGCCTGCAATGGATACCAGACACTCCATCTAAGCCATCTTGCATCTTCTCTGGCACAAGATCCAACGCAGAATTTCGTTGTGATCACATTCGATGATGGGTTCCGCGACTTTTATACCAGTGCATTTCCTGTTCTCAAAAAGTATGGATTCACCGCGACTGTATTCTTGCCTACAGCGTATATCGCCAATCATCGTCAGCAGTTTCTTGGCAAGGAATGCATGACATGGGATGAGGTTCGTGAGTTACATCAGGCCGGTATTGAGTTTGGGTCCCACACCGTTTCTCATCCATTTCTTTATGATTTGACCGATTCCAGGCTCGAAAAAGAGATCGCGGAATCAAAAGAAACCATTGAAGAGGAGCTGATAAGTCCTGTTGCTAGCTTCTCCCATCCTTATGCATTTCCGGCAGATTCGACCTATTCTGCACGTCTTCGGGCATTGCTTGTCAAGCATGGCTATACAACCGGAGTATGCACAACATTGGGGACGGCGAATTCCTCTTCTGACCCCTATTTTCTTCGCCGCCTTCCCATCAATGGTTTTGATGATCCTGTACTCTTTCAAGCCAAGCTTGAAGGCGCTTATGACTGGCTCGGGATCCTGCAGTCCATGAAGAAGTCCATTTCCAGGAAGAACCAGCATGGATGAGCAATTCAAACAATACGTCATCATTTCTCCCGTAAAGGATGAGGAGCGCTTTGTTCGGGAAACCCTGGAATCCGTAACGCAGCAAACGGTTCGGCCGGCACGGTGGGTTATTGTCGATGATGGATCTACCGACAGTACTCCGCACATTGTCCAGGAATTTGCTGCGCGCTTTGACTGGATCAGGCTTGTGCACACCCAGGGCGGTCCCCGTCAGCCGGGTTCCGCCGTCATTCGCGCCTTCCAATACGGGACCCAGTTTTTAAGCGACCTGGATTATGACTTCATCGTAAAACTCGATTGCGATCTGCGGCTGCCTGCTTACTATTTTGAGCTCCTTCTTCTTCGTTTCGCTCTCGACCCGGCCCTCGGAATAGCATCAGGTGTCTATCAGGAGAAAAAGCGTGGTCGAATGCAAATCGTCCCCATGCCCAAGTACCATGCAGCCGGAGCAAGCAAGCTCCTGCGCAGAAAGTGCTTTGAAGACATTGGAGGATTCATTCCAGAACGCGGATGGGACACCTTGGATGAAGTCCGTGCACATCTGCATGGATGGAAGACCTGCCATTTTTCCGATCTGGTCATGGACCATCTCAAGCCAGAAGGAACGGGCATTGGATGGATGCGCACGAACATCATGCACGGAGAAATTTACTACAAAACAGGAGGCAGCCTTCTGTTCTTTTTAGGGAAACTGGCTGCGCGGGCCATTCACGGACGGCCTTTTGTATTTGGCAGCGCGGCGATGCTCTATGGCTTCGCCGCTCCATACTTTCAAGGCACAAAACGCCTGGTAAATGCGGAAGAAGCGCGTCATTATCGTTCTCTCTTGAATCAGCGACTCCTGGAGGGAATGAAGCGCGGACTCGGGAGGACATACTGATGTGCGGAATCTGCGGAACGATGGAGATGTCTGGAAGACCCGTCCTCAAAAAGGACATTTCTGCCATGATGTCGGCCCTTGCGCATCGCGGACCGGATGGCGCAGGCAGCTATGTACAGGGAGAAGTAGGACTCGGTCATCGCCGTTTAAGCATCATCGATTTGAATGGAGGATCTCAGCCCATCTCAAATGAAGATGGGACCCTGCACATTATCTTCAATGGAGAAATTTATAACTACATCGAACTGAGAGAGGAACTTCTGACTTATGGTCATGTGTTCATTACTCAGTCGGATACAGAAGTGATCGTTCATGCATACGAACAGTGGGGCCCGGATTGCGTGACGCGCCTGAACGGCATTTTTGCTTTTGCAATCTGGGACCAGCGGGATCGCGAACTATTTCTGGCGCGCGATCATCTGGGCGTAAAACCACTCTACTTTACCCAGCGGGGCTCTCGCTTTTCTTTTGCCTCCGAGATCAAGGCCTTGCTTGTGGATTGCGATTGCGAGCGCGACGTGGACCTGACGGCACTGGCACAGCTTTTTACGCTGCGTTATGTTCCATCTCCCAGAACGCTGTTTCATGGCATCAGCAAATTGCCTCCTGCCTGCTGGATGCGCGTTTCTCATCTTGGCATTGAGCAGAAACATTACTGGAAGCCTGTTCCTGTAGTAAACCATGGGGCTTCCCCTGATACGTTGCTGGAACAATACCAGTCACTGGTTGAAAGCGCTGTGCGTCTGCAAATGCGTAGCGATGTTCCGGTTGGATTATTTTTAAGTTCCGGAGTGGATTCAAGCGCATTGCTCTCGCTGATGCATCAGCTCACCAATCATCCCGTGAAGACCTTCACCATCGGATTTGAGGAGGGCGAAAGCACCAATGAGACAAGCGAGGCCAGAGAAGTAGCCAGAATGTTTGGCGCTACGCACTCGGAAATGATGGTAAGTGCGCGCGATTACGAAGACTACTACGAACGTTATTTATGGGACATTGAGGAGCCAGTTGGAAATGAAAGCGCCGCTGCATTTTATTTTGTCAGCCTGATTGCAGGCCGCTCGGTCAAAGTAGCACTCACGGGCCAGGGAGCAGATGAGCCTTGGGGTGGTTATCACCGCTATATTGGTGTGCAGCTCTCAAAAACATACAGCCATCTGCCGCAAAACATTACGAACGGGATTGTCCGACCACTCGTCCTGTCTTTCGTCAGACAGGAAAGACTGCGTCGTGGAGTCATTTCCCTAACTGAGCCCGACATCTTAAAGCGCTTTACAAATATCTACTCTTTCTACGATTCGCACATGAAGGAGCATCTCTTTCAGCCTTGGCTGCGCGAAGCGATTGGGACCGACGGGGCACAGGCGCTGGGACCACTCGGGCTGCTACAAAAACAAGTTGCCCATCTCGATCCTGTTGCGCAGATGATGTATATCGATACCCGCACCAATCTGCCTGATGACCTTCTTATGGTTGGTGACAAAACGTCTATGGCCAATTCGCTTGAAGCACGAGTGCCTTTTTTGGATCCGCGCATCATTGAGTTCGTAGAATCACTGCCGCACAACCTGAAGCTACGTCGTTTTGAACGCAAATACCTCCATAAAAGAGCGATGGAAAAGTATCTTCCCCGCGAAATTGTGTACCGCAAAAAAAAGGGTTTTGCCAATCCTGTGGATAAATGGCTTCGTCACAGTCTTAAAAAATATATCGGAGACTGTCTGCTGTCTGAGACATCTTCCATCAATCAATACTTCAACCGCTCTTATGTAAAACAGCTAATTGCAGATCATGAAGCTGGCCGCCGTGAGCATCTGCGTCACATTTATCTTTTGATCTCCTTTGAGCTTTGGCATCGCACCTTTATGCGCACCGCCGCTCCAGTCTGTAGCGAGGCAGCATCATGAGATCAGGCATGGATTTATCGATCATTATCGTTAATTGGAAATCATCTGCTTTCGTCCGAAAGTGCATCCAGAGCATCTATGCCGATTCCGCTTGTCTGCGTTGCGAAATCCTTGTGGTGGATAATGCTTCCGGAGATGACTGCGGAAAAATGCTGGCTTCGGAATTTCCCGATGTGGTCTTTATTCCAAGCCGAAAAAATCTGGGCTTTGCAGGGGCCAACAATCTTGCTTTTGAGCGGTCCATCGCCAGAAATGTGCTTTTCCTCAACCCTGACACTGAACTCCTTCCCGGTGCAATACAGGAAATGCTAAAAGCACTCTATTCCGCTCCCGAGGTTGCTTTAGTTGGTGCGCAACTGCTGAACACAGACCTTAGCCTGCAAGACAGTTGTATTCAGCGCTTTCCTACGATACTGAACCAGTTGTTCGACTTTGATTACTTGCGAAAACGGTGCCCTCCATCTGACTTTTTTGCCACGCGCCCATTTCACGATCCACAGGCCGTGGTTACAGAGGTCGATTGCGTCTCTGGAGCGTGCATGCTGGTCAAGCGAGATATCTTCTCCGCAGTTGGCATGTTCAGCAACCGTTATTTCATGTACACAGAAGATGTAGATCTTTGTTACAAGATCAGGCTCGCCGGGAACAAAGTGTGCTATGCCTCGCTTGCCCGCGTGATACACCACGGAGGCCGTAGCAGCGCCCTCGAACCGCAAAGCCACTTTGCCACCATCGTCATGCGCGAGTCGCGCTGGCGGTTCATGACAGCATGGTACGGCGGCTCGTATGCGATGGCCTATCGCCTCACAACTGCTCTGAGTGCTATTGCAAGAATCCTGATGCTTGGCACGGCTATCGCTGTTGCCAGGAACACTGAGCGCCGCTCGCGCTTATTCGCCGCTGCCGGTAAATGGTTCAAGGTCCTGCGCTGGTCTCTTGGTATGGAAGCTTGGGCAGGGCAACTGGAAGCAAAGGTGCAAAACATATGAACCCGAACCAGTTTGCATGGGTCACAGATAACATGACTTTCGTCAGCCCTCTGGGACTTGGCTTTACGCTGGTGCTATGTCTTGCCCTGCTATTTCTTCCTCGCCGCTATGCCATCGTGCCAGTGCTGGCACTTACCTGTTTTATGACGATGGGGCAACGGGTCGTTCTGGGTGGCTTGAATTTCACCATGATCCGTATCCTGCTCCTTTTTGGTTGGGCGCGCCTTGCCTTTCATGGAGAGTTTCGCAGGCTGAAATGGAATGCGATTGACATTTGCCTGATTGCCTGGGCAATCTCCGGCTTTGTTGCCCATACGATTCTGGAGCCAAGTGACGCGGCATACAGACTTGGCGTGGCCTACAACTGCGTGGGCACATATTTTCTTTTGCGCTTTCTTCTGCGCGAGCGTCATGACGTCATCCATGTTATGCGCATGCTCGCCTGGTTTGTCGTCCCTTTGTCCATCCTGATGCTGTGGGAACACTTGAGTGGGCACAATCTCTTTGCCTTTCTTGGTGGAGTTCCTGCTATCAGTGAAATCCGTGAAGGCAGAATTCGCTCTCAGGGACCATTTGGACATTCCATTCTGGGGGGAACCTTTGGCGCTACCGTCTTTCCCTTCTTCTATGCTCTGCATTTTCGCAGCGGTACAGATCGAATCCTTGGCTATGCGGGCATGATGGCTTCTCTCATCATTGTTTTCAGTTCTGGATCCAGCGGTCCTGCCTTTGCATGGATCTTCAGTGTCCTCGCATTTTGCCTGTGGCCCCTGCGGCAGCATATGCGCGCACTGCGCTGGGGACTGCTGGGATTGACCGTTCTCCTCCACCTTGTGATGAAAGCACCCGTGTGGTTTCTGATTGGGCGTATTACTGTCTTTCAGGCGTCCACCGGATTCCATCGCGCAATGTTAATTGATGCGGCCATTCATAATTTTTCCGAGTGGTGGCTTGTCGGTACTCCTTCAACCGCGCATTGGGGCTACGAGTTGATGGATGTAACAAACTACTACATTCGGCAGGGCGTTGAAGGCGGATTTCTTACGCTGGTCCTGTTTCTGGCTGTTGTTTCCTATGCTTTTGGAGCAGTGGGACGTGCGCGGAAAGCCGCATCTCGGCAGCCCAAATGGGAACAAATGATGATCTGGTCTCTTGGCGCCGCTTTGCTCGCACACGCAGTATCTTTTATTTCTGTCTCCTATTTCGATCAAAACTTTGTTTCCTGGTATCTGTTGCTCGCCATGATTTCTCATGTATCCACAATGAAACCGTCAGAGCAGTTCCTCTCCGTACCGGTGAGAATTCGTCGCTCCTGGCGCGATCTGCAATGGGAAGGAGTTGCTCAATGATTGCCCATACCCTGATGACCGTGCCTGCACGTGCATTCCATGCTGTTCTCAAACGGTGGGGCGCGTCCGCAACGAAGCAGAAGATCTGGAATGCCGAATATCAATCCGGGAAATGGACAGCCATTGATCCGCAGGAAACAGAAGCCGTACCCCGAGATCTGATTTATCCCGTACTGGAGAAGTGGGGAGCAAAAGGTGACATCCTCGACCTGGGATGCGGCACAGGATCTACTGCGGTACAAATTGCGGACGTCTACCGCTCCTATCTGGGAATCGACATTTCACCGGTGGCAATTGAACGGGCAGAGAAAAACCTCGATCCAATAGTCGCAAAGAGGGATAAAACAGAGTTTGCCGTGGCGCCAATTGAATCATTCACTACACAGCGCCGATTTCACATCGTGCTGTATCGTGAATGTCTTTACTATTTTTCTCTTGGCCAAATTAAAACCATCCTGAACCGTCATGCGCTCTTTCTCCGGCCTGATGGAGTTTTTGTTGTTCGCCTATACGATCGCAACCGCTACGAAAAGATTGTGGATCACATTTTCGAGACTTATGAAGTAAAAGAAACTGTTGCTCCTGCTGACAACCCGACCATCATCCTTATCTTCAAACCACGAAATTTACCTTCCCGTTCAGAGGCCACCAAATGAAAGTCTGCATGATTACATATTCGTTTTATGAAGCAGACAACCGCGTCATGCGCTACGCAGAAACGCTGGCCGCACGTGGAGATACGGTCGACGTAATCTCCCTGCGTGTCCCCCAGCAAGAAAAAACAACCTGCTTGAATGGCGTGAATGTGTATCGTCTGCAAGAGCGCATCCGCAACGAGCGCGGAAAACTGTCTTATCTGATTCGCATCCTGCAATTCTTCTTACGGGCTGTGGCATGGTTGACATTTCGAAACCTGAAATACAGGTATGATGTTGTCCACGTTCATTCCGTTCCGGATTTTCTAGTGTTTGCCGCAGTGGTGCCGCGAATCACAGGAGCCAGGATTGTCCTCGATATTCACGATATCCTGCCTGAGCTTTATGCAAGCAAATTCAAACTCTCGGACAAAAGCCTCCTATTTCGTGTGCTGTTATGGATTGAACGTATTTCAACGGCATTCGCCGATCAGGTCATTATCGCAAACCATTTATGGCGCGAGCGCATCGTTGCGCGGTCTGTATCGGCACATAAGTGCACAGCATTGATGAATTATCCAGATCCGTCCATCTTTTTTCCACGAGAACGTACCCGCAATGATGGAAAGTTCCTGATTCTTTACCCGGGAACATTGCAAATCCATCAAGGCGTGGACCTGATGATTCGTGCGCTGTATCTCATTCAAGATGATTTACCGTCTGCTGAGCTCCATATCTATGGAGAAGGCGATGCCAAGCGGTCGCAGCAAGACCTTGTGTCGACTCTTGGGCTTCAGGGCCGAGTCATCTTTCACGCCGCCCGCCCTATTCGAGAAATTGCTGAGATCATGGCTGAAGCAGACCTGGGGATCGTTGCCAAACGGCAGGACTCCTTTGGCAATGAGGCGCAGAGCACGAAGATTCTTGAGTTTATGTCCGTTGGAATCCCCATGATTGTCGCAGAAACAAAAATTGACCGCTGCTATTACGACGACTCTCTCGTGGAATTCTTTAAAAGTGGTGACGAGCATGATCTGGCACGTGCCATTCTCCGCATGGCGACTGATCCAGAACTGCGCAATACTCGCGTTAGGAATGCTTTACAGTTTGCGTCGGAAAATTCCTGGGCACATGCAAAGCATACATACCTGGACATGCTTGACAATCTCGTCTGCAAAACACCGCCACAGAAGATTTTGCCGCAAGCAGCTCCCCAATCATGAGGCTGGAAATGAACCCTTCGATTTCGACCATTTCGCAAGACCTGCCCCTAGAGACGCAAGAGAGTCCGAACGTGTTAGCTCCGGAAACCATGGACGATCCACTGTATCTCTTTGAGAGAGTCGTTTCAAAGCTGTATACCTTGTGGGCCAGGACCACTTATCCTTTTGCCTCAATCGGGCACGATGTGGCATTTCATTACTCCGTAGATGTTCGTCGCAGCAAAGCGAATCGTATCGCGATTGGAAATGGCGTTTATCTCGGCAAGGACGTCTGGTTAAATGTGACTTTGACCAATAACAGCGATGACCATGTCATCGCGCTGGGAGACCGCTGTGTCCTCGGGCGGCGTACGATGCTTTCGGCCAAAAATCAGATTCTTCTGGAAAACGATGTCACGACCGGCCCAGGAGTACTGATTATGGACCACAATCATGCCTATGAGGACATTACCAGGCCGGTTGAGCAACAGGGCGTTACCGAAGGTGGGACCGTCCGGATTGGCGAAGGCTCATTTCTCGGCTTTGGCTGCGCGATTGTGTGTTCGAAAGGCGATTTGACCCTTGGCAAACACTGCGTTGTAGCAGCCAATTCAGTAGTCACGCGGAGCTTCCCTGATTACTGTGTAATTAGCGGGAACCCAGCACGGGTCATCAGTCAATTTGACCATGACAAAAAGATGTGGGTGCTGGGAGGAATCGCCAGATAAGCCGGCGTGGCTTTACTTGTTCGGGGCCTCAAACGCTCCGATGGTCCAGGGCCCGTCCTGCGGACGCGGTGCTCCTGTAAAGTCTGCGGTGAAATAAGCACTTAAATTGACGCCATGGCCTATTAAAGAAGATCCGGGCCGAGGAACAAACTCCTGATTTATCTTCGGGTCCCCTGTAATTTTGTGCGGATCATTTCCTGGTACTGTATGCCAATACGCGTTGTAATCCACCATGCCATAAGAGGAACCGTCATTTTCTGCCAACGGCACACCAACCCCATCAAAAAGATTGTTTTCTACGTCGATATATCGGGATGAAGTCGACCTGTCTCCAAACGTACTTCCTTCAAGATGAATTGCATTTCCAGGGCACGCAAACACGTTATTGAAAATACGCACATGCTCTGCAAACTTGAGGGCGATGGCTCCATTTGTAAATCCAGATCGAGTTGAAACAATGTTGTTAAAGATGAAGGCCGGGCAATCATTTTCGGGTCCCCGGCATTCCAGGTAAATTGCGCCCGTTGTATTATCTCCCCAGTCTCCCGTAATGCGATTGTTGTAGATTTTCAGCTCTACAAAACGTGTGTTACTGCTTGTCGTCCAAATATGAAAAGGATCATTGTGAAAATGTCCGTCGCCGGTGGAAATGTGCCCCGACCAGACATATCCATCCGAAAGATTGTTGCCATAAAACTGCAAGCGCACGTCGCCCCCGCCCCCGAAAGCAAAACCCCAGGACACGCGGCTCATAGAATTATTGCGGATAATTAGAGTGCCTCCCAGCGTGCTATCGGTATTCCACTGCACACCACAGTTCGCGTCTTCGATGACGTTATTTTCAAAAACATTGGTTCCGGTCATGGAACTGCCCCACGTCCCACACCCATATTTGTTTGCATCCTGTGAGTTAGGGACCCGCCGATACATGCCTCGGATAGTCAGATTACGAACTACAATATCGCCTGCGTGGTCTGTATGGATTCCGGAAATGTCCTCGCTATGTTGGTAGCTACCAGGAGTTCCATTGCTCGTAGCTTCGATGGTGCCATTTTCTCCGCCATCCACAATATAGAAGTGTCTTCCTTCAAGGTTGATTCCTGCTCCGAAATGCCTGGCTTCTATCCAGAACGTTGGAGCAGAGATCTTCGCATTCTTTTCAAAGATGATGCGTATGGGGTCGTCAGGGGAGCCATCACCTTTTGGTTCCAGCATCGAGGTAATGACATCGCAAATGTGGATTTTATCTCCGCCAACAAGCGTGGTTGACTCTTGATTCAGCCACATGACTGGTTGTGCGTTTGCACAAGATGATCCGTCCTGCAATCCGCTCCCGGATTGGGAGAGATAGACCTCTTTTGCTTCTGCGGGGCAGACTACGGAAAATACCAGCAGAACAACAAAAATATGCATCAGGCGGGACACGATCATTCCTGCGCTTCCGCACTTGCATAAGCATAATAGGAAGCATCCTGAAGCACATCTGCAGACTGGTTCAGAACAACACCGAGCAGGCTCTTCTTTTTGAACTCCAGGCTCGCGATTTTTGCCTGACGAATAGGCGTGGCCCCTGATTTCACTACAAAAAGCACGCCATCACAAAGATCTGCCAGCACACTTGCATCGGAAAATAAGGCGGCTGGTGGGGTGTCCACAATGATCCAGTCAAAGCGCGCACGCAGCTGCTCAAGAAGCCTCCCCATGCGCGAGCTGGAGATCAATTCGCCCGGCTGCTGGATCCGGGTTCCGCAAGGAATGAAAAAGAAGTTCTCAGGACCGCCGGACTGCAGAATCTCTTCGTGAGAAACTTCACCGTTGAGATATTCAGAAAGTCCCGGAGTATGCGGAGCACCAAAAAACGATGCCAAAGTCCCTCTGCGAAGGTCGCAGTCGACAAGCACAACACGACGCTCACGCTGCAAGGCAAAGACATGGGCCAGATTTGCGGCCGTGAAACTCTTTCCTTCTCCGGCCATCGCACTGGAGATGAGCAGCGCCGACAGTCTGCGCTGCTCTCGTAGCTGATATAAACGCGAGCGGAGCGTTCGTAATTGTTCCTTCCCAAGGGAATCCGCAGTGTCAAAAAACGGCATCTTTGCCTTATCAGGTGACCACACATGCTGCACAGGAACTGCAAGTGCAGCCGGTGGTTCTACAGGTTCTTCGGCCCGGCGAGGACCGACCATCTCTTCCAGCATCGATATGCCTGTTCGCCCACTGCTCTGCTTTTCCTTCTGCGCCTTCTGTAGTGCTTCATATATCCGGCTCATTTCAGATCCTCTTCCCTCTCATACACTGGCCAGGTTCTGGGCAGCATAGTGATACTCCCGTGCAATGACTTCGATTGTTTCCGGAGCAATGGTCGTCTTGTTTTCACAAAACGCGTGAATCAGCGCCTGTTCACAGAGCACATTGATGACTCGCGCAATGCCTCCCGAGATTTCGTGAATGCAGGCAATGGCCTCCGCAGAGAAGATATCTCGACGTTCGGCCCCGGCAATATGAAGCCGTTGTTCAATGTATTCCTTCGTCTGCTCCGCAGAAAACGCTCCTGTCCGGCAACGCAGGGTAATCCGCTGCCGAAGCTGGCGCAACGAGGGTTGTGCTAGCAAAGCATCGAGCTCCGGTTGCCCACTGAGAACAATCTGCAACAACTTTTCGGTGGGAGTTTCCAGGTTTGTAAGCAGACGAAGTTCTTCAAGCACATCCGCGGAAAGCTGTTGTGCTTCGTCAACAACAAGCACTACAGGTTGTCCTTCGCGGTGCTTCTCCAGCAGCCAATCAGTCAGCCGCAACAGACGACGGCTCTTGATCGTCGACGGGCAGCGCACGTGAAAATCCGCAAGAATAAAATCCAAAAGCTCTTCCGGGCGCAGGCGCGGGTTATAGACAAAAGCTGTCGCAGCATTCTGTGCTCGCAGCCATTGCATGAAAATGTTCAGAATCGTGGTCTTCCCTGTTCCCACGTCTCCAGTGAGGACAATGAAACCTTTGCGATGGTTGACACCATACGACAGTGTCGCGAGAGCCTCAAGAACCTGGTTCGTTGTATACAGAAAGCTTGGATCGGGGCTCACGCTGAAAGGCGCCGTCTTCAACTTGAAATGTTTTTCATACATAAATATTCAGTCGCCTTTGTCTGCTACCTTTCAGAAAAGTCCGGCAAGCTTACAAGAGTCATCAGATCAAGGTGCTTGTGGATGTCCTCTTCTGTCCGGAGAAAGCGCTCTTTCATTTCCAGCATCGCCGCCAACGCCGCCCCCAAGAAGAACCCGGCTGCAAGACCTGCCAGAGAGCACTTCAAACGATTGGGCGAACTCGGACTGGCCGGGAGATCCGGGGGATCCATCACGCGGAATTGTTCTCCTTCTCTGCGAAGCTCCAGATCTGTTGCCATTTCAGCCTGTGTCTTTTTGTTCAGTAGTTCGTTGTAAAACTGCAATGCGCTTTCATAATCACGTGTAAGTGATTTGTATTGCTCTTCCACCACAGGACTCAACTGCACGCGCGACTGCATATTGCGGATCTCGCTTTCCAACCTGGCCTGTTCGGCCCGCTTCAATCGCACAGCTTCATCCATTCCCCGCAGCGCGACGCGCATCTGTGCCACTTCGGGCGTATCCGGGACACTAGGCGCCTTGGTGGAATCATTGCCTGCATTTTTCCGTGCCGCAGCCAGTTGCTGCGTCAACGTCTGGATCTGCGCTTTGGTCCGGACCACGTCGGGATATTCCGGCGTATAACGCGCTTCAAGAGTGGCGAGCTGCATCCGCAGATTACTCAGCTCCCGCTCTAGATCCACTGGGCTGTCGGCACCTTTCTGGGACGCCTGCAAACTCGTCAAAGCCTGCGAGAGCAATGCTTCCTGAGACGCTTTTTGCTGCTGCGCCTGAGCCAGCTCCTGATTGACCGCATCCAGTTGTGAGCTCAAGGTGGAAAGCATCTGAAGGTTCCGGTCTTCGTCCGTGGGCAGCTGTCCTAGATATCTGCTTTTGAATGCGGCCAGCTTTGCATCATAGTCGTCCAGCTTGTGTTTTGCGTCATCAAGCTGGCCGGCAAGAAATGTGGTCGTATCCTCAGCACGCTGTGCGCGCACTTTCAGGTTTTCCGCCATAAACATAGAGAGAATTTCAGCACAGACTGCGCGTGCCACTGCTGGATGATCTGCACTGACGTCAATATAGAACCCTCGCAACACACTCGACCCATCCGGACGAAGCGGTGTAACGCTGATGGCTTTCCGCAGACGTTCTACCAGCTCTTCCATGGGGACGCGGCTCTCATCTGCCTTATACAGACCAAAACGACGGATAATCGGCTCCAGATTCGAGCGGCTCAGAATCTGGTCGCGCATCGTCATCAGCCGCATCTCAAGCTGGTCTGTCACCACAGGAGCCACAATGGTATCTGGTACCTTCTGCTGCTCAACCAGAACAAAAGTCTGAGAGGTATAAACAGGCTTGATGCCAAAGGAAACCAGAAATCCGATGATGGGACCAAACACCAGAGGGACCAGCACCCACCACAGCCTTCGTTTTAAAATGGCCAGAACGTCCTGAAAAGTAAACTGTGCGCCTTGTTCTTCCATTTCCTTGTCCTGCCTTAATAAATTCCAATCGGATCGTGGCTCCAGACAAACCCAATTCCAAAAACATGCCGAATACCGCTTACGGCGCAGGTTGTGGCCGCGCATCCGGACGAGGTCTGGTTCTGAAGGTTATAGCTGAAGAAGATATCCCGGTTGCGGCCCGCATGTCGCGTTGCAGTCACACCAAGATACTGCGCGTCGTAGCGCTGCGCAGAGATGATCGCGGTGTTCCGCGCGTAGCCAAAGATCATGTTCGCATCCCAGTTACGCCAGAAACCATAATCCAACCCGCCCTGCACACTGTTGGTATAGGCCCCAAAGAGCACTCCCGACCCACCCGTCAGGCTACGGATGACCGAAGCATGGAGTCCAACCTGCTTCATCTGCCAATCCAGGGTTCCCCGTGCCTGCCATCCCAGCTGGTTATTGTTGTCCGCAGGCCGTCCATCAGAAATGTATTGAGGTCCCGCCCCAACCGAGGCTGCAATCCGTCCTGTAATCCTGCGGCCATACAACACTCCGAAGTAGTTGTTCGTTAGCGATTGGCTGGTCCCGGAAAAGGTGAAGTTGGAATAGCCATACTCCAGTGCGATCGAGTCATAAGGCGTGAGCGCCCGGTTTACACCAAAAACAAGTCCTTCCTGTGCCGTGTCAATCAGCCCGCTTTGCGTAAAATGAAGCAGTCCATAAAAGCCGGTCATGGTGAAGGTGTAAAGCCCATCCGGCCGGTAATCTGCCTCGCCTAAGATCGTATTGCTGATGCGACCAGAGCGCAGTGTGAGAATGCTTTGATTGGGCACCAGGTCTGGCTGCAATGCTGTCGACTCAAGCTGAATATTGCCAATTCCGCCCCACGCGCTCGTGGTTGTAATCACTGAGCCGAGCCCTTCCATTCCGGTTGCGCCAAAATTGGCCCCCTGCGAATATTGCGTCTCATTGTCCATCAGCAGGTCCCACGCGTGCGACCGGAACTGCTTGGAAATCGAAAGTGCATGAGCATTGGTAAACTGCTGCAGCCCTTGGATCTGTGCCTGTGTATCAAAACGCACGGCTCCCGCGTAACGAATGCTTGCATCTCTGCCCAGATACTGAATCAATTGCAGGTCGCCATTCAGGCTTGTGTATCCGCGGTAATGACTTTGCGGTGTCATGTATGGATTGGAATCGAGAATCTGTGCGACACGAAAATCGGGGACCCAGAAGCTATGTTGCGGACCACGCACTCCGATCCCCATGACCTGTCCACTGGTCAAAGGATGATCATCGGGAGTCATGTCCGCAGGCTCTTCATCTGCGTTTTGCTGCACCGTCAGCACGCTGCCGTCCTCCTGCCCTGACGTCGGCTCTTCCTGCACCTGGGCCACCAGAGCAGTCGCAATCAGGAACAACCAAAGCACGAAAGGAACCCTGTAAAGAAAGTTCTTCATAGTAGCCTCACGGAACGACGACTGTGTCCCCCGGCTTCAGCAATACATTCTGTTCCACATTCTTGCCTTTGATGACCGAGTCGTAGTTGAATGGCAGTTTCTGCTCCTGTCCGTTTTCGCTGCGCAGGACATAGATTTTTTTGCGATTGGCAAATGGCGCCAGCCCACCCGCGGCGGAAAGGGCCTGAAGCACTGTCATGTTGGCCTGAAGGCGAACCATGCCTTGGTGATTGACCAGACCCATAATGTAGGCCTTACGGCTGTTCATTTGTGTAACAATGACGGTAACACTTGGATCTGTAATAAACTTCTTGACCTTTTCACTTACATCCGCAGCTAACTGGGACGGAGTCAACCCCGCCGCCTGAACATCATTCAACAGGGGCAGCGATATTTTTCCGTCCGAGCGCACCGGGACTGTCGCGGAGAGTTCAGGCTCCTTCCACACCGTCACGGCAAGTACATCATCGGCACCAATGACATAGGCCGGATCTGCAGCATCGTTCACAACCTTGTGTGCGCCAGCCTGCACATCCGGCGCGGCTTTGTTTACAAACGTCTGTGCTGGCGCCGTCCCTATCAAAATCAACAAAAGCGCAGCATATGGTTTCATGATGACCTCCCCCGACAACCGTACAGACACGCGGGCCCGCACACCATAGACCTTGCAAAAGGCGTGCCATCTTGTGCTGCGCTCATCAAAACCTTTACTTTTTAAGGTTTTGCGACCAAATTTCCATCCTTAGAACAAGATAGGAGCGTTTTCTCACCGGGTGCGGGGCCGGCACCTGCACGCACATTGTGGCCTTTGTGCGCTTACAAAGACAAGCTGCCTCTTGCGGAAAGCAGAAAAGGAAATCTTTTTCCCACCTTCCGGCAGGACATTTCCTATCCCAGCATCTCCAGCAGTTTTAGCTCATCAATCACAGGGACTTTCAACTCATGGGCTTTGTCCAGTTTTGATCCCGCATCCTCACCAGCGACGACATAGCTCGTTTTTTTGCTGACTGAGCCGGAGACACGCCCACCCGCAGCTTCGATCTTCGCTTTTGCTTCTTCCCGGGTCAGATGAGGAAGTGTCCCGGTCAAAACAAAGGTCAGGCCTTCCAGTTGGGAGGTCTTTTTGCGTTTTTCAGCGGTAAGCGTGAGTCCTGCCTGACGCAGGTGCTCCACCAGTTCACGGTTCTTTTCCTCACGAAAAAACTCGTGGATGGCTTGGGACACCTTCGGCCCCACTTCATTCACGCGCTCCAGGTCCTCCTGTGATGCGGACAAAATCGCATCCATAGAACCAAACTCTTCAGCCAGCAGTTGCGCGGTCCGTTCCCCAACAAAGCGAATCCCAAGTCCGTAGAGCACGCGGTCCAGACGGGCCTTTTTTGATTGCTCAATTTCCCGCAGCAGAGACCGGGCAGTCTTTTCGCCAATCCGATCCAGGGAAAGCAGCGCTGACTCATCAAGTTTGTACAAGTCAGCAATGCTGCGCACCAGCTTACGCTCCAGCAACTGATTCACGACTGCCTCTCCCAGTCCTTCGATATTCATCACGCCGCGGGAAGCATAATGCAGAAGGCTTTCCCGTAACCGCGCCGGACAGTCTGCGTTCACACACCGATAATCGGCTTCACCCTCCGTGCGTACAATCTCACTGCCGCATTCTGGACAAAGCGAGGGGAACTGAAATTTTCTTTTGCCGCGCGGATGGTCTTTGTCCTCAATGACTTCCACCACTTTCGGGATTACGTCGCCTCCCCGCTCCACACGCACCCAGTCTCCAATGAGCAGACCCAGGCGATCAATCTCATCAGCGTTATGCAGGGTGGCGCGGCTTACTGTTGTCCCTCCGATCAATACCGGTGTCAGCACGGCAACGGGGGTAAGTTTTCCCGTGCGCCCTACTTGCACGCGAATGTCCTCTACCTGGGTAATCCCTGCGCGGGCAGTAAATTTATAAGCAATGGCCCAACGCGGAGCACGACCTGTGTATCCAAGCCGTTGCTGTAGTTCCGTAGAGCTCACCTTAATGACCACGCCATCAATCTCATAGCCCAGCGTCGCCCGATGTTGCTCGGCCCGTTGGATGAAATCCATGATCTTCTCAAACGAGTCAATTGCTTCCCGATGCGGATTTACACGAAAGCCTGCTGCCGCCAGCGCATCCAGTGCCTGACTCTGTTCTTGAAACAGGTCCTCTCCAGCCGGTGTCAGTGCAAAATACGCATAAAAGTCCAGCCGCCGCTGCGCCACAATATTTGGTTCCAATGTGCGGATGGTTCCTGCAGCAAAATTGCGTGGATTCGCAGCTGGTGCCAGTCCCTGCGCCTCTCGTTCTTCATTCGCTTTCTCAAAAGCTGCCAAAGGCATTACAACTTCTCCCCGCACCTCAAAATCTGCGGGCAGTTTTGCCTTCATCAGCTTCGCAGCCGGAATGGACAACGGGACCGAACGTATCGTGCGCACATTGGTTGTTACATCTTCGCCAATCAGACCATCTCCTCTGGTCAGGCCCAACTTCAGATGCGCGGCACCATCTTCAGACTGCTGATATCGCAGCGCCATGGAGAGGCCATCCAGCTTGTATTCACATACATAGCTGATCTGCTGGCCCGGTCCAGCAAGCTGCCGTACGCGACGATCCCAGTCCCGCAACTCTTCTTCGCTCATCGCATTGTCCAGTGAAAGCATGGGGCGGGAATGCGGCACTTTGGCAAAACCTTCTTTCGGCTTGCCTCCGACCCTTTGTGTCGGCGAATCCGACGTAATCAGCTCAGGATGCTCTTTCTCCAGCGACTGCAACTCGCGCATGAGCTTGTCATAATCAGCATCGGAAATTTCCGGGGAATCCAGGACGTAATAAAGGTATTCATGGTGCCGGATAGTTTCGCGCAATTCTTCAATACGTTCTCTGGCAGTCTTCTGGACCATGAGGAAGATTATAAGAATTCATCCTGCGTCACGGGAGGAGCTGACTTGCTATCATCCTTCCAGATGGATCCCGTCACCCACTTGCTTACTGGTGCTGTTCTCGGTCGTGCAGGATTGAACCGCAAGGCCGCCTATACCACTTTGGCCATGACACTTGCCGCTGAAGCCCCGGATCTCGATGTGCTGTGGGGCCTCCGAGGTCCTGTGGCCGGCTTTGAACATCATCGAGGCATCACGCACACTCTGCTGGCTGCGCCTTTCATTGCACTGGTCACCGTGGCCGTGGTCTGGCTTGTCCACCGCTGTCGGAAAAAGCCGCCGCTCGCTCCCGTACGCTGGGCCCTTTTGTGGTTTTTTGCTTTTCTTGCCGACCTCAGCCACTTGTTGCTCGATTTCACCAACAACTACGGTCTGCGCCCCTTTTTCCCCTTTTCGCCACGCTGGTATTCATGGGACATCGTCTTCATCGTCGAACCGCTGATGCTGGCTGTGCTGGTCCTCGCCCTCCTCATGCCATGGATCTTCGGCCTGACCGATCGTGAGATTGGTGCCAGACGCAATCCCTTCCGCGGACGAGGATGGGCCATTACAGCTCTGTTGTTGATCGCATTCCTCTACGGATTACGCCACGTCGAGCACCAGCGTGCCATGGACCTGGCCCGCAGTGCAGAAATAAACGCCGGTCCTCTCCTTCGCGTCGCCGCTGAACCTTATCCTGTCAATCCCTTTCATTGGTATGCCATTCTCGAAACAAAAACTACATACCAAACCATAATAGTAGATACGCATCTTGATGATGCAGATGCAGATTCCGGACAGACCATCTACAAACCAGCGGTCACCCCGTTGATTACCGCAGCAAAACAGTCGTGGCTTGGCCAGGTTTATCTTGATTGGTCAAAGTTTCCAGTGATTGAAGACAAAGGTCCCATCACGCCGCCCGGATACGACGTAGACCCAGCACAGCCCGATTGGCACACCGTGCAGTTTCGCGATCTGCGCTTCGGCTATCCTGTGCTGTCTTTCAAAGCCAATGACTCTGTTCTTTCCGGATGGGTCTATGTTGGCCCTCAGATGGAAATTGAAGGTATGTTCATGAGTGGAAAAGAACAAAAGAATTGAACCGACTCTCGAAAGTCCGCATACCTTTCACATGGCCCGCCTGGAGACAATGCTCTGGCAAGCAATCCCTCTTGCCAGAGCATTGAAAGTCAATTACAGTGCCGTCACCACAGACTTTACTTCGGTATAGTTGTTCAGCACTTCGGCACCCATCTCACGTCCCCATCCGGATTGCTTGTACCCGCCAAAAGGCAAGGCTGCGTCAAAGACATTATGACAATTGATCCAGACCGTTCCTGAACGGATTCGCTTTGCCATTTTATTCGCTATTGAAATGTCGCGCGTCCATACACTCGCAGCGAGTCCATATATCGAATCGTTGGCCTCACGTGCGATGCGGTCCAGGTCTGCATCGGAAAAGGGCACTGCGCAAACGACCGGCCCAAAGATCTCTTCACGTACGACTTTCATTTCCGGCGTGGTGCGCGTCAATACAGTAGGCTGCACAAAATACCCGCGGTCAGCGGCCTTCTTTCCGCCTACCTCCACCTTTGCGCCCTCCTTCACTCCGGATTCGATATATCCGGTCACACGCTGGAACTGTTCTTCTGAAACCAGAGGTCCCATCTCCGTCTGCGGATCAAGACCGCTGCCTACACGGATTTTGGCAGCTATATTTGATACACCTTCCACCACCTTTTCAAAAACATCCTTGTGGGCAAACAGGCGTGACCCGGCACAGCAGCATTGTCCATGATTAAAGAAGATGGCCGATGCCGTCCCGGGAATCGCCCGGTCCAGGTCCGCATCTGGAAAAACAATGGCGGGAGACTTTCCTCCCAGCTCCAGCGTGACCTTCTTCAGATTGCCAGCTGCTGCCTTCACAATAAGCTTTCCGACCTCTGTCGATCCGGTAAAGGCCACCTTGTCTACAAGCGGATGTGCCGCAAGAGGGGCGCCCGCACCCTCTCCGAAACCCGTAAGCACATTCACGACTCCTTCCGGAAAACCTGCTTCATGAATCAGCTCGGCCAGACGCAAACCGGAAAGCGGCGTCTGCTCGGCCAGCTTTAACACGATCGTACATCCGGCTGCCAGCGCCGGACCGAGTTTCCAGGCTGCCATCAGCAGGGGAAAGTTCCAGGGAATGATCTGCGCAACTACCCCAATTGGCTCCCGAAGGGTGTATGCCAGAAATTCTCCAGGAAAGGAAATCGGAAAAGTATGCCCCATGATTTTTGTGGCCCAACCTGCCATATAACGGAAAAGGTCCACCGCCAGGGGCACGTCTGCAGCGCGTGCCACAGAAAGCGGCTTGCCGTTGTCCATGGATTCAATTTCCGCAAATTCTTCAAGGTTTTGTTCGAGCAGGTCCGCCAGCTTCCAGATGAGACGCCCGCGCTCGGAGGCCGACATCCTGGCCCAGGGCCCTTCATCAAAAGCGCGGCGCGCTGCATGCACCGCTTGGTCTACATCTTGACTTTCCGCTTCCGGGACATGCGCAATGATTTCTCCCGTTGCCGGGTTGTAGACAGGAAAAGTCTTACCAGACGCGGCTTGAACAAACTTTCCGTCTACATACATACGGTGTTTTTGTGCAATGAAGTCAGCAGCTTTCTTATCGAGACGAGGATCGAGAGCGATGGTTGCCATAAGAATGCTCCTTAGAGCGGTCGGCCGGGATTCTGGCTTGCTGTTTGAGAGAGAATTTTGGGGCCGAAACCGCACCGCGCAACACAATACACCCGCACACTGAGAATAGGAAAGAGCGCAGCCTATTCTCCGAACCTTAGCAGCAGACCTGCCCGTGCTGTTCGTGGAGCAGCCAGCGTGAGCACTGGCGTTTTGCCCACCTCAATCGAACGGTCCAGTAGGTTTTCCCCTGCTGCAAACACCGCCATGTGATGCCCGAATTCGTGAGACGCATACATATCAAACCTGAAGTAGCCGTGCAGCAGATAGCGGTTCGCGTCATCATCAAACTGGCGGCCGCTGATGCGGCCCTGAAAGCTCAAAACGCCAAGATGGATGCTGGTCAATCGCAGCTGTGCTGTCGCCATATTGCGCGCAACCTGCGGGATCCATTTGCCAATCAGCTGGGGCTGCTGGTCAAAGCGGGTCACCGTTGCATCTGCATATTGGTATCCACCAGTCAGAGAAGCCCAATGGAGAGGGTGCAGCTCATAATCTACAGAAACGCCGCGGCTTTCAATCTGACCCAGATTTTCCCGACGCAGCAGTGCTGATACAGATGTTACCTGAAGCGTAAGCGCCGTAATTGGGCGGTTGACCTGGGTCCAGAAATAGCTGACACGAAGCATGGAGTTCCAGTGTTGCAGGTTCGTCTGCAATCCGGCCTCCCACCCCGTGGCCCGCTCAGAGCGCAGGTTGGGATTCGGAAGCGTGGTCTGCTGGCCGACCTGTCCTGTGCGGTAGAGCTCATTTTCAGTAGGAGCACGGTAAGCGCGGAATGCCAAAGCGTGCAGAGCAAGACCCGGCGTGATTCGCCACGAAATTCCCAGACGCGGATTCAAAACCGTCTCGTCAAACGACGGCAGAGAGGCCCCGCCGGACGATGTCCATTGCATGGCATCGAAATTCGAGAAGTGGTCAACGCGCGCGGAAGCACTCAACGTCCAGTTTGCCGGAGTGGCCAGTGCTTCTCCGTACAAACCCGTCTGGCGCTGTCTTGCCGTTGTACTTTGAAAACTCCTGGATGCAAAAGTCAGCTCATTGTCAGACGCCCGAACATCATGAGTATCGGCACCAGCCATCAATATGGCTGAAGACCCTGCCGGTTGCCTCCAACGGAGTGAAGCACCCAGCTCATCTGCAGGATCTTCTGCATAACGAGTCAGGGTCTCCGACATCCGGTCTGGATGGACGGAGGAAAATGTCTGACGATAATGTTCCGTGCTTCCATAAAAGCGCAGTGTCCACCGCTGCGTATCCGCACCGGCCGAATATCGCCACAAACGTGTCCCATTCTTTTGCAGAGGAGTTCCATTGTCACGGGCCTCATTCATTCCGCTCCCACGCAAAAAAACAGTACCATTGTCAGCTACCGTCCGTTCGATCTCTATCAGCCCGTTCTGCACATGTACATTGGAGGGCCGATCTATAGGACCGCGCAGGGCCGGAGCTACCAAAATGTAGCCATCCGTGCCGATCATTCCTGCGGCCACCAATGCGGCCCAGGGCCCTCGTTTTGCCGATGCCAACGCGCCATGGTCGGCAGTCCCTTCTGAACCATAGCTTGTGCTGAGCGAGAACATGTCTTGTCTGGGTCGCTCCGTGACTACATCCATGACACCACCGATTGCGCTGGAGCCATATAAGTCCGAGGCGCCGCCACGGACCACCTCCACCGAATGGACTGCGATCTCCGGAAGTTCCTCCCAATGGATCCATCCGCCATAAGGATCATTCAGTGGCACATCATTGGAAAGAACAAGAGTGCGGCTTGCCGCCGTTGAACCCAGCCCGCGCAGGGAGATGCCCTGCGATGTGGGATTGGCCACCAGTTCGCTCGATCTGCGAAACAATTCCAGGCCAGGTACCTGCCGCAGCTTGCCTGCAAGTCCTGGTGCAGCTCCTTCCCTCAGTTGCTGCTGGTCAAGGACGCGCTCGCTTGCCGGGCTGTCCAGTGTTTCCATCGGCGTCCGATAGGCCGTCACCACAATCTGCTCGATTTGCCGCATGAGAACAATCTTTGCCACAGACCCTGCTCTGATTGAGACTGTCTCCGTCTCGTAGCCCGGAGCTTTTACCTGCACCCGCACCTGGGATTGTGGACCCAGAGAAAAGGAAAACCCTCCCTGCTTGCCGGTCACGGCCAGCGCAGTCCCTTGCATGTCTGTGACTACTGCATCACTGACAGGCTGGTCCTCAGGATTCACAATGCTCCCTGAAAATACCTGCGCTTTCGTCAGACTGCAAAAGAACAGCAGGACCATCAGGAACACTTTCTTGGCATGACTCTTCATCACTTCAACGGCCCAGCAGCCGTACCCCTTCTTCTTCCGGCAATTCCTGCAAGAGCTCTCGTATGGTTTTCTTCAAAATCGGGTGCCGCAGTTCCGGGGCAATTTCTGCCAGTGGAACCAGGACAAACCTGCGTTTCTCCAGTGCAGGATGCGGCAACGTAAGCATGGGTGTCTTCAGGATCCAATCTCCTGCCAGCAACAGGTCTAAGTCCAGCGTGCGCGGGCCTTTTGGGATGCCGGCATTGCGGTCACGCCCGAACCGTCGTTCAAGAGACAGCAGATTTTCAAGCAGTTCTTCCGGTGAAAGCTCGCTTTCCAGCGCAGCCACAGCATTCATAAATAAAGGCTGGTCCTGATAACCCACAGGTTCCGTCTCATACAAAGAAGACCGCGCTACGACCGTGCCTAGTTGACTCAACGCAACAATCGCAGCCTCGATCGTCTCTGCTGGAAGGCCTGCCTGTGATGGCAGATTCGAACCGATCCCGATATATGCCTTCATAAAGACAGATTACGTTACGATCATCAAAGGATGAGAATTGCTTTCTTTGGCGGCACCTTCGATCCTCCCCATTGTGGACACCTGAAAATTGCACAGGCCGCTACCCAGCGACTGCATCTGGACAGAGTACTGTTCGCACCCGTTGGGCATCAGCCACTGAAACTTCATGGATCGAGCGCCAGCTTTGAGGACCGTATGGCAATGGTAAAACTGGCCATTGCTCCCTTTCCGGCTTTCGAGGCATCAGAACTCGACGCTCCGCTGCCAGGCCGCCGCCCCAATTACACCATAGATACTCTGCTCAGGCTGAAAGCTTCTCTGCACCCTCATGACGACCTCTTTTGCCTCATAGGGGCGGACTCTTTCCTGACATTGAAGGATTGGCAGCGTGCCGCTGAATTAATTTTTGTTTGCAACTTCATCGTTGCCGCCAGGCCAGGGTTCACCCTGGATCAAATGGACCGTGCACTGCCATGCAATATACAAAGACAAACCATTCTCCAGCAGTCCAAAGAGCTTATCCGGTTTTGCCTGCGAAATCCTCAGGGAAAACAAACGGAGCTGAATCTTCTGCCTGACATCCATGAGGAGATTTCCGCTACCGCGATTCGTGCGGCGATTGCCGCAGGCCAGCCGACCTCTCCGCTCCTTCCGCAGAGCGTGCTTGCTTATATCTATCAGCGCGGTCTTTATCAAAGCTGACGAGTTCCCAGGCTTCATGCTGGCTTTTCCCCGCTCTCCACGCTACGATGGAGCGTTGGAGTACCTGCTACCGAATGGCATCGACTGAAACTCGTCAAATGGTGCTGGCCGCCGCTTCGGCCTGCGAAGAGAAAAAGGCAGAAAACACCCGTATCCTCGAACTGGACCCGGCTGACTCCGGCTTTACGGACTTCTTCCTCATTACCAGCGCAGCCAACGACCGGCAGGCTGTGGCCATCAGCGACGAAATCGAATTGCGCCTGAAACGCGATTTCCACACCTTGCCTCATTCCGTGGAGGGCCGTCGCGTAGGCGAATGGATCCTGATGGATTATGTAGACTTCGTCGCCCATATCTTTCTGCATGAAAAACGCGCATTTTATGACTTGGAAAGATTATGGAAATCCGCCACTCCTGTAGACCTGGAAGAACTGAAGGCCACTCTCAAGAAGAAGACCGCTGCTGTAAGAAAAAAGGCAGTTCGCAAAAAGTCTGCACCGATGAAGACCTCGGTTAAGAAGGCCGCGAAAAAGAAGTCCACCTCAAAAAAGACTGCATCCAAAAAAGCGAAGCCCTCTGGTCAGTCACGCAAAAAACAATAAGCTGCTCGTAAGGAGTAAGAAAATGGGGCTGCCCAGTTGGCAGCCCCCTGATTTTTTCTAGCGGGACTTCAGAATTCGAAACGCAGTGCTAATTGAATCGCACGACGCTCATCTCCTGAACTGGGTACACCTCCAGGTGAACCCTTTACAGCCTGAACAGAAGTTCCTTCAGCATAATCCGCCGTTCCTACTACAGGATAAAAGTTATGATGGTTCAGCGCATCGTAGAATTCCGAGCGGAACTGAATGTTCATCTGTTCCCTGATGTGGAAGTTCTTATACACTCCCAAGTCAAGGTTATATCTGCCCGGAGACCACCAGGAATTCCGTCCTAGCCCCGGATTCTGATAGCAGCCGTTGCTGGTGCAGGTTGGAATATCCGAACCTCCCAGTATTGGATCCGTATAAGGATTCTTTGAATCGGCCGGAATGTTGATATAGGTGTAGCTGTTGACCCCACCATTGTTGACTGGAGTTCCGTGGAATTTCAATCCCGGTGCATTCACAATCCGTGGGCAGGCATTAATACCATTCGTGCAGTCATAAATGGTAAAGGGTGTTCCTGTCTCCGCATAAAAGATGGGGGCAAACTGCCAACCACCAAGTACGGTTTGCACAAACGCAGACTGTCCGCGGAACCTCAACCAGGTTGGCTCATAGGTTCCGCCAACAGTGACCCGTTGACGAATATCAAAATCCGCATTTCCCCTGTCCAGTGCCGGATTGAACGGGTTCAGAAATCCCAGGTTGAAATTGTTACTGGACTGGCTGAAAGTCGAGCTTAGATTGTCCATTGCATGTGCGAAAGTGTAATTCGCAACCACCTGGAAGCCTTCTGAGGCAAACCGACTGCTGTTCAACCGGATATTCAGGGCATTATACTAGCTATCACCATTGGCGCCACGAACATTGATGTTGGAGTATTGGTAATTCAGGCGGTTGCCCACATGAGCGTCGCCCATGTACGCATTGCCACTCCCGATAAAGTTCCAGTTTGCGATTGAGTACTGATGAATCCCTCTGCTTCCTGAATACTCAATTCCTACCGTTGTGTTGGCTGCAACTTCGTGCTCCACACCAAGGCTGTAGATATGAGCATAGGAAACAGGGATGTTCTGCACTGGCGCGCGCAAACTGGTCTTGGGCAACGCTTTGGTACCAGATCCAGCCAGGGGACCAGCGTTGTCCGTGTAAACCGGCATCGACGGAACGTCGACTCCGGCGACCAGTGAAATGACCGCATAGTTGGGCGGGTTTTGGATGACATTATAGGTCACATTGCCGAAGTCACGTTCGTATGCAATTCCATAACCACCGCGAATGGCCCACTTCCCATCGCCTTTTACGTCCCAGGCAAAACCAACACGAGGGGCAAAGTTATGAAACTGTTGTTTGTAAAGACCGCCTACGGGGCTGTTGGGCGTCGTCAACACTTGCCCATTGCGGATCTGCTGGAACAGATTGCTTCCAGAGCCAAGGAAGAAGTTTGATTCAAGATTCGGATTGGAATTGTGCTGGACGCCATAGTATTCCCACCGAATTCCCAGATTCAACGTAAAGTTCGGGAATACTTTCCAGGAATCTTGGCCAAAGACATTCCCGTCGTTAAAGGTGTTTTCGCGCTTAAAGCTCGGTGGCCCTGCGGGAAGATTGACTGTGCATGCCGGAGTTACAATCGTGTTTCCCGAAGCATCTGTTGCACATGGGAATTTTCCCTGAGGATTAATTGCACCCTGGAAGCTGTAAATGGACCCGGCCTGTAAGGCCTGTAGTGCGCTTGTTTCGGCCGTGCCATTCTTTGCAACCTGCTGCACAGAGTTCTCATAGGCACCAAAGATACGATTGTCGCGTATCTGAATAAACTGGCCACCAAAACGGAAAGTATGTTGTTTTACACTCCAGGTAAGGTCGGGGCTGATTTCATATACATTCTGCGGGCCGCCAAACGGAATTGCATTGCCCGGGCTGAATGGCAGGTAACCTGGCAACGCAATCTGCCTTCCTGTCATGCCATCCACACTGGCTGTATTGCCCTGGTTCAAATAGAGTGTCGGGCCAACCGGAGCAGAGGCCAGCGGCTGATTGTTATTCAGACGGTTATAAGCAAGACGTAAACCGGATACAATCGACGGATTGAATGTATGCGTAACATTGATCAGAATGTTCTGGTTGTAGTTGTTGTATCCCGTGTCATAACCGGCATACGGACTGAATGCGTTTGTGCCCGGGAGCGCGTCTTGATTAAAAACGCCATAGCGTCCATAAATTAAGGTTTTGTCGGAGACATTCCAGTCAATACGATTCAGAATGGAGTACGCCGATTGCGGATCTCCTGCGCCCGCGTTTGAAGGCACAGAGTAGGACACCAGCTCCAATGGAGCCGCTCCCGTCCATCCGGACGGGGTAATGGTTTGAAGAACAGTTGCATTCGAGCGCAGCTTCCCATACTTAGCAAAAAAGGCCTGGGTTGCGGCTGCCGAGGAAGAAATAAATGAATCAGTTGGCACCACTGTCTCTTGCTGCCCAGCACTGGCGACACGGGTCCATTCAGTGTTTGAAAAGAAAAACAGCTTATCCTTCTTGATAGGGCCGCCTACGGAATATCCAAACTGATTTCGCGCGAACCGGTCGTGCGGAAGCCGCGGAATTCCGTTCGCCAGGTTATAGGCATTCGTCGAAGACTCATTGAAGGTATTGGCCGAGAGTGCAGAGATTCGATTGTACTCGTAAAGAGAACCATGAAAATTGTTCGTTCCTGATTTGGTCGTTACGTTCACCACCCCACCGGAAGCACGGCCCATCTCGGCAGTGAAGCCATTCGTTACGATACTGTATTCCTGCACAGAATCCAGAGGAATGCTCTGGCCTACACTGGCGCTGAATGTATCCACGTTTTCCGCACCATCCAGCAGGATCCCGGTACTTGCTGAGCGCAGACCGTCAATCGCAACTCCAACACCGTTTGGCCCAGTTGAACCATTGGGATCCGCGCTTACGTTGCCGGAAAGCTGCACAAAGTCATATGGATTTCTTGTCAGACTGGGCAAGGACTGCATCTCACGCGGAGTAATGACCTGCGCGACCTGCTGATCAGTCGTATTCACTGCCGCGGCTGCATCCAGTTCACTTACCTGCACCGTAGTCTGAGCACTGGAAACACTAAGCCGGATCTCCTGGTTGATGCGCCCACCCACTGTAAGAGTCAAATTTTGGCTGTAGGCGCTAAAACCTGATGCCGACACCGACAATTGATAGGGCCCAGGAACCAAAGAGGCAAACTGGAATTCCCCTGACGCTCCCGAAGTTGCTTCGCGGGTCAGGCCTGTATCTGTTTTTTTGAGTGTTACCTGGGCTCCTGCTACGGCAGCTCCGCTGGAATCCAAGACTGTTCCAGAGATTGTGCCGGACTCAGCCTGACCGAAGCTAAACTTCGCACCGGCAAACCATAGCACTAACCCCAAGGCCAGTAAAAAGGCTCTTCTGAAATATGGTGTGCAATTCATACATCCCCCTGCAGGAAATTTTGAGAAGCAAAATTTCATGTTTGTTACTAATTACTAAGCAAACCAGATTCCAGAAACCGCAGGTTCGAACGGAAAGTACCCCCGATGCAAAATCTGACCCTAATTTTCAAGGATTTAACGAATTTTCTGTTTACCTTTAAACAAATATATATTCGATTTTGTTTACGCATTGAGAAATCAATCCGTTTTGTGTGTCTCCGATTTTTAGGAAACAGACTGCATATGTTATGAAAATTCATATTTGCTGCGCATACACTGGAATTGCGGCATGAAATCGACATGAAACTTTTGTTGGCATGGATTGGTTCACGGAACGTGCGTGATTCGCGCGAAGCGGAGTACCTCCGCCTGATCCAACCTTTCGCATCGATAGATTCGGCTGTCTTCCGCTCTGAAAAGGACTTTTTTGACAAAGCTGCCGCGCTAAAGGGGCGGACGGCACCCGTCCTGGTCCTTTTGGACAGTCGAGGAAAGCAATGGACTTCAGAAACATTTGCTGCATGGCTTGGCCGCCAGCGTGATGATGGGTGTCAACGAATCATTTTTGCGATAGGGCCGGCTGATGGATGGTCGGAAGAGGCGCGCGGGCGCGCAGATCTGCTGCTTTCTCTCTCCATGATGACGCTGCCGCACGAACTGGCGCGGGTCATGCTCTGCGAACAGGTCTATCGGGCATTTACAATCCTCTCTGGGCATCCCTATCACACGGGACACTGATGGACATGGTTGATTCTCGTAAAGGACTGGTCCTCATTCACACGGGCCCAGGCAAGGGCAAGACCACTGCCGCCATGGGCACGGCCCTGCGCGCAGTCGGCAACGGCATGAAGGTGCTCATGCTCCAGTTTCTGAAAGGATCCTGGCATTACGGCGAGCTGGACGCGGTCAAGGTCTTTGACGGCAACTTCGTCATGCGGCAGATGGGCCGCGGCTTCGTGAAAATCGGTGGGGCCGAGACGGACCCGGAAGACATTCGCCTGGTCGAGGAAGCCTGGGAGGAAGCCAGCAAGGCCATCCTCTCCGGGGAGTGGGACATGGTGGTGCTGGACGAGATCAACTATGCTATCAGCTATCGGATGCTGGACCCGGCCAAAGTAGTTGAGGTCCTCCAAGCGCGCCCAGAAATGGTGCACGTGATCCTGACGGGGAGAAATGCGCATCCTTCCCTGGTTGAGATCGCAGATACAGTCACCGAAATGCGCGAGGTGAAACATGCTTACCAGAAAGGTATTCTGGCCCAACGAGGAATAGAGTATTAGGTAAGACCATGCAGGGTCGCTTCGCTATGCGCTCGCGCGTTTTGGCGGAGAACAAGATTGAGAGAGAGGTGGCATGTCCTGGTTTAAAAGACAGGAGAACCGGATTGAGAACGCTGGGGAAAAAAGCGTTCGCACGGAAGGGCTGTGGATAAAATGCGAAAAGTGCAGCCAGATCATCTTCAAGGCCGACGTCGAGGCCAATCTGCAAGTTTGCCCGAAATGCGGGCACCACTTCCGGATGGGGGCAAGGGCGCGGATTGAAAGCCTGCTTGAGCCGGGATATGAGATTGTGGATACGGAGCTGAAGTCTACAGATCCCCTCCATTTTACTGACCTGAAGCCCTATCAGTCCCGCCTGAAGAAGGCCCAGCAGGAGACCGGACTGAATGATGCCATCGTGAATGCGGTAGGGAAAATGGGACCGCATTCGGTTGTCCTGTCGGTGCTCGAATACTCCTTTATTGGCGGCAGTATGGGCGCGGTGATGGGAGAGACCATTGCCCGCGCTGCCGACCGGGCCTATACGTCGCACCATCCGCTGATCGTCGTCTCAGCTTCCGGAGGAGCGCGCATGATGGAAGGGATTGTCAGCCTGATGCAGATGGCCAAAATCTCTGCGGCCCTGGCGCGGCTGGACGATGCACGGATTCCCTATATTTCGGTTCTTACAGATCCCACTACAGGCGGTGTGACGGCCAGCTTTGCCATGCTGGGAGATCTCAACATCGCTGAACCCGGAGCGCTGATTGGCTTTGCCGGCCCCCGGGTCATCGAACAGACCATCCGGCAGAAGCTGCCAGATGGTTTTCAGCGCTCGGAGTTTCTACTGGAACACGGATTTCTGGATGCCGTTGTGCCGCGCAAGGAACTCAAGCCGTATCTGATACGGGCCCTCGATTTCATGAGTCCCACTCAAGCCGCTTCGACTGCCTGAGTCGCTCCCGCTGGACGTATGATTTTTTAAATTCTTGAAAAAGAATGACTTAAGCTATCAGCGCGCACCAGCGATGAGGAACCGCGTAAGAGCGGGGACTCGGCCAATTTTTTTGTAAATTCTTCATAACAAAAGACTTATAAGTAAATTATTGAAAACGAAGAAGATACAATCAAACCCTGCTGGGCCGGAACCAGAGTTTGTGCCGGATGTTTTTCTACTCCTCTTTCTATTTTAGCGAAATCAGGCAAAATATCCGGCACCTGAGGGAACGAAACCGCCGCTATTGCACCTCGGCATTTTTGATCCCCGATTTCAAGTGCTCCCGGTCCGGGATGTACATATATCGTAGAGTTATCCATGATCCATGTGAAAGGAACCAAGCCTTGAGTCAGTCTGCTTTTCAGTTTCCTCACCGCCGCTACAATCCGCTGCGTCGCCAGTGGGTGCTGATTTCTCCTCACCGTACGCAGCGGCCGTGGCAGGGGGAAGTGAATCCGTCTTCAGGTTTTTCCGAGGTGCATTATGATCCGGCGTGCTATCTCTGCCCAGGAAATGAGCGGGCAGGGGGGCATCGTAATCCTCATTATGAAAACGTGTTCATTTTCGACAACGACTATGCCGCCCTGCTGCCCGACTCACCGGCGCCGGAGACAGAAGACATGCCCGAGCTTTTGCGGGCCGAACAGGAGCGGGGCCGCTGCCGCGTCTTGTGCTTCCATCCAGACCACAGCCTGACGCTTGCCTTGATGCAAGAGAAAGACATTCGGGGCGTGGTGGACGCATGGACGGAACAATACAAGGAGCTGGCAGGAAATCCATCGATTCGTTATGTACAGATTTTTGAGAACCGCGGCGCGATGATGGGCGCGAGCAATCCGCACCCGCATTGCCAGATCTGGGCAACCGAGCATGTTCCTGATGAGCCTGCAACGGAAACTGAATCGCTCCGAAGCTATCAGGCCGAACACGGATCCTGTCTGCTTTGCGATTATCTGAAGATCGAAAGTGAAAAACAGACCCGCGTGGTCTGCGAAAATGACGAATTTCTGGTAGTCGTACCCTGGTGGGCAGTGTGGCCGTTTGAAACGCTGGTGCTGGCCAAAAAGCACGTAGGCTCGCTGGCTGAGTTTACAGACCGGCAGAAAACGGCATTTGCAAACATTCTGAAGCAGACAACCATCCGCTATGACAACCTGTTTCAGACCAGTTTTCCCTATACGATGGGCCTTCATCAGACCCCTTGCGACGGGGAGAGCCATGGCGAATGGCATTTTCATGCGCACTACTATCCGCCCTTGCTGCGGTCGGCGACGGTAAGAAAATTTATGGTAGGGTTCGAGATGCTCGGGATGCCGCAACGGGACATCACGCCGGAGAGCGCGGCAGAGCGGCTGCGGGCCTTGTCCGGGGTGCATTTTACCCAGGAGCATGGAAGCGGGGCAGCGGATTAAAGGCCACCGGCAGGGCCGGGAACGCTGTTCCCTGTCAGGTCGCTGGGCAAATATGTGTTGCAGCGGCCAACCCGCGGAAGATCCGGGGCCTATGCCGAGCAAGACGGTGGGAAGGAAGCCACAGAGGACTGCGCGAAAAAGACCATAAATGGGTGGCAGAAATTATGGTGAGCCCGCTGGGATTCGAACCCAGGACCCACGCCTTAAAAGGGCGTTGCTCTACCAGCTGAGCTACGAGCTCGCGCAGTACCGCTTCTACAAAGGTACCATATTTTGCCAGTAGTCCGGGCCGGTGAAACGGCCGGTTTCCCACAACAGAAGTGCGCGGAAAGATCCAAGGAACGGCAATTCCAGGCCGTGACTGAGGATGTCCCGGACCTATCGCTTTTCGCGGTTCATGGGAACTACTTGTACGGTCGTATCTCGCACTTCAGCCAGAAAGCGGTTGATGACGGAGCCGCGCAGCAGGATGTCAAAGCGCGAGCGGGCGGACTGTCCGAACACGACATGGGAGATGTTCTCTTTTTTTGTAAAGTTGATGAGAGCATCGGCCACGTTCTTGTCATGCAGGACGCTGACCTTGGCGCCAAGGTCCCGTGCCAGCCGCTGGTATTCCTCCAGGCGGTGCTGTGCTTCAGGAGATTTGTGGTGGTCCTTGCCTGCATCCACATAGACGGCATACCAGTTCGTGGCAAGTCGCCCTGCGATCCGCGCGCCGGTGCGAATGAGCCTCTCGGTACCGGGATGGGGCGAGATACAGACCATGACCTTCTCCGGAATGGGGGCCTGCTCAAGCCCCTGCACACGCCGATATTCTGAGGCGGCGCTGCTGACCTGTTCGGCCGTGGTGCGCAGGGCCAGCTCGCGCAGCAGGTTGAGATTGCCCTTGCGGAAGAAGTTGGCCAGCGCCTGCTCGACTTTTTCCGGAGCATAAATTTTGCCTTCCCGCAGGCGGGCGCGTAACTCCTCGATGGTGATGTCCACATTGACGACTTCGTCGGCACGCTTCAGGAAACTGTCCGGAATGGTTTCCTTGATCTGTGTGCTGGCGGAGCGGGAGACAGCATCGTTGAGTGTTTCAAGATGCTGGATGTTGACGGCGGTCATCACGTGGATGCCCGCGTCGAGCAGCTCCAGCACATCCTCGTATCTTTTGCGATGGCGCGACCCCGGAACATTGGTGTGCGCCAGCTCATCGACGATGCAGGTGTGGGGACGGCGGGCCAGTACAGCATCCAGGTCCATTTCGTGCAGGGTCACGGAGCGGTAGGGGACCTGTTTCAGGGGAACAATTTCAAGATCGCCGAGGAGCGCCTCGGTCTCCTTGCGGCCATGCGTTTCAATCAGGCCGATGACGATGTCCACGCCTTGCTGTTTGAGCAGGTGGGCATCTTCAAGCATCCGGTAGGTCTTGCCGACTCCGGGAGCAGCGCCGAGGTAGATGCGCAGTTTTCCGTGACTCATCGTCAGCCCACCTCCACTTCATGCCGCGTGGGAGTGGGAGCAGCGACGGGAAGGGTAAAGCTGAAGGACGTTCCCTGGCCGAGACGGCTTTCAACAGCGACCTGTCCGCCGAGGCTCTCCACCAGGCGGCGGACCAGGGCCAGGCCGAGACCGGTGCCATCACTGGAGCTGCCGCCTGCAAAGCGGCCGAAGATATTGGGCAGCCGTTCGGCCTCAATGCCACAGCCGGTGTCCTGCACTACAAACTGGATGCGGTCCTTCATCTCAGAGGCTTTGAGGCGAATTTCACCACCGGGAGGTGTGTAGCGCACCGCGTTGGCAAGAAGATTGTCCAGGATGCTGCGCAGAGCGCGGCGATCAGCGCTGACATAGGACAGGTCTTCGAAGGCCTCAATGTGGATTTCAATGTTTTTTGCACGCGCCTGTTCACGAAAACGATGACTGGCATCCTCAAGAACATCAAACGGACGGAGCCGTTCAATCTTCATCTGGCGGCGGCCGGTGTCCAGCTCAGCGACTTCAATGAGGTCTGCCATGAGTTCGTCCAGACGCTCTGCCTCCTGCGTGGCGTCTTCAAGGATTTCAAACTGTAGCGGGCGCAGCTCACCGGCATGACCGCGAGTGAGGGCATAGAGGGCGAGACGGAGGCGCTCAAGAGGACCCCGCAGCTTCTGGGAGGCAACGGTAAGAAAGCGCGTCTTGAAGCGGTCAATGTCACGCATTTCGGTCACGTCTTCCAATACCGTGACCGCCCCAAGGAGCTTGCCATCGGCATCACGCATGGGGGCGGTGCGCAAACGGTAGCTGCGCTCGGCGCTGCCGATGCGCATGGGCAGCAGGGCCGCTTCACCCTCTCCAGCCGTGGCCTGCTGCATGGAAACAGCATTGCGGACAGCATTGAGGATTTTTTCTCCACCCGGGGTATTGGTCAGGGCCATGCGGTCAGTTTTGCCGAGGAGTTCGGTGGCTGCCTGGTTGAGCTTGAGGACGTGGCCCTTGGCGTCCGTAACAATGACCGGTTCGAAGATGGAATTGATGATGGCGTCACTTAGCTGCTGCTCCATCTGGCGACGGCCGGACTCGGTTTCCCGCAGGTCGCGCAGGCGAATGGCCATGCGATTGATCTCTGTGGCCAGCCGCCCGAGGTCATCGTCCATTGTCCACTCGATGCGTCGGTGGAGATCCCCCTGACCGATCTGCTGTGCGGTGCGGGTGGTAGCGCGAATGGGCCGGATGACCAGGAAGGCAGTAATCGAAGAAATGGCGAGCGCCACGAAAAGGCTGAATCCAGAGATGGCAATCAGGCGGGCACGCAGCATCGAGCGCTCGTGGTCCAGACCAGCCATGAGCGAGGCGCGGCGGACAAAGAGGGCACTGAGACGGTCTGAGAGGCCCTCGTCAATGCTGTCAAGCTGAGGACGAAAGACGTTCGCCGCCAGATCGCGCCAGGCCTCCGGGTGATCAAGGCCGAGGTGCAACCGCTCGACAATCTGCCGGTGCTTCTGCTCCAGAACATCCACGGAGAGCGCCGAGTTGCGGCTGGCGGCCAGAAAACGCTGTTCGGTGACCTCTGCCTGGGCCAGCAGATGTTCGTAGATCGGACGGTCCGGATGGGAAACCAGGCGGCCAGCCAGTACCTGCTCTCGGGCCAGCGATGCCTGGATCTGGGAAATGGCGCTGACAGCGGCATCTTCGGCCTGCTGCTGCTCGTCGAGGGCAGACAAATGCACAAAGGAATGGCGCACGAGCATTCCCAGGCCGCCAACCAGCGCAATCAGGAACAGAAAGCCAAGGATGAGTCTTTGATAAAGGCCCAGCATGAAAAGTGGCTACTGATACAGCGTACAGCGAGCATGGTGCAACGTACAGGGTGCATTTCCCACACAGGGAAAGGTTTTTTGCCACGGTGGCGGGAAACCTGAACCGTTCTGCGAAAAAACGAGGTTGTCGGGCACGCTGCAGCAGACATCTGTTGAGAACCGGCTGGCGGACTAAACTAGAAACATGGGGCACGAAGGCATTCGGTTTGTTTCCGAAGCAGAGGCGCGAAGGGCAGAACGCTCCGAGCAGGACCTGCCGCAGGAAGCAAAGACACCGGTGAAGGTACGCGTCTTCAAGACTGAAGGCACCGGACTGGAGATCGTATGGAAAGATGGCCATACCAGCCGGTGGAGTTTTCTCTGGCTGCGAAATGCCTGCCCTTGTGCGACTTGCCATGATGAGCGAGAAAGGGCAGGGCGCAGACCGGGTGAGTCGAAACCTAAACCACAAACTTTGCTACCGATGTATGAAGCGCCTCCTCGGCCGGAAAGCGTAACCCAGGTGGGACATTATGCCATCAGCTTCCATTGGAACGACGGCCATCAGAGCGGGATCTACTCCTGGGACTACCTGCGTCGGCACTGCCAGTGCGGGGAATGCGCCGCAGCCTGACACGCCGTCGGCTTTGAGGACAGCAGGAACGCGTACCATAAAGAGGTTGGACTGAGGCATGAATCCCGTCACCACACGCATCTCGACACGGGCCTCCTTTGAAAAGACCCTGGCCAGCGCCAAGCGGACGATGGTGCTGAGCGAAATTGTGCACCTGGCCCTGGACAGCTTCCGTGCCAGCAAAGTGCGGTTTGCGCTGACGGCGCTGGGCATGGTGATCGGTTCGGCATCGCTGATTCTGGTAGTGACGATCGGGCTGACCGGAAAACAGTACATTCTGAACCTTTTGCAGAGCATCGGCACCAACATGGTGGAACTGGAGTATTCCGGAGGCGGCACAGGATCGATCAACAATTTCCAGAACGACTACCTGACACGCGACGATGAACGCGCGGTCCGGGAACAGGTTCCCTCTGTCATGTACTCTTCGCCGATGCTGGAGATGCATGACCGCATCAGCTTTGGGCAGGGCCGGGTCAAAGATGTGCTGGTGCTTGGCGTAAGCCCTGAGTATCGCATGGTGCGCAATCTGAAGGTACTGTCAGGGCGCTTTTTTGACGACCAGGATGAGGAGACCCATACCAAGGTCGCGGTCGTCACCCAGGACTTTGCTGTGGCCATGTTCGGCAGCGCGGAGTCGGCCGTCAACCAGAGCTTTCAGATCAGCGGTATCCCGTTCACCATTATTGGCACCTTCCGCGAAAGTGTGGACACCTTCGGACAATCGGAAATTGCGGACCAGACCATCCTGATTCCTTATTCGGTGGCGCGGTACTTTACCGGGACCGACAATGTAAAGCAGATTTTCTTTTCCATCCGCGACCAGAGCGACGTGGAGACCGCTGCCCAGGAAATTGTGCGGGTCGTGAGCGCGCGCCATCAGAAGAACTCCGTGTATAAGGCAAACACACTTACGGCGCTCCTGACGACGGCGGCCAAAATCGCCAACGGACTTACGATTGTGCTGCTGCTCATCACGACGGTGACCCTGGCCGTGGGCGGAGTAGGCATTATGAATATCATGCTGGCCACGGTCCGCTCGCGCATCAGGGAAATTGGTATCCGCAAGGCGCTGGGCGCCACAGCCAGAGAGATCAAACTGCAATTCCTGATTGAAGCTGTCTTTATCTCGCTGGCAGGAGGAATCGTCGGGATCGTGGTTGGCCTGGCGCTTCCCTTTTCCGTCCGCTTCCTGACCGACTACCGTATTCCCATCTCAGGATGGTCTGTCATCATTGCGCTGCTTACTTCCACTCTGGTGGGTGTCGTGTTCGGAACTCTGCCGGCCACGCGCGCAGCGCAACTTGACCCGGTGGAGTCCCTGAAATACGAGTAAGGTTGCGAGAGGGATTCCGGCCTGCTGTATCCCTGGCAGGCCGGAGTGGTTTTTATTTCACCTGTACATTGGGGGGAATGACCGCAACAGCCATCTGCATTTGCATTCCCTCAGGCAGATGCACGTTCTTTCCCTTGGCCGTGAAAGTGGCTGAATCCTGCTCATGAATGTCGCTTTTCAGCTCAACGCCAGGAATTCCCTGCGGCTGCTGTTGTGCCTGAGGCTGATCGGGCATGGAGGCACTGGGCATGGGTGGCGGTGCAGTGGTCTGGGCGCCACCCGGGGCGGTCCCACCGGAGGGAGCGGAAGACATTGCAGGGCTGGCCATGGGTGCTGCGGGAGCTCCAGCTGCCTGCTGGTCCATCATCATGGCATTCATCGGAGGGGCCACCTGCATGACGGTCGCCTTGATGGGAAGCTGCTGCCCATTCTTCAACTGCGCCTTATCAAAAGTGATCTGTAGGAGAGAGTCACTCTTGTGCTCGGAGGGCTGCACCTGATCTACATGCCCCATGAGCACAGTATTTTTGGGTAGCTCCGGGGCGTCCGGGATTTTCACGTCCTGCTGTAACTTTGCCGTCACCGCATCCCCCTGCTTGAGCTTTTTGGCATCCAGGCCATGGTCCAGGACAGCGCGTGCCGGGGCCATCTGGATGGTCTTCGCGGGAGAAGCGGATTGCTGCGGGGCCGGCTGCTGCGCGTCAAGAGAGCAGGCGACGCACAAAATCCAAACACATGCACTCAGCTTCATAAAAATCTCCTCTTCCCTCAGTGGGAAGAGGAGAGAGGGAGATTCTGTTGCCTTTTGTCCGGGAGTTTTCTATTCGACTGTAAGGGTGGCTGCGACACTTTTTGTTAATCCATCGAGGGCCGCATTGATCTGAATGGTGTAAGTATTTGATGGCGTGGAACCTGGCTGGTTACCGGGAGTAGAACCTGAACCTCCGCTGGCGCTGGTGCCGCAGGCAGTAAACAGGAACAAGAGGCACGATACCGCACCCCCAAGCCAGAGTTTGCGCACAGGTCTATTCTTGGGCAACAGTACAAAAATATAGGGAAGGAAAGCGAATGCAGTTGTCATCCTCTGCCAGAGCAGGGCCGCGCTGGGCCCGACCCCGGTGACAACAGTAATGGTGGCCGTGAGTGTACTTCCAGAGGAAAGCGTTGCTCCCGCAGCAAGGCTGGAGGTGCAGGACGCATTTTGGGGCAGATTGGAGCAGCTGATCTGGATAGGCCCGCTGGAACCATCGACCGAAGTAAGCTGCACCTGATAGCTCGCCTGCTGTCCACTCACAATGATCCAGGACGTCTGCCCGGTAAGGGCCAAGTTAAAGTCCTCTCCAATGCCGGAAAGGGGGAGAGTGTAGGGCGCGGAAAGTTCAACCGCACCGATGGTCAGAGTTCCCTTACGGGACTGGGTCTGGGTGGGAGTAAATGTGATGCTGATGGCGCAGGTACCGCCGACAGGAAGTGTTCCGCCGGACTGGCATGTGTTGCCTGCAAGGGCAAAGTCACCACTGACGGCAAAGCTTAATCCTGTAAGGGCGACCCCGCCATTGTTTGTAAGGGAAACGGTCTGCTGCTGGCTGGTGGTATTGATGCCCTGCCCACCAAAGTTGACCGAGGAGGGCAAGAGAGAGAGACCTGCGGGCGCGGTCCCTGTACCGGAGAGGGCGACGGTCTGTATTCCAAGCGCCGTGCTGACCCGCAGTGTCCCGGTCTCCACCCCGACCTGCTGGGGGGCGAAGCTCACACCAATGACGCAGGAAGAATGGCCGGGAAGCAGCGCAGAGCAGTTGTTCTGGAGCAGAAAATCGCCACTGACTGATACCTGGATCTGGGCCAGCGCGGCATCGCCGGTATTCGTGAGAGTGACAGATTGAGGCTGACTGACAGTTCCTGCCGTGACGGGTGTGGAGAAATTCAGGCTCGATGGAGAAAGCTGTGCCGTGGCCTGCGTTTGACCATTGCCAGAAAGCTGGACCATCTGGGTGCTGGAGCCGCTGCTGATGGTAAATGCGCCGCTGCGCAGGCCCGAGGCCGTGGGGGAAAAAACAATGCTGACGGTGCAGCCGCTATTGGGCGGCAGGGAGGTACCACAGGTGTTGGCAGCAATTTGAAAGTCTCCGCTGATCACGGGTGGTTGCAGGCTGAGTGTGCCGCTTCCTGTATTGGAAACGGTGATGTTCTGGGCCGGGCTGGTAGCGCCAATGAGAGTATTTCCGAAGTTGAGACTGCCGGGCATGACCAGCAGAGTGCCTGCGGGGAGTCCCGTACCGGAAAGTGAAGCCGTCATCTGACCGCCAGGAAGGTTCCCGAAGATGGTAAGCGTGCCCTGGATGGGACCGGTCACCAGCGGGGCGAAGCTGACCTCGATCGTACAGCTCTGGCCGGTAGCAACAGGCTGTGAGCAGGTGTTCCCTTCAGTAAAACTCTGGCTGACTGCGATACTCGTGACAGAAAGAGAAACAGGCCCGGTATTCGTAACGGTGACGGTCTGCGCCGCGCTGACGCTGTTGACCGCCTGTCCGCTGAATGTAAGAGCAGAAGGTGTAAGAACAGCATTTGTGGACTGCGTGCCGGATGTAAGCAAAGGGACCTGCCAGATTCCACGTCCATAGGTGGAGGCCAGCAGCAATTGTGTGCTGCCGTTGCTGATTGAGTGGAGCTGGGTAACAGGAGTATAAGGAAGTCCTGACCCGAGCCTGCTCCAGCAAGGATAACTAGTGTCTGTGCAGGCGATGATGTTGCGCGTCGCATAGACGCCTGTATCCAAAGCCACATACACAGTGTTGGCGTCCTGCGGGTCCACGAGGACACTGTTCGCAGGAGCATTCGGGAGATTGCTGGCGATGGAAATCCAATGCGCGCCGCCATCCACGCTGCGATAGACCAGCGCACCATTGACTCCGGGCGTAAGAAAGCCCTGTCGCGTTACATACACAGTGTTGCCCGTGGGATCATGCGGGTCTACTTCGATCGAGGAGATATCAAAACCTCCTGCATTGAAAACGGCGCCAGCCGCGTTGATGATGGGGGATTGGGTCAGATCGTTCCAGGCAGCCAGACCACCGGAGGCGGGCACCGTCGCGGAATAGAGATGCCCGGCAATGGATGCGCCGCCATCGGCCCAGCCCGCCATGCCAGCATAGAGGACCTCCGTGTTACCACTGCCTCCGGAGGCAGCCAGGGAGCGAACCAGGGCATTGCCGTTGCAGTTGCTGGTCTGCTGGTCCTTATCCAGAGGGTTGCTGAGGAGATTGTTCAGCGTCCAGCCCTGACCACTGGCGGGACCGCGCCACACGCGGCAGGTGCCCAGAATGATGTTGGAGGTGTCCTGCGGGTCGAGGATCCAGGGAATGATCGGGCCGGTTACATCATTTCCGATCTGTGCACTGCCGAGGGCCGCCGTCCAAGGGCCGGAAGAAGCGCAGGCGCTTCCGGACAAACAGCTTTCAAGAAAGGGACTGGCACCGGACGGGGCCACGGTGGCATACCAGTTTTGTGGATTTTGCGGATCGATCGCGCTGTTGTCGCCTTCCCCGGAGAGGGCAAGTGTCCATGCACCTGGGGTACCAGAAAGGGCCGCGGTCCCGAATGCGCCGAGTGAAGCCATCATGAGGGCGGGATTCTGCGGATGCACGGAAAAGGCCGCAACTTCGCTGATGGGACCGAGTGCACCGTTCAGGTCTTCAAAATGGGCCGCATCATCGGAAGAGCAAACGGGCTGCTGCTGATTGACTGCGTCGCTGGTGCGCCAGAGTCCTCCGTCTGTGCCGAAAAACATCCAACCGTTCGCGCCAAATGTGGCCTCAATGGCGTGCTGGGAAGGCGCGACCCTTGCCGCCGCGCAACTGCTGGTGTTGGTCGTGTTCCGCCAGACACAGCCATTCAGAAGGCTGCATCGGAAAAGGTCTTTTGTGCCGACGAACAATAGCGTGTCCTGCTGCGCGGGCACGGCAGCAAGAGACAGGTCATAATCGCCCTGGGGGACCTTCCCGCCCTGCTGGAGAGGGGTGTCAGCAATCTGCTGCGAGAAAGTGACCGTAGAAGAGGCACAGCCGCTGCTGCTGGCATTGCATACGTCCCGCCACAGGCCCTGGTCCTGATTGCTGTTGTCCACAGTCATTGCAAAGAGGTCGCCAGTGACAGGTTGAGACACAATGGTTCCGCGGAAGATGGGACACTGTTCTGAACCAATGGCATTGGGGTTGGCCGGACACTGCGCCGCATTCAGTCCCGCGCCGGGCTGGTTCTGGAGCCGGGTCCAGGTCATGCCGTCTGTGGACTCGTAGTAACCGTGGTATCGCACAGCGGCATAGAAGCGTTTGCGCACAGGGTTCCAGGTGACGGAAGTGGCGGCGTTTCCGGAAGCGCCCAAAGGCGACTGGTCGGGAGACTGAACCACCATTCCGGGGCCGTCCTGGATTTTGGCCAGGTGCCATGTCAATCCGGCGTCCTGCGAATAGTAAAGGCCGGCAAAGCTGTTCGCTGCGGAGGATTCTGCATCGACCACAACGCCTTCTGCAGCGTCCGCCACTGCCGCCACCACCAGCTGGGGATTGGCGCTGCCCCAGGCGAAACCGGAGAACCCCTCACCGATGAAAGAATAGGTGCGGAGAAGGTGATCCGCAGCGCCGGAGATGAGGCACCAGGATTGGCCTCCATCTGCGGAGCGCAGAATGCCTTCCCCATAGTAGGAGTCCAGCGCATCGTTTGGATCCCCTGTACCGGCCAGCACGATACCGCCTGGCAGCACTGCAAGAGCACCAATGCTGAGCGAGGGAACAACTGGAGTCTGGCAGTTGGAGGCAGGCTGGAGGGTATCCGTAAGGGGAGTGAAGAGGACCGAGGCAGAGGGGGCCGCGGCATTCGTGGACTTCCACACACCTCCTCCTGTTGTGCCCACATATAAAGTGTTGCCGCTGGGGTCGGAGGCATCGGCAGCAAGACTGGTAATCCGCCCGCTTATCAGACCAAACTGCGGGGTAAGGACAGCGCCGGGGCCTATGGAAGTCCATACCGCATCTGTTCCAGAGAGGGCCTCAGCATGGAGCCTCTGGTCCTGAAGACGGGCCTGCATCCGCATCTGTGCGGGAAGCAGGCGATGGCCCGGAATGGTGCGTGGAGCAAGAAATTTGCGGGAGTTTTGCTGCATCCGCTGCTGGCTGCCGCTGCGCAGAGAGAGCGCCTGCTGCCCGACCGCGAAGCTGCAAAGATGTCCCACAACCGAAGCCCAGAGGGCCAGCCTCCACCATCGAATCGTTGCCATGGACCTCTCACACAGGCAGAAAATTCGCTTCCACGCATCGAACCCGTGGAAGCGGTCCAGTCAAATCAGCTACGTTGCGAAAAGTGGCTTTATTATGCGCGATGCCTCTCTGAGCGCAAAGTTACTTCGGTTTTACGCGACAGAAGCGTACATGCCTGACTGCGCTGCAGGGGCACACGATATGGATGGTTGTGGCTTTTGTCAGAACGCAGACCTGCAAGAGCGGGCAACGTCAAAGCTGCCTGCCCGAGACCACGTTGTTGATATATTGCCGGGAATTGAACTTTCTTCCTGTTGATCCGCCGGACATGTACCGGATGGTGCCAAAAACTGGCCGCTCAAACCAGGGGCGGTCATGAACCCCGGCAATGGCCCAGGCGATGCCCGCATATCCATTGGGATCGCGGCCGTCCAGCTCATATTTGTCATTCAAAAGGACAGCATATTCATACGCCAGCTCGGGAGAGGGCGACCACTCAAGAATCTTCTTGGCCCAGTACATGCGCATGTAGTTGTGCATCCATCCGTGCCGGACCATCTGCATCTGTGCTGCATTCCAGAGCTCATCGTGCGTCTGCGCCTGCTCCATCTCTTCCAGAGAGTACACATACGGGCGTTTGTCGCGGGCATGCTCACGCAGGGTCTTCCTGGCCCAGTCCGGAGCACAATCGAAGGAATCATAGGCGGAAACATGTCTTACGAAGTTCACGGAAAGCTCGCGCCAGCCTATCAGCTCATTGATGAACACATCGTAGGCCTGCTGCGGGGCCTTGCCGTCCGTGACCGCCTGCTGTGCGGCCAGCGCAATCGTGACAGGGCTGATGTGACCGAAGTGCAGGTAGGGGGAAAGACGGCTGGTGCCGTCCCACTCGGGATGATTGCGCAGCTTTGGGTAATCGCGCAGTCCTTCGGATACAAACTGGTGCAGGCGGCGGAGGGCCGCGTGTGTGCCTCCGGTAAATGTATCTACTGGAGTTACAGAACGATCGAAGTCCTTCCATCCTTCAGTAATGTCACCGCGGAGGTCCCACGATGAGAATCCTGAGGGGCGCTTCCATTCGTGAAGGGCCTTTTCCTGGGACGGCCTGACCAGATAACGAGGGAGCTCGGCATAAAGATGCGGCCGGAAAATGTGCAGCGCGTAGAAGTGCTTTTCAAAGAGGCGGGAAGGCACTACAACATCAGCGTCTACGGTAAGAAAAGGCAGATGCAGCCGACGCGACAGCACCTGCCGCCAGCGTTCGGGTCCACGGCAGGGGTTTTCATCGCCCACGAGCACGGCAGCCCCCAGCTCATGAAGCAGCTTCTCCAGTTGGTTTTCCGGCGGCCGACGTACGACAAAGGCCACGTTACGCTGGGCCAGGTCTTCGGCAATATCTGACAGGCCCTGGGCCAGAAACGTGTAATGGCGCAGGTTGGCATGAGGATAGTTGGAGATGATCGAAAGAAAGACGATGACGGGCAGCCCCAGATCATTGCCGAGGGCGATGGCAAGATCGAGTGCAGGATTGTCCACTCCCCGCTGCGCACGCTGCATCCAGTAGACGACACACCTGGCGCCCGGTACGAGTGGTCCTCCTCTGCGCACGGTAACGCGGGGACCTTTGGCCCAGGGCCTTAGCCATTCTGGTAGCTTCTCCTTTTTTTCCATCTCTGGAGATGGTAGATGATTTTTTCGAAGCCGTGGTCGGATGAAGCTCATCCCATCAGGATGGACGAACTGCAGAACTCATTTTTGCTTCTTTCCCGGACGCCCGCAGTCCTGGACGCTTTCTTGCGCGGGCTTCCTGATGCGTGGTTGCGGCAGAACGAAGGCGAAAACACGATGTCCTGTTTTGATGTGGTGGGACATTTGATTCATGGCGAGAAAACAAACTGGATGCCGCGCCTCAGGACAATCCTGGAATCGGGAGAAACAAAACCTCTGCCTGCCTTTGACCGCTGGGGCCATGTTCGGGAATGTGAGGGCAGGACGATGGAAGAGCTTCTGGATGAGTTTGCCCGGCTCCGCAGAGGAAACCTTGACGATCTGCGCTTGCTGCATTTACGCAAAGAGGACCTCGCGCTCTGTGGACACCATCCGGCCCTGGGCCGGATCACTCTGGGCCAACTGCTGGCCACCTGGACCGCCCATGACCTGACGCATCTTCATCAACTGTCTCGGATCCTGGCCCATTCTCTGCGAGATGATGTTGGTCCGTTTCTTAATTTTCTGGGTGTACTGCAATGCAACGGACACAGTTCCTCCTGATGCAAGGACAGCGGCCCGGAGGCCGCTGTGCTGCATTTCGGACGATGGCCGGCTTACCAGAGCCCCCAGGCACGGCTGATATAGTCGCTCAGCGTAAGCGTAATGAGAATGAGGAAGGTGAAGATGCCGGAGGCCACCGTGAGCTTCAGCAGTCGTGAACTGTAGCGGATGTGCATGAAGAAAAGAATGACCAGTACGGCCTTGGTGACAGCAATGGCCAGCGCAACAACAGCATTGAAGACACCCAGTTCCGCATAGGAAGCAGCCACTGTGAGCGCAGTAAATGCCAGCAGGGCGGTAAAGACGCCGAGGTATACTTTGGGGCCGACCGTGTGATGTTCATGCCGGGTCGGCTCAAGATCTAACTGGTCATGAAGGGTTGGTTCTGCCATGTTTTTATCCTCATTGATGCCGGCTAATCAGATACAGCAAAGGAAAGAGAAAGATCCAGACAATATCTACAAAATGCCAATACAGCCCGAAGTTTTCGATGGTGGTCATGTGTCCGGTTGTATACATCCCGCGCCACGCCTGAAAGATCAGCACCAGCAGGATGGAGATGCCCACCAGCATATGAAGAGCATGGACCCCGGTCAGCATGAAATACAGCGAGAAGTAGGTCTGGGTCTTTTCCGCCATGTCCACGGGCAAGGGTTTGTCCTGGGAATAATTCGGGTCTACATGGGTGAAGTCATTGATGCTGAAGTTCAGCCCGGGGACGTGATGGCGCTCCCACTTTTCGTGATATTCGATGGCTTTAATGCCCAGAAAGACGAGGCCGAGGCACAGGGTGGCCACCAGCCAGCCAAGAAGGGCCTTGCGCCGCTTCATTTCTGCGCTGTAGACACCCATGGCCATCGTAAAGCTGGAGCAGATGAGGACCGTCGTATTAATGGTCCCAAGAAGGATGGAAAGCTGATGGCTGCCAGCAACGAAAGCGGGGTAGTACCAGTTACGGTAGATGAGATAGGCGGTAAACATGCCGCCGAAAAACATGATTTCGGTCAGCAGAAAGAGCCACATGCCAAAGCTCGCGGCCTCGCGCTGCTGGTCGACCGTGGCAAAGTGATGGCGCAGGTGCGGCGAGTGCTGCTCATGCTCGCCGTGCGCTCCGGGAAAGGACGTGGGCTGGGTTGCGATGGCCTGGCTATCCAACGGTCTGCACCTCGCTGCTTGTCTTTTTCGCCAGCCAGTCGAAATCATATGCTTCAAAGTCCACGACTGGCGTTTCAGTAAAGTTCTCTTCCAGTGGCGGCGACTGGACCTGCCATTCCAGTCCGGGAGCGCGCCATGGGTTTGATCCTGCTACTTTTCCAAACTTGAGCGACCACAGGAAATAGACGGCCGGCAGGATGTAGCCAATGGCCAGAATGGAGGCCCCGGCGGTCGAAAGTACGTTGAGCACCTGGAACTCCGGCGGATAGGAGTGATAGCGGCGCGGCATCCCCAAGTATCCAAGAATGAACTGGGGGAAGAAGGTCAGATTAAACCCGATGAACAGAATGCTGGCAGCCAGCCTTCCCAACATCTCCGGATACATGCGCCCGGTGATCTTGGGCCACCAGAAGTGGAGCCCGGCCATCAGTGCGCTGACCATTCCGCCGACCATGACGTAGTGGAAGTGGGCAACGATAAAGTACGTTTCGGTCAGATGAATGTCCATGCCGAGGGCGGCCAGATAGACACCGGTCAACCCGCCAATGGTGAACAGCCCGATAAAGCTGAAGGCATAGAGAATGGGCGTGTCAAAGCTGATGGAGCCTTTATAGAGCGTCGAGGACCAGTTGAAGATTTTGATCGCCGAGGGCACCGCCACCAGCATGGTCATCAGGGAGAAGACCAGTGCCGAGTAGTTTGAAATGCCCATGATGAACATGTGGTGTGCCCAGACGAAGAAGCTGAAGACGGCAATGGCCACAGAAGAGAAGGCGACCGCAGTGTATCCAAAGACGCGCTTGCGGCTGAAACAGGCCACTACTTCGGACATGATACCCATGCCGGGAAGGATCATGACATACACGGCAGGGTGCGAATAGAACCAGAAGAGGTGCTGGAAGAGCAATGGGTCTCCGCCTTTGGCGGGATCAAAGATGCCGATGCCAGTGAAGCGCTCCAGCGCAACGAGCGCGAGGGCGATGGCGATGACCGGAGTGGCCAGTACAAAGATGATCGATGTGGCGTAATAAGACCAAATGAACAGCGGCAGGCGGAACCAGGTCATCCCCGGAGCACGCAGGCGGTGGATGGTGACGATGAAGTTGACGCCGGTGAGGATGGAGGAAAAGCCGGCCACGAAGATGCCCATGGTTGCGGCGATGACGTGCGTATTCACGTAATGCGTACTGAGGGGGGTGGTGAAGGTCCAGCCCGTATCAATCCCGCCCCAGATGATGGCGTAGAGTTCGATCATGCCGCCGGCAGTAAACAAATACCAGCTCATCAGGTTGAGTCGTGGAAAGGCGACGTCCTTGGCGCCAATCATGAGCGGAATGCAGAAGTTGCCCAGCACGGCCGGGGCAATCGGCACCAGAAAGAAGAAGACCATGATGATGCCGTGGATGGAAAACACCTTGTTGTAGGTGTCGGCCGCCATCAGTTCGCCGCCGGGGGTGAGCAGGTTCAGGCGGATAAACGCAGCCGCTGTTCCTCCGATGGTGAAGAAAAAACAAGTGGTAATGAGGTACAGGATGGCGATGCGCTTATGGTCCAGCGTCAGAAGCCAGCTCTTCAGGCCATAGGCGCTGTTCAGGTAAGACCGCCGGGGCATGGCCGCGGTCTGCTGATCGGGAAGAACAATACTTGTGCTGCTCATGGCTTCACCGCTCCTTGTCCGGATGCAGCTGCGGGCGCTGCGGTCTGGACCTGGCTGGTATTCAGCGTCTGCTGAATACGGTAATTCGAATTGAGGTTTTTAATGAATTCGACAAGAGAGATCAGACCTTCTTCACTGACCTGCCCCTGATAGGTGGGCATGATCGGGGCATATCCGGCAACCTGATGCAGTGTAGGGTTCAGGATGACATCGCGCAGGAAGGCCTCGTCGGCAGTGACGACTGATCCGTTGGACATCTGGATCTTCGCTCCATATACTCCGGCAAGATTTGGCCCGCGCGCTTCCGGACTTCCCGAATGGCACTGATTGCAACCGAGGCTGGCAAAGAGACGCTCTCCGTTCTGCGCCAGCGAGGAACCGCTGGTGGAGCTGGCCGTCCAGGCCTGGTAGTCCTCCGGAGACATGGCCACGACCTCCCCGATCATCTGGGAATGCAGGGTACCGCAATACTGGGTACAGAATAGATGATACGTCCCCGGCTTTGTGGCTTCAAACCAGACGGTAGTGTAACGTCCTGGAATGACCTCACGTTTGACGCGGAAGGCCGGAATGGAAAAGCTGTGAAAGACGTCCTGAGAGACCATGGTGAGCTGCACCGGGCGGTTGATGGGTACGTGCAGCGCATTAATCTCATGTTGGCCACCCGGGTGTTCGGCCTTCCACATCCACTGCTTGCCAACGATGTAGATGTTCATGGCGTTGGTAGGCGGGTTATAGATGCGGAAGTACAGGAGCGCACCCCATACGAAGGCGATCAGGAAGAGGCCCAGAGGGACGATGGTCCAAGTGGCTTCCAGCAGAGTGTTGCCCTCAATCTGTACGGCCTCCGGATGCCTTTCCTTGCGGTAAAGGATGGAGAAGCCGATGACCATGGCGACCACAATGCCAGTCCCGACAAACGAGATCAGAAGCAGATAAAAGTAGAACTCGTCCGTGTAAGGCGCGATGCTTGACGCCTCGGGCGGAAACAGCGGGAGCCGATGGAGCCACTTGAGTAAAAACTGCCAAAGTACGGGGCTAATGTAATGCATCATCCCTTTTTATCCGATCACGTTTTTCCAGCTTGAAACCTGTGGGCGCTGCTTTTGTTTTGCTTCGCGCCGGAACATGATTGCTAAATACAAACCGAGACAGAACAAGGTCACCAGGCAGGCCAACTGCACCACGCGCGCAATGATCAGACTGTGCCTGTTCAGCGTGGGATCGTAGTGATAGCAATAGGTGAGAATGTTGTCCACCGGAGAGCCGATTTTGTGCTGCGAGGCCTCGACCAGCCCCAACATCAGGTCTTTCGGTGAATATTCAACGCCGAGATAGTACTGTGCGATGCGCCCATCCGGCGTTACCAACTGGATGGCGCTGGCATGGGCGAACTGGGTCAACCTGCCGTCCGGCCCAGGGACACGGGTGTAGCCAAAACCAGTGGCCTCGGCCAGAGCATGGATGGCCGGCTCCTGCCCGGTGAGAAAGTGCCAGCCTGCTGCGGTTTCCGGATGTCCGTAACGCTTGACGTAGTAGGCCTTCTTTTGCGCCGCCAGGCTGTAGGTCTCGGTGGGATCAATACTGACGACTACGACGTCGAAGTCTTTGCCAGGCCGGAACTTGACCATCTCCAGCGCGCCGACCAGGCCGTTAAGCTCTTCGGAGCAGAGCATGGGGCAGTTGTAATAGACCAGGGCGAGAATGACCGGGCGGGTGCCGAAGTAGTCTCCCAGATGCACAGTTTTGCCGGTTTCATCGTGGAACTCAGCCTCCAGCGGGAGGCGGGTATTGAGCTTCTGCACGATGTTGACCCGGTTCAGCGCAGAGGGCACCTGTGCACTGTTGTCACCCATCTGTTTGTCGCCGTAGGCGGAGACCTGGGCACGGGCCGCGCAGGCGGAAAAGCCCAGTAGCAGCGCAAGTCCCCACACCAGGGTGCGCTGAACATTCCGGATTGTGGTCTGTGCCTGCATGTAACCTTCTATGCTAGTCCGTTTCCTGCTCCGATTTCGCTTTTGCCTTTCACTCGTGGTTCGTGTGACTGGAAGCCTGCTCCTCCGATGCCATCGTTGCACTGCGCAATTCCTGCTCGTAGGCTGTGCGTGCAAAGCCATCCGTGAGCGGGGCGGTCACCTCGACCGGATGGTCTCCTGCCATGAGCGGCGCTGCCTGCTCCTGTTTTGACTCGACGGGAAGCCCGCGCTGTGCAATCAGCTGCATGGCACGCTCAATGGGGATGCGGACAGTGCCTTTGGAGCGGTCCACCCAGCTGTAGTTTTCCAGCAGCAGGTCTTCGCGGGCGTGGAGATCGGCCGTGTCCCGGTCGCCGTCATCGCCCTGGAGCCGCGGCGTCGGAAACGACTGGGTCAACTGCCGGAGCTGCTGCTGCTCAATGGCCGGGTTGGACTCCATATTGCGTCCTTTGCCTGTTACATAACCGGCACGGTTCCATTGGTTGGGGGGGCCATCGTGTTTCATCAGCGCATTGTTGATGACCTTGCCCATACCGAAGCAGAAGACAAAAAAGACCCCCAGGGAAATGGCCATGGCCAGCAAGAAGACCAAGACCCCCTGCACGCTGACATCAGTGAGCTCGTAGCCTTCCCGGACAGAGTTCTCCATGTCCCGCGACTGATTGCCATGATGGGTCTCCGGGGTGGTGCTGTGCTGGTGCTTCCGCAGATCATCGTTATGCATGGGCATGTTCAGGCTCCAGGATTTCCTCAAGGTGCGGGTCGTTGGTTGCCACCAGCGGACGGCCCTTGAGGTTGGTGAAGTAGTACGCCATCCAGAAGGCGATCATCGCCACTGGCACGGTTGCGTATTCCAGAATGCCGACACTGAAGTGCAGGTTCCGCGCCGCATCTTTGAAGTTCGGCTCAATCAGCCAGAACATGTCCCAGCAGCGGGCGAAGATCATGATGCAGCAGCAGACGACGAGCCGCGACTTGATCCGCTTGAGGTCGCGCGAAAGCAGCAAGGTAAAGGGAATGAGCCAATGAAAGACCACATCGAGTGTGGCAATGACTCCCCAGTTGCCGCGAATGCGGTCCAGATACCAGGGGATCTCTTCCGGCGAGTTTCCAGACCAGATAATCAGAAAGGAGGCAAAGGCGAGGTAAATATTCAGCATGACGAAGGCAAAGCAAAGCTTGCCCAGGTCGTGCTGTTCGGTCACGCGCATGACGGTGCGGATCGGCTCGGCCTTTGACAGCCCCACCAGGGTAAGGATGACCAGCGCAAGCACTCCATAGGCCTGCCCTACCAGGAACTGCAGGCCATAGACCGTCGAATACCATGTGACGTCGAGCGAGAGGACCCAGTAGATGGAAACGGCCGTGAGGGTGAGGGCATAGAGCACAACACCAAAGCCGCTGAGGTTTTCAAATTTGGTCTGCCAGTAAGGGACGTTTGGCGCCGTATCTGCATCACGCTGGAGCGACCATTTATTCAACAGATGGGTATAAAACCACCAGCTCGCAAAGCAGAACAGCGAAACGGCCCAGAACGTGGCAGGGTTCAGCAATGGATGCTTGTAATAAATACTGTGGGCCTGGGCCGTAGTGATCAGGTGCTGCTTCCAGGCACCCCAGGGATCGTCATTATATTGCGCCCAGAGGTAAAGCTTCTTGAACGACATGCCAAAGATGCCGATGGGGAGGAAATAGAGGAAGACCAGAGGGAGGGTGCGCGTCATCGCCTCCAGCGGACGCCGCACCAGAAGCCCCCACTTGCCGCCGGAGAGGTACTGCGTCATCAGCAGCGCCATTCCGCCGCAGCAGAAGCCGAAGGAGATCATTGTCCCGTGCAGCCACGCGCGCAGGAAATGGTTCCATCCGTCGCCGGCAAGAAAGCCGAGCAGGATCCCGAGGACGCCGAAAATCGCGCCAATCCCCAGCGCCCGTGCGCGCCAGCGGTCCACAAATTCCGGAGCGCCCAGTTCGTGCGGCAATGTTTTTGCGTGTTGCGCCATCTTCATTCCTTATTGCTTTGGCCCAGATGATGTGGTTTGCATGGCATGGCTCCTGGCAGAATCTTGAGCGTTGCCCTCTGTTTTTCCTGTCAGGTTGACCGAATTCGCATTCTCAGCAGGTGCGCCAGCCACGATGCCCTGCGCCGGAAGCGCCTGCGCATCGGTGTCCTGCGCGATGGGCCACGGTCCGGCGAAGCTGGCGGGAAGCCCCTCGCGCTCGGCAATCTGGCCCAGATCGTGCACCTGCTCTCCCTGCGGAACATCGGAGAGCCTGGCATTCTGGCTCAATTGCAGCGCCCGGATATAGGCAGCCACGGCCCAGCGGTCCTCCGGAGAAAGCTGTGCGGCATAGTCTGGCATGGCCCCATAGCCATGGGTCATCACATAAAAATAGTGGCTGAGCGGCTCAGCCAGACGCCGCGCATCATGAAAGTTGCCGGCCGGCTTATAGCCGCGCTGCACAATCATGCCGTCGCCATTGCCTACGCGCGAGTGGCAGGGAGTGCAGTAGATATTAAAACGTTCCTGACCGCGTTCGAGCACGGTCATGGTGACCGGAAAGGGCATCATGTCCTGCTCTTTGCCATTCAGCAGTCCGGTATAGAAATATTCATCCTGCTGCAACTGGCCACGCGCGACTGTATGGACGACCTGTGGACGCACCGAGCGACCGTCGGCGAAAAATTCCGAGCCGCGCTGCGGAATCTCTTTGGGCTGGTTGTGCATGTCCTGACGGCAGCCACCGAGCACGACCAGCAGCGTCATCACGCCTGCGGCCAGAAGCCCCTTCCGTCTGTTGCTGCGGATCTGTCTCATGGTTTTAATACTCCACCTCCACGACGGAGACGGGGCTGAAGCTTTCCAGAAACGCCCGGGACTGGTCGGCTTCAAACTTCGGGTCCGTGGCCTCCAGGCAGAGGAAAAACTTGTCCGATGTGGCGCCGCCGCGGAAATTCGGGGCATTGAACAGCGGATGATAGGGTTGCGGCAGGCCACAGAGAGCAAAGAGCCCGAAAAAGGCCGAGAGGCCTGCCCACAGGATCGTCCACTCATAGGCAGGCACGATAAATGCCGGCCAGGAATAGTAGGGCCGTCCGGCAATATTTAACGGATAGGCCCAGACGGAGATCCAGGTTTCCATCAAAAACATGGCGGTGATGCCCATCAGACCGCCCAGCAAACAGACCAAGGAGACCTCATCGCGATGGAATCCAATGGCGGCAGCAGCCTCTTCCACCGGATATGGCGTATAGCAGTCCATGCGGCGGTATCCGGAATCGTAAGCAGCCTGCGCCGCGCGCACGAGCTCAGTGGGCGAATCAAACTCCGCCAGCAGTCCGTAAGTCCCTTCACGTACAGAAGACATCAGTCACCTGCCTCCGGCAGTGGTTCGGCCCCTGCCTTGATTTTTGCCTGAGGCAGCAGGATACGCAGCTCAGACATGGGAATCATGGGCAGGAAGCGGATAAACAGGAAGAACAGGAAGGTAAACAGCCCGAGGGTCCCGGCAAAGGTCGCATAGTCCCAGCGCGTGGCCTTGTAGGTCCCCCAGGAAGAAGGCAGATAGTCCCGGTACAGGCTGGTGACGACAATCACAAAACGTTCAAACCACATTCCTGTATTCACAATCAGCGACATGATGAACATGAGCGACGGATTGCGCCGGAACTTGCGCAGCCACATCAGTTGCGGCAGCGCAATATTGCAGGTAATCAGCACCCAATACGACCAGCCCATCGGCCCGAACATCCGGTTCCACATCATGAAATATTCCCACCGGCTGGCCGAGTACCAGTAGGCCATGAAGACCTCCATCCAGTAGCCGTAGGCGACGATGAGGCCCGTGACAAGCATGACCTTGCCCATGTTGTCCAGGTGGCGGATCGTGATGAGATCTTCAAGATGGTAGAACTTGCGGATGGGCACGGCCAGGGTAATCACCATGGCAAAGCCGGAGTAGACGGCACCGGCCACGAAGTAGGGCGGGAAGATCGTGGTATGCCAGCCCGGAAGCAGCGCCACTGCGAAGTCAAAGCTGATGACGCTGTGCACGGAAAGCACGAGCGGCGTAGATAGACCTGCCAGCAGCAACGAAGCCGTCTCGTAGCGCGTCCAGTGGCGGACCGAGCCGCGCCAGCCGAGCGAGAGCAGACCATACACAAACTGCGCAAATTTCGATTGGGCGCGGTCGCGCAGCGTGCCAAGGTCTGGCACCATACCCAGATACCAGAAGACCACGGAAATGGTAGCGTAGGTCGAGACCGCAAAGACGTCCCACAGCAGGGGCGAGCGGAACTGCGGCCAGACGTTCATGGTGTTGGGATACGGAAAGAGCCAGTATCCAAGCCAAGGACGACCGGTATGGATAAGAGGAAACATACCGGCGCAGACCACAGCAAAAATGGTCATGGCCTCGGCGAAGCGGTTGATGGAATTGCGCCAGCTCTGTTTGAACAGAAGCAGGATGGCCGAAATCAGGGTCCCCGCATGGCCGATACCGATCCACCACACAAAGTTGATAATGGCAAAGCCCCAGGCCACCGGAATCGTAATGCCCCAGATGCCGGTGCCTTTCAGAAAGAGCCAGGAGACGGCGATGAGCAGCAGCGCTACGCCGCCGCCGGCAATCATCAGACCGCCAAACCATCCCAGCGGAGTGTGGCTGGTAAGAACGATGCGCGAGACTTTCTCAGTAACCGACTTGAATGTGTGCCCGGGAGCAATGACCCGGATCTCTCCGGTGACCGGGTCCAGCATGGGATCGTTGATGGGTTCCTTGATAGCCATTTCTGTCCAGCCCTTTAAGCTTCCAGCCCGTCGGCCAGTTCAGGATTGATGTTGAGTACCTCTGCCAGGTATGTGGTGCGGGGACGCGTATTGTTGCCGGCCAGCACCCCGTAGCTGCGCAGCTGCTCCTTGAGCTTGCGCACCTTGCTGTTACGGTCATTGATATTTCCAAAGACAATCGCGTTTGTGGGGCAGGCCTGCTGGCATGCCGTGATAATTTCGCCGTCACGGATTTCCCGGTTCTGCTTGTCGGCTTCAATCTTTGCCGCATTGATGCGCTGCACGCAGTAGTTGCACTTCTCCATCACGCCGCGACTGCGGACCGTCACGTCCGGATTGCGCATTAGTTTCAGGCTCTCCGTCTCATAATCAGAAAAGAGCAGGAAATTGAAGCGGCGGACCTTGTACGGACAGTTGTTGGAGCAATAGCGCGTCCCCACGCAGCGGTTGTAGACCATCATGTTCAGGCCCTCCGGCGTGTGGACCGTCGCACCCACCGGACAGACCTGCTCGCAGGGAGCATTTTCACACTGCTGACAGGCCATGGGCTGGAAATGTCCTCGCGGGGCCGCGAGATCACCTTCAAAATAAGTATCGATCCGGATCCACTGCATAATCCGGCCGACGCTGACCTGGTGCTTGCCGACCACGGCGTTGTTGTTTTCCGCATAGCAGCTTACAACGCATGCATTGCAGCCGATGCAGGCATTCATGTCCACGGACATGCCCCAGGCATTTTTGTCATACCGGTAGGCCGGGAACATGCTCTCGTCCGGCTCAGGGTCTTCCTTACCCTCGCCCTCATGTGCGAAGTTGGGGTTCTTTTTGAACTCTTCAAGAGTGGCGTAACGGACGATGGCGCGGTCAATTGCCTCGTTCCCTTCAAGCGAGTGCGTACCGCTGCCGTCTCCACCCACAAAGACTGCACGATGGTCGGTGTAATGGCTTTTGGTGACCGCGAACTCGTATGTATCTCCCGTCTTGCGCAGGTCTGCACCGGTGCTAAACAGCGGCGAGGTCGAGGTCCGGACGGCATAAGCGTTAAAGCCAAAGCCGCTGCCCACTCGCCCGGCGCGGCTGCGTCCCTGTCCGAGGGTCAGCGTGATCGAATGGTCGGGGTGTCCGGGAACCGCCAAGACTGGCGCCTTCACCATCAGACCGTCCACGCTGATTTCCACGACATCATGTTCCGCCAGGCCAAGTTTGCCGAGTGTACCGTAGCTCATCAGGGCAGCGTTGTCCCAGGAAAGGTTGGTCACCGGACGCGGAATCTCCTGCAGCCACCCCAAGTTGGCATAACGCCCGTCGTAGAGGTGGTAATCGGGCCGGAAGACCAGCTCCAGCGCATCGGACGGCGCAGGAAGGCCCTGCGCCAAGCCCTCCACCTTTGCTGCCACGTTCCTGGGCGGGAAGGCCGTGTCGGCAATCCATCCGTCATGCAAGGCTTTGCGCCAGTTAAACTCAAAATCGCCGCGGGCAGAAAGTACCGGACGCCAGTTCTCGCGCACCGCGTCGTAAGGCGACAGGTCCGGATTGTCCAGCATTGCCTGGACAATTTCATGCGCGGTATGGCCTCCATAAAGAGGATCAATCAGAGGCTGCACAATGGAGACGGTGCCATCATAAGCGCGGGCATCGGACCAACTCTCCAGATAATGCGCGCTGTTGATGTGCCAATGGGCGAGCACGGCGGTCTCATTCACATGAGAGCCGAGATGGACGATGGTACCGGCCCGTGTGATCGCTTCTTCAAACTTCAGGTCGGCGGGCGCCGTGTAAACAGGGTTGGCGTCCAGGATGACGAGCCATTCCACCTTGCCTGCATTCAGGTCGGCCACCAGAGACTTCAGGTCTTCATTCTGGATTGATGGCAGCGGATTGACCGTCTCTGTATAGACGACTGTCTTGCTGACGTTCCCCAGCGCCTGGTTCATGGCCATTGCGGCCAGGTGCACGGAGGCAGGCTGATGCTCGCCAGGAATGACGACGCATCTGCCGGCATTGGCCTTCAAGTCCCGGGCCACGGCAGCAAGAAATTTCCTGGCGTCGTCAGAACCGTTGAATTCCGTCTGGCTTCCTGCACCCACAGCGCCGGCAAGCGCAGCAGCAAATGCGGGCACGTCGCTGGCCCGCAGGGCCAGACGATGCTCGGCCTTGAGCCCGGTGGTCGTCGTCCAGCTTTCGACCACATACAGACGGTTCATCTGCGTGGTGCCATCCAGACGGCGCTTATTCGCATAGTCCTTGGCCAGCTTATGAAATCCAGGGAAGGTCGCCCCGGAGAGAAAATCTGCATCGAGCGAGAGGATGACATCTGCCGCATCGAGCCTGTACTGCGCATCGTAGTAGTCCCCAAAGGCAGCCTTCGATGCAGCATAAGCGGCGTCGCGGTTCACAGGATCATACTGGACCAGCCGGGCGTTGGGATAGGCCGCCTGCGCTTTCTTCCACTGCGCCGCCAATGTAGGTGAAGTAATCGTGCTGCTCAGCAGATAGATGCCCTGGCCCCCGGAGGACTTCTTGTCCGCAAGAAAGGCGCGCCATGCCGCCTGGAAAGCACCCCAGGTGCGCGTCTCTCCACGATAGGTGACATGCTGCGAGCGGTCCGGATCATACAGGTCGAGCAGCGTGGCCTGCGTCATGGGGTCTGAACCACCCTGCACGTAAGGATGCTCCGGATTGCCGTCAATCTTGATCGGCCGAAAGGCATCGCTTTTCACCAGCACGGGGACTGCACCGGTGGAAAACGGAAAGGCCGTGGCAAAGTACATGGGTTTGCCCAGAATCAGATCTTCCGGCGCTTTCACATAGGGATAAATCGGCTCATCCGGCTGCTTGGTGCATCCAGCCAGGCCGGCCAGGGCCAGCGAGGCACCCGCCATTTTGAGAAAGCCGCGGCGCGAGACCGAATCAATCCACTCGGAGGCCTGCTTTGGAAACTCGCGCTCCAGCATCTGGTGGAATTCCGGAGTGTCGGCCAACTCTTCCAGACTGCGCCAATACTTCCGGCCAGTCTTTCCGTTGAGCCTGGCGCGGACTTCTTCCAGCGTCAGCCCCTTACTGGTTGGCACCACTCCCTCTTGATGTTTTCCGTTCTGGCTCATTTGTGGCTCGCGTTTCTGGTCTTCAAAAGCGGGAATGAACTGCGGGTCCTTCATCGATGGCAAACCTCACAGCTCGACAGCTCACGCGGATTGCGAATGTGGTATTGCGCAATCAGGAACTTACCCAGCTCTTCCTGACTGGTGAACTTCTTGTAATTCAGGGTGGCGGGAACTCCCATAGCAGCCGCATCACTGACGGCCGTCTGGGCATGAAGCCCAGCGGGCATCTGAAGAGAGGCCACCTCTGCGCCATTGCCGCGGCCCGGGTCCGTCTCCGTACATGTCACGTCCTGGCCCGTGGGCACACCGGTCTGCGCCTGCTGCCTGACTGCGCACCATACCGGCTTGAGACTACTGGGACCCGTCCAGGCCATGTTGTAAATCTCACTGGTCGGCCGCAGGTTGGCCGCTGGATTGCGGTGGCAGTTCAGGCACCACTCCATTTGCAGGGTGTTCTGCTGATACATAATCGGCATTTCATCCACTCTGCCGTGACAGGTGGAGCAGCCGATGCCTTTGTTCACATGGATTTCGTGATTGAAGTAGACAAAATCGGGAAGGTCGTGCACTTTCGTCCAGACAATTGACTCCTGCGTGGCCCAGCTCTGCCGCACTGGTTCCAGCAACTCAGCATTGGTCCAGATCTGGGCGTGACAATTGATGCAGGTCTTGGTTGGAGGAATGCCGGCGTAGCTGGAGTTTTCTACCGACGTGTGACAGTACTGGCACTGCAGCCCAAGTCCCTGCACATGATGCTTGTGGCTAAAAGGCACAGGCTGGTCGGCCCTCTGTCCCTGACGGGTCCACCATGGTGATCTTTGCCATTCATCCAGCGTGATACCCAAAGCGATGACAATCAGTCCCGTTAAGACCAGGCTCATGCGCGCCAGTGCGTTTGAGCTGCGGTCAAAAATCTGCGCCATGTATGTTCCTGTTTCCTCGTCAGTCCCTGATGGATGGCAGGGGTTAAGCGTTTATGCCCGTAAATTTTCGTGCATCGAATTGTGTCTAAATTTTTTGAAGCAACACTATAGTGTCGGCAGGGCACTCTTCGCAAGTCTCTTTGGAGTCAACCAGTGTATTCTGCAGCAAAAAATTTTTATGAATGCTTAATTCAGGCAAGAGTTCTCTATTCGCGAGAAAAGAAATTGTGATTGTGTCTGCTGTGCAGGGCGGCCTCATCCGCTGTACTCTGAACGCTGAAGATGAAACGCTTCCTTTTTCCCATTGCCGGGTTGTGGCTTCTGCTCTATGGCTCTTTCACGCTCGTGCGGCCGCCGCTTTTTGATGGCGTGGATGCCACCCATGCAGAAATTGCCAGGGAAATCCTCGTCTCCCATGACTGGACCACGTTTCATCTGAATGGAGCACCCTGCAATGAAGTGCCGCCGCTGCTTCCGTGGAGCATCGCCCTCAGTTTCCGCTTCTTTGGCGTCTCGACCTGGGCCGCCCGTGTGCCCCTTGCTTTTTTTGCACTGGCCTTGTTTCTTGCAGAATTCTCTCTGGGACGCAGCCTGTTTGGGATCTCCAAGGCAGGCGCTTATGCGGCCATATGCCTGCTGACCGCTAGCGGAATCTTTGGGTTTGCACACATGCTGCTGCCGGAGACCCCGCTGTGTCTATGGCTGACACTCAGCATCTCTTTTTTCTGGAAGTCGCTCCAAGAAGACCGTCCCTCACTGGTCTCTGCCGGCGGCTTTGCTCTTTGCTGCGCGCTGGGCGTGCTGACCATGGGCCTTCCGGGTGTGATTTTCCCGGTCGTCATCGTCCTCGTATTTCTGGGGGCGACAAAAAATATGCGCCATCTACGGCGCTGGCATCCGCTGGCCGGAACATTGATTTTTCTTCTCGCAGCGTTGCCTTGGCACGTGCTAGCGGCAAGGAGAAACTCTACTTTTCTGCGCGACTACTTTGTTCACGGACACTTCCTGCTCTATCTGGGTCGCAATCATCCTTCCTCAGGACATGACAGTGTCCCCTTATGGATTTTCTGGCTGCTCCTGCTGCTCTTTCTTGCTCCGTGGTGCATCTTCGCCCTCAAGATGCTGGCACGTCTGCGCTCTGCGCGGCAGAATGCGCTTCTGTTGCTGGCGATTTGGGTGGCAGTCGTGATGCTCTTTTTCAGCTTTTCCTTCCGGCAGGAATACTACCTTCTTCCAGCACTGCCTCCGTTGGCGCTGCTCGCCGGAGGCTGGCTGGCAGAGGATGAGGCTGCTCCTTCCCGGGCAGCGGAGATTACGGCCTGGGCCCTGTTTTTCGTTGGCGTGTTGGCAGCCATTGCCTCAGCCATCTTTGCTGCTACCTTTCCACCTCTGCCGGTTGGTACCGATGTTTCTGCATTTCTGCAGCAGGTTTCGCGCAGTCATCGTCTTTTTTTCGGACACTTCTTTGACCTGACCCTGCGTGCACTGGGTGCCTTCCGAGTACCGTTCACCATCACGACCGCTGCTCTGCTCATCGGGCTGACTGCGAATCTTTACTTTCGCCGGAAAAAGAGGGCGGGATTGGCCAATTGCTTTCTGACCGGCACCGTTGTGGCCTTTCTGATTGCGGCCCATCTGGCCATAAACACGCTGTCCCCGGCTGTCTCTTCTCAGATTCTGGCCAATGCAATCCGGCCGGAAATGGAGACTTCCGATCAGGTCATCATCCATGGCCCGCTGGAAAGCGCATCCTCGATGGCGTTTTATCTGCGGCGGCCGATCCGGGTGCTGGACACAGAAGGCGGGGACCAGACCCAGCAGGGCATGGACCTGTCCGCGTTAGAACAGCTCTGGAACGGCCAGCAGCGCATCTTTCTTTGGACACCTATCGATCAGGCGCCTGCTTTGCCGCAGCCTGTTTTTGTTCTGGGCCGCAGTGGAGGAAAAGAAGTGCTGAGCAACCAGCCCAGCTCTCACGGCGCTGAATTCTAGGCCCACCTAAGGGACGACAGGAAAGGCGCAACGGGCACAGGCGAAAGCCGGAAAATTGACACGCAAAGGAGACACCCTGTTTCCTGCCATCAGGGACGCGCGATGAGCTTTCCCTGGTTCAGATGGAACTGCTGGCCGCGCCATGTGACGGTGTCTCCCGCATAGCTCCAGACCCAGACGCAAAGTGCCAGAAGATCGCGAAGCGGAAGCAGCCAGAGATCGCGCAGGACAGCTCGGTCCCGAAGCACTCCCACTCCGACCGCCAGGGCCAGCAGGACACGAGCGGCCAGCACCATGCTGAGCAGCGCGATGCTAAAAAGATCTGCACCTGAAGCGAGGACATTGAGGAGCGCCCAGGGCAGCCCGAACGTAAACAGGACGCCGGCATATCCCCGCTTGCGCGAATCGCGCATTCCTCGCGCCCAGCGCAACTGGTGCTGCCAGAATTGACGGAAGCTGTAGGCAGGGACCGCGGTCTCGACGACCTCGTCGCACAGCTCCACCTGGAACATCTTTGCAGCAATCCGTGCGCCGACCTCATAATCGTCAGCCAGATACTCGACCAAGGGAAGCAGCCCACCAATGGCGTCGAGCGCTGCCCGGGAAAGGGCCAACGTAGAACCCAATCCAAAACGGACGCCACCTTCGAGTTTGCGTGCTGTCAGCACTCCCGCGGCGAAGTCCGTAGCAATGCCCAGAGATTCGATTTTGGACCAGACCGTTCGATGAGCGCGACCACGGTAAAGGGCCGTAACCAATCCCACCTTTGGGTCCTGAAAAGGGGCCATGACGCGAGACAGGTAATAGGGAGAAACCCGGATATCGCTGTCATTGATGACAATGTATGGATGCCGTGCCTGAGAGAGCATCTGGGCCAGATTGCTGACTTTTCCGTTTGGGCCCAGGATTTCCGGCGTAACCATCAGGCGAATCTGGGTCTGGGGAAATTCGACCCTGAGCCGTTCGACGGCCGCAACTGCGGGGTCTTCGAGGGAATTCACTCCAAAAAGAATTTCGTATTCGCCAGAGTACTGCTGACGGCAATGGCTTGCAAAGGCAGCATACATGTCGGGATCAAATCCCTTGAGAGGCTTCAGAATACTGACCGGCGGGTGGAAGGCATCGTCTTTCCGACGCTTTCTGTGCACAAATGAGCGGGCGCTCCACAGTGCTGCAAAATAAAATCCCATTCCGCACAAAGCAAGAAGGGTGGTGATGCTTTCAACCAAAACGGCGAGCATGAAAAGTCAGTGTACAAGCATCCGTCCGGTTGAAAAAGGAAACGGCCTCCGGAACGAGGAGGCCGCACAAGAAAAATCTCTTGAAACGATGGGCGTTACTTCATGTTGCCCTGGCTGTCCATAACGATACCGCCGGGGGTGTTGTTCTTTTTCTCTTCGTTGGCTTTACGGGTACCCATCGCCTTTTCACGCCATTGATCAGCCTGCGCAATATCTTCCTTGCGGGCCTGGTCGTTACCGCATTCCAGGTTGGCCTTCTGGCGATACATCAGGTTCATGTAGGCCATGGCGTCGTCATAGTTCGGCCGGATATCAAGCGCCTTTTGCAGATACTGCAGACCTTCGCTGACCAAAGGACCATTTTGCTCGGCGAGCTTCTGGCAGGCGGCCTTTGGCATCTTGGGGTTACCATCGCCCTGGTCCTGCAGGCCAACGGCGGAAAGGGCGGCGACCTGATTCTTGTGGGCCACGCCCCAGTCAATCACGCCAATGGTATAAGCGGCTTCAGCATCCTGCGGGTCCACAGCCAGTACCTTCTGCTGCCATTCCTTGGCCTTATCAAACTCGTCAATCTGGAAGTAAAGACTGGCGATTCCCTTCAGACTGCTGACGTCTTTCGGGTCTTTCGCCAGAACGTCCTGAAAGCCCTGAATGGCAAGGTTGGCGTTTTTCAGGTTCTCCGGAGTCTTCAGATCGGGAACAACCTGCTGGGCATAGGCAGTGGCCAGGTAGAGACGCGCCATGGGAAGAGTCGGATCCAGATTCACCGCGTTCTGGAAGTGGCTGATGGCCTCTTCATATTTGGCATTTTTATAAGCGGCGACGCCTTTGTTCAACTGGTCGCGAGCCTTGAGGCGGTTGCACCCGGTCATCATGGTCAGCAACGCCAGGAAAGCCGCCGCCGTGGCCGGAATATGTGCGAGTCGTTTCATTCTGTCTCTCATCTCCTTATGAATCGCCTGATTGCCTGCATGTGCGGACGGTGCATTTCCTGAACCAGCCCTGCGGCCGTCGCCCGGTGCCCCTTGATCGCCCTGAGGACATGGGCGGCTCCCGCTTCCGCAACGCAAAGAGGAACGCAAGGGACTCTCTCTGCGCTGTGATTGTAATTGCTTTCCACGGAATGGCAAACCCCTGGCGATGGAGGCAAGGCCATTACTGGCCAGCCGCAATCTTGGGTGTGACCAGACCGATGTGATCAATTCCCAGTCCACGGGCCATGTCCACGATCTCCGCCACCTCGGAATAGTTCAGGTCCGGATCGCCTTTGATAAAGATGACCTTTTCTGCGCGGATGGAGAAGATTGCGTTGAGACGGTTCTGCAGGTCAGCCTTGGGAACCGTATCCTGATTGATCATATACGTTGGCTGTCCACCGCCATGCGTAACAATCGAAACAACGATATTCAGATCATTTTCTTTCTGCTGGTTGGGGTTCTTCGGCGGCTGGGGCACTTGCGCCTCCAGACCATGCGGCGTGACCGGCACAATCACCATAAAGATGATCAGCAGTACCAGCAGAACGTCAATCAACGGGGTCACATTAATATCAGCATTCAGTCCACCCGGACCGGAGCCACTTCCCATTGCCATAAGTCAAATCCTCATTTCCACAGCAGCCGGAATCATTGGCCGCCAATCTGGTTTGTGCGCTGTTCGGTCAACAGACCCACCTGTTCCACACCCGAGGTACGCACGGCATCAATGGCATCCATGACTGTGCCGTAATGGGCGCGCGCATCTGCGCGGAAATATACCATTTTGTTTATTTTGTTTTGCAGCAGGTCATTGACCTTGGGGCCGAGGTCTGAGAGAGAGACCTGGTTCTGTCCCAGGAAGACCTTGCTGTCGCGGGTCACAGCCACCACGACTGCATCTTCATGGTCGGCATCAGGCATTGCAATGGCATTCTCTGACTTGACCAGGTCCACATTGACCTTATTTTGCAGCATGGGGGTGATGACCATGAAAATAATCAGGAGCACCAGCATCACGTCCACCATGGGGGTGACGTTGATGTTGGAGTTGACCTTCCTGCCTTCGTCTCTAACAACTATCGCCATTTTTATGCTCCGTTGATGTACTTCCCTTCAGGAAAAACCGCCAGAGGGCGAAGCGGAGGACCGCTCCGCCCACAGCGCAGGATTCCCGCCTTCCGGCAAAAGGCCAATCAGCGACGGCCGCTCTGCTTCAGGAAGTAATCAATCAGTTCGCTTGAGGAGTTGTCCATTTCGACGTCAAAGGCCTCCACCTTATTGGTGAAGTAGTTGAACGTCATCACGGCAGGAATGGCAACCAGCAGTCCGAAAGCAGTGGTGACCAGGGCCTCAGAGATACCGCCGGCCACAGCACCGATGCCCGAGGTCTTCTGGGTAGCAATCTGGCGGAAAGCGTTCAGAATACCGACGACCGTACCGAAGAGACCGATGAAGGGGGCGGTGGAACCGATGGTGGCCAGACCACCCAAACCGCGCTTCAGCTTGGCATGCACAATGGCTTCGGCCCGCTCCAGGGCACGCTTGGAGGATTCAATCTGCTCCTCGGTCACAGCGCCTCCGGTCCCGAAGCTGCGGAACTCCTGAAGTCCGGCCGTGACAACTTCAGCCAGGTGGGACTTCTTGTTGCGGTCAGCAATCTTGACGGCCTCGTCGAGCTTACCCTCCTTGAGCGCGCCAGCAACCCGAGGAGCAAACTCACGCGACTGCTTGCGGGCAGCACCGAAATACAGCCAGCGGTCGATCATGACGGCCAGCGACCAGATGGACATAATGAACAGGATGATGACGACGCCACGGGCCAGCCATCCCATGTTGCCCCAAAGTTCGAGGGGGCTGAAACCTACCGTCTGCTCCTGAAAAAATGCCAGAGAAGCCGGGTGAGCTACTGCATGTGTAAGTTGAGCGAGAATCACTGAAATCTTCCTCCTGCGGAGTTTTCTTCTTTGCTGCTGCCTGCGCGATCTTCCGCGCCAGGACAAACCTTCGGTTCGCCCCGTCTCCAGACTTTACACCCTGGGGCCGGGACCGGACAAAACTACGGACCCTCAGCCGCCCAGCGTGAAGACCACGTTGACCTGAGTTTCCACCTCTACCGGCTCGCCATTGAGCAGATAGGGTTTATAGCGCCAGGTCCTCACGGCATCGAGCGCCGCCTGCTGCAACATGGGTGGCCCGCTGACGACATGGAGATTTTCAATCGTACCTTGCTTGGAAATCGTAGCCTGTAAGACCACGGTCCCCTGAATACGGGCCGCTTTGGCGATAGCCGGATACTGTGGTTGCGTCCTTACGATCAGGTTCCCCTGCATAACGCCGGACGAGACGGCAATCTTCTTCGGCGGAGCGGCCTTCACGACCGGGGCCGGCCCATTGCCGATGCCGCCCAAAACACCGCCCAACACTCCACCAGAGGACCCACCCATGCCCTCCATTCCGGCCACACCGGCACTCGGCGGGGGCGCCTCCTCGTGCACCATCTTGATTTCCTTGGGGATCTTGGTGAATGTCATCTGGTTATTCACCAGCTCGGAAACCACCTTGTGGACCACAGGGGCCTGCGGCGGCGGAGGCGGCGGGGGTGGAGGCGGAGGCGGAGGCGCAACCAACAGGGTCGACATCATGGCCTTTGGCAGCGCTTCAGGATAGATCAGCGGGTAAAGAATCATTCCAGCAAGGATGGACCCGTTCAGCACAAACCCGATAATCGTAAAGTATTTGCTCTTGGTCTTGATCCTGCCGCCTGATTCCATCAAGGCATCTTCAAACATGGCCTTACCTCTTCCAAGCGAAACTCGTTACCACCTATAGACACCGCACAGGCATCTATTTGTTCCCAACAACAAATTTATTTTTCTGGAGCGGGTGGAACACTTCCGAAAAAGCTGAGTGAGACAACCTATATCACATCGCGGCCACATCTGGAAACGTTTCACCGCAGCAAAAAAGATTTTTTCTTACTGTCATTGCAAACCGGATTCACACCTCGGCCCTTCAGACCCGGGCCTTCTTCGCCGCTGGCAATACGGCCGCTTTTCCTCGCTGCTGCCTCCACTCCTGATATGCAACCAGCATAGGTGCCGCCACGGCGATCGAGGAATAGGTCCCGATGAGAATGCCGACGACCAGGGCAAAGGAAAATCCGTGAAGCACTTCTCCACCAAAGAGATAGAGAGAGAGCACGGTGAGGAAGGTCAAGCCGGAGGTCAGGACGGTCCGGCTCAGCGTTTGATTGATGCTGCGATTGACCAGGTCGGCCAGCGGTTCGCGACGGGACATGCGGAGGTTTTCCCGGATACGGTCAAAGACCACGATGGTGTCGTTCATCGAGTACCCGACCAGAGTGAGGATGGCAGCAATCACAGTAAGAGAGATCTCTTGATTCGTAAGACTGAAAGCGCCCACGGTGATCAATGTGTCATGGAAGACAGCAACGACGGCCGCGACACCATAAATCAATTCGAAGCGGAACCAGAGATACACCAGCATCCCTAGCAGCGAATACAGGATGGCCCACATGGCCTGATTGCGCAGTTGCGCGCCGACCTGGGGCCCGACAATTTCGACATTGCGGATGGCAAAGCCGGACAGGTACGCATCCTGCCTGAGTGCATCGAGCACTGCGGGAGTCACTTGGCCGGAAAGACTGTCTATGGAAGCAATCAGGCCGCTATGGCGGTCTCTGTCATTCAGGATCGCGGCCGCCTGCTGGGCATAATGCTGCTGGGAAGCCTCGCTCTGGCCCAGATGCTCAGGGTCCTTCTGTGCCAGCCAGCTGGCCAGCGTGCTTTGCCCGGCATTATCAAGGTCCAGCTTGCCCGCATTGGCCTGCCCGCCGCGGACATAGTTGCTCTCAAGCGCCTGCAGGATCGCTGCGCGACCCTGATCGAGGGCATTCTCACTCGTGCGGCTCAGGGCAAGCGATATGATCACTTCATTGTTCGCCACGGCCCCATAGCGCTGAATGCGGACGTCCTTGATTCCGGCCTTGTCCGTGGCCGAACGGATCCGGTCGAGGTCGGGCGCCTGGTCAAACTTGACGCGAACGACGGTGCCACCGCGAAAATCCACATCCAGGGGAAGATGGTGCCAGAAAAGCAGTGAGAGCACCCCCGCCACGCTGAAAATCAGCGAGAAGCCCAGAAAGTACCACTTCTTCCCGAGCCAATCAATCTTTACATCATGAAACAGTTCCACGGAATTTCCTCTGTTTGCCACGAAACGGCCAGCAAAACCACGGCCGGCATCGAAGCAGACCGCTTTTAGCTACTTAAATCGATATCGGCTCACCCGGACGCTTTTTGTTCAGGTGCGCATCAAAAATCACCCGCGAGACAAATACGGCGGTAAACAGGTTTGCCAGCAGACCAAAGGTCAGCGTCACAGCAAATCCCCGGACAGGGCCGGTGCCAAAAATAAACAGAATGGCTGCTGAAACGATCGTCGTCACGTGGGTGTCCACAATGGTCGTCCAGGCATGATCAAAGCCCTGCTCCACGGCGGCCGAGGGCGACTTGCCAGCACGCAGTTCTTCCCGGATACGCTCAAAAATGAGGACGTTGGAGTCCACACCCATACCAATGGTCAGGATGACACCAGCAATGCCAGGCAGAGTGAGCACCGAGTGGGTAAAGCCCATAAAACCGAGCAGGATGACTAGGTTCAGGAAGAGGGCCAGATCAGCATTAATGCCCGCACCACGGTAATACACCAGCATGAAAATCATGACTGCGAGCATCCCGACTACGGAAGCAAGTACACCCTGACGGATGGAATCGGCCCCGAGTGAAGGTCCTACAGTGCTTTCCTGCAGATAATGAATCGAAGCAGGCAGAGCACCGGTGCGCAGCAGCATGGCGAGGTCCTTGGCATACTGCTCCGTAATCCCGCCGCCGGAGATGGTGCCCTGGTCGCGGATGGTGTCACGGATGGTGGCCACCTCACGGATCTTATTATCAAGAACGATACAAAGCGGTTTGCCCTTGTTTTCCGTCGTGAAATCAGCAAAGTGGTTTCCGGCGGCAGCCGTCAGATAAAAGACCACCTCTGGCTCATTTGTATTGGGATTGCGGCCAGGCTGGGCATCGCGAATATCGGTCCCGGCCACCTCGGGTACACGCTTGATTTCGTACACAGACTCATTGCTGTTGGGGCCGGCCGCGCCGGGGATGGCACGCATCAGCTCTGCGTCATAAGGAACAGAGCCGCCCAGGGCCTGCAGGGCCGTCTGCTCATCGGGCCACGGACCACCCTCAACCAGATGGAGCTCCAGGCGTGCGGTGGACTGGATTACGTCCTTGACCCGCGCAGGATCATCCACACCGGGGAGCTCGACCAGAATCTGGTAGGCGCCCAGGTTGTATTCCTGAATGACAGGCTCGCTGACCCCGAGTGAGTCCACGCGGGTGCGGATGACTTCGATGGCCTGCTCCAGGGCGCGTTTTTTCAGGTCAGCAACGACAGTGGGCTTCATGGTAAGGGTGAAGGTGTTGTTTTCACCAGAAGCGATATCGTACTGGGTGCCGTAACGCTGGTTCAGGACCGACCGGAGGTCACCGGTGCGGTCGGCCGGTACTCCGGAGATCTGGATCGTCTCCGGATGGGCGGCAGGATCGGGCTTGGTAATGGAGCCTACGGAGATGCCATTCTGCTGAAGGTCGGTCTGCAGGCGCGCCTCATCATTGTCTGTCTGGGAGGCGACGGCCTCGTCGACCATGACCTGTAAAATCAGGTGCGTACCGCCCCGCAGATCGAGGCCCAGGTGAATGCGGTCCAGAATGGCCTGCTTCAGGGCAGTGCCGCTCAGTCCTTTGGGGATGCCGAAAATTCCGAAAAGAAAGACCAGCAGGACCGCAAAGATCAGAATCGTCTTTTGAGTCAGATTTTTACGCATGGGTTTTTACTTCGCAGGCTCGTCTGTGGTGACCGATGCAATGGCACTCTTTACGACTTCCATCTTAATGTTGTCCGGCGGCACGCGAAGCTGAATGGCGTCGTCCTTAATCGACAGGATGGTGCCGCGGATACCGCCTGATGTGGTGACCCGGTCGCCTGGCTTCAGGTTATGGAGCATCTGCTGCCACTGCTTCTGGCGCGCCTGCTGGGGGCGAATCAGCAGCAGATAGAACACTGCAATAATCACCACAAAGGGCAGAAATGTAACCAGACCCGGCGGTAGAGCGGCGGCCAGCAAAAGATTCGGTGTCAAGCTGCAATCCTTTTCATGACAAAGAACAACGTCTTTGCACAATGAGAAATCATGATTGTATCCAGGGAAGAGGAAATTTGGCAGCACTGGACTGCAAGCCGCTTCCTCCAGGAACACAAACGGTTCCCTGCTTCCGGGCACTACAGAGGAGGAATGCAGGGAGACCCTGGTTTTATAGCTTTTCAGCAGAAACGGTCTCATGTCAAGAAGCGATGGTCTCAGGCCACCGCGGCGGGTTTGACCACATGCAGCGCTGCCGCTATACTCAAAAGGTAATCCTGCGGGAGTAGCTCAGTGGTAGAGCATCGCCTTGCCAAGGCGAGGGTCGCGGGTTCAAATCCCGTCTCCCGCTCCAGTCAGCCGAAGAAAAAACTCCGCGCGGACTGGCTTTCAAGCCGCCTTCTGAAGTAAGATTTCCTGTCCAAGGCGCGGTACCCAAGTGGTAAGGGAGAGGTCTGCAAAACCTTTATGCGTCGGTTCGATTCCGACCCGCGCCTCCAAATCTCCTTTCGGCCCTCCTCATCCGGTCCTCCGTCTCAAGCCCTGCTGCGGGTTCCAGGTATTTTTTTCCTCTGGCCAGGACCTTCCGATTGCGGCCCTCACAAGCCCATTGCAGGAATCCCATAGGCAGCACCTATCCATTGCATGGGAAATATGTATTGGAACTATCTTCTTCCGCGGTGCTACATTCAACTGTCCGGAGAAACAAGAGGGTCTCTCTTTGCGTGGGATGCGCCAGGATGCTGACAGTATCCGGTTCCATGAGAGACATGGTGGTTCTCCGCGAAAGCCAGTTTGAACCTACGCAGCAAGGGAGCAGGAAATATGTCTACAGAAGCAAAATGCCCTTTTCATACGGGCCGGGCGGTGTCCAACCGCGACTGGTGGCCGAACCAACTGGACCTGAGCATTCTGCACCAGCATTCCTCTTTGTCCAACCCGATGGGTGAAGAGTTCAACTACGCGGAAGAGTTCAAGAGCCTGGACTATGAGGCGCTGAAGCAGGACCTGCGGGCGCTGATGACCGATTCGCAGGAGTGGTGGCCTGCGGACTTTGGCCATTACGGTCCTCTATTTATCCGCATGGCGTGGCACAGCGCCGGGACTTACCGCATCTATGACGGACGCGGAGGAGGCGGACGGGGACAACAGCGCTTTGCACCGCTGAATAGCTGGCCGGACAATGTAAGTCTGGACAAGGCGCGGCGCCTGCTATGGCCCATCAAGCAGAAGTATGGAAGGAAGATCTCCTGGGCCGACCTTATGATTCTGGCTGGAAATGTGGCGCTTGAGTCGATGGGGTTTAAGACCTTTGGCTTTGCTGGCGGACGCGAGGACACCTGGGAGCCGGACATGGACGTGAACTGGGGATATGAAAACACCTGGCTGGGCAATGACAAACGCTTCTCAGAAGAACGCGAGCTGACCAATCCCTTCGGGGCGACCCACATGGGGCTGATCTATGTAAATCCGGAGGGTCCGGACCGCAATCCTGATCCAGTCGCTGCGGCACACCATATCCGCGAGACATTCCGGCGGATGGCGATGAATGACGAGGAGACGGTGGCCTTGATTGCAGGGGGCCACACCTTTGGCAAGACCCACGGTGCTTGTCCGATCTCCCACGTGGGAGCCGAACCGGAAGGAGCGGACATCGCAGAACAGGGGCTGGGATGGAAAAACAGCTATGAGACCGGCAAAGGCCCTCACACCTTTACCAGTGGAATTGAAATTACCTGGACAACCACTCCCACACAATGGAGCAATGATTTTTTTAAACACCTGTTTGAATACGACTGGGAACTGACCCAGAGTCCGGCGGGTGCGCACCAGTGGAAGCCGAAGGGAGACGCCGGGAAGGGCACGGTGCCGGATGCGCACGACCCGGAAAAACGTCAGCATCCGGGAATGCTGACGACGGACCTCTCCCTGCGATTTGATCCGGTGTATGAAAAGATCTCGCGGCGTTTTTATGAGCATCCGGAGGAGTTTGCCGATGCCTTTGCGCGCGCCTGGTTCAAGCTGACCCACCGCGACATGGGACCGCGTGCACGTTATCTGGGGCCAGAGGTGCCGGAGGAAGAGCTGATCTGGCAGGACCCGATTCCGGAAGTAGACCACGAACTGGTGGATGAGAACGATGTCGCGGAACTTAAAAAGAAGATCCTTGCATCAGGTCTTACTGTCTCTCAACTGGTCTCCACGGCCTGGGCCGCAGCCTCGACCTTCCGCGGATCAGACAAACGCGGGGGAGCCAATGGAGGCCGGATCCGGCTGGCTCCGCAAAAGGACTGGGAGGTGAACCAACCAGAGCAGTTACAGAAGGTGCTCCAGACATTGGAAGGCCTTCAGCAGGAGTTTAACCGTGCGCAGCAAAATGGTAAGAGAATTTCGCTGGCCGATCTGATTGTGCTGGCCGGATGCGCTGGTGTGGAACAGGCTGCAAAGAATGCAGGCTTCCAGGTAACTGTTCCTTTCCGACCGGGACGTATGGACGCCTCACAGGAACAAACCGACGTGGAGTCCTTTTCCGTGCTGGAACCCTTTGCAGACGGCTTCCGCAATTATTTGAAATACAAGAACGGCGTGCCTGCTGAAGTACTGCTGGTGGACAAGGCGCAACTGCTGAAACTGACCGCACCGGAGATGACGGTGCTTGTGGGTGGAATGCGGGCGCTGAACGCCAACTTCAAACAGTCAAAGCACGGTGTCTTTACCCACAGGCCAGAAACGCTGACGAACGACTTTTTTGTAAACCTGCTCGACATGGGCACAGAGTGGAAGCCAGTCCCGGATTCTCAGGACCTGTTTGAGGGCCGTGACCGCAAGACAGGCGAGCTGAAGTGGACGGCCACTCGGGTAGACCTGATCTTTGGCGCGCACTCGCAACTGCGGGCCCTGGCCGAAGTGTATGGCAGCGCGGACGCGCAGGAGAAATTCGTCCATGACTTTGTGAGAGTATGGAACAAAGTCATGGAACTGGACCGCTTCGATCTGTCGCGGGCCTGAGGATTTCTGCAAGCATGACATAAGCTCCTCAACTGAAGCTGCAGCAGCGAGTTGAGGAGCTTTTTTGTATGTATACAAAAGCAGGAAGTACAGGAGCGGATTGCACGCTTCTGGGAGTGACAAGCAGGCCTGGGCTACACTGAAGGGTGCGGCGACTGCTTGCCATTTCGATGCTGCTGCTATTCGGGTTGCCCCTGCTGGCCCCGGTGCTTGCCTCTGACATCGGTGAGGCGGGCCTTCCGGCATGTTGCCGGAGGAGCGGGAAGCATCACTGCGCCATGGCCGGAACCATGATGCGGCAGCAAGGTCATGCCATCAGCATGATTGCTGAGAAATGCCCCTATACTCCGGCAGTCGCTCGGCTCCTTCCCTGGACTCCCCTTGCGCCATCCATAGAGGCGGCGATCTTTGCCGGAGTCATCCGTCATCCGGCGGTCCATGCTCAGGCAGAGGCGCTGTATCGCGTCTCCTTTGACCGGACGCGGCAGAAGCGCGGCCCTCCCGTGTAATTCCACTTTTGTGTTCTGTTACGGAGACCTGTCGCCTGGCGGGCGCTGGTACCACGCAGTTTTTTCCCTTGCGTGATTCGGGCTTGCTCAGGATGACAGACCCATGCGGGCTTCCGGAACAGCACACTGCCCCTCTCGTTCCCATTTCACTTCTTTTGCCAATAGAGGAGGCTTCTGCCGAGATGCGCAGAGTTGTCATGCTGTTTTTCCTTGCGTGCATGGGTATCAGCCAGCACGCGCGCGCCACTGTTTTTGGACAGGTGGAAGGCATTGTGCACGATCCGCAGCACCGACCCATTGCCGGGACACAGGTCGTGTTGCGGTCCGTGACTTCCGACTTTTCTCTTCATACGCAATCCGACCAGGACGGGGCGTTCCGCTTTGCGGCCGTACCTGTAGGGAAATACGTGGTCCGTGTTGAGCAGCCGGGATTCCGTCCGGAGGAGCAGAACATCACGGTGGTCTCGAATGCGTCGCCTATTCTGCACTTTGAACTGGGCGTGGCCGGGACACAGGAAACCACGGTGGTGACAGCTGTGGCAGAGGGTCCCAATGTGGACACGGCCACGACGACCACTCTGGTGACACGGCGGGAGATCACACGCGCGCCTGGAGCGGACCGGACCAATGGTTTTGAGATGATTACAAATTACGTTCCCGGGGCCTATGAGACCCACGACATGCTGCACATCCGCGGCGGGCACCAGGTGAGCTGGCTGATTGACGGTGTCCAGATCCCCAACACGAATATCGGCAGCAATGTGGGAGCGCAGATAGATCCAAAGGACATTGACTACCTTGAGGTACAACGCGGCAGCTATTCCGCCGATGTGGGCGACCGCACGTATGGTGTGTTCAACGTCGTGCCGCGCACCGGATTTGAGGGCAACAATCAGGGCGAGCTCATTTTAAGCGCCGGAAATTTCTACCAGACGAACGATCAGGTGAACTTCGGTAGCCATTCCGAGAAGTCTGCCTATTACCTGAGCCTGAACGGAAACCGCAGCAACCTGGGGCTGCAGCCGCCCATCAGCAAGGTCTACCACGATGCGGTGAATGGATACGGCGGCTTTGGCTCATGGATTTACAACCGCACTCCGCAAGACCAGTTCCGACTGGTGACGCAACTGCGCACGGATTACTTTCAGGTACCGTATGATCCTGATCCGGACAGCTGGGAAAACCAGGAATACAACTCCAGTGGGTTGCGTGATGGTCAGCATGAAACGGATGGACTGGTCGCCTTCACCTGGGCGCATACCTTTCATGATCAGTCACTGTTACAAATTTCGCCTTTTTATCACTACAATAGCGCAGACTATGAACCAAAACCATATGATTTCCCGGTGGCCACGACCAGCCGGCGGGCTTCCCACTATGCCGGTCTGCAGGGCTCGATGGAAGCGGAGATTGCGCGTAATACTCTGCAGGCCGGGATCTACACCTTCGGGCAGCATGATGGGTACACGTTTGGCAGCATCTTCAACGACCTGAGCTATCCGGATTTTTCCGTCAACGACGCGGCTTCCGGTGGCTTGATTGAAGAATATCTTTCGGACAACTACAAGGTCACGTCCTGGCTGACGCTGATTGCCGGCCTGCGCCAGTCCTGGTTTCACGGTGGGTTTACGGAGAAGGCGACGAGTCCCCGCATCGGGGCCGCAGTGAAGGTGCCGAAGCTGGGCTGGGTCTTTCGTGGATTTTATGGGCACTACTACCAGCCTCCACCGCTGCTGACGGCTTCAGGACCAGTGCTTCAGTACGCGAACGCGACCAACACCTCCTTTCTGCCGCTGCATGGCGAGCGAGACGAGGAACACCAGTTTGGCGTGCAGATCCCATTCCGGGGATGGATGCTGGATGCGGACACCTTCCGTACCAGGGCCAGGAATTTTCTTGACCACAGCACACTGGGCGAATCGAGCCTGTACTATCCAGTGACGATTGACGGCGCTTTGGTCAGGGGGTGGGAACTGACGCTGCTCTCACCGCGTCTCTGGCGCTATGGGCAGGCGCACCTGGCGTACTCTAACCAGATTGCCGAACAGCGCGGCGCGTTGACGGGAGGGCTGGTCTGCAATCCTGAAACTTCAGAAGACTGTGAAGGCGAATGGACATACACGCCGCTCGATCACGACCAGCGCAACACGCTCAACGTTGGCTTTGACGCCTCGCTGCCATGGCGCATCTTTGCTTCGACGAATGTCTACTACGGTTCGGGATTTGTGAATGGCAGCCCGAACAAGGAGTATCCGGGAGCGTATCTTCCGCAGCACACGACGTTTGATCTGTCAGTGGGAAAGACCTTTGCTGAAAAGCTGACGGTGTCCGTTACTTCGCTCAATGTGGCCAACCGCAGGGTGCTGCTGGACAACAGCCTTACGTTCGGGGGGTTCCACTATAACGACCCGCGGGAGATTTATGGGGAGGTGAGATACCGCTTTCGATATTGAAGAAAGGTGCGACGGGCAGACCATGGTCCTGACCATGCCTGCCCGGCATCCATTCACACCTATTTAGTGAGCCTCCATCTGATTGAGCGCTGAAAGCACCTCTTCACTATGGTGCGAGGGGTCTACTTTCGTCCAGACTTTGACGATCTTTCCCTGAGGATCAATCAAAAATGTATTGCGATTGGCGATTTTGAAACCGGCATAGTTGCCAAGCGATCCATACTCGGCCACGACTTTTTTGTCCGCGTCGCTCAGCAGCGTGAAGTTGAGGCCGTCCTTGGCGCAGAACTGTTTGTGACTGTCCACCGAATCCACGCTGACGCCCAGAATGACGGCGTTGGCCTTCAGAAACTTTTCCTGGTCGCGCTGGAAGTTATGGGCTTCAATGGTGCAGCCCGAGGTCATGTCTTTGGGGTAGAAATAAAGGACCACCCATTTTCCACGGAAGCTGTCGAGGCTGACGGGCCTGCCTTCCTGCGAGGGCAGAGTGAAATCAGGCGCCTGCTGGCCGACCTGGGGCATGGGTTGATTGTCGTCCGCAAAACTACGAGCAGCCACAAAAAGCACTCCGACGACAATGACGGCTGCAACTACAAGCAGAGAAATCCTGGACACGGCGAAAGTCCTCCTGTATGGGTGAGCCTATTATCCGCGTTCGAGAGCAATCATCGCAATCCGGGCGGCATTGGCGCGCAAGATCATTGTGTCTTTATCAAAAATGAGTGTGCGTCCCGCTTCGATGGCGAGACAGGTTGCACCGGCACGCTCCATGGTTTCGATGGTTTTTATCCCAATGACGGGAACATCGAAGCGCATGTCCTGTTTGGGTTTGGCGACCTTGACCACGGTGAGGCTGCGGTCGAAGGTCGAGGCCTGCCCTTCGGCAGCCAGGGTCCTCATCAAGGCCCCCGCACGCTCGATGGCAGCATCGGTGCCTTCCATGGCTTCGACCGCGACACAGGCTTGACTGGCCACAATTACGGTCTGGCCAATGTCGAATCCTGACACGGCCTGCGCCACTGCCCGTCCATAAGCAATGTCTTTCTGTTCATTCTCTGAAGGGGCACGTTCCGTCATGACTCCAGGCGTGGCGAGAAGCGGTTCGAGGTAGGAGGTGGAAGAGATCAGCTCGATGCCCTCATCACTGAGCACCTTGGCGACGGCACCCAGAAGCATGTCTGTGTTCTTCGTGCGCAGAGAAAGCAACAGCTTTGCCAGACGCCAGTCGGGACGGATGCTGGAAAAGATCTGCTTGTGCTTTACTTGTCCGGCCATGACCGCGCGGGTCACCCCCTCCTGATGGAAAGTCTCGATGAGCCGGGATAATTCTCCCAGAGAGAACCAGTAGATGCGCACTCCGGGGTCTGCCGCGGCGCGGACCTCCATCTCCGGTTCTGTTTCTTCTTTGATTGCAGCAACCACAACTTCCAGACCGTGCGCGCGGGCCGCCTCCAGGAGCAGAAACGGGAAGCGGCCATTGCCGGCGATGAGTCCCAGCTTGTTTTTCCCTTTTTCCAACACTTCCAATTGATTTCTCCCAATTCCAAAATCAAGCCGGCAATTTTGGATGCAGTTTGTGGAAACCGGTAGCATCCTGGTATGCCTTGGCAAAGGCGCAGAGTTTCGCGTCCTGATAGTGAGGGCCAAGGAAGGTGATACTGACCGGGGTACCCGGCCCACCGATGGAATCGTCCTCGCCCGTATCCTGGCTGGGCGGCGCTAGGGCGTCGTTGCCGCGGATCCCGTTGGGCACAATCACGGCGGGGTGACCAGTAAGATTGGTCACGACCAACTGCTCACTGTTGGTAGAGGCGACGATGATATCCACCTGAGCAAAGAGCTTGGCCATTTCACGAATGGCCAGGGTCCGTGCCCGATTGGCCTGAATATACTCGACGGCGGGATAAAAGCGGGCGACGCGAAAGATATTGGGCCAGTCCTCAGGGCCCTGCTCGGTCAGCAGTTTGTCCCGCCCGCTCATGGTAAGGTCGTCAAAGGCGGCCGCGGCCTCGGCTTCCAGCAGTGGCGTCATCGCGCCGAAAGGCAGATCGGGCAGGTCGAGTGGAACAAGACTTACGCCCATGGCATGGAGCTTTTCGAGGGCCGCCAGATCATATTTGCGGTCATAAGCGCGGCGCGCGCGGGCCGCATCGCGCTCTCTTCGCTTCTTCTTTTCTTCCTCTGTGAAAGGCCCGGAGGACGGCTCCGGTCCTTCTGTGGCCTTCTCCGGTTCAAATTCCTTTTTCAGATATCCAACGCGTAGAGACCTCCAGTCAAAGCCGGCATCCCAGTTAAAAGCGGCCTCGCGTGCGGCCAGGTCCTGACCATCGGGGCCGTAAATGGCTTCCATGACCATGGCGCAATCTTCGACGGCCCGGCAGATGGGGCCGAGCTTGTCCATGGTCCAGCTCAGGGCCATGGCCCCGGTGCGCGGAACAAACCCGAAGGTTGGCCGAAGGCCAGTCGTTCCACACCGTGTGGATGGCGAGGAAATCGAGCCCAGCGTTTCTGAACCAATGGAAAAGGCAACGCATCCGGCAGCGGTTGCTGAAGCTGAGCCCGCAGAAGACCCACTGGACCCCTGTTTCGGGTTCCACGGATTGCGCGTGCGGCCACCGAACCACTTGTCTCCCATGGCAAGGGCGCCGAGAGTGGTCTTGGCAATCAACACTGCGCCGGCCGCGTCCAGGCGCCTGACGACCGTAGCATCTTCATCAAATGCCTGTTTCTCAAATCCGCCTGCCCCCCAGGTTGTGGGATAGCCTTTGACGGCAAGCAGGTCTTTCGCGCCCCAGGGAAGCCCATGCAAAGGACCGCGATATTTTCCCGCCGCGATGTCTGCATCGGCTTCGCGGGCCTGGGCAAGAGCGCGGTCTTCTGTGATCGTCACCACAAAATGCAGCAGCGGATTGTAGCGCCGCAGCCGCGCAATATACATCTCGGTAAGATCAAGCGAGGAGACCTTTCGGCGGCGCACAAGATCACCCAACTCAACAACAGAGGCGAAGGCAAGGTCTTCCAGATTGGACGGGACCGTGATGATGGCCGGAGGACGACTGTAGCGCGGCGGCTGTTTTTCTGTGTTGATTTTTGCGCCCGGCGGCAGCGGATCGAAGATGTAAGCCGGAGGCACACTGTTGGGAAGGTGCAGCTTCCGGATGGCTTCATATGAGCTGCGCTGATCCTTCAGCCCCTGGAGCATCATCTGTTTCTGTTCCGGAGTCAGGCTGATTCCAGCAAGTGCCGCGGCCTGGTCGATCATTGCCGGCGTGATGGGCGGCAGTTTTTCTGTTTCCGCTGTGTCCTGCGCCTGCGCTGCCAGAGTGTAGAGCGCGCCGGGAAAGAGGGTGGAACCCAGACCAAGCTGTCCTGACAATGCCAGAAATGCACGGCGATCGAGTTGCATACGTAAACCAGCCTTTGGAAGAGTGAAAACGGCAGTATAAGCGAAAGAGCGGCTTGAAGGTCACACGAGGTGGACCGGCCCGGACCTGGTTATTTTTTCTTTGCCAGACGCCGGGACCGGCGCAAGGCCTCCCAGTCCTGCTCGGTCTGGTCGGCGTAAGCTTCAGCAAATTTCAGAATGGCTTCAGCAAAACGCTTACCGTTGCCCAGATATCCGGCAATCAGACATGGGTCCCCGGAGCGCGAGTGGCCCCGTGCCAGCAGTTCGCCACACATTTCAGCATATTCAAGCAGGCCCTGCCCCTTGAGGTCTTCAATTTCAATGCTGGCCTTATGATCATTCAGTTGCCGCACCAGGAAATGGCGGTGGCCAATCGTGGTCCAGCCAAGAAACGGGTCGGACTGGAACTGCATGGCGCGCTGTCCTTCGGCCACGCGCTGTCCCTGATGGTGGGGACCGTGATATTCAAGATATTCGGCATAGGCTGAGACCGGCTCTTCCTTTATCTGAAGAAAGAGCGGATCGCCCGAACCGTTGCCTTCCATAAAAACGAGATAGTCACGCAGTCCCACAGAACCGGTGCCAACAACCTTAAAGCCAACATCTACAGGACGATATTGGGCGAAAAAATGGCGGCGCTCCGGCAGCAGCGTTTGTCTGTACTCGTGCAGGGAGGCGAGCACCGCGCGGGCCTGTGCTGAAGACAGCCGCGTCAGCAAGGGCGGATCCTGACGAAAAATGCGTTTGCCGTCCTCTCCGGCCCTTCCCTTTGCGGGCACTGTGAGTTGTTCGAGGGTGTGTATCGGTGTTGCGCGCTCTGCCTTCAACAGCGCCGAAGAAACTGGAGTAATCCGCTGCAAGCGGTGGACCTGGAAGCGCACCATTTCCAGAACCGGCATACGCGCAAACATGTCTATATATTTGCGGTATTGAGAGACAAAGCGGTCCACGGCCTCTTCGCACACGGCACGCTTGTCGCCCACTTCGCGTCCGGCAAGAACAAGGCTGGTGGCCAGGCGCTTCAGGTCCCACTCAAAGGGCCCGCGGATGGTCTCGTCAAAGTCGTTGATGTCAAATACGAGGCGGCCATCAGGCGCGGCATAGGCGCCCAGGTTGCGGACGTGCGCATCGCCGCAGATCTGATTGAGAATGCTGGTGTGCGGCAGCAGAGAAAGGTCAGCCGCCATGACCGGTACGGCGCCGCGAAAGAAGCCAAACGGCGAGGCGGTCATCCGCTCATATTTCAAGGCAATCAGAGAGGGGACCCGCCCGCGCATGGAGGCTTCCATCAAGGCCAGCGGATTGTGACGCCGGGCCTCGGGCCGCCAATGAGCATGGTCCTGCCGCCGTACCTGCCTGCGATGCTGACGGCCACGCTCCCGCCGCTGTTGTGGATCGTGGAAGACCATAGCAAAGATGGTAAATGTATTGCGGGAAATATAGTGAATTGAACCTGATTTGTCAGCAGGGCTTGCTGGGTCTAGCAAATTTGTGAATCTGACGCTTGACAAAGAAAAATAGGTAACAGAATGTCTGGCAAGGAGGCATGGAAAACATGCTGGACAACAATCATGGACCCTCTGAAGATACCCAACCTAAGGCGGCCCATACCGGCGCGAATTTCTGCAGGATGCAGTTTTTACCGCCGACTTAGCAGCCATTTTCGGTAATGTGCAGGCTTCAGCACAAACGAATGACAATCGGACAAGCGGCCTCAAAAAGGCTGTTCGATACAAAGTGGAACGTTGGGGCCTTACACCGAAGACCGACGGACGGGAACTGGATGCTGTTCTGCAGGCGTCTGATGAAGAAGGTTACACCGAACCGATCCACATCTATGCGCGATGGATCGATGCGGGTGACACATACACGGTCTTCCATCATCTCCCCGCTACTGCTTTCTCGCATGGAGTTTCAGCCATAATTTCCGGAACCAAAGGTCCGGTAGAAGGCGATTATCGGCGAGACATGATGTCTACCGTCATCATCTCCGATCAGGGAGAAATTCAAAGGTCTGGCCCGAGTGAAGTAAAAGTCTGGATTAGAAATCCTTACGAAGGAATGTCTTTACAGGACACGATTGATCAGTTTGTTAAGGACAAAGCTGCTGGACGGTGGACCCATTGAGAAAAGAGCCAGGCTGAGGAGGCAGAAATGTACGACGTTGCCACGTGTTTCGCCGTGTGTTTGCTGGGATGCGCTGAGTTTATTGAATTTCCGCCCTTATATGCGACCTGTGTCACCGGTTGTACCGCAGCTTGCAGCGCAGAAGCCCCAAACCAAAGTTAGGCCATCATGTCAGGCGCGGCCCTTGCACCGCGCCTGCTGTCATTACAGTGCTGCAGGCTTTTCCCACTCTGCAAAAACAAACTGGCTGAGATCTTTTCTCTGGCGGGGGGAAAGCTCGTTCTTCTTCAGCTGTTCCGGCAAACTCTCCGGATCGCCCAGATAGCCCAGCGCTGTCACGGCACCCATGTCGTAATCTTCCGGAATATGGAATGCTTTGCGTGCCTTGTCGTGGTCGAATCCGGCCATCGAGTGAGTATGCAGGCCAAGAGAGGTGGCAGCCAGAGAGAGCAAAGCAGTGGCCGCTCCGGTGTCGTGCAGTGCGTGATAATTTGGAGTCCCATTATGCGCGAACTTCTTGCTGGCTACTGAGAGAACCAGCACGGGCGCGCTTTTGGCCCACTGCTGATTGAATTCGACCAGGGAGTCAAAAATTTTCTGGTACGTTGCGTCTCCGCGGCGGCCCACAAAAAACCGCCAGGGCTGCTCGTTGTAGGAAGATGCGGCCCATCGCGCCGCATCAAAGATCTTTCTTAAATCTTCTGTGGAGACACTCTTGTCAGCAAATGCGCGTGGGCTCCAGCGTGCATAGATGACATTGGCAACTCCCTCGGCTGCTGGAGCTTGCTTGAGCTTTTCCACTTCTTCCTGTGCGTGAGGCATGCATTTTCTCCTTTGTCCAAAACATTTCCGAACATTTTGATTCCTGCATTTGCCCCAAAGTAGCGGGGCTTGGTGAAAATCTGGCCATCTATAACTATGATGATTGCGTCGTTCGGGAGTTGTGCTTTGAAGAAAATCATTATATTCACTGCGATCCTCGCCGCGTGTCTGCTTCCCCTTTGGGCCCAGCAAACGCAAAAGCTTCCAGCCAAATGGGAGGAGCTGACCGGACCCGACTTTATCCGGGCCATCGAACAATCGCAGGGCGTTTGTTTGCTTCCTTTCGGCATCATTGAAAAACATGGGCCGCACCTTCCGCTGGGCACCGACCTGATCAACGTGCGTTATGCAACCGAGCAGGCCGCCCAGCAGGAATATGCCATCATTTTTCCTCCCTACTATTTCGGGCAGATTGCGGAAGCAAAACAGCAGCCGGGGACGCTTTCCTACAGCATGAAAATACAACTTGACCTGCTGCAGGAAACGACCGATGAAATGGCCCGCAATGGCTGCAAAAAGATCGTCATCGTGAACGGACACGGAGGCAATGAGAGCCTGCTCCCCTATTTTGCTCAGTCACAGCTGCAAATCCCGCATGACTACGTGGTCTATGTCTACTGGTGGCATCCGGACTACCCTGGCCGTCCGGCCGAGCACTCCAAAGTCGACATGCATGCTGGCGAGTCCGAAACAGCGCACACGATGATTTCCCGGCCCGACCTGGTGCACCAGGACCGCGCAGCACAAGAATCCGGTGCAGACCAGGCCCGCTTGCACCTGCCCGAGGGTGTGTACACCGGAATCTGGTGGTACGCCCGCTTTTCGAACCACTATGCCGGAGACGGCAGCGCGGCAACAGAGGAACTGGGCCAGGCCGATATGAAGGCCTGGGCCAATGGCATTGCCGCTGTTCTCCGTGCGGTGAAGGCGGACCAGACTGCGCCCGCATTGCAGAGGGAGTATTACGAGCAGGCCCAGCATCCGCTGGATACCCAGCAGTAGCTTTGGCGCTGCCGGCTGCGGATTGTGTGCAATTCTGAATCCGCAACGTGTATGGTATCCACATGAGCCTGAACCACCCGCGTCAGTTTTTGGGCCGCTTTGCGCTGGCATCGGCGGCCTGTTGCCTGTGTGCCTTTCTCTGCATTCCTCTCTCCGCGCAGACAGACAAGGAAAAACCTGCGCCAGACAAGGCTTCGGCCGAAAAGTCAGCAGAGAAGCCTTCTCTTCCCCCGCTTCCTCCCGATGCCCACGTCGAACAGACGATGCAGCTCAATGGCAAGACGCTGCGTTATACGGTCACAGTAGGCACGATTCCGGTATATGACAAGGAGGGGAAGGAAGCCGGGCAGGTCGTTTACACCGCCTATACCGTTCCAGGAGCCAACCGCCCGGTGACCTTTGCGTTCAATGGGGGTCCGGGAGCTTCTTCGGTTTACCTGAACTTCGGGGCGATTGGTCCGAAACATCTCTCGGCTGGAAACGAGGGAGACAGCCCGTCAGATCCGCCCACGCTGACGGACAATCCCGGAACATGGCTGGACTTCACAGACCTTGTCTTCATTGATCCAATTGGTACCGGGTTCAGCCGCTCGCTGGTACCGGAAGCTGAAACAAAGAAGCTCTTTTACAGCACAGTTCCGGACATTGAGTATCTTTCGCGCGTGGTCTACGAGTGGCTGCTGAAAAACGGGCGCATGGAGTCGAAAAAGTATCTGGTGGGTGAGAGCTACGGCGGATTCCGGGGCCCAAGGATCACGCACTACCTGCAATCGCAGCTAGGCGTGGCCATGAATGGGGTGGTGCTGGTGTCACCTTATTTGAATCCCACCATCGAAGACAACGGGGACGTCTCCCCTTTGCCCTGGCTGATGACGCTGCCCTCGATTACCGCTGCCCACCTGGAGCGGGAACATAAGTTGACGCCTGAGGCCATGCAGGAGGTCATTTCATACACGCTGGGCGAATATGCGACCGACATTCTGAAGGGCCGCTCGGACCCGGAAGCAACCGCGCGCATGGTGAAAAAGGTGACGGAAATGACCGGACTTGATCCGGAGTTTGTAAAACGATCAGGCGGGCGGCTGGAAACGCAGGCCTACTTGCGCGAGGTCTTTCGCGAACAGGGCAAGATTGGCTCCATTTATGACTCCAACGTTACGGCCTTTGACCCTTTTCCCTTCGCACCTGAGCAGCGGTCCAATGATCCTCTGCTGGAAACACTGATTGCTCCGACGACAACGGCCATGGTCAACTTTGTGACCCAGACGGTAGGCTGGAAGGTGGATGCGCGCTACAACGCCCTGTCCTATGAGGTAAACCGCCTGTGGGACCGTGACGAGGCGCTGCGCAGAGGGTCCGTAGATGATCTGCGCCAGGCCGTGGCCGCGGACCCGAAGATGCGGGTCATCATCGCGCATGGATGGAACGACTTGTCCTGCCCGTTTATGGGCTCCATTCTGACCGTGAATGAGATGCCGCAGATGGGCAGCGACCCGACAAGGGTGCAGGTAAAAGAATACCCGGGAGGGCACATGTTCTATACCCGTGAATCCAGCCGGCTGGAGCTGCGGAAGGACGTGATGGAGATGGTGAACAAGCACTGAGAAACAGGGTCCCGCGCAATGCGTGCGGCTTGGGCGGGACGCATGTATGATGTTGCTCCATGAGCCTTTCTGTCCAAAACATCGCGAACATCCCGGTCCGGCGCAATGACGGGAAAGAGACTACATTGGCAGAGTTTCAGGGCAAAGTGGTCCTGATTGTCAATGTAGCATCGAAATGCGGCCTCACTCCCCAGTATGCTGGGCTTCAGGAGCTTTACCGGCGCTATCGGGAGCGTGGATTTGTTATTGCTGCATTCCCCTCGAACGATTTTGCCGGACAGGAACCGGGCACAAACGAAGAGATCCGGCAGTTCTGCTCGCTCCACTACCAGGTGGATTTCCCTCTTTATGAGAAGATCCCGGTCGTGGGAGAACACAGGCATCCGCTCTACACGGCCTTGATTCAGGCCCAGCCCAAGGCGCGGAGCACAGCCGTCGTCCCTTTCGCAGAAAACCTGATGAAGTATGGCATCCAACCCAACCCGGAGCCGGAAATTTTATGGAACTTTGAAAAATTTCTTTTGTCGCGGGAAGGCGAGGTGGTTGCCAGGTTTTCACCGGACACGGCGCCAGACAATCCTGTGCTTCTGGCAGCCATCGAGAAAGAACTTGGCAAGTAGGCCGGGGGTTGAGCGCCACGCTTCAATCGTAGCGCTCGAAAATAATCTGCTTTTTGTGCCAGCCCAGACCCGTAAGCTTGTCCCGGTTGGCTGAGACCATTTCGTTCAAACCACAAATATAGGCGTGAATGTCAAAGCCTGCCGGCTCCGCCGTACTGACGACTGGGCCGGAATGGACCGTGCCGGCCCGGTCCATCACAATCCGGGCAACATGCTCCTGCACATATCCGCGCAGGCCTTGCCAGTCGTCTTTGGGGCGGCTGAGGGTGCAGAAATAATGGAAGTTGCTGCGCTCAGCGGCGATCTTCTCGAAATACTTCTGATAATAGAGCTCGGTGGGATAACGGGTGCCGTAGACGAGCCAGACGGGACGTCCCTGGCTGCGGTCTTCACCATCCTCGGGGAAAAGCCACTGGACAAATCCCCGCATCGGAGCAATCCCTGTTCCGGTAGCAATCAGGATAGAGTCTGTGAGCGGCTGGCGCAGCGTAAAGAGCCCATGCGGACCATGGAACTGGACGGTCTGGCCGGGCTCAAGATCGCAAAGCAGGTTCGAGAAGAAGCCACCTTCCACGCGGTTTACACAAAGATCAAATGCATTGGCACGGGGAGCAGAGGCGATCGAGTAGGCGCGGGTCTGCATTTTGCCATTTTTATCTTCCGCCACGCAGGAAACAAACTGGCCGGGCGTAAAATCAAACCGTTCCAGCTCCTCCACCTGAAATTCCAGGTGATAGCACTGCGCCGGATCAGAGAGCAGCAGCTTTTGATTGAGGCGCGCTGTATAGAGTTGTCTTGCCAAAGTCCGTTCTCACTTCCCAGGGATTTTGTGCACCCTGCATTCCGATAAAAGTTCATTCTAAAGGAGCGGGCCTTCCCTTAATTCTCATGCCGTGGACTCATCTGGCAAGCGGATTATTCCGGGCCCCCCTTCCTTTGCGGAAGCTGTGGCGCGGATAACCAGTGGACTGCCGCACAGTCAGCCGGGTCGGCACAGGCCAGGCCTTTTTCCCGTGCACGTGGGACGGTTCAACGTGCGAGCGCAAGGCTGAGAAGGCGGCGCGGGCCAGATCGTTGCGCGACATACGCACGGTCGTCAGCGGCGGATAGACGAACTCGGCAAGGTGGATGTCGTCAAAGCCAATGATGGAAATATCGTCTGGAACACGCAGCCCGGCCCGGGCAATGACTCGCAGGGCACCAATGGCGGTCATATCATTGGAACACATCACGGCCGTGGGCAGGTCTTTCTGATGCAGAAGACGTTCCATGGCCTTCATCCCACCCTCAAGCGTATGGTCCCCTTCAAGCATCCAGGCCGCAGGAGGATGGACGCCGATTTCCTCTGCCGCGCTGAGAAATGCTGCGCGCCGCAACTGGCAGGAACGCTGCTGCATAGGGCCGCTGATGAAGCCCAGCTTGCGGTGCCCGAGGGCAGCAAGATGCTGTACGCCTTCACGGATGCCGTGATGATAGTCCACCACCAGGGTACTGACGTTTTCACTGGCCGGGGCGTTGTCCACAAACACCATGGGGATGTTGCGCGAGACCAGCTCGTCGAGCAGCGGCTCTTCAATACCGAAGGTCATCACGGCAACCCCTTCCACATTGCGCTCGATCATACGCCGGATGCAGATTTCCATACGCTGGGGGTCGTAGTTGGTCGAACCAATGAGGATTTCATAGTTGTGCTCGATTGCGACATCCTCAAAGCCCTGAATCAACTCAGGGAAGAATGGGTTGGTGATTTCCGAGATCAGCAAGCCGAAAAGGCGGCTGCGTCCGGAAACCAGGGCGCGCGCCTGCGTGTTGGGAAAATAATTCAGCTCCTCGATGGCCTTCCAGACACGGCGGGCCAGTTCCTTGTCCACGGTAGGGACTTTGTTGATGGTGCGTGATACAGTCGCAATAGAGACCCGCGCATGTTTGGCCACGTCGCGAATGTCGAGCCGTTTCTTATCTGAGGACTTCTGGCGTAAGCGTTTCTTCATGATGGGACAAGGGCTTTTTTCCTTGACGTGGCAAGTGTAAATTGCGTAAGGTCAAAACGCTAGTAAACGTTTGCTCAGAAAATGGTTTTAGCTGGAAAAAATAAAAAGAAGACGATTCATAAATCGCTTTAGTAAGATGGCAGTGCCTAAACTTTGCCCGGCAGCCCCGGAAGGAGAGGTAATGAAGATGCTGGACGGTCTTCGCAGACAGGTCCTGGAGGCCAACCTTGAACTGGTCCGTCGCGGACTGGTTCTTTATACCTTTGGCAACGCCAGCGGAATTGACCGCGAAAGCGGGCTGGTGGCCATTAAGCCCAGCGGCGTACCCTACGAAGAGATGAAGCCGGAGCACATGGTCATTACGGACATGGACGGCAAAGTCGTGGAGGGGAATCTGAGGCCCTCCTCAGACCTGGCCACCCACCTGCTGCTCTATCGCGAGTTCCCGGCCATTGGCGCAGTGGTGCACACACACTCGGAATATGCGACAGCCTGGGCACAGGCGGGACGCAGTATTCCTGCTTACGGCACCACGCACGCGGATTATTTCTATGGTCCGGTGCCGGTCACAGAGGAACTGAGCGCAGAAGAGATTGGCGGCGATTATGTACACAACACCGGGGTGGCCATTGTCCGCCGCTTTCGCGGCCTGGACCCTCTTGCGGTCCCCGGAGTATTGGTCGCCGGTCATGCGCCGTTCTGCTGGGGCAGGACGCCGGAAGATGCGGCCCACAATGCCGTAGTACTGGAAGCCGTGGCCAGAATGGCATATTACACAACAACTTTGAACCCGCAGTGCAAAGGGGTTTCCCAGGCACTGCTGGACCGGCACTATTTCCGCAAACATGGCCCCACGGCCACCTATGGACAAAAAAGCTAACGAACCGACGAGGCACAGCCAGACATGCCATTTCTCTCCAGTAAATTTTTTCTGCCCGGCGCGCTCGCCTTCTTTGAGAACCCGGGAAAGTCGCTCGCACACCTGAATGGCGTGGACATCCTTGTCATCGCCATTTATTTCGGGATGGTCATCTTCATTGGCTTCTACTTAAAGGGCTCTTCCAATACCAGCGAAGAGTTCTTCATGGCAGGACGGGAGATGACGGCATGGATTGCAGGCCTCAGCTTTGTCTCGGCCAATCTGGGATCGCTTGAGCTGATGGGCTGGGCGGGATCGGCCTACCAATACGGCATCCTGGCCACGCACTGGTACTGGATTGGCGCGATTCCGGCCATGCTGTTTCTGGGCATTGTGATGATGCCCTTTTATTACATTTCAAAGACGCACTCGGTCCCCGGTTATTTACATCTGCGCTACGGCGATGGGGCGCGGGCGCTTTCCGCCGTCAGCTTTGCTTTTATGACGGTGCTGATGAGCGGCATCAACATGTACTCGATGGCCATTGTGATGAAGGTGGTACTGGGATGGGACCTGAACTTCAGCATCTGGGTCTCTTCGATTACCGTGGCCCTTTATGTCGCACTTGGTGGTCTGCGTTCGGCCATCTTTAATGAAGTGCTGCAGTTTCTGCTCATCTGGCTGGGCGCCCTGCTGGTGCCGATCCTCGGCCTGGTTGAGGTGGGTGGGTGGAGCAACCTCCGCCAGCAGATCCTGACCAACCTAGGCCGCAGCGATTATGTCCACATGTGGAGCACGCTGGGCCATTTCCATGACAATCCGATGGGCATTCACTGGACGGGCATTGTCTTTGGTCTCGGCCTGGTCATCAGCTTTGGCTACTGGACGACGGATTTTCTCGTCGTCCAGCGTGTCTTGTCGGCCCACAACCTACGCGCGGCGCGCATGGCGCCCATTATCGGGGCAGGCTTTAAGATGTGCGTGCCCTTCATCGTGATTTTGCCCGGCCTGCTTGCGCTTTCTGTCCTTCCGTATCATCTGGTAGGAGAAACACAGGCAGTCGCCACCGGACAGCACAGCTACAACGAAGTGCTTCCGCTGATGCTGGTGCGTTATTGCAGCCCTGGACTGCTGGGGCTGGGTGTCACGGCCCTGATTGCCGGCTTCATGTCTGGAATGGCCGGCAATGTGAGCGCCTTTTCAACCGTCTGGACGTATGACATCTATGGAGCATTCATCAACAAGCGGGCCTCAGACCAGCACTACGTCAAGATGGGCCGCTGGTGCACCTTCATCGGTGTGCTGATTTCCGTCGGTACCGCATACCTGGTGCAGCACGCGGCCAGCATCATGGACTATGTGCAGGCGCTCTTCAGCTTTTTTATCGCGCCGCTGTTCGGCACGGTGATCCTTGGAATGCTATGGAAGCGCGCAACCAAGGCCGGAGGATTCTGGGGCCTGCTGGCCGGGACCCTTACCGCCATTGGGCTATGGGCATGGGTGCATCATGATCCTTCAGCATTACGCTATGTGGCGCTCTCTGCTGACGCAAAGGCGATGGCAGAAGATATGTATCGCGCCCTCTGGTCATGGCTGGTGTGCGTTCTGGTAACAGTGATTGTCAGTTACATGACGCAGCCCAGACCGGAAGCAGAACTCGAAGGACTGGTCTATGGCGCCTCGAAAATTCCTGAGGAGCACGATGATCACTGGTATCAGAAGCCCATTGTGTGGGCCGGGGTCATCGCAACCATCTTTGTCGTTCTTAATATTCTTTTCTGGTAAGGAAGGGCCAAGACATGCGCGAAACAATCTCCATCTGGTTCTTTGCCGGGGTCCTCTTCCTGCTCTATGGCGTCATTATTGTCGCCGAGGGTTTTTGGGAGCTGGTGCACCCGCCGCTGCATCCGCCAGTACTGTTTGACCTGCATCCTGCACTGTGGTGGGGCGGCATGATGGCCATCGCAGGCCTGGCTTATACGATGAAATTCTGGCCGCGGGCCAGGAAGTAAGACCGTTTTCCCAGCACTCCGAGAAGACAAGAGGGTGCGGGTGCTTCACATTCCAACACGGATGTGGATTTTGCAAGGGAAATCTATAAAGGGAACCCACTCAATGAAAAAGCAAATGACGTTTGGAGTGATTGTTGGCAGCCGCGGATTTTTTCCGCACCACCTGGCCAAAGAGGGCCGCGAAGAGATGATCAAAGTGCTCGACGCGGCGGGTTACAAGAGCATTGTTCTCTCGCCGGAGCAGACCCTGCACGGGGCCGTACAGACGCCGGACGATGCACGGAAGTGCGCCGAGCTGTTCAAAAAGCACCGGGAAGAGATTGACGGTGTCATCGTGACACTGCCGAACTTCGGAGAGGAACGCGCAATTGTAGATGCGCTGCGGCTTTCCACGCTGAAAGTTCCGGTGCTGGTCCAGGCCACGCCGGACCGTCCGGACATCATGAAGATTGCCAACCGCCGCGACAGCTTCTGCGGAAAGATGTCGGCCTGCAACAACCTGATGCAGTACGGCATCCCCTACTCGCTGACGGCCCTACACACGGTTTCGCCCAGCTCCGAGGCCTTCAGGAAAGACCTTGCCTGGTTTGCGGCTGTCTGCCGCGTGGTCAATGGCTTCCGGAACCTGCGCATAGGGGCCATTGGTGCGCGCCCGGCGGCCTTCAATACGGTCCGCTACAGCGAAAAGCTGCTGGAGCTGAACGGCATCTCCGTGGAGACACTGGACCTGTCTGAAGTGCTAGGGCGCATCCATCGCATGAAGGACACCGACGACGCTGCCCAGGCCAAACTCGCTGCCATCCAGGCCTATGTACCCACCAGCGGCATTCCCGAGGCAGCCCTGCTGAAGATGGCCAAGCTGGGGGCGGTAATTGAAGGCTGGATGAAGGAAACTTATTGCACCATCAGCGCCATCCAGTGCTGGACATCACTGGAAGAATACTTCGGCGTCGTGCCCTGCACCATTATGAGCATGATGAGCGAGAACCTGTTTTCCAGCGCCTGCGAAGTGGACGTGGTCGGCGTGCTCAGCATGTATGGACTCGCGCTGGCATCGGAGACCCCCAGTGCGCTGCTTGACTGGAACAACAACTACGGTGAGGACCCGGACAAGGCCGTCTGCTTCCACTGCTCGAACCTGCCGAAGCACTTCTTCGCAGACGTGAAGATGGACTTTCAGGAGATCATCGCCGGGACTGTCGGCAAGGAAAACACCTTCGGCACCTGCGTGGGACGGGTAAAATCGGGCGCCATGACCTATCTGCGCTTCTCGACCGATGACTTCCATGGCAAGATCCGCGGCTATGTGGGTGAAGGCGAGTTTACGAAAGATCCTTTGGAGACCTTTGGCGGAGCAGGTGTGGTGCGCATCCCGAAGATGCAGAAGCTACTGCGCTTTATCTGTGAGAAGGGCTTTGAGCACCATGTTGCAGCAAACTTCTCCACGGTCGCCAGCCCCGTCTATGAGGCGGCCACGCGCTACCTGGGATGGGAGATGCATTATCATGAGAATCCGGGAGTATAAACGTTTAAAAAGGTCTGCTGCACACCGGCCGCACGAAAGAGCGGCCGGCCCCGAGGGTGCCTGAAGAGGTCTTCGGTACGGGCCAGCGGCAGGAAACCGGACGCCCAACCCCATGCGTTCCTCATCCCGCAAAGGCTGGGCGTCCCATCTCAGAACCGACAACATCAGGAAAACAGATGTCCATTGTTGCAGGCGTAGATTTTGGAACACTCAGCGTAAGAGTCACGCTGCTTGACAGCGAAAAGGGCCGTCTTGGCACAGCCATTGCCGAATATCCTCTTCACCGCAAACGCGAAGACCCCGACTACGCTACCCAGTCCCATCAAGACCAGATGGACGCGCTGGTAAAAGCCACGCGCAAGGCCATTGCCGATGCCGGCATTGACGGCCATCAGATTGAGGCCATGGCGCTCGACACGACCGGATCCAGCGTCATTCCTGTGGGAGAAAACCTGGAGCCGCTGGATGATTACTACCTTTGGTGCGACCACCGCGCCAAGGAAGAGGCCCGGCAGATTACCGAACTCGCGCACCAGGAAAAGCTTGAGGCCATCGAATGGTGCGGGGGCGTCTATTCCCATGAGTGGGGATTTGCAAAGCTGCTGCACTGGCTCAGGCACAATCCGGAAAAACGCAGCCGCTTTCTTACTGCCCTGGAACATTGCGACATGGTGGCAGCCACGCTTTGCGGTATCACCGATGCGACCCGGGTGAAGCGCAGCGTCTGCGCCATGGGCCACAAGTGGATGTGGAACCCAAAGTGGAACGGTCTGCCGCCGCAGGATTTTCTTTCCAAACTCGATCCACTCTTTGATGGCATCCGCGAAAAGCTTGCGGGCGATTACGAAACATCAGACAAGCTGGCTGGCCGCCTCTCGCCCAAATGGGCCGAGGCCCTCGGCCTCCGTGCCGGAATTCCTATCCCCGTCGGTGCGTTTGACGCGCACTGGGACGCCATCGGCGCTGGCTGCCGCGAGGGGGATGTGGTCAACGTGGTCGGTACCTCGACCTGCATCATTGCCATGCAGAAAAAGGCCAACCTTGTGCCCGGGGTCTGCGGAGTCGTCCCCGGCAGCGTGCATCCGGACTATACCGGCGTGGAGGCCGGACTCTCTGCCACCGGAGACATCTTCGAGGCCATCGCGCGCCGCGCCGGACACAAAGTCTCCGAACTCTCCAAAGGACTCGAAGCCTATCGCGCCGGGCAGACCGGACTGTTGCGCCTGAGCTGGGACAACGGGGACCGCACCGTGCTGGTCAATTCCGAACTGGGTGGGATCACGCTGGGATGGAACCTTGTGCACACGGCCCAGGATGAACTTCATGCAGCCATCGAAGGCACCGCATTCCATACGCGCATTATCCTCGAACGCATGGCGGAATACGGGGTCCCGGTCGACCGCGTGATCAATGCAGGAGGCATTCCGCAGAACAATGCTGTGCTGAACCAGATCTACGCAGATGTTCTGGGTAAACCGGTACTCGTGCCGGCCGGGATCCCGACCAGCCTTGGCTCAGGAATCTTTGCTTTGCTGGCCGCCGGGGCCTTCCCGACCATCGAGGCCGCGCAGGAGAAGATGTGCCTTCCCTACAAAACAGTCGAACCCAACCCGAAGGCACACACCGTCTACAACCGCCTCTTCGCGCTGTACCGCAAGGTCTACTTTGCTTTGGGGCAGCGCAATGCGGAGGCCGCTGCACTGGGCGATGTTCTGCCCGAGTTGCGCCGGATTGCCGCCGAGGTCAGGCGCGAAGGCTAGAAGCCGAGGTCTTTTCTGCTTCCGCCAAGACACCGACGGAGCGCACCATCATGGCCGCGACATAGGCGGCGCCGAACCCATTGTCTATATTCACAACTGCTACGTTAGGGGAGCAGGAATTGAGCATTCCCAGCAGGGCCGTCAGCCCTCCAAAGGCCGCGCCATAGCCCACACTGGTAGGCACGGCAATGACCGGAGCGGCCACCAGCCCGCCCACGACGCTGGGCAGTGCGCCTTCCATTCCCGCACAGACAATTACCACACGCGCTTCGCGCAGCACTTCGCGCTGTGCAAGCAGGCGGTGCAGCCCGGCCACGCCGATGTCATGAACACGCAGGACGCGCAGCCCAAGATATTCCGCCGTGACTGCGGCCTCCTCGGCCACCGGAACATCGCTGGTGCCAGCACACAGCACTGCGATGGGGCCGCCTTCCGGCAGAGTGCCGGACTGGCGCAGACCCACAATCCGCGCCTGCTCATGATACTGCGCCTGCGGCACCAGATCTTTCACTGCGCGACAGGTAGCAATATCGGCGCGCGTAGCGATGACGTCCCCTCCCGCAAGCGACATGCGGGCAAAGATCTCTGACACCTGTGCCGGGGTCTTTCCTGCCGAGTAGATGACCTCCGGCAGGCCAAGACGCAGCGAACGGTGATGATCAATTTTGGCGAAGCCGGCATCTTCATAAGGCAGATGCTTGAGCTTTTCCAGGGCTTCGGATGCCGCCAGATGACCTCGCTCCACTTCCTGAAGCAATTGCAGAATGGCGTCGCGCGTCATGCTTTCACCCTTGTATCAGAGGCCGCCGCCAAGGCCGCCTGCATCACTTGTTTCAAGGGCACATGGTGCTCCTGCGCGGCACGGAGACAGTCCTCATATTCGGGCATCCGGTTCAGGTCTTCGCCATTCCGCGAGGCGACCTTGATACGGATCCGGCCATATTTCGTTTCTGCTTCCATGAACCGCCGCTCCAGTAGGATGCGCTCTTCTTCATGCACGCGAATCCCCAGCGTGGTTGTTTCTGTAAGAAGCAGATTTTCGAGTGCAGGACGTTTGTCAGCGCGGCAAAGGAGCGTCAGAAGGCTGCCCATGCGTCCCTTTTTCATCACCACGGGCGAACACATCACATCAAGCGCACCGGCTTCCAGAGCACGGTCCATCGCATAGGCGATGATCTGCGGAGTGGCATCATCCAGCGCGCATTCGAGGACCGTCACACTCTCTTTTGTCGCTGCGGTGTCTCCGATGCTCAGCCGCAGTACATTCGGAAACCGCTCCGGGTTGCGGGTGCCCGCTCCATAGCCAATCGTGCTTGCCGCAAACGGCGGAACATTCCCAAACTCACAATTAAGCGCCTTCAGCAGAGCGGCCCCGGTAGGCGTGGTCATCTCTTTCTGTGGGCCAGTGGAGAAGGTTGGAACACCTTTGAGCAGCTCGGCCGTTGCGGGCGCGGGAACGGGAAAAGTACCGTGGGCACATTCAACAAAACCGCTGCCCGTGTTCACCGCCGAGGCGTACCACTTGTCTACACCAAGCGACAAAAGCCCCGCTGCCGCACAGACAATGTCGGTGATGGTATCGACCGCGCCCACCTCGTGAAAATGAACGTCCTCGACTTCGACCCCGTGGATTTTTGCTTCCGCCTGCGCCAGAAATGCAAAGGCACGTAGCGACAGGTCGCGGGTCTGCGGAGAAAGCTGTGCGCGCTGAATCAGTTCCTGGACCTGCTTCCAGGTGCGCCCGTGAACGTGAGGATGATGGTCGTGATGTTGCCCCTTGTGAGTGTGCGTGTGGCCTGCTTCGCTCGCGCTGCCCCCGCAGACGGCCGAGATGGCAATTCTGGAGGGGAATGGTCGTGATCATGATGATGATGGTGGTGGTGATGATGAGGATGAGGATGATGCTGGTGCTCCGCAGCCTTGCCCGCTGCATCGATCACGTCCACCTTCGTCGCCGTAATCCCGCTGCGGTCTACGGAAGAAAACCGCAGGGACGCGCCAAGGTCCAGCGCCAGCACGGTCTCTTCGAGCAGGGAGCGGGAAACGCCCGCATCCACAAGAGCACCCAGCAGCATGTCTCCGCTGATTCCGGCGAAACAATCAAGATATCCGATTCGCATAACTTTTTTGAATCCTGAGAGGCCCTGTTCTTTTAACAGTACGGAAGCTGATTGCAGTTTAACTGCCTTCCGCTTTCATCAACGCTTCCAGCGGAAGAATTTCATTCATCGAACCGGAGCGATACCCGTCGCAATCTACCGCAACGTAAGGAAAGCCAGCAGCGCGCACCGCAGCACCCATCTTGCGAAACATCTCCGGGGCAAGCGCTGCCGCCATTTCATTCTCTGCAATCTCAATGCGAGCGATGTTTCCATGATGCCTTACGCGAAAGTTCCGCAGCCCGAGGGCCCGCAGAGACTCCTCGGCATCTTCGACCATGCGCAGCGCTTCCGGAGTGACACGGCGACCGTACTCAATGCGCGAGGAAAGGCAGGCCGATGCAGGCCGGTCCCATACGGCCAATCCAGCTTCGCGCGCCAGCAGGCGGACATCACCTTTGGATAGCCCAGCTTCAGCCAGAGGAGCGGCAACCGAATGCTGCTGGGCCGCGCGCTGGCCAGGCCGAAAGTCTTTTTTGTCGTCGGTATTCAAACCATAAGCGACAGCAGCAAAGCCCAGCTTCCTGCGCTCGACTTCGAGCACCGTAAAAAGCTCGTCTTTGCAGTAGAAGCAGCGGTCTGCCTGATTCACCGCATACTCTTCGCGCTCCAGCTCATGCGTCGAGATGGTGCGCAGGCGAATGCCGTGCTCCTGCGCAAAGGCAATGGCATCACGATAATGGCTGCGGGGCAGGCTGGCGGAGTCCGCGATGACAGCAAGCATCCTTTCGCCAAGAACCTTGTGCGCTGCATAGGCAAGATAGGCCGAGTCCACACCGCCTGAATAGGCCACAATCAGGCTGCCAAGCTCACGCAGGCGCAGTTCCAGCCGATTCTGTTTTTCTGCAAGTTCCATCAGCCCAGCCATTGCGGATTATGAAAGGTCCCGTCAAAGTTATGCGATGTCTTGTAGAGCTCGAACTGCCCATTCAGCGCAACGGTCTCTGTCTTCTTCAGGATGCTGTTCAACTCGGCCTCATCCATTACGTGAAAGTCCTTCGCCGTATCGAGCGCCTGCTGCAGAATGTGCATTGAGTCACATCCGGTGATCACCACACTTACCGGCAGGTGCATGGCGTAGCGAAGACACTCTACCGGAGTCACGGTGTTGGTCTTCAACACAAGTCCGTCACCCATCGGTTTCATGGCAAGAATGCCCATGTTGTGCTTCCGCGCCACAGGGACCACCTTTGCGGCAAAGCTGTCGAAGTGCGCATCCAGCGGATTGAGCGGCATCTGCACCGTATCAAATGTGTAGTGGTGCTTCTCGGCGGTCTCGATCATGTGCAGGTGGATCTCCGGGCTTTTATGTCCGGTAAACCCGATATAGCGCACCTTGCCTTCTTTCCGCGCCTTCTCCAGATACTCAAGTGATCCGCCGGGTGCAAAGACGCGCTCCGGATCGTCCATGCGAATGACTTCGTGAATCTGAATCAGGTCAATATGGTCGGTTTGCAGCCGTTGCAGCGACTGCTCCAGTTGCTCCTGTGCAGATTTCGCTGTGCGCCCATCGAGCTTGGTCATCAGGAAGGCCTTCTGCCGATAGCCGTCCTTGAGCGCAAGCCCCATCCGGCGCTCGCTCTCTCCATCGTTGTAGTCCCAGCAGTTGTCCAGGAAATTTACGCCGGAATCAAGCCCGGTGCGGATGATGCGAATCCCTTCCTGTTCAGAGACGTATTTGCGACCAATGTGATGACCACCAAGGCCGACCAGCGATACTTTTTCTCCCGTGCGCCCGAGCGTGCGATACGGCATCCCCGCGGCAGCGCCACGGGCTTCATGGACAAGGGTGGAGGCCAGTGCCGTGAAAGCCGCAGACTTCAGAAATTCGCGCCGTTCCATGATTGGCTCCTATACAAGTAATCGTACTCCTTCAGTAAGATGCCTGAGGAGGTGCGTGCCCAACGGCCTAGCATCCTCGAAAAGAGAGGGAAAATGACTATCCACAAGGGCGCATGGGCCTTGCCGAAGACCACACGCCCACATCGTCGGCTTGTCCCACCGGGTTACTCTAAATAGGGATGCCCTTCTTTCCGTTACGAACGGCGCTTTCTCCTGAAGAACGGCAGCTGCGCCAGAGGCTCATATTCCGGGACGCGCTGGCGCTCTCCAGCCTTTTTGCCATTGTTGTGGTCCTGTTCTTCATCACGCTGGCACTGTTTCATTCGTTTTCTGTGCATCGTGAGGAGCTGAAGCAACGCTGGCTGGCCCGCGGTGAGAAGGCACTGCAGGCAGGCCAGCCGCAGGCGGCGATTCAGGCGCTGCGTTCAGCGCTGGCCTATGATACGGATGACAAGCGGATACAAATCGAGCTGGCCCAGGCGCTGGCCGCTTCCGGACGCACGCAGGAAGCGGTGGCCTACTTTAATACCTTGCTTGAGTCTCTGCCGGGCAATGGACCGATCCATCTGGAATTGGCCAGACTTGCAGCAAAAGAGGGACAGCAGGCGCAGGCTTTGGAGCACTATCAGGCAGCGCTCGACGGCACCTGGCAGGGCGATGGCTATGTGCGCCGGCGCGAAGTCCGCCTCGAACTTGCAAAGTATCTTATCAGCCAAAAGCATCTTGAGCAGGCGCGCACGCAGTTGTTGATTGCAGCCGGAAATGCTCCGGATGATGCCAGCATCGAGATGACGATTGCGGGAATGCTGGAGTCAGCGCAGGACCCGGTGAATGCTCTGGAGCTCTACCAGAAGGCGCTGCAGCACAAACCTCCCCAGTTGGCCGCCCTGCTGGGAGCGGGGCGATCGGCCTATGCTCTGGGACGCTTCCTGCTGGCCAAACAGTATCTTGAGCGGGCCTTGAACCACCCCGGTTTTGAGAAATACCCCTCCGACCAGCAAACTGTGTATCGCAATATGCTTGCTGACTCCGATCATATTTTGATGCTCGATCCGGGCGAGGACCTGACCGTCCGGGCACGGGCTGAGCGCGTACTCGCCAACCGAAAAACGGCACAGGAAAGGCTTGCCTCCTGTCTCAGCACGAAGTCCACCGTGCCGCAGCCCTTAGAGGACCTGGCCAACCAGTGGCAACAGTTGCCGAAGACCATCCGCCTGATGCAACTGGAACGCGACCCACAACTCGAACAGACGCTGATGCAGCTTGTTTACCAAACAGAAACCATCACTGCACAGCAGTGTGGCGCGCCCACTGGAAATGATGCCCTCTTGCTGAAAATGGCACAGAACCCCGAAGCTGTGGAGCAGCCATGAAGCCCCCAGAATTGACCCAGACTGAGATTCAGAAGATCGCTCCTACGCGCGATGAGCGCCTGTTTCTTGTTCTTTCTATCTTCATCGGAATCCTCTCCGGGTTGCTGGTGGTCTCCTTCCGAATTGCCATTGAGTGGATCAAGATCCTTACTCTCGGCTCGGCCCCGCATCCGGGACAGTATCGCCTGCTGGCTGCTCCGATGCTGGCTGGCCTGGCCGTTGCAGTACTGGTGCAGCGATTCTTTCCCGCAGCCCGCGGCAGCGGAGTCAACCAGACCAAGGCTGCGCTTTATATCTACAACGGATACATTTCTTTCCGGACCGTAGTGGGGAAATTTGTCACATCCGCCCTTGCCATTGGCTGCGGGCATTCGCTGGGTCCCGAGGATCCCTCCCTGCAGATTGGTGCAGGCGTGGCTTCGATGGTAGCGCGCAGACTGAACCTTTCCAGACAGCGGCTTCGCCTCTTTGCACCGATTGGCGCCGCCGCCGGACTCGCCGCCGCCTTTAACGCCCCCATCTCAGCCATTCTCTTCGTCATCGAAGAAGTCATTGGCCGCTGGAGTGCCGCTGTTCTCGGCTCTATTGTGCTTTCAGCCATTTCTAGCGTTGTGGTCGCGCGATGGTTCTGGGGGCCGGAGCCGATCTTCCGCATTCCTCCGGTCACGCTGCGGGACCCCCGCGAGCTGATTGCTTACGCCGTGCTGGGCGTAGTCGGCGGCTTCTCTGCGCTGGTCTTCTCGAAGGCCCTTGCATATCTGCGTCCGCGTCTGCGGCAGTTGCCGCGCTGGACGCAGTATTGGCAGCCCGCCGTCGCCGGGTTGCTGGTAGGGCTTGTCGGATTTGTTGGATTTCCGCAAGTCATGGGTCCCGGATACGAAGTCATCGACCAGGCCATGCACTCGCAGTTTACCTGGCAATTGCTGTTTGCCCTCGGACTGCTCAAGATCCTGGCAACCACGCTCTCGTTCTCTAGCGGCACTCCGGGGGGCATGTTTGCTCCCACGCTCTTTATCGGCGCTATGCTCGGCGCCTCAGTGGGAGCATTTGAGAAGCACTTCTTTCCGCACCTGACCGGGACCATTGGGTCCTACGCACTGGTCGGAATGGGTGTGCTCTTTGCAGGATTTCTACGCGCGCCGCTGACCTCTGTCTTCATGGTGCTGGAGGTCAGTGGAAACTATTCCATCATTGTTCCCGTTGTGCTCTCCAACACCATCGCCTATCTGCTTTCCCGCGGATTGCAGCCCGTTCCCATCTTTGAAGTCCTCACGAAGCAGGACGGCCTGGACCTGCCTTCCATGGAGGAGCAACGCGAGGAGGCAGCGCTGAGTCTGGAAGACGCTTTGCAACCCGTGGATGTTCCCGTGTTTCAGGGTACTGATCCCATCGAGAAAGTCTCAGCCGCACTTTCTGCGGACCACGTACCGGCCTGCATCATTCAGTTGTGTGACGGCTCCTGCTATGTGACGACGCGGGACGAACTCATCTCAGCCAGTGCAACGCTCACTCCCGAGGCTCCCACGCAGAGCATCCTTCCTCCCGAGCGGGTCCCTGTCCTCTTTCCGGACATGCCACTGGACAGCGCACTGGCGCATTTCGAACGTTGGCCCCTGCTTCCGGTCATGAATCGGGCCAGCAGAGGAAGACTGGAAGGCGTGGTGACGCTGCAAGGTGTGTTGTCGCGCTACCAGAAGCATTGACGGCTGAAAGACCCTTTTGCCGGGAGAAATCCTGGAGATACAAAATTTCTTCATCCACCGAAACATCTCCGGGAGATTTGCCGTCTAAGTCAGATTGCCCCGTTTTCCGGATTTCTCCGATGAGGTTGCCGATTTGCGGTCTTCCACGCTAGCTTCGCCTTCTTTTCCCCGCACGCAGCTATGGAGCAGAGTCAGCGCAGTCAGTGAGCTTGCTCTCATTACACTTTTGACCCCAGTGGTCCTGCTCGTCCACGGGTATCATCCCTTTGCGGATGATGCGGGAATCTATGTGGCTGGAATCCGGGCCATGCTCAACCCGCAGCTTTTTCAAGTGGACGCGGATTTCGTCACCGCACACACACGTCTTTCGGTCTTTTCCCATGTGTTCGCCTGGACCATCCGGACCTTTCACCTTCCTCTTGAACTGGCGCTGCTGTCTGCGTACCTGCTCTCAGTATTTGCATTTCTGCTTGGGTCCCTGCGGCTGGCGCAGCGCATTTTTCAGGACGGGGTTCGTCCATGGGGCGCCACGCTGCTGGCAAGCGTACTCTTCACGCTACCCGTCGCCGCAACGGCACTTACTCTGATGGACCCTTACGTAACGGCGCGCTCGTTTTCAACGCCTTTTTCATTATTTGCGCTGGCGGCCTGCATGGACCGCGCATGGCTTCGCACTGCAGCGTGGCTGCTGCTGGTTTCCTTGATGCATCCGCTGATGGGGGTGTATCTGGCGTCGTTTCTTCTTGTCTATCTGCTGGTAAGCAAAGAGGACTGGACGTGGCTTGTCGTCACCTGCGTCGCCGCATTTCTCTCCGCTTTTGTCATCTACGTGTGGACGATGCAGTCTGCCTTGCCGCAAGGGTATCGTGTAGCGGCATTGTCCCGCGGCTATTTCTTTCTTTCCTGCTGGCATTGGTTTGAATGGCTGGGGCTGGCCCTTCCTCTGCTGCTGATGCTGGTCGCAGTCCTCCGTTCCGAGAACCTCGCCGTGCGCAATCTCTGCCTGACCTGTATTGCGACAGGGACTACGGCATGGCTGGTCTCCGTATGTTTCATTCATACGAGCGGCAGTTTTTTCCTTGCGCGAATCCAGCCGTTGCGGACATTCCAGATGATTTACCTGATTGGCGTCCTGCTGCTGGGTGGGTTTCTCGCCCACTTCTTTCGCGGAAGGCTGGCCATTGTAGGCGCTGGGACACTGATGTTCACGGCAGGCCTGATGATGCTGGTGCAGCGTCAGACATATCCAGCTTCGGCGCATGTAGAATGGCCTTTTGCCGCTCCGCGCAACCCGTGGCAACAGGCCTTCGTCTGGATCCGTTACAACACGCCGCAGAACGCCATCTTTGCCCTCGACTCAAACTACACAAAGTCAGGTGCGGAAGATACCCAGGGCTTTCGTGCGACCGCAGCCCGCAGCGCACTGGTCGATGACCTGAAAGACGGCGGCGTCGTGGCCATCTTTCCAGCACTGGCCCCCCAATGGAAGAAGCAGCGTGACCTTGAAGAGGGTCTGGATGGCATCAGTGACCACGAACGCATGACCCGGCTGAAACCCATGGGAGTGACCTGGCTGTTGCTGCGCTCCAGCGCTACGACACAGTTCGATTGTCCCTACCGGAACAGCGTGGTGAAAGTTTGCAGGCTCCCTTGAGTATGCTGTAGCGCTTGCAGGTAAAAATCGATTTATACATTGAATTTAAAGAACAAGATATCTCCGTCGCGGACGATATATTCCTTCCCCTCGGAGCGGTAGAGGCCTTTTTCCTTGACTGCCTGCTCGCTGCCCAGCGCGAAGAGATCGTCGCAATGATACGCCTCGGCGCGAATAAACCCGCGTTCAAAATCCGAGTGGATAACGCCGGCGGCCTGCGGGGCCTTGGTTCCGCGGCGGATGGTCCAGGCCCGGGCCTCCTGCGGACCGGCGGTGAAGTAGGTAATCAGGTCCAGTAGTTTGTAAGCTGACCGGATGAGGCGGTCCAGTCCTGGCTCTTCCAGCCCCATTTCCTGCAGAAATTCGGCGCGCTCGGGGGGATCAAGCTGCGCAATTTCGGCCTCCATGGCACCACAGATGCGGACGACCTGACTGCCCTCTTCTGCCGCGCGCTTTTCCACGGCTGCTACCCATTCATTGCCGGAGCGGAGCCCGGATTCATCCACGTTGGCAACATAGAGGACCGGCTTGGCCGTGATGAGCTGCAAATCGCGCGACGCGCTCCTTTCCTCCTCGGTCAACGCCACCACCCGGGCAGGCCTTCCCTCCTGAAGAGCATCGCGAAGCTGGGCAAGCGCTGAGGCCTCGGCCTTCACCTTCCCGTCCGTGGAATTCTTTGCGACCTTCTCCACCTTGGCATAGCGCTTTTCCACCGTTTCCAGGTCCGCTAGCAGGAGTTCTGTATTGATGACGTCCACATCATCCAACGGGCTGACCTTCCCAGCGACATGAATGACATTAGGATCATCAAAGCAGCGCACGACATGGGCAATGGCGTCGGTCGAGCGGATGTGCCCGAGGAACTGGTTGCCCAGACCTTCACCCTTGCTGGCCCCCGCAACCAGCCCGGCAATGTCTACGAACTCCATGGTGGTGGGCACGACACGCTTGGGCTGAAAGATGGCCGCAATCTTGTCCAGACGGGGGTCGGGCACGGTGACGACACCGACGTTCGGGTCAATCGTGCAGAAAGGATAGTTGGCTGCCTGGGCTTTGGCCGAGGTGAGCGCATTGAATATTGTGCTTTTTCCTACGTTGGGCAGGCCAACGATCCCGCAATTTAGTGGCAAGGCTTTGTTCCTTTACAAAATAGGCACATCTCTCGGTCACATATTTGTGTGACCGTGGCGCATTTCTTCGTTGAAGGTCGGCTTGGTAATATCGAGCGCAGCCTGCAGCTTGGCATGATATTCCTCGGTCAGCGCAATCAGCGCGGGCAAGGCCGTGGCATAATCCTCGCGGAGAGAAATCCAACCCTGCTTCTCCAGGTCCGTGGCCATGCGCTGCAGCTCTTCCGGAGTGGTGTTCAGATACTGCGCATCGCGCGGATCTGCAATCCAGACCGGCTGGCAGTTACCCAGCACACCGGAAAGCCAATATGTTTTGAGCTTCAGAAACTCCATGCGCGACTGGTCGTCCGTGTCTGTAAAGAAAAACTTCTTCTGCCAGCGGCTGTAGTATCGGGTGGTCACAGGGACCGGCTGCCGGTTTCCGCTTCTGAGCAATTCAAGTTGTCCCTGGTCAAAAGTCTTGCGAATGGCGTTGTAAATGAACGTCTCCGCATAAGGCTGCTCGGGGGCCGGAACGATTTCGGCAAAGGTGACCGTCATGCTGGCGGAGACCTTCGCATGCAGCGGAGAATTTGTGCCGTCTTCCAGATGGACGATGCCATGGACGATATACGTGTCCGCACCGGAAGTCGAGCGATGGAAAGGCCAGCCAAAATCGCTGAACCGGACCGGGAGTCCGGCCAGTGTAACGTATGTGTTTGGCCGTGGATTGCGCAGGCGTTTGGCCTCTTCGCGCAGGTGCGAAGTCATTTCCGGCAGAAGATGTGGTTTTTCAAAATCAAAGGCATCGCTCAGCTCAAGCTGCAGGGTACGCTCCGCAGGTGCATCGGCAGAAAGCGCCAACTTGAAGATCGCGGTGGGGTGCCCGTTGAAGTCCTTGCCGGCTTCGGCAGAGAGGACGGTCAGACCGGCCTCGCGCGCGGCCTTTTCCAGCATGACCGTCAAAGCTGTTACCAGGTTCGTACTCATCACAACTTCTATTCTACTTGGCAGAGGGGACATTACGCAGCGTCGGCGGCCCGTCGCCGCCGGAAGCGGCACGGCATTGTAAAGCAGGAGGAAAATGCGAGTGCAGGCGCCGCGTTCCTGATGGGACAGCGTGCCTTCAAAGGAAAAGCACCTGACCAGGATTCATGCACGCAGGTCGCGGTCCACCTGCATTTTTTCTGCGGTCAAGCGTAAAACCGAGGCGCTGTCTCCCCTCCGTTCGGCCTCAGCAATGGCAGTGCGAAGCTCTCGCTGGCGGCGCTCCAGATAGCGACGCCGCAGGGTTTCAAGTGCCGCGGCAACGTGTTCTGTATCCAGCGGAGACAACTCGTCCATGAGCGCCTGGGCCAGCAGGCTGCGGTCGCGCGGATCGGCAAGGACATCCATTGGCTCCTGTGCATTACGGTGCCGCAAAAGACCAAGAATGTGGGAAACGGTAAGTCCTGCAAAGTAGGTCCCATTTGCGTCGAAAGCTGCCGCGGCAGCCTGAAATTCAGCACTGGCTGGGGGAGAAGCCAGCGCCCGCAGCATCATCTTTTCCGCCTCACTGACAGCGGGCCTGGCACTGGCGAGAGTATCGCGTCGTTTGGCCGCGGCCTGTTTCAATTCCTCGCGGACCAGTGCGGAATCAATGCCCAGCTTCTGCGCGGCGTCGGCGGCAAATTCATCCCGGGCAATACGGTTGGGTATGCGCCGGATATGAGGAAGCAGAAAATTAAGCGCCTCGATTTTTGCGCTGGCTGTGTTCGGGGGATAAAGCTGCCGCGCCCGTTCCACAAGATAGTCCTGATACCGCTTTGCTCCACGCAAGGCAGCAATGTAGGCCTTCGGTCCCTGTTCCCGGATGTAGCGGTCAGGATCGAGCCCACCTTCAAGCGTGACTACGCGCACTTGAAAGCCTTCTTCGGTCAGAAGGGCGATGGACTTTTCTGCAGCGTTGGCACCGGCCTTATCGGGATCAAAGTTCACGATCACCTGCTTTGTATAGCGGCCCAGCAGACGCACTTGCGCTTCAGTAAACGCAGTGCCGCTGGTGGCAATCACATTCCGCACGCCCGCCAGGTAGGCCGAGATGCAGTCCATCTGGCCTTCGACCAGGACGGCAAAATTCAACTCGCGGATGGCCTGCCGCGCCTTGTCAAGATTAAAGAGCACATTGCTCTTGGAGTAGAGCGGGGTTTCCGGCGAGTTGAGATATTTGGGGCCGGCCTTTTCGCCTGCTTCAAGCGCACGCGCCGTAAAAGCAATGATGCGCCCAGATTCGTTGGCAATGGGAAACGTGACGCGCTTGCGAAAGCGAGAATAGAGCGGCCCCGGCGATCCGTCCTCCTGCTCCCTGAAGGAAAACAACCCGGAGAGACGCAGTATTTCTGTGTTTGCCAGGGCCTGCATCCGCTCGCGCAGGGCATGAAAATTGTCCGGTGCATAGCCAATGCGGAAGGTCTTCATATCTTCGGGCCTAAGGCCGCGTCCGCTAAGATATTCCCGGGCGAGGGCCCCTTCCGGCGAGCGCAGCTGCTCTTCAAACCACGTGCAGGCAATCTCATGAAGTTCCAGAAGCCTGGCCCGCAGGCGGCCTTCCTGCGCCTCTTCCTCTGAGGAGAACTCGCGTTTTGGCAAAGGGATGCCGCATTTCTGCGCGACAAACCGCACGGCCTCAGGAAAGCTGACGTTTTCTATCTTCTGGATGAAGGTGAAGACGTCTCCGGAGACGCCGCATCCGAAACAATGAAAGAATTGCCGCGTGGAATGGACGGAAAAGGACGGCGTTTTTTCTTTGTGAAAAGGACAGAGGCCGCTGTAGTTCTGTGCGCCGGCCTTGCGCAGACGCACGTATTCGCCGATGATCCTGACGATGTCGGCCTGCTGTTTTACTGATTGTGCAAAGTCTGACACAAAAGCAAGTCTAAGAATACAGGGGCTGCCTCTCCTCTGCGAGCATCTTTCATGATTCAAACATGCTGATTACTTCCTCTGGCCATACGCCTTTCTCACGCAGGCGCCTCAAGGAAAGCGCGTCATGGCGCTTGGCCAGGCGGCGGCCGGTTTCATCCCGCATCAACGGACAGTGATACCAGGCTGGAGGGTCCAGTCCCAGGGCACGATAGAGCAGAATCTGCCGCGCCGTAGAGCGTAGCAGGTCGGCACCGCGCACGACTTCGGTGATGCGCATGGCCGCATCATCGACCACAACGGCAAGCTGGTAGGAAGGAAGATCATCGCGCCGCCAAATAAGGAAATCACCGAAATCACGTCCGGCCATATAGCTCCGCCGTCCAAAATGACCATCGTGAAAAACGATCTCCTCACCATCCGGAACACGAAAGCGCCAGTTCAGCCCTATGGGCGATGCAGGCAGGGTGATTTTCTCTGCGGGGCGGCAGGTCCCCGGATAGACAGGTTCATCGTCTTCCTCATGCGGGGCCTGCGCACTGCGGGCCAGGTCCTTGCGCGAGCAAGAACAGGGATACACCAACTGCGCCTCGACCAGATGCCGCCATGCCTCCACATACAGGTCGCGACGGCGACTTTGCTGGTATGGAGCATAGAGACCGCCGATGTCAGGGCCCTCCTGCCAGCGGATGCCTAGCCAACGCAGGTCTTCAACCATGGCACAGGCATATTCTGGCTTCGAGCGCTGGGAATCCAGGTCTTCGTCGCGCAACACAAGGGTCCCGTTTGCAGCAAGGGCGCGCTGATAGGCAGTCCAGAATGTACGCGCATGGCCAAGGTGCAGGAATCCAGTCGGCGAAGGCGCCAGCCGGCCGCGATAGCCTCTCATCACAGGAGCTATTTGGCTCATCGGTGTTGTTTGCATCCCAGAATCAATCCTACGGCTCGTCTTCCACCTGCTTTTCTTTTATCCGCCTCCTCTGGCAACGCTTTTTTCTAAAACCTCAGCAATTTTCCCCAGGCTTCGCTGAATCACCTTTGGTTCAAAGGAGGTAAATCCGAACAATAACCCGGACCGCGACCGCGTGATTGCGTATCGGGACAACGGCGGGACATCAAAGCCGTGAAGTCGGAGCTGCTCCGATGCATGTGCATCGTCCGTCGTTGGGGGAAAGAGTCCAGCGATGTTCATCCCACCGTCCTGAATGGGAAATTCCAGCGGAAGCCCATATCGGGAGACGGCATCGAGAAAGCTTTCATGCCGTTCGGCGTAATGGCGGCGGCAACGGCGCAGGTGCGTATCGAAAGCCCCGCTTTCCATAAACTCGGCCAGGGTGGCCTGGTCCATCAATGGGCCATGGTCTTCAGCAATATGCTTCAGGCTGGCAAATCGATCGACCAGCCCCGGCGGGAGAACCACGTAACCAATCCGGAGCGAAGGAAACAAGATTTTGCTAAATGTGCCGACGTAAATGACACGCCGGTGTTTATCGAGATTCTGGAGGCTGGGCAAAGGAGGATTGCTGTAGCGGAATTCTGAATCATAGTCGTCTTCGATGATCCAGGTCCGCAGGCGGACCGCCGTTTGCAACAACAGCAGCCTCCGTTCCAGAGACATGCAGATGCCAAGAGGAAACTGCCGTGAAGGCGTTACATAAATGAAGGACAGAGATTTCAGCTCGGGTCCGGGCAGAACAATGCCCTCCTGATCGACCGGAGCAGGAAGGACCTCTGCCCCGGCCTGCCGAAAGGCCAGACGCGCGCCCAGATATCCGGGATCTTCCATGTAGACGCGGCTTCCAGGCTGGAGCAGCAAATGTCCAAGGAGAAATAACGCCTGCTGCGATCCGGAGGTAATCACAATTTCGCGCCAGTCGCAGCGGACCCCTCTGCTGTCACGGAGATACGCTGCAATGTTCTGACGGAGCTTATCGAATCCCGAAGAAAAGATGGACTGGTAATGCAGAAGATTCGGGTTTTGCTTGAGCACGCGGCCGCGATGACGGTTCCAGATTTGAAGAGGAAAGAGACGGACATCGGGCTGGGAGGGGCGAAAGGGCAACGGAGCACGAAACTGGAGATGAGGCCCTGCACCCTCAAGGCCCGGCGTTTTGCGCGGGGCCCCGCGGACAGAACGCTGCAACTGAAAAGCCTGGGCTGCCCTTCCTACATAAACGCCGCTGCGCAGCTCGCTTTCCAGGTATCCCTCACCGATGAGAACGTCGTAGGCCGCAATCACTGTATTGCGCGAAACACGCAGCGTCGCCGCCAGCTCTCGGCTTGAGGGCATCCGCTCACCAGCCCGAAGCTCGCCACGCTGGATCATCATCTTCAACTGCATGGCCAGGCTGGACTGTAAGGAAGACCCATGACTGCGATGAATGTCAATTGTTTCCAGGGTCTTCATAAAGCAAAAGCTGGACCTAGTATAACGTCATTTTCTGGACCTTTACTGGGACCACAGTTCAGGATACTTTTTCACCAATCCACCTCTCCCGAAACTGTCTGTCGGTCTTTCATGGCTTTGCTTGTTTCTAACTTCAGGGCCGGGTAGATACGGTATGGTTGCGTCATCAGATTTTCATTCCGGACGGGAAACTCTTCCGGAAAATACAAGCGTTCTCTAGGTAGACCGAGGAGTGATGCAAAAACAACTACTGTTTCTCTGTGGAACTCTCCTGACATCTCTTTCACCGATGTACAGGGCACCTGCTCAGGTGGACATGATTGCGACACACGGAAAAATCTGGACGGAAAACCCCAGTCAGCCAGAGGCCGAAGCCATTGCGGTGAGCCATCACCGGATTGTGGCGGTGGGAAGCTCCGAGATGGTCAGCAAACTGGCCGGACCCGGAACCAAAATTTTGGACCTTCAGGGACGCCGCGTGGTCCCTGGCTTTAACGATGCCCATGTTCATTTTTTCTGGGGTGGACAAGGCCTTGCCAGTGTGCAGTTGCGCGATGTCACAAGTGAAGCCCAGTTCCGTCAGAGAATTGCCGACTTTGCCCGTACCCGCCCCAAAGGCGAATGGATTGTGGACGGCAATTGGGACGAGGAAAAATGGTCGCCTGTCCGGCTGCCGACCCATGAGCTGATTGATGATGTGACACCGAACAATCCGGTATGGGTGAACCGCTCTGACGGCCATATGATGCTGGCCAATGCCCTCGCCATGAAACTGGCCGGCATCACGAAAGCAACAAAAGATCTTCCCGGCGGCGTAATTGTGCGGGACAAGGACGGCAATCCGACAGGCATTTTCAAGGATGCGGCCAAGGACCTGATTGAGAGGGTCATTCCACCGCCTACCGATGCGCAAATTGATACCGCACTCCTGGCAGCGCAGAAATACGCGCTGGAAAATGGCGTGACCAGTGTTCAGGACATGGGCTTCACCGGAGCCAAAGCGGCTGACATGCAGGCCCTGGTTGTGCGCGGTTATCAGCGCCTGCTTGAAGAAGGCAAACTCAAAGTCCGGGTTTCTGCGCGGTTTCCTCTCAGCCAGTATCACCGGTTGGCAGACCTGGGGATTATGACGAATTTCGGCAACGACCATCTGGTACTTGGCTCCTTGAAGGCCTTTGCCGATGGTTCCCTGGGATCAGCCACTGCCTGGTTCTTCCAGCCCTATGACGATGCTCCAGACACCAGCGGCGTGCCCAGTGACGAACTTCGAAATCCTGAGCAAATGTATGCAGAAATGGTCGCCGCAGACCGGGCAGGACTACACATTGCTACCCATGCGATTGGCGACCGGGCCAACAAAACCATTCTCGACATGTATGAGCGGCTGGAAAAAGAAAATGGTCCAGCTGACCGCAGGTTGAGGATTGAACATGCACAGCATCTGCGCCCAGAAGACATTCCACGCTTTGCGCAGTTACACGTGATTGCCTCAGTGCAGCCCTACCATTGCATCGACGACGGCCGCTGGGCGGAAAGGCGCATTGGCCCGCAGCGGGCCCTGACCACTTATGCATTTCGCTCGCTGCTGGATGCAGGGACCACGCTGGCTTTTGGTTCTGATTGGTTTGTCGCGCCAATGAACCCTCTGGCGGGAATCTATGCGGCAGTAACGCGGCGCACACTGGACGGAAAACATCCAGGAGGCTGGATCCCTGAACAGAAAATCACCGTGCCGGAAGCCGTACATGCTTATACGGTCGGCTCGGCTTATGCGGAAAGTCAGGACAGCGAAAAAGGGTCTCTTGAAGCCGGCAAGCTGGCGGACTTCACCGTGCTGTCAGAAGACATTTTTCACATCGACCCCGTGCGGATTCAGGACGTGAAGGTCGAAATGACCGTCTCCGGCGGTGAGATTGTGTATCAACGCTACGAACCGTAGCTGAGAGGTGAAGCAGATGTTTGTTCGGCCATGTTGGCGGCCACTTTCAGAGCAGGATGCATTGGAATTGATCGAGAAGAACCCCTGGGCGCTGCTGGTCAGCAACGGAGCGAAGGGTCCGTTGGCGACGAACCTGCCCTTGTTGTTCGATCACAGGCGCGAAGACAAAACGGTGTTAGTAGGGCACCTTGCACGGGCCAACGAACATGCGCTCCTGCTGCAAGAGAGCAGTGTTCCGCATCTTGCCATCTTCGAGGGGCCATACAGCTATGTAACAGCGAGTTGGTATCCAAACCGCGACATGCCGTCTACCTATTACTACACAGCGGTGCACTGCTACGGACGGATCAAGATACAGGATGAGGCCGCGCTGGATGCATGCGTCGAATGGCTTACACAGGTGATGGAGGCTCCAGTGCCGAGAGGATGGCAGACCCATGAGATTGAACGGGAGGCCATAACACGCCGCTATAAGGCCATCGTTGGCTTTGAATTTCACATCGATCGAATCGAAGCGAAATTCAAACTGGGCCAGGATGAGCCGTTGAAAGATGCTCTGGCAGTAGCAGAGCATCTGGAAAAACGCGGCCGGGAAGAGGATGTGGCATTGGCCGCCATGATCCGCAGGCAGAATTCCGGCCGCAAAGAGTAATCACTCACAGTGAAGAACGAGGAAGCAAAAGAGCAAAAACAGGCAGCAAAGCAATAAATCTTAATCTTTGGGGGATACGCCATGAGAAAGCGCAATTTGCAACTTATCATCATGCTGCTGACGATGTGTTTCTCAGCACATTTTTCTCTTCAGGCCCAGATTGAAAGTGGCAGCATCCATGGTCAGGTCATAGATTCACAGGGAGCCTCCGTGGCAGGAGCTACGGTTACGGCCATCAACGTCGGCACCGGCGTTTCCATCATGACGAAGACGAACGACAGTGGCTCCTATGTTTTTTCGACTCTGCACCCGAGCCGCTATAAGATCGAGGTCCAAAAAGAGGGTTTCAAGATCGAGGTCAACCCTGATGTTGACCTGCATGTGCAGGACAAACTGGAGGTCAATTTCACGCTTTCCGTAGGATCTTCTAATGAGACCGTGACCGTGAATGCGAGCTCCAGCATGAACCTGGATACTTCCGCCGCTGTGACCACAACAGTGGACCGTCACTTTGTAGAAAACATGCCGTTAAACGGACGCAGCTTCCAGGCGCTGATTGCGCTTACTCCCGGAAACGTGACCGCGAAGACCTACTACACCAATTCCGGACAGTTCAGCGTCAACGGCCAGCGTACTGATGCCAACTACTTTTCCATTGATGGTGTGAGCGCGAACGTGGGCATTACGCAGGGAAGCAATGTTTATCTTGGTTCCGCAGGCGCGGGAGCGGCCCAGGCTACAAGTAACAATGGCGGTTACAATAACCTGGTCTCTATCGACGCCATGCAGGAGTATAAGATCCAGACTTCGTCCTTTGACCCGGAATACGGACGGACGCCAGGAGCACAGCTGTCCATCGTCACTCGCTCGGGAACCAACCAGTTCCATGGAACAGCTTTTGAATATATCCGGAACGATATCTTTGACGCTAACAACTGGTACAACAACAACGCCGGTCTACCGCGGCCTGCAGAAAAGCAGAATGATTTTGGCGGCGTATTTGGCGGCCCCATCTGGCGGGACAAGCTGTTCTTCTTCTTCTCTTACGAGGGCCTGCGGCTGCGCGTGCCGGAGTCGCGGCAAGACATTGTGCCTTCTACTTCACTGCGCGCACGGGCCGATTCCGTGGTGGCCCCACTGCTCAATGCATACCCACTGCCGAGCCACGGGCTGCCCGGGTATCCAAACAATGATGCTCCCGGCGCAGACACAGCTATCTTTGCAACGACATTTTCTAATCCCTCAACGCTGGATGCGACCAGCCTGCGGCTGGACTACGCCATCAGCTCGAAGCTGACCGCGTTCATACGCGGGGACTATGCCCCATCGAACGGAGCACAGTATGGCGCCTTCGACTTCTACACGCGGTCCACGCTGAGCCATACCATCTCCAACGTAGATACGACAACGGCCGGCCTTACTTACATACCAACGGCCAGTATTGTGAATGATTTTCGCTTCAATCTCAGCCATGCGAAAGGCGCAACGGTAGTGAATGCCACCAACTTTGGCGGTGCTACCGTTCCTTCTGATTCTTATCTGTTTCAATCCAACCCGGCCTACTCAACTGCGGACTCAGTATTTGCCGTCTTTTTCAACGACGGCAGTACCGACTATTACGTAGGCAACGACGCTACCAACCATCAGCGGCAGTTGAATTTTGTAGACACCGTGAGCTGGGCCAAAGGTCGGCACAATATGAAGTTCGGCGTGGACTACCGCCGCCTGACGCCGAAGAACGGTTATCGTCCCTGGGACATCTCCTATGACTTCGATTCGTTTGCCGCGTTACTGACGCACGTCCCGGTCTACGCCGGGGTGGATACGACAGACACGACTGAGTTGCGCCCCATCTTCTATGATCTGTCCTTCTTTGCGCAGGACTCCTGGCAGGTCTCTCCCAGGTTCACGATGACCTATGGCGTACGCTGGGACTATGATCCGCCCCCGGGCGAAGATTCGGGGCATCCCTTCTATACCGCCTTGAACCTCAATGACCCTGCCAATGTGGCCCTGGCTCCGAAAGGCACTCCGCTATGGCATGCAAGCAAGCATAACTTTGCTCCGCGCCTTGGAATTTCCTATGTGCTCCGCAACACTCCGGGCAGAGAGGTTGTGCTGCGGGCGGCAGGCGGCATCTTCTATGGCCTGGGCAACCAGCAGGGTGCACAGGGGACCCTGGGTTTCCCCTATTCCCGCAGCAAATATCTCTACGGGGCTGACGGCACATACCCCGTAAGTCAGGCCAATGCTGCTCCTGTACCTTTTACTCTTGATCCCCCTTACAGCTTCGTCTTTGCTTTTGAACCGGACCTGAGAGACCCGAAAGTCTATCAATGGAATGTTTCTCTTGAACAGGCATTGGGGGAATCACGCGCTTTCCAGATCGGCTATGTAGGCAATGTGGGTTCTGATCTGCTGCGACGCGACATGCTGCAACCTGCGATGGGAGGCAATCCCAACTTCCAGTATCTTGATGTCGTGACCAATCAGGGATGGTCAAATTATCACTCCCTGCAAGCCCAGTTCCGGCAGCGGATGTGGAGGCATGTACAGGTGCTTGCTTCCTATACCTGGGCCCACGCTCTGGACAATGGCTCCAGCGTGGCGCTGCCCAATCCCTACTACACGGTTTACAACCCGGACCTTGACCGCGGAAACTCGGACTATGACGTGCGCAACACCTTCTCCGCAGCAGCAAGCTATGAATTACCGGGGACACACACGAGCAACCATTTTGTAAATTATCTGACCAATGGATGGGCGGTGGACAGCCTCTTCCGCTCCAACTCAGCACAGCCCGTCAATATCACCACCGGGCAATATTCCTTCGGACTGGTCTGGAACAACGACGCCATCAATCAGCGTCCGGACGTTGTGACCAGTGAACCGCTTTACATTTACGGACCTGCATGTGCGGCCGCAAATGGTGGAGCACGCTGCCCAGGCGGAAAACGTCTGAATCCTGCTCATTTCTCTACTCCTGCAAGTACATTCACACAGGGCAATCTGGGGCGGAACCAGTTGCGCGGCTTCGACGCGGTACAGGAAGACCTTGCCCTTCGCAGGACTTTCCCTATCCGCGAAAGTGTCTCGCTCGAATTTCGCGCTGAGGCGTTCAATATCTTTAACCATCCGATGTTTGGCGACATTGGCACACAATCGGATGGTCGCAATCTGCTGAATAATTCCCTGTTTGGGATTTCTGCGCACAGCCTCGCTGATAGCCTTGGCTCCGGGGGAGCAGATGGGGGATTCAGCAGCCTCTATCAGATTGGGTCTCCACGCTCCATGCAATTTGCGCTCAAATTGAAGTTTTAAGCTGTCGGAACAGGGGTACAGGAAACCGTGCTGTACCCTCTGCAAATTCCATAAAAGGGTGACGGGCCATGCGCAGTCTTTTTGACCAATGGAAAGACCTTCTTCTCCACACCTGCTTTTCTCTCCTGTGGCCAGGTGTGCTTTTTGCACAGCAGGCTACACTTCCTGCACCTCCGCCTACGGCATCCATTCCTGTTACCGAGACGATCCACGGCATCACTGTTCGTGATCCATATCAGTGGCTGGAAGACAAAGACAGCCCTCAGACCCGGGCGTGGATCCGGGCACAACAGACGTATACAAAATCACTGCTGGGCAGGCGCCCAGAGCTGGATGATTTGCGGAAAGAAGTCCGGGCACTTACAGACATCGAGCAAGCACAACGTGTGCTCTATCGAAACGGCAAGTACTTCATCCTGAAGAAAATCCCCGGACAGGAACATGCAGCATTGTATGTAAGGCAAGGGGAATCCGGTACGGAGAAACTTCTGATCGACCCGGCGAAAATCAGCGGCGATTCTACGGCCACGGTGGAACTGCTGAATGTGTCAGAAGATGCACAGCTGGTGGTCTATGGCATACGAAGAGGGGGACGGGACCAGCTAAGCATTCATTTTTATGACGCCGCCGCAGGGAAAGAGCTGCCAGATGTACTACCGGAAGCGCGTTACATATACTGGTCGCTGCCCATGACTCCTGATGGGCGCTCTGTCTATTACGTAAAATTTGAGGACCAGGGACCGCGCCTGTATGAACACCATCTGGGTACAGAGGCACATCAGGACCCGCTGATTTTCGGACAGAGCATCGGCCCGCAGATGATCCTTGCTCCTTCGCTTTCTCAGGACGGGAGTCTGCTCCTGATTCATGTGCTGCATGGCGCTTCCGGAGCAACAGACATTTATTTCAAAGACCTGCGCAAAGGAACCGGCATCGCACCCCTGATCAAAGATGTTCCAGCGACATTTACCGCAGATGCTGCCGAGGGAAAGATTTTTATTCAGACCAACTGGAATGCGCCAAATGGACGCATGATGGAAACGGACGTAGACCATCCGGATCCGGCACATTGGCGCACGATCGTACCGGAAACCGGCTCCGTGATTGAAATGTTCCGCCTAAGCGGCCATAAGCTTCTACTGAACTACATCAGCAATGCGCATTCGGAACTCCGCCTGTTGGATGAGAACGGCAAGGGGGAGGGGAGCATTCCGTTGCCCGGTATCGGATCGGTTGAGCATATTGACAGCGAATGGAACTCGCCCGTCGTCTGCTTTTCCTACTCTTCTTTTGAGACTCCTACCTCATTCTTCTCGTATTCTGTTTCCTTAAAGAAGACGAGCACGATCTCTGCTCCGCCAACGCCGGTCGGATTGAAAGACGTTGTTGTGGAACAGGTCTGGTATCCCTCCAAAGACGGCACGCGCGTGCCGATGTTCCTTGCCTACAAGAAAGGCATGGTGAAAGACGGCAATCGTGCAGTTCTTCTTTATGGATACGGCGGCTTCAACTGGGCCCAACTTCCGACCTTTTCGCCAGAGACAGGCGTGTGGCTCGAAATGGGCGGTATTTATGCCGTGGCCAACATTCGCGGCGGAAATGAACTGGGAGAGGCCTGGCACAAGGCCGGAGAGCTCGATAAGAAGCAAAACTCCTTTGATGACTTCCTTGCGGCGGGACAATGGCTGATTCGCCAGGGATACACAAATCCTCATCGTCTTGCCATTCAAGGAATGAGCAATGGCGGCCTGCTGGTGACTGCCTGCATTACGCAGCGTCCGGATCTGTTTGCCGCAGCCATAGCGCGCTATCCCCTGATTGACATGGTGCGCTACGAGCGGTTCTCCATCGCACGCTGGTGGACCACAGAATATGGTTCCGACAGCGACCCACGGTACTTCCGCATTCTGTATGCTTATTCTCCATACCATCATGTGCGGCAAGGAACTTCGTATCCGGCCGTCCTGCTGATTTCCGGAGACGGAGACACGCGAGTGGACCCTTCCCATGCAAGAAAAATGACGGCCATGCTGCAAAATGCCACCAGCTCAGGACGACCGGTCTTGCTTTTGTATGACTCGACTTCAGGCCACTCCGGCACTCTTTCCACTGACGCAGAGGTGGAACAGACATCGGATGAACTTGCATTTCTATTCTGGCAATTGAACTTTTTGCATTGATCCGGGCATAAGGAACTCACAGGCGTGGCACAGGCAGTGGAAAAAGGAAACAGACAGTTGGAGCCAAGCGGACGGGTCCGGACATTTTGGCAGCACCCCAGAAAAACCTGGATTCGAAGCGCATGTTTACAGGTCCATCTCTGGAGTGGAATCAGCATTGGCATCCTTGCAACACTGGTCGGTGTCAGCGGAAGCGCCATTGTGTATAAGGACTCCCTGGACAGGGTCATCACTCCTGGACTGTTTGCGACCTTACCAGGCACTGCCCGGCTCACTGTGGATCAGCTGCTGGACCGTGTACGGGAAGCCCATCCGGACTCAGCCATCAGCTATCTTCTGGTCCAGCATGGGCCGAACGACTCGCATCCTGCGCCCTGGGTATTTTATTTCTCGCCGTCAAGGAGCAAGCCGGCGGAACTGACTCTGGCCTATTTTGATCCCTCCACCGGAAAGGAACTTGGCACAATCGGGGAGTCATCGGGATGGATGAACTGGCTGGCGGACCTCCATTTCAACCTGCTGGGCGGCCAGAAAGGAAGGACCATCAACGGGATCGGCGCCCTGTTTCTGTTTTTGCTTTGCATGACAGGTCTTGTCCTATGGTGGCCCGGGCGCAGCCGCCTTCGCAACGGATTCAAGATCCAGTGGCATGCGCGATGGCCGCGCCTGAACTGGGACCTGCACAGTGTTGTCGGCTTCTGGTCCAGTATCCCTCTGGCCATTGAGGCGTTAACCGGCGCCTATTATTGCTTTTTCGTACCGATGGCTACGGCCCTGGTCTTTCTGCTAGGCGGTAACGTTCATCGCTGGCAGGAAATGTCTGTTCCGCCTCGCTCCACCGTGGTCCCATTGCGCAGACCGGTGGCCATGGAACCACTCGTCCAGGAGGCTTTGCGGCGGCATCCCGACTGTTCGCTGCGCGGGCTTGCGCTGCCAGTGTCTCCAACAGATCCGGTCTCGGTACAACTCGACCCACCCCATGCGGAAGACCGCGGGGCCTATGCGCAAGTAGTGTTTGACACCTACAGCGGCAAGGTAATCAGCGATATTGACTCCCGCCAGCAATCGCTTGCGATTCGACTCGTGCTGTTCATCCGTCCGCTGCACTTCGGGACCTTTGCTGGAAACTGGTCTCGGATTGCATGGATCCTTGCCGGATTCATGCCCGGCTTTCTTTTCTTTACCGGCTTCATCCTCTGGTGGCGGCGCGTCCCGGCCCGTCTTTTACACCAGAAGAAAGCCCAGACCTTTGCATCATGAGAGGAACCTTCCAAATGAAATCCGCCCTCTTGCTTCTTGTTTTTTCCTCTTTGTCTTTGGCCTCAGCCCAGCAGAACAAAATGGTTGATCCTGCAGACATTGCCAATCTGAAGCAGGTTTCTTCTCCACAAATTTCCCCCGACGGAACCCTGGTGGCCTATGTTGTCCAGACTCCGGTAGCAGCTGGCGAGCACCGAAATGCGCACATCTGGATCGCATCCGCAAAAGAAATCGGCACCGCGCGTCCCTTTGTTACTAGCACTGCCGCGGACACAGACCCAAGGTGGTCTCCAGATGGCAAATTTTTGGCCTTTCTCTCCGACCGCGCCAATCCGCTCGCCATGCCACAGCACGATCCATTTCGCTTTTCGATGGCAAACGTAGAAGGCAGGACTGATCTGGAAATTGAACCTGACAAGAATGCTGATCCTGGGATGCAGTTGTGGCTGATCTCCGTGGATGGAGGAGAAGCCGTGCCGCTGACTTATATCAACGGTGGAATCAAGAGCTTCCGCTGGTCCCGGGATGGAAAGTCCATTGCTTTTGTCCGCACCGACCAGGAGACTGCCCAGGAGCGGGCACGTAGGAAACAAAAAAATGATGAGATCATTGTCAATCGCAATTACAAATATGACCGGCTCTGGATCTACAATCTGGCGCAACGCCAGGCAAAACTACTGACCACGACGGACATCAACATCGATGCTTTTGACTGGTCGCCGGACGGAACACGGCTGGTGGCCCGTGTTTCTCCCACGCCAAGGATTGATGATTATTGGCGCGTCTCGAAAATTGAGGTCCTCAATGCATCAAACGGGACCATAGAAAAAACGCTCGAAGAACATGCCGGATACATGGAACCGCGATGGTCACCCGACGGGCAGCGCGTCGCATACTCAAGAATGCGCGAAAAAAGGATTACCGATGAGCATGTAATCGAAGACCTGAACAGTGGAAAAAAGTTTGTTGTCGAAGATGCATTTCCCGGTACGGTGGAACAGATGGAATGGCACCCGGATGGAAAATCGCTGCTGGCGCAGACGACGCTGCAGGCCCATACTGCGGTCATTTCTGTAGAGGCTGCGTCCGGAAAATCCCAGATCCTCAAAGAGGTGACACCATCCGCTGGCGAGATCACCGTCAGCGACGATGGCAGAACATTTGCCTTCCTCGGTCAGACCCCGGTGCAGCCTGAAGAGGTATGGATCGATGCCGCTGGACATGTTTCGGTGCTTACCGATACAAACCCGCAGGTCAGAAACTGGAAGCTGGGCACAGAACAGGAGATCACCTGGAAGAGTTCGATCGATGGACGCACCATTCATGGAGTCCTAGACCTGCCTCCGGGTTACGAGGCAGGCAGACGGTATAAAACCATTGTTCATGTGCACGGCGGTCCGGAAGAAGCCTGGACCATCGGATGGCATGGGAACTGGTACAACTACGCGGCCATGCTTGCGTCGCATGGGTATGTCGTCCTGCTTCCAGACCCCCGCGGGTCCGATGGTGCCGGCCCCACATATACTGAGGCCAACTTTCAGGACTGGGGCGGTGGCGATTTTCAGGACATTATGGACGGAGTCGATACTCTCATTGCAAAGGGCATTGCTGACCCTGGTCACATGGCCATCGGCGGCTGGAGTTTTGGGGGATTCATGACCGCCTGGACGGTAACGCACACCAACCGGTTTCAAGCTGCAATGGTAGGCGCCGGTGTAACGGACCTTTTCAGCATGGCAACAACCACGGACATTGCGCCCAGCTTTTCTACCGGCTACTTTGGCGAATTGCAGGCCAATCGCAAGCTCTATGATGAGCACTCGCCGGTGCGTTATCTGGACCAGTGCCACACCCCGGTCCTGGTGCTCCATGGGGAAGCAGACCAGCGCGTGCCCATCTCGCAGGGAGAGGAATTCTACAATGGCCTGCGTTTTCTTGGCCGCGACGCAGAAATGGTGCGCTATCCGCGTGAGCCGCACATCTTTCATGAACGCGAGCACCAGATTGACTCGCTGTCGCGCATCCTGGAATGGTATGGCTCTCACTTGTGAGTGCCATACCATGGGTGCCGTCCAGAGATTATTGCGTCGTTTGAAATGTCTGATGCAGGGTAGCAGTAGAGTCCTCGCCTGCCCATAGATCAAACTCAGCAGGTTCTACGACCCACTCTCTCTTCTGCGGACTCCAGAACTCAAGCTCATTCTTCCCCAACGGAAATGTGAGCGTCTTGGTTTCTCCCGGCTGAAGAGTAACGCGCTGAAATCCCACCAGCTGGCGCACTGGACGAGATGCCGAGCCATAACGTTGATGGATGTAGATCTGCGCCACTGCATCACCGGCAACGGCGCCAGTGTTGGTCACATCTACGCTGACCTCATTCGTGTCTCCCACTCCCATCGTGGTTTTCCTCAGATGCAGGTTGGCAAACCGAAATGTTGTGTAGCTTAAGCCAAAGCCGAAGGGATAGAGCGGTTTTGAGTTGATGTCCCAATAGCGGGAGGTAAAATCAGGACGGTCTTCCGGCTCATGCGTCAGATTGTGATTGTAATAGAGCGGCTCAGAGCCTGCAGTGCGCGGCCAGCTAATCGGCAATTTGCCCCCCGGATTCACATCTCCAAACAGCACATCCGCCACGGCATTCCCGCCCTCTGTTCCCGGATACCAGGCCTCTAGGATCGCACCCACGTGTTCCGAGGCCCAGCGGATGTCCAGCGGCCGGCCATTTTCTAGCACCAGGACCACAGGCTTCCCTGTCGCCGCCACAGCTTCCAGCATCTGCTGCTGAATCCCGGGCAGGTCCAGGGTGGCCCGGGAGGCCGCCTCGCCGCTCATGTTCGCGGTCTCGCCCATGACGGCAATGACAATATCCGCATTGGAAGCTGCCATCCTGGCTTTCGCAATCCATTGCTCGATTTCCTGAGGTGTGGGAGGCGGAGTGGGTTTGTGTCCTGCCAACCGGTCGAGCAGGCCGGGATAGATTCGCGCAGGCTCTGGGCCAGAAACAAGCGTAACCTGGGCATCTTTGGCGAGCTTGTTGCGGATGCCCGCATATACCGTGACCGGGTGACTCTTGCTGCCGTTCCCGAAAAGTCCTTCCACGGTCCAGCCACCTTCAATATCATGCGTCGAATCGGCCAGAGGGCCGATGACCGCCACTCTTTTTAGCTGCCTGGAAAGAGGCAGGATATGGTCTTCATTCCGCAGCAGGACCATGGACCTTGCAGCCAGTCTGCGCTCCAGCTCCAGACCCTCCGGACGGCTCAGTACCGCATCAACACGCGATTCATCCACGTAGGGATGATCAAACAACCCCAGATCATACTTCGCCTCCAGAATGGGAAGTACCATCGAATCCAGATACTGCTCGCTCACCTTTCCTTCCCGTACCAGAGCGGCAAGATTGCGCGTATAGGTCTGGCTTGCCATGTCCATGTTCACACCTGCCGTGATACCTTTGTAGGCCGCGTCTTCAGCGTCCCTGGCATAGCCATGCGTCTGAAGGCTGGCCACAGCAAATGCATCAGAGACCACAAATCCCTCAAAGCCCCAATCCTTTCGCAGAACATCGGTAAGCAGCCAATGGTTGCCGCTGGCCGGAACATCGTTCAGGTCCATATATGCGCTCATAAAGCTGCCCGCACCGGCCTCTTCCGCAGCATGAAAGGGACGCAGATACACATTCTGCATCAACTCTTCGGGAATATAGGATGAGTCGTAGTCCCGTCCGCCATCGGCCGCTCCATAACCTGCAAAATGCTTCACACAGGCCAACACACTCTGCGGACTGAGCCGTTCTCCTTGGAATCCAAGGACCTGGGCACGGGCCATTGCAGAACCAAGATAAGGGTCTTCTCCTGCGCCTTCCACAATGCGGCCCCAACGGGCATCGCGAGCGATGTCTACCATCGGGGTAAAGGTCCATTCGATCCCTGCCGCGCGTGCATCCTGGGCTGCATAATGTTGTGCCTGCTCTTCGACTTCAGGGTCCCAAGAGGAGGCCATGGCCAGCGGTACCGGAAAGACTGTGCGGTAACCATGGATAACATCGAACCCAAACAGGATCGGAATATGCAGCCGCGATTTTTCTACGGCCAGGTGCTGAAGCCGGTTGATCTCCTTTACGTCGGTCAACCAAAGTATTGAACCCACCCTCCCCTGTACGATCAGGTCGTCCGGTTTGTCATTGGCGAGCCCCGGGATCACAATCCCTGCCGATTGATTGAGCTGACCCACTTTCTCGTCCAGGGTCATCTGCTTCAGCAGATCTTCGGCCTTTTGCCTGGCCTCGGCGCTGAAAGGACCTGCCTGTGCATCTGCCCCCAGCGGAAAGGCCGCGCTTCCGGTAAACGTTGCCATCAGTCCCAGGAAAATCATCCATCGCTTGCTTTTTTTCACCACTGGTCTCTGCTCCTCACTCAAAAAATGTTTCTTCAAAATTCAGGTCTGGCCGCAACAACCGGTCCGCAAACCTTTTTACTCCTGCCTATTGAATCGTGACAATCACCCGCTGATATCGCGTCAGCGGTGGCGTGCCATCGTCAGTTGCTTCTATAAGGACATGAATGGTCTGGCCAGGCTGCGCGTCCTCTGGCACGCGAAAAGTTGTTACTAAGGACGCGGGATGGGAAAGAACAATGTCTCCCGGATAAGTGCCGGCATCGTTGGATTGCCACCATTGCACGCGCACGACATTATGGTCCGGGTCAGAGACCTGGGCCGCGAGCCTGACTGTGCTTCCAGGGTGCGCTTCGATTGCCTGTGGCCCTTCTATCTTCATAACCGGAGGATGATTGGCTGCGCGGAAGATTCTGGTTTGCCGATGCAGGTTTCGCTGGCCGTCCCTTACGCCGTCACTTCTACTTTTTGCAGCCCGGGGGCCAGCATACGCAGGACCAGCAGGCCAATCAGGTAGGCACTGGCCGCAATCCCAAACAAGGAAGCGTAGCTGTGTGTAATCTGCAGGATCCATCCAGCGCTCAGTGAAAACAGCACCCCACCCACCGATCCGGCCATCCCGCCGATGCCAACCACAGCGCCAACTGCGGTTTTGGGGAACATGTCCGAGGCAGTCGTGAACAGATTCGCTGACCAGCCCTGATGTGCAGCCGCAGCAAGGCTCAGCAGGCCCACGGCCACCCACTCAGAATGTGTAGCGCTGGCAAAGAAGATCGGCGTTACGGCGATGGCACACAAAAGCATGGCCGTCAGGCGGGCCCGGACCATGTCCATGCCGGTCCGGTTGATCCAGGCAGGCAGCCATCCTCCACCGATGCTTCCAACAGCAGATGCGTTATAGACCAGAATCAGCGGCAAGCCGAGATGCGACAGTCCGAGGTGAAAGCGGGAGTCAAAAAATTTGGGCAGCCAGTACAGGTAGAACCACCAGATGGGATCGGTCAAAAATTTGGCCAGGGAAAAGGCCCACGTCTGGCGGTAAACTACCAGCTTCTTCCAGGGGATATTCACAGCAGGCTGGGGCGGGTCCCGGTGAATGAGATCCAATTCCTTACGGCTGACCTTGGGATGCTCCCCTGGTTTGCGATAGTGGGTCAGCCACCAGAGGATCCAGGTCGCGCTGAAGATGCCGGTAATCAGAAACGAAACCCTCCAGCCAAACCGGATCGTCACCCAGGGCACGATGGCCGGGGCAAGGATGGCCCCGACATTCGCACCAGAATTAAAGATGCCCGTGGCCAGCGAGCGCTCACTTTGCGGAAACCATTCTGCCGTGGTTTTGATGGCTGCTGGAAAATTACCGGATTCCCCCAGTCCCAGAAAAAACCTTGCCACCCCGAAGCCAAAAGCGGAACGCACCAGGGAATGGCACATGGCTGAAATGCTCCATATGCCCATGACAGCGGCATAACCAATGCGTGTACCGAACCTGTCCACCATTCGGCCGGCAAAGACCAGCCCTACAGCATATGCAAATTGAAATGCGCTGACGATATAGCCGTACTGGGCCTCGGTCCAGCCAATGTTGTGCTGCAAAACCGGAGCAAGGATCCCCAGCACCTGCCGGTCCATATAGTTAATGGAGGTGGCGCAGAAAAGCAGCGCACAGACTGTCCATCGGACATGGCTGACAGGCGGACGCGAAGCCTCGGGCGGCACACTGGAGACGGCCTCAGCCGCTGGGGATTTGTCAGAAAAAGTCATGAAGTTGGAATCTTTCCCGTTATATCTGTGCGCCGCGACAATGGGCAAGGTGTCCCGCTGGCTTTGTCTCTACAAGCGGTATGCCTTGCGCACCAGATTTACCGTTAAGTCCTGTGCCAGGTCAAAGGCTTCGTCCTCATCCAGGCGGTGCTCGGCGACCAGCCGCGCCAGAAAAGCACAATCCATCCGGCGGGCCACATCATGCCGTGAGGGGATGGAAAGAAAGGCCCGTGTGTCATCGTTGAATCCAACGGTGTTATAAAAGCCTGCCGTTTCTGTCGCCAACTCGCGGAAGCGCAGCATCCCTTCCGGGCTGTCAAAGAACCACCAGGGCGGTCCCAGTTTCAGGCAGGGATAATGACCGGCCAGAGGCGCCAGCTCGCGCCCGTATGTAGATTCATCCAGCGTAAACAGGATGATCGTCAAAGAAGGCTCGTTCCCGAACAGGTCCAGCAAAGGCTTCAGAGCATGAACGTAGTCCGTGGCCATGGGAATGTCCGCCCCCGCATCCCGTCCGAACTCCTGGTAAATCCGCTGGTTGTGGTTGCGGAAGGCCCCAGGGTGGATCTGCATCACCAGACCATCGTCCACGCTCATGCGGGCCATCTCCGTCAGCATCTGCGCACGAAAGGTTTCCTGCTGCTCCGTGCTAGATTGGCCGGAGAGCACCACATCAAAGAGGGCCTCGGCCTCGGCCGCGCTCAGGTTGGCTGTGTTGGCCGTCGGATGCCCGTGGTCCGTCGCCGTGCAGCCCAATTGTTTGAAGCGTTCGCGGGACTTGCGCAACGCATTCAGATATCCACTCCACTTTGATGTGTCCTCACCGGTCAGCTCACCCAGCTTCGCAATATTTTCGCGGAAGCCGGAAAAGGCCGGGTCGACCACCGGATCGGGCCGAAACGTTGGTATGATGCGCCCCTGCCAGTGGGATTCGCGGATGGCCCGATGGTGCTCAAGCGTGTCCAGAGGCGAATCGGTTGTCGCCAGCACCTCGATCCGGAAACGCTCGTAAAGCGCGCGAGGCAAAAACTCAGGCGTCTGCAGCTTTTCTGCAATCACATCGTAGTAGTGATCGGCATTTTCTGCACAAAGTCGCTCTTGCAGTCCGAACAGCATTTCAAATTCATAGTCAAGCCAAAGGCGCGTCGGGGTCCCGCGAAAGAGATGATAATGTGCAGCAAAGATGCGCCAGATTTTGCGCGGATCCGGGGGATTGGCCTGCCGGATCCCCAGTTCATGCATGGAAATCCCCTGGCTATAGAGCATCCGATAAACGTAATGGTCTGGCAGAATGAAAAGCCGTGCCGGGTCAGGAAACGGCTCGTTCTTAGCAAACCATGCGGCATCCGTATGTCCGTGCGGGCTCAGAATGGGCAGGTCGCGGATAGCAGCATACAGGCGGCGCGCAATCTTTCGCGTCTCAGGGTCGGCGGGAAAAAGTCGGTCTTCGTGCAGAATCGGCATAGCCTGGGCCTCGTTGGAGCAGTGGTCTAACCACTCCAAGGTAGTCCATCAGCGCATCAATTTTCAAATCTGAGGACAAAGTACTGCGCCAGGACCACCCAGACAATGCTAATCTCTCTGGCAAGACGCAATATGGCAATGAGTGAACCCAATCAGAACCACGAGACCCATCTGACCATGCAGGTGGTCAACCATATCCGCAAGCTTATTGAGCACGGCACCCTGCGGCCGGGCGACAAAATTCCGCCCGAACGCGAATTTGCGCAGAAGCTCAAAATCAGCCGCGCCAGCCTGCGCGCCGGTATCGGTCATCTGGCCGCAATGGGGGTGCTGAATGTCCGGCACGGCGTAGGCACCTTTGTTGCAGATGGACCTCCGGCCCTGGGAGGCGTGTCCCTGGAGCTGCTGAGCGCCCTGCATGGCTTCACGAATGCACAGATGTTTGAGGCGCGCCGGGTCCTTGAAAGCCATCTGGCCGCGCTGGCTGCCGAACGTGGGCGCGAAGAACACTTTACCCGCCTGGCCGAGGAAGTCACGGAAATGTATGCGACCTTCCATGAGCCCCAGGAATACCTGATCCACGACATGCGCTTTCACCGCACCATTGCCGAAGCATCGGGCAACCCCATCCTGGCCGTTCTCATGGAAACCATTACGGCTGCTCTTTATGATGAGCGCCGCAAGACCGTCGAGCGTTCGCGTGACCTGAAGCAGTCCGCAGAGATGCACCGTGAGCTATATCGTGCCATCCGTTCCCGAAATGCGAAGGAGGCACGCGAAATCATGGAACGCCACCTGAGAATGGCTGAATCTGCGCAGGTCAATGAACAGGCCCTGGCCCGCGAAGAAAGGCGTCCGGCCACGAAAAAGAAGAGCGCACGGGCAGGCTCATGACAATCAAATCTTTCAAGAAGCTTCTGCCATCCAATCTTTCATGAAATATGATGTGCTCGTCATTGGTGCTGGCATCTCTGGCCTCGCCGCCGCGCAAAGCATTGCCGCGCAGGGCCGAAAGGTTGCTGTTCTGGAAGCACGTTCCCGGCCCGGCGGACGCATTTTTTCCGCTTTTCCACCCCATTCGGACTTACCCGTCGAACTGGGAGCAGAATTCATCCACGGCCGATCTGCCGAGCTATGGCAGCTCCTGACCTTAGCCGGTCTCCGCCCCTTTGAGCTGGGCGGCAGCGTTCTTTGCTTTGACCAAGAGGGCCTGCACGAGTGTGAGGAGGAAGCGGGCGGCTTCGAAATCATGCGGACGCTGCCCCAGGAGGGCCCTGACCAGAGCTTTACTGCATGGGCCCGGCAGCAAAATCTTCCAGCCGCTACAGTTCAGTCGGCCCTTGCTTATGTTGAAGGTTTTAATGCGGCCGACGCCGAGAGGATTGGCATTCGCGCCCTGGCCCGGCAGCAGGCGGCCGAAGACGCCATCGAGGGCTGGCGCGCATTCCGGGTCCGGCAGGGATACAGCGCACTGCCTGCATTTCTTGAAAACCAACTGCGCTGCGCTGGCGGCGAACTTTTCTTTTCTACGCCGGTACGTTCCGTCCGCTGGCAGCGCGGCCGTGTCCATGTATTTGCAATGCTGGAAGAACAGGAACAGGTCTTTGAAGCGCGCCAGTGCATCCTCACACTGCCGCTCGGCGTATTGCAGTCAGAAAGCGTCTCTTTTGATCCCGCTCCATTGCCGGCCTTGCAAGCGGCTTCCCAGATGGTCATGGGCAGCGCCACACGCATCACATTTCTCTTTCGGGAGCGCTTCTGGGAGTCCGATTGTCCGGACGCGCACTTTCTGTTTTCGCAATCGGATCTTCTTCGCGTCTGGTGGACCCCCTCGCCGGACCCGGCGCCCATGCTGACTGGCTGGATCGGAGGTCCACGGGCACTTGATGCCTCGCTCTTCTCGCCTCAGAAGCTTGTCGGGCGCGGTCTAACAACGCTTGCACGAATCTTTTCGCGCCCGGAACATCAGCTCCGCGAACTGCTGATAAGCTGGCACACGCACAACTGGCAGCAGGACCCCTACAGTCTGGGGGCGTATAGTTATGCGCCGGTAGGCGCAGCGGACGCGTCGGAAAAGATGAGCATCCCGATAGAAGAAACACTGTATTTTGCCGGTGAGCACACCGATACGACAGGAAACTGGGGCACCGTGCACGGGGCGCTTGTCTCCGGACTGCGTGCTGCGCGCCAGGTTACGGCCTGTGGACCCTAGCGCCGTACCGCCCAGGCCAGCCCGTCCGGCTCATGCCCGGCTGCAATGCGTCCGATAACGCGGAGTGTCTTTGTATCAATCACCGCTACAGAATCATCAGGCGAGCAGGAAACAAAGATACGCGCTCCATCTGGCTGCACAAGAATGCCTTCGGAAGCATGCCCTACCGGGACCTGCCTGATCTTCCTCCGGGAGGCCGCATCAAACACGGTGAGATAGGGGTTGCGCAGGCTGGAAAGCAAAACCAGCCGTCCGTCCGGGGTGAACTTGACGCGATTGATGCCGGGAATCCCTGCCGGAATGGTCTCTACGACTTTCTTCGCTGCGAGGTCCACAATGGACACCGTCCCATCCAGCCCGTTGCCGATCCACGCTTCCTTTCCATCCGGCGACACCGCAAAGCCTTCGGGCCCCTTGCCCACGGATACCACGGTTTGGTTCCAGTCTACCGGCGGACCGTGGGGCTGCACATAATTCGGACGGTCGGTCTGCGCTCCGGGTACAGGCCCCTGCGGCTGCACCGTGACTTTGTCTAGAATGCTGACCGTACCCGAGTTTACGTTGGTCGTCATGATGCGCGAGGCACCGGGAAAGACATCAATCATGTGCGTGCGGTTCTGTCCCAGACCCAGGACCCAATCTACCTGATGGCTCTCTGGATCGTATCGGGCGATTGCCTTTGCCACCTCGGCCGTAAACCACAGCTTGCCCTCGGCAAATGCCAGTCCATGCGGCCCGCGGAGTGGTCCCACATCCACCGTACGCTGGACTTTCTGCGCAACCAGGTCCACTACCGTGATCGTGTGATACGCCCCATACCCATAATTGGAAACAAAGGCAAACCTGCCGTCCGCAGAGGCAACCACCTCATGCGGATCATCGCCGGCCGGGACCTTGGCAACAGCCTTCAGACTTACCGGGTCCACAATGGTCAGAGTGCGGTCTACTTTGGACAAGACCAACAGTGACTCCTGCGGCGTGGCCTGCGCAAACAACGCCGGCCCCCCTGTCAGGACAAAACCCAGTATGGCGCAAAACAGAGTCTTCATAGCTGTAGGACATTTATAACAAGCCTGCGGGCCGGAGGGAAAAGGCCCCAAAGCAAAGCACAGACAGGCCGGACAAGCTGGGCAAATGTTTACGTTTACATATCGTCACTCAGCGAATATCTTGCTGTGTGTAAGGAGAATCCAGGAAAACCATGTTCAAAAGCAGGACCCTTTCTCTCGTTTGCGGAGCAGGTTTGCTCGTCGCCTCTCTGGTTGTACAGGCACAATCTTCTCAACTCGCCGCGACTCCACCCATGGGCTGGAATAGCTGGAACCATTTCGCTGAGAGGGTCACTGATGCGGACGTACGCGCTGCGGCCGACGCCTTGGTATCCAGCGGAATGCGCGATGCGGGCTACATTTACGTAAACATTGATGACACCTGGGAGGGCACGCGTGATGCCAGCGGCGTGATCCATCCCAACAGCAAGTTCCCGGACATGAAGGCCCTGGCGGACTACGTGCATTCCAAGGGCCTGAAACTGGGAATTTATTCCTCACCCGGGCCCAAAACCTGCGCCGGCTATGAAGGCAGCTACGGCCATGAAGAGCAGGACGCAAAAACCTACGCCGCCTGGGGCATTGATTATCTGAAATACGATTTGTGCAGCTTCATCGGAATCATGAAAGAAAAGACCGGTGACGAGCACAGCCAGCAGGCCTTTGCCATGCAGAAGGCCGCCTACGAAAAGATGCATCAAGCACTGCTGGCCACCGGCCGCCCCATCGTCTTCAGCATGTGCCAGTATGGCTGGAATGATGTTTGGAAGTGGGGCCCGGAAGTGGGTGGCAACCTGTGGCGCACAACAGGCGACATCACTGACCGCTATAGCCGCATGGCTGAGATTGGCTTCTCGCAGGCTGGGCTTTCCCGCTACGCAGGCCCCGGACACTGGAATGATCCTGATATGCTCGAAGTCGGCAACGGCGGCATGAAAACAGAAGAGTACCGCACGCATATGTCGCTTTGGGCCATTCTGGCCGCGCCCCTGCTGGCTGGAAACGACCTGAGCAAAATGTCAAAGGAAACGCTGGATCTGCTCACCAACCGTGAAGTCATTGCCGTGGACCAGGACAGGCTAGGCAAACAGGGTGACCGTGTCTGGGCAGAAGGACCAGAGGAGATCTGGGCCAAGCCGCTTTCAGGCGGAGCAAAAGCGGTGGGCCTGTTCAATCGCGCAGATTCGCCACGGACCATAACGCTGCAACTGAAAGACCTCGGATTTGCCTCCAGTGCAAAGCTGCGCGACCTGTGGAAGCACGAAGATGTGGAGGCCAAAAACGGAAGCTATTCTGTCCAGGTGCCCGCGCATGGTGTGGTCCTGCTGAAGGTCCGTCCATAATCAGAAGATGAGCGAGACCCGGCAGCTCTCGGCGAGGACGCTCTCACGCGTCTCTCGCCGCCTGATGCCCTTTCTTTTTGCCCTGTATGTCTTTGCCTATCTGGACCGCGTGAATGTCGGCTATGCGGCGCTTTTTATCCGGCAGGACCTTGGCTTCAGTGACACCGTCTACGGCACGGGTGCGGGCCTTTTCTTTTTCAGCTACGCGCTGTTTGAAATACCCAGCAACCTGGTCCTGCTACGGATCGGCCCACGCCGCTGGATTGGCTTTCTGATGGTGGTCTGGGGCACGATCTCCGCCTGCATGCCTCTGGTACGCACACCCGCCGGGTTCTACACTCTGCGGTTTCTTCTTGGCGCAGCTGAGGCAGGATTTTTTCCCGGAGTCATTCTGTATCTCACCCGCTGGTTTCCACAGCAGCAGCGGGCCCGGGCCGTTGCGCTCTTTATGGCGGCCACGGCCATGGCCGGCGTCATCGGTGCGCCCTTGTCGAACCTGCTTTTGCGGCTGGATGGCACCGCAGGAGTGGCGGGATGGAAGTGGCTCTTCGCAGGAGAAGGGCTGCCCTCGGTCCTGCTGGGCGCACTTGTCTTTTTCGTGCTGACGGATTCACCTGCACAGGCTTCCTGGCTCCAAATTGAGGAGCGGCTTTGGCTCACTGAGACCCTTGCCGCAGAGCAGGCCGCCATTTCTGCTCCAGACTCGGTCCATCTGCGGGCCGTGTGGCGAAACACGGTATTGTGGCGACTGGCCTTTATCTATTTTGCTATTTCCGCGGCCCTCTACAGCCTGGGCCTATGGCTTCCGGTTGTGCTCAAACAGCTCTCTCATGCTTCTAATTCTCGCGTCATCTTACTGACTGCGGTCCCCTATCTGCTGGCTGCCATGGCCATGCTGCTGATTGCCCGGTCCTCAGACCGCAGCCAGGAGCGCCGGGGGCATCTGATGGCTTCCCTGCTGGTCGCAGCGGCGGGATTCGGGCTGAGCGTTGTGCTGCGCGATCCCCGTTTGGCCATCTGCTCCCTGTTTCTTGCCATTACCGGCATCTGGGGGTGCTTTGGTCCCTTCTGGGCATTGCCGACCGCCATGCTGCGCGGAACGGCGGCCGCAGGCGGCATTGCCATCATCAATTCCACGGGTGCGCTCGGCGGATTCTTTGGGCCTTATCTGATGGGTCGTGTCAGCGATGCCACCCATAGCTTTCATGCCGCCCTGGCCATCGCGGCCCTCCTGCTGCTGGCCGCCGCCATGGTTTGTGCGCGGCTCCGCAGCCGTTGACCAACTTGCTCCTATGGCCCATTCCCAGTAGTGTGTTGTGCAGCAGCTATGCTCTTCCGCAACGCAGCGCCGGCATCCGCCCTGGTTCTGGTACTTCTGGTCCCTCTTGCCTCACCCTCACAGCAAAAGCCTGAGCAAACCCCCTATACCTTCCAGACCAATACCAGGGTCGTTCTGACGGACGTTACCGTTACGGACGCAAAAGACAATCCGGTGAAAGGGCTGCCGGAATCCGTCTTTCATATTTTTGACAATCACCAGCCTCAGACCATTCTTTCTTTTGAGGAACATTCCGATACCCCTCCCCTATCGGCCCTGCCCTCTGGCCGCCCTGGAGTCTACACGAATGACTACCTGCTCCATCTGCCCCCTGCAGTCAATGTCCTGTTGATTGATATCGCCAATCTGGAGATACCAGAGCAGATGTATCTCAACGATCAGTTGACAAAATTTCTGCACGAAGAAAAGGACCTGCCTCCATTGGCCCTTTACCTGCGCGCCGGATCTGGATGCTTTCTTGTGCAGAACTTTACCACCGACCGCAAGCTTCTCCTGGAAGCCCTGCACAAGGCCATTCCCCGTTTTCCTCCGCCGGGCCGGGAGTATTTGAGTGAATTTGATACCCTCCACCAGATCGCACTGTCTCTACTTCAGGTCCCAGGCAGAAAAAACATTCTCTGGTTTTCAGGAGGGTCCACTCTCTATCTGTTTCCCGATTTTCTGGCAAACACCCTTACGGCACAGGACGCGGAGGCCTGGCGCGCACTCTACGATGAGCTCGACGAAGAAAGGATCGCTGTCTTTCCCATTGATGCGCGCGGCCTCATGGTTGGGGGCGGGTTTCCGGGAAGCAACCCAGTCATCAGCCAGCATCTGGCCATGGAGCAGACCGCCAAAGCCACCGGCGGAGAGGCCTATTTCAACAGTAACGGACTAAAAGAGATCGCAGCGCATTTGCTGGAAACAGACAGCAACTATTACACCCTGACCTATTCACCGCACGAACTGCACTTCGACAACCGGTGGCACAATGTGCGCGTAAGTGTGAGCACTGGGGCCTACCATCTGGGCTACCGCAGCGGCTATTTTGCCGATGGCAGCCTTCCCGCCACGCCGGAGACCACCTCCTCAACCCGTACACGTCTTCTGGCCAACGGAGAAAAGCTCGAAGTCCCGCAGTTTGATAACCAACCCATTCTTTTTCAGGCCGCCGTTCTGCCGGCATCCGACCCCGCCATTGCCAGTTGGACCAAGGCCTCTGTGACCTTGCCTGCGTTGCCGGAAAAAAAGCACACCGTGCCCTTCATGGTCCGGTACACTGTGCCCGCCAATGCCTTTACGGCAAGAAGGGAGAACGGCAAATACAGCATCGTCTTCGGCGTGGTCGTACTGGCGATGAATGGCAATGGCACGTTGACCGAGCGCAGCGCACAGCAGATTACTCTTACCATCAACCATGACCCGAAGGGGCTTCCTCCCAGTATCTCGATCACACTCGACAAGCCCGTCAACCTTTCCAGAGAGGACCAGTTTTTGACCCTCGGCATCTGGGACATGACCAGCAGCCGGTTTGGCACGCTCCAGGTGCCCCTGGAAAAATCCCGCTACAAAAGTACGGGAAACAACTAAACCCCATTCTTCACTTCGCCGTATTTTCGTCCCGCTCTTGCAGCACAACAGGACGCGCTCGCCAACTCTGTCACCCGGGGGTTAAGATGAGATTCGCTTCCACAAATTGCTCCTGAGGACGAAGACCATGAGGATTCTGAAATTTCTTTTTCCCTTTTATGTAAGCGCTTCCATCTTTGCGGTTCCCTCTCGCGCTCAGATTACCGTTGACCGTCCCATTCCCCCGCGGGCCTCCATTCGCATTGACGCTGCAAAATCCGACGGGACGGAAATTCCGCGCACCATCTTTGGCAGCTTTCTGGAGCCGATTGGCAATTCCACCTACAACGGGCTGTGGGCCGAGGTCCTTCAAAATCCCAGCCTGGAAGCAGGCCTGTGGAGCGCAGAAAATGTCATGCGAATGGTGCATGAAGAACCGGCTCTGGGCCGCGCCTCACAACTGGGCCTGCCCCTGCCGTGGGAGCCACTCGATTATGGGCAGGGAAACCGATACGAACTTCGCTACGGGAATGCTGCCAATTCCTGGCGTTCGCTCCTCATCATTGGGGTCCCGGGACAGCCTACAGGAATCCGCCAGAAGGTGTATCTGCCCGTGCATCGCACACTCGATTACAAGGGCAGCCTCTATGCGCGGCACATCAGCGGACCAACGGGGTTGACCCTCTCCATTCGGCCGCGCAACGGGAGCGAAGTCCTGGCTTCCGCCCATGTGGATGCCTCTTCCACCTCTTGGACAAAGTACAGTTTTGATCTCCACGTTCCTGAAGGCAAACTGCATCGGCTTGATCCGGCAGATTTTGTTGTTGAGCTCGAAGGTGATGAGCGCGTAGAAGTGGACGAATTTTCACTGATGCCCAACGACGCGCTCGACGGCCTCGATCCCGATGAAGTGGCATTGGCCAAAGCCATGGAAACCCCTCTGGTGCGCTTTGGGGGCAATTTCACCTCCGGATACCACTGGCAGGACGGCATCGGGCCGCGCGACAAACGCGTAAGCATGTTGAATGTCGCCTGGGGAATTCCCGAGTACAACACTTTCGGTACCGATGAATTTCTCCACTTTTGCGAGCTCATCGGGGCCGACCCGCAGTTTGCGCTGAACCTCGGCTCTGGCACTCCGGAAGAGGCTGCTGGCTGGGTGAAATATGTGGACCAGCACTGGCACAGACACGGCGGTCTTCTCTGGGAGCTGGGCAACGAGCTATGGGGCAACTGGAACACGGGCTGGCCTACTCTGGACCAGTTGGCCGCGCGCACGCTGGCCTATAGCAAGGCCATCCATGCAATCGACCCACAAGCAAAACTGATTGCCACGGGCGCCGATCCCGATGGATACGAGAAGTGGAACGCGACGCAGTTGAGCAATCCCCCCGGAACGTTCGATGATCTTTCTACCCACTTCGTGGTGACCAATACAGATACGCAGGTGCGCCGCGCGGATACGGACTTCATCGCACAAGCCGCCTTTGCACTGCCGATTGGATTGGAGACCCGACTCAAGGCAATGCAGCAGCAGATCAACCAGGTGCCTGCATTCGCCAACAAGACACACATTGCATTCACCGAATGGCTCTTTATCGGCCGGCAGCCGGGCACACCGAACTTCAGCAATCTGGGAGGCGCGATGGATACGGCAGGCTTCTTTAATATGCTGATGCGCAACAGCTCCATCGTTCCCATCGCAGACATGACGGGCATCATGGAGTTTGCCGGCATCTGGAAGAAGCGCAGCCAGGTGTATGCCACCCCGGGGTATTACGTCTTCAAAATGTACTCGTCAGCGCACGCCTCGCGCCCGGTGCGTGTAGAAGCCAACTCCGGAAGCTACTCGGTACAGCATGGCGTGGGACGCATCCCGGACATCCCGAATGTTCCTTACCTCGATGTGGTGGCGGCGTTGAATGGTGTTGGAGACCAGTTGTTTCTGTTTGTCGTAAACCGCAGCCTGAACACCGACATTCCTGCGGAAATCGGGGTTACTGGATTCCGCGCAAAAGGAACAGCGGAAATTCAGACGCTGCATAGTGCCAGTATTGCGGATGAAAACAACGAAGATGATCCGGAAGCCGTCATTCCAGTGGAATCACAGGAGCGGATCATGCAAGGAGGGTTCGAGCACGTCTTTCCGCATGAGAGCGTGACAAGGATTGTGCTTCATAAAGAGTGAGCGTGGTCGTAGCAGGGACGCTTTCCGAAGCTACCTTCTTGCTTTCGCTTGCTGTCAACAGAAGGCCCGAAGGTTCCGGCTTACCCCCCGATGTGGACCATGCTGCGTGAGGGCTTTAGAAAATCAGGCTCGCCGATATGATGGCGGGCCTCTTTCTTTTCAATGGTGCTGCGAATGTAGGCGGCCATCTCTTCGTCCGTCGCACCGCGCAGCATTCTGCCGTAGAGATCATGATCAAACTGCGAAAAGAGGCAGGTGCGGACCTTCCCGTCTGAGGTAAGCCGGACACGGCTGCAATGTCCGCAAAAGGCCTGCGAAACCGGGGCAATAATGCCAATCTCTCCCACACCGTCATCAAAGGTGTAGCGTCTGGCTGTCTCGCTGGGTGCATTCGCTGCCAGCGGGACCAGCGGGCGAAACGCGCTCAACCGCTCTACCAATTCATGCAGGGGGACCACCACCTCCGGCGTCCACAGACGGTCTTCTTCAAGCGGCATGAATTCGATGAAGCGGACAATCACGCCTTCATCGCGAGCAAATTTTGCAAAGGGAACAATCTGGTCGTCGTTGAACCCACGCAGCAGAACACAGTTTACTTTTACCGGACCCAGTCCCGCACGATGCGCCGACCGGATGCCGGCCAGGACCTTGTGAAAGCTGCCGGGAACGCGCGTGATACGCGCAAATATCTCAGGGTCTACCGCGTCCATGCTGACCGTGACCCGGCCCAGACCCGCGTCTTTGAGCACGGGGGCCATTTCTTCGAGCAGATGGCCGTTGGTAGTCAGCGCAAGGTCGAGCGCTTCACCCTGTGGGGTGCGCAGCTTGGCGAATTCGCGGACAAGACGGGGCAGGTCTTTGCGCAATAGCGGCTCGCCGCCGGTAATCCGCACTTTTTCAATTCCAAGACCGACGAATACACGCACTATACGCAGGTAATCTTCGCTCGGAAGCTCGGCATACTGTGCGCCGTCGTTGCCTGTACGGCAGTAGATGCATTTGTAGTTGCAGCGGTCGGTGACGGACACCCGCAGGTCTGTGATGGCGCGGCCATATCTGTCGGTCAGGCGCGGCGTTACACCGGGGCTGGTAAGGGTCGTCACAGCTTGCTGTATCTACTGTATTGGATGTGGGGTGCGGAAGGTAGTTCCGGTTTATTTTGCTGGTTGAATCGGGCCCAGCGTGTTCTTGTTCTCAGGCGCGGTCGGGTCCACGCCGAAGTCCCACACATCCAGGTTTACTTCCTCAGGGGAAAGCACTTCCATCAGCGCATATTCACCAAAACTCAGCGGCTCTTTGGGAACAAGCTTCATCCAGTGCTTTCCAGGTAGGATTTGCGCATCGGTGTCGACGATGTTTTCAGAATGCGATATTTTGCCCACCATGCTGATGTTCATCGCGGCAACAACACGCAGGTTGCGGCGCGATTGCACGCGCACAATCACATAACGGCTGGTGGGCGAACTGTAATTGTTCTTGTCTTTTTTGGAGCTGAGGCCATGCGTATCAATCTTGAGCGCGTCCTCGGGTGCTTCGGCAGTCTCGTCGTCGGAATCCAGGCTGACATACAACTCCGGTTGGCTCACATGGACCTGGATTTTTGAGCGCGCGCCGTCAATCTGGACCAATTGCTTGGTTCCACCCATCGGATTGATGGCCGCCTTCAGTACGTTATGGCCGAGGTTCTTGTTGATGTCTCCATTGCTCTGCTCCAGACGCACCAGTTCCGGCGTACCATGAAAGGTGTCCAGCACCCAGACGCCGCTTTCATCCGGCAGGCGCAGCCCGGGCGAGACGACCGGCATACGCGCCTGTTCCTCGGCACGTTCGGCAGCGGCTTCTTTGTCAATCGCAGCCGCATCGTTCTGCGCTGCGGCCTCCTGCGCAGCCTCGGCCGCAGCCAGCGCCCCAGGAGCATGCTCTTTGTTCCACTTCTCTGTGGCCGCCCAGTCGACAAGATTGGTTGGGACCTCTTCCCATTCGCCTCCGCGCTCTGCGCTTTTGTAGCGGACACGGTCGCCCACAATCTGATAATCGGTCACAACCTGATAAGAACCATCTTTCAGGATGAGGCGCTTGTTGGCCCCCTCGCTGTGCAGAGGCACCCCCAGGGCAAGCAGAAATCCAAGCAAAATGGAGGCAAGTCGCTTCATGCTGAGGTTTTAGACGCCAGCAGCTCCCACTGAGTCACAGCAGCATCCGGAATCATGCTTTCATTCTCTTTCAAATCACGGTAAAATCAATCGTGCCTACCTGGTACGCCAATCAATACAACAGGAAAAAGGTGAAGCAGCGATGTCCGCAAAGTACATCTTTGTGACCGGCGGAGTTGTGTCCAGTTTAGGAAAGGGCCTGGCGGCCGCCTCCATCGGCTGCCTGCTGGAAGCCCGAGGTCTTAAGGTCAATCTAATGAAGTTTGACCCCTACCTCAATGTGGACCCGGGAACCATGTCCCCTTTCCAGCACGGCGAGGTCTTCGTCACCGATGACGGCGCCGAGACCGACCTCGACCTCGGACACTATGAGCGCTTCACCCATGCAAAACTCAGCCGGGACAATAATCTCACCACCGGCCGCATTTACGAGCAGATCATCACCAAAGAGCGCCGCGGTGACTATCTAGGCAAGACCGTGCAGGTCATCCCGCACGTCACCAACGAAATCAAAAACGCGATGCGCAAGGTCGCAGCAGACTGCGATGTAGCCCTGGTCGAAATTGGCGGCACAGTCGGCGACATCGAATCGCTGCCTTTTCTTGAAGCCATCCGTCAGATGCGGCAGGAGCTGGGCCGCGAGAACACCGTTTTTGTCCATGTCACGCTCGTCCCCTGGATCAGCGCGGCGCAGGAGCTGAAGACCAAGCCCACGCAGCACTCTGTGAAGGAGATGCTCTCCATCGGCATTCAACCGGACATTCTGCTCTGCCGCAGCGACCGCTTCCTCTCTCGCGAAATCAAGAGCAAGATTGCGCTCTTCTGCAATCTGGAAGAGCAGGCCGTCATTACGGCAAAAGACGTGGACTCCATCTACGAAGTGCCTCTCTGTTTCGCGCAGGAAGGCGTGGACGCGCTGGCGCTCAAATACCTGCACATGGAAACGCGCGAGCCAGACCTGACGCGCTGGAAAGACCTGGTCCATCGCTGTTACAACCCGCAGGATGAAGTCTCCGTTGCCATCGTCGGCAAATATGTCGAGTACGAAGACAGCTACAAGTCGCTCAAAGAAGCGCTTGTCCACGGCTCCCTCGCATATAACCTGAAGCTGCGCGTCACCTGGATTGAGGCCGAAGGACTCGAAGCCCCGAACTACGAAGAGCAACTGAAAGGGTTCGATGGCATCCTTGTTCCCGGTGGCTTTGGCAAGCGCGGCATTGAAGGCATGTTGAATGCAATCCGCTACGCGCGCGAGAAAAAGGTCCCGTACTTTGGCATCTGCCTGGGCATGCAGACCGCCTGCATTGAGTTTGCCCGCAACGTCTGCGGACTGTCTGAGGCCAACTCCAGTGAGTTCGACCCGGCTACACCCCATCGCGTCATCTACAAGCTGCGCGAATTAATCGGTGTCGAAGAAATGGGCGGCACCATGCGCCTGGGGGCCTGGACCTGCATCCTGCAGCCGGATTCTCTCGCATACCGGGCTTACGGTTCCACAGAAATCAGCGAGCGGCACCGCCATCGCTATGAATTCAACCGTGAATACGAAGCGCTGCTCACCGGAGGCGGCCTGCGCATCACCGGCACCACTCCCGATGCGACATACGTGGAGATTGTTGAGATTCCGGACCATCCGTTCTTTCTGGGCTGCCAGTTCCATCCGGAATTTAAATCCAAGCCGCTGGAGCCGCATCCGCTGTTCAGCGCGTTTGTAAAAGCCAGTTACCAGAACCGGACAGACCGCAAGCAGGCATCTAATCTTCTAGCAATGCAGCAGTCCGCGGTTGTGCAGTAACGAGTACTGGAATGACCCATCCGATTCACACGACAGAGGAAAGGCCCCAACGCACTTCAGCCGGCAGGATTTTCTTCACGCTGCTTCTCGGTGTGCTGGTTGGGGCCGGCGTGCTCGCCTTTTTTGTCCGCAATGCGACACGGGGCATCTGGAATGAGGTGGCGGCAAAAATCACCGGTCGCAGCCTTTCGCTGGAAAGCTCCCTTCCCACAGTGGTCAGTAAAATCCAGCAATTGCAGCGGCTTGAGACCGTGGTCTACACCATGGACAAGGTCGTCGAAGGCTCGCGCCAAAGCCCCTACCTGCCTGACTTTCTGGCCGGAGACAAGCTGTTGCTGATCGTACATGGGCAAGTCATCGCCGGAATAGATCTTAGCCATTTGTCACCCGGCGATGTGCAGGTCCACGGACACACCATCCAGGTCCATCTGCCGCAACCGGAGGTCTTTACCACAACGCTGGACAACTCCCGCACCCGGGTCTATTCCAGAGAAACCGGTCTCTTTGTCGCAGCGGACCCCAACCTCGAAGGCGAAGTCCGGGCCAAGGCCCAGCAGGACCTGCAGCAGGCGGCCCTGGATGACGGCATTCTGCAAACAGCCAGAAAAAATGCCGCTGCCACCCTGACCACGATGCTTCTGGGGCTCGGATTTGAGCAGGTCGAGGTAAGCTGACCTTACCCAGCAAATCCGCCAAACGGGTCCTGGAGGGACGGACTTTGCGGTGTCAGCAGTTCCGCCCCATTTTCGGTAACATGCAGATCATCTTCCAGACGTATGCCAAACTCGCCGGGAAGATAGATGCCCGGCTCGTCTGACAAAACCATGCCCGGCTGCAGCATTGGCTCCCGTTCCCATCCGAACATATTGTTTTTCACAAAGTAAGGCCACTCATGCATCTCCAGTCCGATGCCATGTCCTAAACGGTGGGTGAAGGATTTGAACCCGGGTCCATATCCCGCATCCACAATGACTTTGCGCGCCGCGGCGTCCACCTCGGCAGCGGGCACGCCGGGCTTCGCGGTGGCGAGTGCGGTCGATTGCGCACTGTGCACAATCTCAAAAATGCGCAACATCTTGTCGGTGGGCTTGCCCAGTACAAAGGTCCGCGTGATGTCTGACCAGTAGCCTTCGACCATGCATCCATCGTCCAGCATCAGAATGGTCCCTTCGCGGATGGTCTGGACCTCCTCGGATCCGTGCGGCAGCGCCGTATACTCGCCAAGATTCAGGCTGGCCTCACCCCGGAAGCCCACTCGCTGGTAGGCCATCTCAATCAGCTTTTCCACATCGCGCGTCGTCATTCCGGGCTGAAGCGATTGATACACCGCGCGATACACCAGCAGCGTCGCCCGGCACGCCAGCCGCATACACTCCAGTTCATGCTGGCTCTTGATCATGCGGCATCCGGCAGTCACGGGCACCGCACTGGTCCACTGCATCTGAGGACCGGCCTTCTGAAGGCTGCTGGCGAAGATAAATTTCATGTTCTCATCCAGCCCGATGACGCCGGTGGCGCCACGGTCGCGAAGGCCCTGCACCGTCAAAGCGAACGGGTCTTCGTCTTCCTGCCAGGTCAGAATTTCAGCTTTCCTGCCGAAGGGCCCCGCAGCAAGGATTTCCCGGGCACGGTCTTCCTCAAATGCCGGACATACGAGAAAAGGTCTGCCTTTCGCGGGCATCGCCAGTGCCCACAGCCGCTCGCTTCCATCCAGTCTCACATTGGCAAAATACTCTGCTGAAGCGGAATGATTGGCCAGCAGGATCGCGTCCATCTTGTGGACGCCCATCAGCTCTTTGGCGCGCTCCACCCGCGCCAGACGCTCCTCCTTTGTAAAGGGCCTTGCCTGGGAAGATAGGTCTGGCAGGGATGCAATGGCTGGTGGAACAGGACGCGATGGTTCTGCCCACGAAGAAAGGTTCAGCCCTACGACGGTAGCGTCCGACGAAAGTTGAAAGAACTTGCGGCGTGAGAGCATGGCATCATGCTACACAATCGGCTGTGCTTTCTGAGGGCTTTTGGTGGAGCCAGGCGGGATCGAACCGCCGACCTCCTCGTTGCGAACGAGGCGCTCTCCCAGCTGAGCTATGGCCCCGAATGAGGCGGGAAACTGCTTTACTTAGTGTAGCAGCGCCCTTCTGATTCGCAAAGCTGCTGCAGGAACACACGGCTTGAAAACCATGGCAGCTCAGGCCATGTCCCTGGACGCGACTGTTGTCATCTCCCGAATGGTGGACTCCAGAGAATCAAAGAAAGACGGTAGATGTTCCTGCGGGAGCCTTCCCTGGGCGAGTGTCGGGGAACCACCTCCCCGTTGTCCCATCCTCGCAAGAGAATCTTTCAGCACCTGCCCGGCGTGAAAATCCAGGTCTCCGCTGTGCGCCACCACCACAAAGGCAGGCTCCTCAAGTGTGGAAGCCAGCACCGCCACCGTGTGCGGAGCAGCCGCGGTCAGACGCACGGCCAGCAACTTGACGTAATCCGCATCGCGGTCGGGAAGATTGCGCCGCACCACGCGCAGACCGTCCTTGGCCCAGACTTCTACCAACAGACGCGCGGTGTGATAATTGGCCAGCTCTTCATAAAGCTTCTGCCTGATTTTGGCTGCGGCTTTCACTTCACCCAGCAGCTTCTCAATGGCTGCGGGCACCTCTGTTCGCGGCGTTGAGAGCAGGGCGGCGCTTCGCGTCATCGTCCCATAATCGGCCCGCGCAGCCGTGACCGCCCGCATACCGCACACAAATTCCACACGCACACCCTGCCGCGCGCGCTCAATCCCGCGGAGGAGCAACCCTCCAATCTGCCCTGTGGACCGGACATGGGTGCCGCCGCAGGCATTCAGGTCATAGTCCGCAATTTCAATCAGCCGGATTTCCCCTTCACGCTCGGGCAGTTTTCGTAACTGTCCTGCGGCCAGCAGCGCTTCTGCCTCTTTGCGGGCCACGCTGCGTATCGTAATTGCGCGGTCCTCTGCAACAATTTCATTGGCGATGCGCTCGACCCGCTCCATACTGTGGCTGGCCAGCGATTCCACACCCAAATCAATCGTCGAGACGCTTTCCCCTAAATGGAAGGAGACCGTGGGCGCACCCAGCTCGCGTAGAAAGACTGCAGAAAGCAGGTGTTGCCCGGAATGCTGCTGCATGTGATCAAAACGGCGGGTCCAGTCAATTTCTCCGGTGACTTCCGTTTCCTTTAGCAGCGGCTTGAGCACATGGTGCCACACCACTCCGTGTTCGTCTTCTTCGACTGCGATGATTGGGACTTCCAGCATCACCCCGCTGCGCGAATGCGCGGTCAAAAAGCCAAGATCGTGGGGTTGCCCACCGCTGGTGGGGTAAAAGGCTGTGCGGTCCAGGGCGATTTGCCACACAGACTGGCCTTCAACACGGGAAAGCTCATGGATTTCCGTGACTCTTGCAGCAAACTTGCGCAGAAACGGATCGTTGTAATAGAGGCGTTCTGCCATGCTTGACCATCAGTGTAAACGAGCCACAAAGACCTTTGCGATGGTAGATTCTACTCAAGTTTTATGAAACCACTTTAAAACCGATGGCATCAGGAACCCTGCAATCTCCCCATCCGGCCCCCACAGGCCGCATCCGGCACATTTCTAAAAAAATTTGTCCGCGCAGTATTGACGTGGCCCCGGAGCAGGGCTACTCTGAGCGCATCAAGAGCTGAATTTTGGTGCAACTCGCCAATCCGAAGCTCCCGCGGCCGCATCCAACAAATGTGGTCCTCTTCCGCTTGTTCCGTGTTTTACCAACCACACAACTTACTTCAGCCGTGCCGACCGGTGGCAAGGTCGCAGGAGGTCGTTTCTCCGCTTGATGAAAAAAGCGCTCGAAATCACGCCCAACCTCGAGCCCCTTTTTGGGACCCGCGATGAAAACCTGAGACTGATGGAAGATGGCCTGAATGTGCGGATTGACCTAAAGTCTGATGCCGTACAGGTGGAAGGGCCGCAGGATGGCCTGGCCCGTGTGGAGCGCATCTTCTCCGATTATGAATACCTGCGCCGGAATGGCATTCATCTGCACAACGGCGAACTGAACGGAATGCTCCGTCTGGTCGTGGCCGACCCTTCGGTGACGCTGCGCGGCCTGGTGGAAAGCGGCCGACAGCGCTCCACCGGCATCAAGCGCATGGTGCAGCCGCGCTCGTTGAACCAGCGGCTCTATGTGGAAGCCATCGAGCAGGCAGACATGGTCTTCGGCATCGGGCCGGCAGGTACGGGAAAAACCTACCTGGCGGTGGCCATGGCGGCATCATCGCTTCTGGCCAAGAAAGTCAGCCGGATCGTACTGGTGCGTCCAGCCGTGGAAGCGGGTGAAAGGCTCGGCTTCCTTCCCGGAAGTTTACAGGAGAAGGTGGACCCTTACCTGCGCCCGCTTTATGACGCGCTCTATGATCTTCTGGAACCAGAGCGGGTGGACAAGATGCTCGAACGCAACGTTATCGAAGTGGCGCCGCTGGCTTTTATGCGCGGTCGCACGCTCAATGATGCCTTCATCATTATGGATGAAGCACAGAACACGACCAGCGAGCAGATGAAGATGTTCTTGACCCGGCTGGGCAACAATGCAAAGGCCGTCATCACCGGGGACGTCACTCAGATTGACCTTCCCAACCCCCGCAAATCCGGCCTGATTGAAGCCCTCAACGTGTTGGAAGGGGTGGACGGAATTCGCTTCGTCCATTTTGAGGACGGCGACGTTGTCCGTCACCATCTGGTGCAGCGCATCATCCGCGCCTATGACAGCTTCGGACGCTCCCAGCAGGAGCTGCCCCTGGGAATGCCTGAGGGCGACACACCGCAACCATCACTGAAACCGCAGTAATTTGCGATAATTGGCTTGAGGAGGGTTCTGGGCCCTCCTCATTCTGCATGATCCTGATTGGGCCTGACGCCGACACTCCACAGAACCGGAGCGCGCTCAAGATGCGCGAATTGCGTAGCTTTCTGCGCAGTGCACTGTCTGCTGCCGGTCTTCGTGGAGAAGTGTCCGTCCTGCTTACAACCGATAATGGCATCCGCGCACTGAACCGCGACTTCCGCAAAAAAGACAAGGCCACGGATGTTTTGTCCTTTCCGGCAGAGACTTCGCATGCGGGCGCGGGAATTGCTGGCGATCTGGCCATCTCTTTGGACACCGCCCGGAGACAGGCTGAAGAGCAGCGCCATCCTCTGCTTACAGAGCTGAAGGTCTTGCTGCTGCACGGCGTGTTACACCTCGCCGGATACGACCACGAATCCGATCGCGGACAGATGGCCAGAAAAGAAGCTGCTTTGCGAAAACAGCTTGGCCTTCCTGCCGGCCTCATCCAGAGAAGCCGTGTCGGGAACAAGTCCACCCGCAAAAGGGATGGAGGCGCGCAATGAACATCGCGGCCGCCATTCTGGTCCCTGTCTTGCTGTTCGTGCTGGCCCTGGTCTCATATGTAGACCGCATCTACTCGGAGATGGGAAAGTTCCTGACCCGCGAATTTCAGGAAAACCTGGATGCGTGGGAGGAACTGGTGGAACCGAAGATCGGGCTGAGCCGCGACCATCTGGCCATCTCAGCCGCAGTGCTCTCCCAGCTTTCGCTTGCCTGCCTGACGCTTCTCTTCGGAATGCTGTTGTTTGAGCGCAATTCCGCCGCCGACAAGGTTACATTTCCTGAAGTTGCCCAGGCGGTCCTGGGCGTGGTGCTGGTCATTGTTCTGTTCAACCGCCTGGTCCCCTACGTGCTGTTTGTGCGCACGCGTGGACTGTGGGTAGGCCGCCTCCGTTGGCTCTTGCGGCTTTTGTTTTATCTTGTGCTGCCGGTAACGTTCTTTATGGGCTTTCTTTCTTCGATTGCGGCCCTGGCCGAGGCCCCCAAACAACCAGAGGAAGACGCCGCTTCCGAGGCCGTCGATGCATTGATTGAGGCCGGGGAAGAAGAGGGGATCCTTGAGGAAAGCGACCGCGATCTGGTCCGCTCGGCCGTCGAATTTGGCGACAAAGTCGTGCGGGAGGTCATGACGCCCCGCCCCGAGATGATTGCCATCTCTGCCAAATCCACGCTGGAAGAGCTGTTGAACCTGATTGAGCAGCACCCGGTCTCGCGTGTGCCGGTATATGATGGCTCGCTCGATCAGATTACCGGCATCGCTTTTGCGCACGACCTGCTTCGCATCCCGGACGAGGTGGCGCGTGTACGCACGGTCGCCAGCATCCAGCGCCCGGCCGCATTTGTGCCGGAAACCAAGAAAGTCAATGAGCTGCTGCGCGAAATGCAGCGGGAAAAGCAGCACATGCGCATCGTGATTGATGAGTATGGCGGCGTCGCCGGACTGGTGACCATCGAAGACTTGCTTGAGGAGATTGTCGGCTCGATTGCCGATGAACATGAAACCGATGAGCTTGAGTCTCCAAGACGTGAGCCTGATGGCTCCTGGCTGGTCCCCGGCAGCCTGGAGCTTGCGCGCATCAAGGAGCTTTTTGGAGACGATTGGGCGGTGCCCGAGGGCTATGAGGCCACCACTGTAGGCGGTCTGGTCAGCGAAATCGCAGGCCGGATTCCTTTGGCGGGTGAGGTGGTCGAAGAAGAAGGTCTTCGCTTTGAAGTGCTCTCCTCCACCGACCGTTTGATTGAGCGCCTGCGCATCTCACGCATGCAGCCTGCATGATCAGCCGCGAACGGAACGGTGCCGGAAGACCGCCAGGACCGCCAGCAGCGTAATCACAGCGATGATGATCTGTGAGATCACGCAGTAAAGACACCACACCTGAAGGACCCGCGCCTCGATGCTGGTCAGATGCAACGAGTAAGCCAGCCCGACAATTGCCGCTGCCAGCGCAAGCCCGTAACGGCGCATCAGCGCAAGAAGCGCGATGACCGCATATCCGGCCATGCCGAAGGCCGCCACCGGGACACCGTGCACGACCGAATAGCGGCTGTGGTTGACAATCCCACAGTCCCAGTGCGCATTGATGTCGCATGGCTGGACGTCTGTCGAATAGTGGACGCGGAGCGCCAGCGTGGAAACAGTGATTCCGACAAGGGCAAAAAGGACGAGGAGGACGCGCATTTCTCTCAGTTTAGCTGGAAGTGCCATCTTTCAGAGATTCCCGGCCTCCGCGAGCGCTGCCTCGGCATTCCGGCACTCAGAGTGGGTGTAACCTTCTTCGATACTGCTTTTCCATAAAAATGTGCGTCATAGTAAACACTATGAGGCCATTTGTGCTGCTTTTTCGCTCCTTTTTCTTCGTTTTCGGCGCAATCTTAGCCCTGGGCTTTTCAGGGGTCCCAGCCCATGCCCAGACCGACGTCGCCGTGAGCGGTTATGGGGCCTTCAGCGGAACGTCAGAAGGCAATGGGACTGTGCAAAGCCCTTCCAATGCAGCAGGCTTTTTGCTGGAACTGCGCCACATCTCCAATCCGCTGGTCGGATACGAGCTGAACTACTCCTGGAACCGCGCCACCCAGAACTATAACGACATTGAAAGCATCCGGGCCAGCGCACACCAGGTGGGTGCAGACTGGATCGTGTCGTTTCCTGTCCTCATGCTCAAACCGTTTGTGCTGGCTGGCGGCGGCCTGGTCTTCTTCCGCCCCGATGGAGACCAGCCGGACAGCCGGAGCGAGACCAAACCGGTCTTTGTCTATGGAGCAGGTGTGGACTGGACCGTGGTCCCGCACCTTGGGCTGCGCTTTCAGTATCGCGGGAACCTGTATCATGCCCCTGACCTGACGCACGCCTTCTCGTCTACTGGCGCATTCATGCACACCGCAGAGCCAATGATCGGGGCATATCTGCGGTTCTGACCGCGATAGAATTTCAGTGGTTGCTTGGTCCTTGGTTTGTTATGCAGCCACATGGATATGCTGCACTCCAGATTGGACTACATTGGGTCTTTCTTCGGCGTAAAAATCATTCGCAGTACCCTCTTTCATACTTCGCTGCACGACCCGATGACTCTGGCCCTCCCTTATCTCCTCTTTTTGGTTGTGACGATGTTTGCCTGCTATTTCCCTGCCTTTCGTGCATCGCGCGTGGATCCCATGCAGACCCTTCGTCAGGAAGAATGCACAGAAAGACAAAGCTTTTTTCTGTTCCTACGGCACAGAAATCGCCATCCGGGTCAGTCCGACTACACTGTCAACCGGGCCCTGTGATAGCATCGTCAATCTCTGAAGACGCCCGGTTTTTCCGGACGCCTGCTGGCCTATGGACATCATGGACGGCAGATACGGTCCTCTGACGCCTTTCACGACGCCAACAGCATGTCCCTGCCTCATCCACTCCCGCGCATCGCCGCGGACACATCATCATGCACTTTTCCAGTACATCGCCCTCAGCCTTTCAATACAAGGAGTCTGCTTATGAAGACCTATTCGGGAAGTGAGATCCGCAACGTAGCTGTAGTGGGGCATGCGCACAGCGGAAAGACCACGCTCGTCTCCGCTCTGCTGCATGCCGCAAATATGACGTCCTCTCCGGAACCCGTAACTGCTTATGACGAAGAAGAAGCCGCCCGTGGCACCACCATGCTGAATGCCGTGGCCTTTGCCGAGTGGAGTGGCGTGAAGATCAACTTTATAGATACTCCTGGTTTTCATATGTTTGTGCATGAAGCGCGGTGCGCCATGCTTCCTGTGGAATCAGCGCTCGTCGTGGTGAATGCGGCCAATGGTCCTGAGGCCATCACGGACCGCGTATGGAGCTATGCCGATGAATTCAATCTTCCGCGTGTGGCTGTGATCAACCAGATGGACCATCCGCGTGCCGAGTGGCAGAAGTCACTTGAAGCCATGCGCGAACGCTATGGACGACATCTTGTTCCTGTGCAACTGCCTGTTGTGGACTCTGAAGGATTTCGCGGAATTGTAGACCTGGTAACCATGGAGGCATTTCTCTATCAGCCAAACGGCGACGGACACGGCAGGATTGCCGACATTCCGCCCACCATGGCACAGCAAGCACAGAAGGCACACGAGGCCCTGGTGGAACTGGTGGCCGAGGGCAAAGATGAATTGATGGAAGAGTTCTTTGCCGAGGGCACGATTCCTGAACAGCACCTGATTACCGCACTGCACGAGGCCATTCGCGAAGACCGCATCTTCCCCGTACTCTTTGCCAGCGGAGGAACGAACGTTGCTACAGACCATCTGCTGGATTTCCTGAAGGTCTATGCGCCCGCCCCGATTGAGCGCGAGCCGGTGGCCGCGCGCGCCGTCCTGCAGGCCGTGGCTGCGCACGGGAATGGAAGCGTGAGCGAGAATAATCCGGAAATTGTGATGCGGCACATGAAGGATGATGAGCCACTGGCACTCTATATCTACAAGACCATGAGCGATCCCTTTGCAGGCCGCATTTCCTTCTTCAAGGTCTTCTCCGGACACCTCAGGAACGATGCGGTTGTCATGAACTATTCACGCAAGGGGACGGAAAAGTTTTCGCACCTTTCCATCATGCAGGGACGCACGCTTGTTCCCGTAGGGGAACTGCACGCCGGCGACCTGGGCGCCGTGGCCAAGCTGAAAGACACTTTCACCGGAGACACTCTGGGAGAAAAAGGACACGAAATTTTTCTGGATCCGGTAGGCCTGCCCGAACCAGCCATGACCTACGCCATTGAGCCGAAAACACGCGCCGATGAAGACAAACTCGCACCCGCCATGCACAAGCTGATGGAAGAGGACCTTCTGGTGCGCTTCTACCGTGATCCGCAAACGAGCGAGTTTTTGATTGCCGGGGCCGGACAACCACATATCGAAGCGCTGGTTTCCAAACTACGCAAGCGTTACCACACGGAGGTGACACTGAAGTCTCCCAAGGTGCCGTATCGAGAGACCATCCGCGGACGCGCCGAGGCACAGGGACGACACAAGAAACAAACCGGCGGCCATGGCCAGTATGGTGATTGCAAAATCCGGATGGAGCCGCTGCCCCGCGGTGCCGGATTTGAATTTGTCAATGACATCTTCGGCGGGGCCATTCCGCGTCAGTTTATCCCGGCCGTAGAAAAGGGGATCCAGGAGGCAGCTGCGCGCGGATATTTGGCAGGCTATCCCGTGGTGGACTTCAAGGTGACGCTCTGCGATGGCAGCTATCACGAAGTGGACTCCAACGAACTCTCCTTCAAGCTGGCCGGAAGACTTGCCTTCCGCAAATGCATGGAGCAGGCAAAGCCCGTGCTGCTGGAGCCGATCATGCGCGTGGAAATTGAGGCACCAGAATCCTGCGCAGGTACCCTCATGGGCGACCTGAACCAGCGGCGCGGCCGCGTGCAGGGAATGGAAGGCCGAGGCCCCACAACCGTGATCCGCGCCGAAGTGCCGATGGCAGAGATGTTGACCTACGGCCAGAGTCTGACTTCCATGACCCAGGGGCAGGGCACCTTCCATATGGAAATGGACCACTACGACATCGTGCCGCAACCGCTTGCGGACAAGATCATCGCGAATGCCAAAAGACCGCAGGAGGAGGCCGAAGAGTAAACGCGCTGTGCAGGCCCATCCTTCCTGGCCCGAAGTCAAATTGCCTGCCCAGAAGGACGGGCCGCCGTGTCCGCGCCCGCTCCGCCCCGAGCATGGATGTACTATCATCACTTCATAAATCGTTTTTCTGGAGCATGAGTGCGCAAGCTGCGTTGTGTTCTCTCCTCGATCGTTCTGGCTGGTTTTCTTCCTGGCGCCTTGGCCCAGCGCGAAATTACCGCAGATTTGTCCCATATCACGGGCCCACATACAAAAGTGCCGCTCATGGTCGTCGGCGCCGGACGCGCAAATGAAGGGCTGCGCGCAGACTGGCAGGAGCAACTGGCCGACGTGCAGCAGAACATCGGGTTTCGCTACATCCGGATGCACGGGCTGCTCTGCGATGACATGGGCGTCTATTCGGAAGACAAGGATGGCCGTCCAATGTACAACTTTCAGTACATTGACGCGCTTTACGATGCGCTGCTGCGGCTGAAGATCCGGCCCTTTGTCGAGATCGGCTTTACTCCCTCCAAGCTGGCCAGCGGCCCTGAAACCATCTTCTGGTGGAAAGGCAATACAACCCCACCCAAAGACCCGGTACGGTGGGCCGCATTGATCCGCGCCCTCGTAGCACACTGGCGTGAACGCTATGGCGAGAACGAGATCCAGACCTGGTACTACGAAATTTGGAATGAGCCCGACCTGACCGGCTTCTTCCACGGCACACTTGAACAATATCTAAGCCTCTACAAGACCACGGCTGAGGCCATCAAGGCCGAGTGTCCCAGCTGTCGCGTAGGCGGACCCGCCTCGGCCATGCCCTTCCGCTATGAGCAGGAACTGGTGAAGTATTGTGCAGCCAATCATGTCCCCATCGATTTTGTTTCTTCGCACGCCTATGGCGTAAAGCAGGGCTATCTCGATGAGAACGGGAATGCAGGCACAGTGCTCGATCCTTCGCCGGACGCAGTCAGTGGGCGCATGCAGGAATCACGTGAGCTGTTGCAACACTCCCCACTGCCGAAGCTGCAGCTGCACTTTACGGAATGGAGTTCAGCCTATACGCCCAGCGACCCGATACATGACCAGTATCATCAGGCCAGTTTTATCCTGGACAAAATCAAACGTGCCTCGCCTTACGTGGATTCCATGTCCTACTGGACCTTCACGGATATTTTTGAAGAGGCCGGGCCGCGCTTCACCCCCTTTCACGGCGGTTTCGGCCTAATCAACGATCAGGGAATCCACAAGCCGTCCTTTTATGCCTATGAATATCTGGCGCGCCTCGGCGATGAAGACGTCTCCGACACTGACCCGCAGTCCTGGGTAACCAAGTCTGGCGACAAACAAGTGCAGGCTCTCTTCTGGGACTACTCGCCCGAGGTCCCCCCACAAGGCGAGAATGATCAGACCTATTACAAAAAAGGGTTACCCGCGCGCGACAAGGGCACGGTGCATCTTGTGCTCCAGCACCTGCCGGATGGCCGCTACGCGCGCCAGATCTATCGCATCGGGTATGGCATGAACGATGCGTACAGCGATTATCTGGCGCTGGGTGCACCGTCTCAGCTGACTCCGGCGCAGGTGCGTTTCCTCAAAGAGAAGGACAGCGGCGCCCCTGTCATGGAGGACCTTATCACAGTTACTGACGGCAGCTATACCGCAGATTTTCCCATGCGCACGAACGATGTCTATCTTGTGGTACTCAGCAGAGTTTCTGAGTGATGGTCCCCCTCTGTTTCTCCTGCTTACGCTGCGGACTGGAGGGCAGGCCCGGCCTTATCTGCCGTGCTCTTCCAGATACTTTTCCACCTCTAACGCAGCCATGCAGCCGGTCCCGGCAGCGGTTATGGCCTGACGGTAGCGGCGGTCCTGGACGTCTCCGCAGGCATAGACGCCGGGGACACGGGTCAAAACGTAATTCTGTGTTTTGATGTAGCCGTCTTCATCCAGATCAAGCTGCCCGGCAAACATCTTTGCGTTTGGTTCATGTCCGATGCCGAGAAACATTCCGCTCACATGCAGAATGCTTTCCTGGCCCGTGGCCGTGTTGCGTAGGCGCAGCCCTTTCACCTCTTTTTCTTCAACGCCAAGGACCTCTTCCACCACCGTATTGGTGACGAGCTGGATCTTGGGATGCGCCATGGCACGGTCCAGCATAATGCGCGAGGCGCGGAAGTGGTCACGACGGTGAATGAGATAGACCTTGGTGGCAAAGCGCGTCAGGAAAAGCGCCTCTTCCATCGCCGAATCGCCCCCGCCGATGACAGCAATCTCTTTTCCTGAAAAAAAGAAGCCGTCACAGGTGGCGCAGGAGCTGACACCGTGCCCGATCAGGGCCTGCTCTGAAGGCAGCCCCAACCAGCGCGCCGAGGCACCGCTCGCGATGATCAGCGTACGCGTGTGCAGGGTCTCACTGCCGATGTTCAGCGCAAAGGGCCGCCTGGAAAGGTCGGCAGAAACCAGGTGTGCCATGCGGAACTCAGCGCCGAAGCGGGCCGCCTGCTGTTTCATGTTTTCAATCAGTTGCGGCCCCTGGATGCCTTCGGGGAACCCGGGGAAATTCTCCACCAGCGTGGTGATCGAGAGCTGCCCTCCAGGTTCGTGGCCCTCCAGCACGAGCGGTTTCAGGTTGGCGCGCGCCGTGTAGATGGCGGCCGTGAGTCCGGAGCAGCCGGAACCAAGAATGACGGTATCGCGAATATTGTCAGACATAGTGGCAGTCAAATTTCGATTGTACCTGCTCCATCCAGAGCGGGTAGATGGTAGATGCACCAGTGCACAGAAAGATGCCGGATGCCCGGCTAAGATAGCTGTATGGCTCATCTGACCCTTGTGTACGGCTTGCGGCTCTTGCCCGCCGACGAAATTGCGGAAGTGGGCGAGGCCCCGATCCAACTGAAAAATGGCAACACCGCGCGGGTGACCATGCACGTCCTTGAAGGCACGCGCGAGCAGATTGAGGCGCAACTGCGGCAGAGTTTGGACGCCTTCTTTGATTTCTTTCCGGAAATCTGACAAGACGACCGGTTGTCAAAGGAAAATCACGATTTTGTTTTCATTTTGGGAACAGATGAAGGCACAGTCCCAAAGTGAAAACCTAGACCACGGAGCGCGCACTTTTCTCCTCAAGTCTCTGCCTCCCTGTGGCGGAATGGAAGCATGTTCCGTCGGTCCCTGCCAAGCCTTGCCGTCTGTGCCCTGTTTCTGGCCCCACAGGCCGCCTTCTGCGGAGGCCCGCGCTGGGTCGCAGGCTCGGGCTATTTTGATCCTTCAGTCAAAGGACGGCCTGTCGTCTGGAAAAACGGGGCCGTTTCCTACTACCTTGATCGGGGAGATTTAAGCCCGTCCACAGACTCCGGGCAGGCGGCCGCCATGGTGGCCGCAGCCGCGTCTGCATGGAACCAGGTGGCCACAGCCGCGGTCAACCTTTCGCCGGGCGGACTGCTGGACGAAGACGTGAACGGCAGCAATGTTTTTCTCAATTCTGACGGCGCCCTTCAGATGCCGGCAGACATACAGTCCACCGCAACCGGCAAACCTGTAGCGATTGTCTTTGATGCGGACGGGGCCGTCATCAATACACTGCTTGGACCGGGAGCCAGCGATCCTTCTGACTGCCGCGACAATGGCGTGATCACGCTTGTAGACAATCTCGGTACAGATGCCACGATCCGGCACGCGCTGATGGTGCTCAATGGCCTCTGCGCGGGCAATCGTGGACAACTGGCCGTCATGCAATACCAAATCATGCGTGGCTTTGGTCGCATTCTCGGGCTGGACTGGTCCCAGGCCAATGAAGAAGACTTCGCCAGCCACAACATCACGTCCGACGACCTGGCCGGATGGCCCATCATGCATCCGGTTGAGTATCTCTGCCAGTTTTCCAGTGCTTTCTGCTCGCCCGACTTGAGCGCCCTGCGCTATGACGACATCGCCGCACTGAACCGGCTGTATCCGGTAACGGCGGCAAACATCAGCAGTTTCCCCGGAAAGGTCCTGACAGCACCTGCAACCATTTCCCTCCAGGGCACCATCCATTTCCGCAATGGACAAGGAATGCAGGGCGTGAATGTGGTCCTGCGTCCTGTCCTGCCAGGGACCAATCTCCCCGATGTTCGTTATACCGTCACCGCAGTCAGTGGTGCGTTCTTCCAGGGCAATGCCCCAAACCCGGTGAATGGCGCTGTGGATACGCAGGGAGATCCGGTCAATGAGTACGGCAGCGATGATGCCTCTCTGGAGGGCTGGTTTGATCTGAGCGGGGTCCCTCTGCCGGCGGGCACAAACATTGCAGATTATCAACTCAGCTTTGAAGCAATCAATCCGCTGTATGCTGCCAACAACTCTGTGGGTCCGTATCAAAAGGGCCAGGTGACTCCCTCTGGCACAATGCCGGTCATCCTGCTCCATGGCCTGACCGCGGGGACCCAAACTGTGGAAGACATTGTGATTCAGGACTCTGCCAACCAGCAGTACAGCGGAGACGACGGCACGGAGACGGCCCCGGCGCGGATACCGCCAAGTGGAGAATGGACCGGCCGCATCACTGGATATGGCCATACCGCATGGTTTGACTGGCCGGTGCGTCCCTACCGTGAGCTGACGGTGGAGGCCCAGGCGCTCGACGAAGACGGAAGGCCCACCCTGAACAAAGCGCAGGTCGTATTGGGTGCGTGGAATGGCTCGGATGCCCCGGGGTCTGCTCCCGTCAGCGGTACATCACAGGCATTCAACGGAGCACAAACCGGGCTGACGACGCTCTCGGTGGCCACCGTGGCCCCCGGTCATCTCCGTCTGGGGATAGCAGATGCACGCGGTGATGGGCGTCCGGATTATCTTTACCACGCCCGCCTGCTCTATGCAGATTCAGTCACCCCGACCCGTATCTCTTTGGCGGGCGGTCCCATTACGATTCGCGGTGTCGGCTTCCGCCCCAATGCCGTCGTCACCGTCAATGGGGTCCGCGCTGTGGTCACTGGAGTTACACCCACTGAAATCACGGCGATCGCCCCTCCCGCCAACGGGAAAACAGGTGTGGTCCTGCTCACCGTAAGCGACCCGCAGACGCTGGGTGTGACTGCGATCCAGGACGGCCTGAGCTATGACGCACTCGGCGGAGATGCCCTGGGAATTGTCACAGCACCCTACGGCCCGGTAGGCCTTGGCGTCTGGACACCGTTTACGGTAAAGGCGCTGGCGGCCGACGGCCAGACGCCCGCCGCCGGCGTTATCGTAACGTTTTCAGTGACAAACGGCGCGGCGGTGCTCGGTTGTGGTCAGCCTGTCTGTTCGGTGCTTTCAGGCGGAGATGGGCTGGCTTCCATCAACGTAGCGGCAAATACCCTCTCCTCTGCGCAGGTAACGGCCTCTCTCAGCGATGACGCAAGCGTCATGACGGAATTTACCGGCAGTGGAACGCCGGTCATCGCCGCACTTACGCCCAATCTGTACATCGCTGCCGATGCCTCTTTTCTCTGGGCCCCGCAGGCCGAGGTGCTGAACAACGGGACCCCTGTGTCCGGGCAGCAGGTAAACTGGTCGGCCAGTACCGGGGCCGTCGCAGCGATGGCCTCCAGCACCAGCAATGCAGGCGGCACAGCAACTGGACAAATCAACGTCGGCCCGCTTGCAGCCGGTACAGATGTTCCTGTCTCTGCCTGCCTCTCTCCAGGTCCACAGTGCGCTGCTTTTCATATTTACGCAGTACATTCTGGGCTTGCACAACTCACCGCAGTCAGCGGAGCAGGCCAATCACTCAGTGCCAGCCAAACGCCAGCGCCAGTGGTACTGCGTGTGACCGATGCAGCAGGGCATCCCATGGCCGCGGCGATCGTCACCTTTTACGAAACGCTGGTCCAGTGGACCCCTGACTGCCCGGCACAGGGACGCTGCCCGTCGGCCCCTACGCTTGCCACGCAGGCCGTCCAGGCCTCATCTGGAGCAGACGGATTGGTTACACTGGTACCAGTGACCGGCAATGGAGTTCCCACGCGGTTATACGTGACCGCCGCGACCGGCAATGCAACCTCACTCAGCTTCGAGATTGAACAACATCCATAACAGGCCCTGAGGGCGGCGCGCCGCAAGCAGCAATTGCCGCATCTCTTTCATAGGGACCAATTTTCTTCTGGGGAGTATTCATGGCTGCAGAACTGATTCCAGCAATTGCGGAAGGACGGCGTCCACGCGTGCTGATCCTGGGTGCCGGGTTTGCCGGACTCCACGCCGCAAAGGGCCTGGCCAGGCTTCCGGTAGACATCACCGTGGTGGACCGCCGCAATCATCACACCTTCCAGCCGCTGCTCTATCAGGTGGCTCTTGCGGTCCTGTCCCCCGCAGACATCGCCACGCCCATCCGCAGCATTCTGCGCAAGCACAAAAACATCGAAGTGCTCATGGATGAGGCCATCCGGATTGATAAGCAGCGCCGCGCAGTCCAGATGAAAAGCGGTGTGGAAATGGAATATGACTATCTGGTCGTTGCCACCGGTTCCACGCATTCCTACTTCGGGCATGATGACTGGGCGCACGTGGCCCCCGGGTTAAAGACCGTTGAAGACGCTACAGAAATCCGTCGGCGCGTGCTGCTGGCCTTTGAGCTGGCCGAGCGGCAGATGCTGGAGACAGGCTCCCATCCTCCTCTGAACTTTGTCGTCATCGGAGGCGGTCCTACCGGCGTCGAGCTGGCCGGGGCCATCTCCGACATTGCCAAACTCTATATGCGGCATGATTTCCGCCATATTGATCCAGCAAAGGCCCGGGTGCTGATTCTTGAAGGCGGCCCTCGCATTCTGGCTGCCTATCCAGAGGACCTCTCCCGCAAGGCGGTCGAGCAGTTGAATGCCCTTGGTGTTGAGGTCCACACCGGTGCGCAGGTCACTGACGTGCAGCCGGGATATGTGGTGGTTGGCGGCCAGCGGCTGGATTCTGTGGTCACACTCTGGGCCGCCGGAGTGCAGGCCTCTCCGCTGGGCAAGCTGCTGGAGGTCGAAACCGACCGCCGCGGATGCGTCCTGGTCAATGCAACCCTGAATCCTCCCGGACATCCTGAAATCTTTGTCTGCGGCGACCTTGCCCATTTTGAGCAGGACGGAAAGCAGGTCCCCGGCGTGGCCCAGCCCGCGATGCAGATGGGCGACCATGTGGCGCGTATGGTGGAACAGGATTTGAAAGGAACGGCCCGCAGCGCTTTTCACTATTTCGATAAAGGTGATATGGCGACCATCGGCCGCATGGCCGCTGTGGCCAAAATTGAATGGCCCTTCAAAGCGCACTGGAGTGGCTTCATGGCCTGGATCACCTGGCTGACCATCCACATCTTCTTCCTCATCGGATTCAGAAACCGCATCTTCGTCTTCTGGGAGTGGGCCTGGACCTACTTCACCTTCACGCATGGTGCGCGCCTGATCACAGGAAGCCAGGAATTGCCGGGATGGACCGAGCAACAGGGCGTTTCCGGGCCCGAAGCAGGCCTGCCTGTCGATCCCACTTCTCCGGAATTCCACGCGGCCCTTTCCGCTCCCCGGGGAAAGGCATAAATGCCGGGCCGCGTCCCCCGGCGGCCCGCAGCGCACTGAATAACGTTTTCCCATTCCTACATCATTTTTCTTGACCATTTTGCTTTTCACAGTTTAGATTCTCTGCTGGTTTTCACTTTTCTGTTTAGAAAACGTTATCTTTACGGAGGACTCCCCCTTGAAAACTTCTGGCCTGCTCCTGCTTCTTCTATGGGCCTTGACCACGCCCATGCGCGCCCAGCTTGCCATGAACACCAGCACATCATTTCGCATCGTCAATTCCAACAGCGGTCTTTCTTTGGCCATTGCCGGCGATGCGCAACTGGCCGGGACTACCGCGGTCCAGGATACGGACGCGGCACTTCAAAGCACCCGCTGGCAGTTTGTTCCTGAAGGAAACAACACCTATCTGATTGAAAACCTGTATACAGGTCAGGTCCTCGGAATCTCGCTCGCCTCCACCGCGCCCGGGGCCCTCGCACTGGACTGGGCCGATAATGGCACTCCCGACCATCTCTGGCAGGTTCTGGATGCGGGCAACGGCCAATACAAAATCAGAAATGTGAACAGCGGCCTGCTGCTAGGCATCTCCGGCGCCTCGACCGCCCCGGGAGCACCTGCCTTGCAATGGGTGGACAACGGTACCCCGGACCACCTCTGGACCTTGCAGCCGGCGGGCGCAGCCTATCCCGGCCCTCTACCGGCCAAGATCGAATACAGCAGCACCGACACAGCAGGCATCCATGATCCATCCATGATCCGAACTTTTTGGGGATACGCCCTTTTTTCCACCCACAGCGCAATCCATGAGCATGTATCGCTGGACCGGGTCCACTTTTTTGACGCGGGCACAGCGTTGCCTGCCGTCCCCGCCTGGACCGCGGACGAGACCCTTGGCAGCGGAGACCTGTGGGCCCCCGATGTTTCATGGAGAAATGGGAAATTCTGGCTTTACTATGCCGCTTCCAGTTTCGGCAGTGCCAACTCGGCCATAGGCCTGGCCACTAGCTGGACCGCCCTGCCGGGCCAGTGGAAGGACTCCGGCACTCCGGTCCTCACCTCCGAGCAGTGTCCCGGCGCCAACGCCATCGACCCGGCCATTGTAGTGGACGACTCCGGTGTCCCCTGGATGTCCTTTGGCTCATTTTACGGGGGCATCTATCTCATTCAGCTCGATAAGACCACCGGACAGGTGGCCGCTGGCGCAACCTGCGAACATCTGGCCAACCGGATCGGAAATGCTGACGCCATTGAAGGTTCTTATATCTACCATCACGGCGGTTATTACTATCTTTTTGTTTCCCTGGATTTCTGCTGCCAGGGAAGCAACAGCACCTATCACATTGGCGTGGGCCGATCTGTAAACGTCAATGGCCCCTATTATGACCGTGGTGGCCTGCGCATGGACCAGGGAGGTGTTACGTTGCTGCGGACCTCTCAGGGCCGCTATATCGGTCCGGGCGGGCAGACAGTCATGGAAGACATGCGCGGGCCTTTGCTTGTCTACCACTATTACGACGGAGAAAATAATGGCTTGCCTACACTGGGAATGAACGAACTAGGCTGGACCAGTGATGGATGGCCGTTCATCCGATCAAAAACAGAGGCGCAGCAGCACTAGTCCTGCTGCTGCGTGCTGCGCATCATCGCCAGGGAAGCGGCCTTGTCATTGATCTGAAAATCGTATTCCCGGACAACCTTCATTACAGCGCGCCGGGTCTCCTCTGTATGTTTCCCCTTGTTATGCAGCACCCGGGAGACGGTCGCCATGGAGACCCCCGCCTTGCGCGCAATGTCGGCAATGGTGATCTTTTCTCCCTGGGTGCGCGCTTCCTCAAGAGCATCCAGGGTCTCAATCATCGTATTCAGCCGCTCCCACACCTCAGCAAGGGCCAACCCGGTCCTTTCCGCGACCTGCGTATCGCTCATGCCTTCCGCTATCAGATCCAGAATCTCGCGCTGCTGCGGCTCCAACTGGGCACGGGGAACACGCTCGGCAAAACGGGCCGCAATGTGCGGGGGAAAATAACGCCCACCGCGGTATACGGTGTGAATGGCCAGCATCATCTCTTCTTCTGAAGAGGCCTTCAGCAGATATCCATGGGCTCCGGCGCGGATGGCCCCATAGATGTCCTCATCGCTTTCATAACTCGTCAAGACGATCACGCGCGGGGGCGCATCCATCTGCCGGAGGGCGCGCATGGTCTGCTCGCCATTGAGCGCCGGCATACGGAGGTCCAGCAGCAGAATGTCGGCAGGCTTTTCCCTGAGCAGCTCCAGCGCCTGCTGTCCGTCTGAGACGCTGCCCACCACTTCCAGGTCAGAGTACGTAGCCAACATGCTTGCCAGCCCCGCGCGCACAACCGGGTGATCATCTGCAATCAGAATGCGGACTGCGGCTTTTTCCTCACTGGACATGCTTTTCCTCATCATAAGCGAGGCGCAACAGCCTGTGCTTTTCCGGAGGGGCCGGCGCATGGGCCTCAATCCGTGTGCCTCTTCCCGGAGCGGTGTCAATAGTAAGACTTCCCCCAATGCTCTCTGCGCGCTGACGCATGGCCGTCAGGCCAAAACCGTCTGACTCATGCCGGGGGACAAAGCCGTTGCCATTATCTTCAATCACCAGAGTAATTTCCGCTGGATGATAGACGGCGCGGATGATCAACCGGCTGGGATGCCCGTGCTGGATGGCATTGGCAATGGACTCCTGCCCGATGCGAAAAAGGCAATCGAGGACGCGAAGGGGGATGGGGCGGGCCTCGCCTTCCACCGATGTTTCGATCTGCACCGCATGTCTTCCTACCATTTGCAGCGCAATCTGCTCCAGCGCCGCGATCAGGCCCCCGGCTTCCGTGGCATCCGGACGAAGCGTAGTAATGCTGCGTCTGGCTTCATCATGACTGTGCCGCACCAGCTCGGCTGCGCGGTCCAGCTCTTCGAGCAGCGCGGGTTTGTCCGGAGGGCCGCTGTTTTTCGAGATACGGTTGCGAATTGCGCGGAGCTGAAAACCGATTCCGGCAAAACTTTGCGCCAGAGTGTCGTGGATCTCATGCGCCAGCCGCTCCCGTTCATCAATGACCGCCCGTAAACGCCACTGTTCCGCGCGGCTGTAGAGAAAATGCACAAAATACCCCGCGGCAAGCATAATGAGGGCCAGAGCAATCAGATGGTCGGCGCTCCACCAGGGCGGCCCTACCAGCACCTTGACGTCTTCCGGAGAGCTGACCAGCAGCGCAAAGGGAACAGCATTCTGCGTGTGTGCCGCATCCACCAGACACACCCCCCTCAGGCGTACAAGGCTCTTCTTTTCCAGCTTTCTGAAGGCGTCAGAAACCGTAAGCGAGGCGGGCAAGGCACGAAAGACCTGTAGCCCGTCCCGCAATTCCAGCACATCCATGCCATCGGAAATTGAGGTTTTGTTCTGCAAAGTGCCTTCCACCTCCAGAAACATGGCATGGTAGGCACCGGTGGCAGCCTGGTCGGCAGTCACAGAAAGAGGCGGCCTTGGCGCCATGCCTCCCGAGGGGCGGGCGGTGGCATTGCGGATGACGGCGATCAGTCCCTCCGGGTATACATCGCCTTCCACTTCCACCTCATCGCCTACGCGCAGCAGTGTTCTGTCCCGAAGGACCACTTCGACGCCGCCGCTTGAATCCTGTACATAGAGAGGGTCAGTCAAGATCACCGTTCCCCGCACCGCGACATGCACCGGGCGCGTCACGGGAAAGAGCCGCAGCTCATGGATGGGCACAAAAGGTCCCCGCGGGGCCTCGGGAGCAGCCTGAAGATGGTTCTCAGGTACGATCATGGTTCCTTGATTGGTGGGATAGACCATCATCTGGGCCGGAGATTTTGCCGAAGTCAGAACGGCGGCTTCCGCGTTTGAAAGCCGCTCGGCGTGCACATTTCTCCAGACACCACCGGCCACCATCGACCGCAGCCCGATCTTTCCGGAATGGAAGCAATTCGGGTCGTGCGCTGTGATTGTCTGCGCATTGTTGCGACCAATTTCCTGCGCAGAAACACTGATATTGCAGCCAAATGCACCCAGCTTCAGGTGATACCAACGGCCGGGTCGGATTCCGCCTGGCATCTTTGCGGGAGGAAACTCGATCCACCCATGCTCAGCACGTCCCAGCACCAGCGACTGGTCGGCCGTGCGCAAGCCGGCATAGTAGCCGTTGTAGGAATCCACCCCGTGCTCGATGTCGCTGGCGCGAATCATGAGTCCTGCGTCTCCGCCTTCGCCCAGCAGCTCCATGTCTGCCTCCACCGAATAGTCCCGCCAGAAAGGCGATCCGGTAATCAGCTTTGCCCCCCGCTCATTGGAATCATTGCGGATTCCACCATTGGTCAGGCTCCAGTTTCCCGCATAGGGGGTCCACTCGCTGGTTTTGCCAGCGTTAAAGGAGTCCTGGTACGGCAGCCCGCGCCAGGGACTGCGCCAGTAAAGCACGGTGGCGATCACCGCCAGCACGACGACCACAGCCAAAAGCCAGGTCTGCGCGGTAAACCGATGCCTCTGCAAAGTGTTCACGGCTTGCGTCCCCAGTCCCGGTTCATCAACCTTTTCGCCAGCGGAGAATCAATGTTCTCGCGTGTCAGCAGGACCGGTTGCAGACGGAGCTCCTGCGCCGGCAAATGACCGGAACGATATTTGGCCAGCAAAACCAGAGCACGATGGCCCATCTCGTATGTATCTTCTGCGATCAAGGCGTCCATGGCCCCCGTTCGGACCTCATTGCCCAGCTCTACACTCTGCTCAAACCCGATCAGCTTTACCTTTTCCGTAAGGTCCCTGCCCTGCAGGGCGGCGATGGCGCCATTGCTGGCCATGGCGGAAAGCGAAAAGACCGCGCGAATCGCAGGATGCGTGGCCAGGACTTCATCGGCAATCTGCTGTGCTTCCGTAGCATTATGCGTGCCCGTCCGGCGGTCTGCAATCACTACCTGGGGAAAATGCTCCGCAAGCTCTGATTCAAAGGCGTGCAGAATGGCCAGGTCACTCAGAGATTCAGGATTCACTCCCAGCACAGCCACCTGGCCCTGGCCATGGAGCACCTCGCCCAGACGCCGCGCCGCCATGCGGCCCGTGGCCTCATCATCGTTCACGATGTAGGCAAGGTCCTGTTGCGCCGGGATCGACAGGGGCGAGGCAATCACAACCGTATGCACTCCGTGGGCTATGGCCCTTCGGACAGGTGCCATCAGGGCCAGCGGCTGGTCCGGGGCCAGAATCAAGCCCTGATAGTGCTCATCGACCACGCGGTCCACCAGCGCCGCCTGCTGCTGGATATCGTCTTCACTGGTGGGAGCATTCCAGTAAACCAGGATCCCAGCGGGCCGGGCGGCAAACTCGACCCCAGCATGGACGGCCTCCCAGATGGTCAGCGCCGTGGTCCGGGGAATCACGGCAACCCGATACGGTCCCCGATGGCAGCCTGCTGTCAGCAGCAGCATACACAGGGGGAAGAAGCCGGTCCGAAAGGTGTAATCAAAAAAATTCATTGACAATCGTTGTGCCATTCTTATATCAAAGTGGAGCTAATGTAATCGCTTCCACGATTTCCTGGAATCGCTGGCGAGCCGAATTCACAACATAAGCAGAACGAATTGTGACCGAGAATGGAAGCGCTTGCCTGCTAATGTAAGCGCTTCCGCATACAGAGAGTATAAGAACCAGGCCCGCAGCCCTCTCGCCCGGGCCTGGAGAAATTTTCAGGAGGACCTATGCGGCGAAAACTCTGGATGTACGTGACGCTGACCTGCTTCTGCGTCTGCATCTTTGCCGTCGGAACAGCCTTGGCGCAAACGGTGCGCGGAACGCTGTCCGGCACCATTACTGATTCTTCCGGCGCGGTGATTGCCAATGCCAGCGTGCAGGCAAAAAACGAAAAAACAGGAGACGTCTCCACGGTTGTTTCCACCTCGGCCGGCACCTATCGTTTTCCTGAGCTGCCGCTGGGCACTTATGACGTTTCCGTGTCTGCGCCAGGGTTCAAAAGCTCAGTCTCTACCGGAATTCTGGTCCAGATCCAGCAGATTACAACCCTGAACGTCACGCTTCAACCGGGAGCAGAAGCGCAGACCATCACGGTAAATGCCAATGCACCCACGCTCCAGACCGAGTCGTCTGATATTGGCGGCATTGTTGCCGCCCGCCAGATTGTGGAGCTGCCACTGGCACTGGGCGGGGTCGGGGCCTTGCGCTCCCCTGAGGCCTTTGTCTTCCTGCTGCCGGGGACCACGGGCCCGGGCACAGCCAACAGCAACAACGGCATCTTTCTTTCCAAGATTGCCGGCGGTCAGAACTACGGCAACGAGGTGCTGATTGACGGGGCCAGCCAACAGCGCAGTGAGAACGGCTCGTCCTTTGATGAAGAGGCACCGTCGGTCGAGGCACTGCAAGAGTTCAAGATCACCACGGCCATGCCGCAGGCCGAATATGGACGCACCACGGGCGGCATTGAAAACTTTGTCACCAAGAGCGGCACCAACAGCTTCCACGGCACGGCATATGAGATCTTCCGCAATGAAGATCTGGATGCAAACACCTGGTTCAACAACGGCAACCGCGCCTTCTACTGCTCCGGTTCGAACAACACGCCGGCCTGCCGCGCACAGTACGCCCGTCCCCAGGACAAAAAGAACGATTACGGCGGTACGCTGGGCGGTCCGGTCTGGATCCCGAAACTTTACAACGGCAAGGACAAGCTCTTCTTCTTCTTTAGCTGGGAGCAGCTTGGTTATAAGCTGGGCGCCACCAATATTTCCACTGTCCCCACCGTGGCCATGAGGAACGGCGACTTCTCTGGCCCACTCATTTACCGCACCGACCTGGCGCCGGTAGGCACCAACCCCTGCCAGGGCAATGCGCCCGTCTATCAGGGAGAGATCTTTGATCCTCTTACGGAGCGCACCGTCAACACACCGAACGGTCCGGTGACTTGCCGCGACCAGTTCCCGGGCAACAAGATTGACCCCAGCCGCTTCAGCGCAGTGGCAAAGAACATCCTGAATTACTATCCTCTGCCTACCAATGACCAGCAGTTCAATAACTTTGCCTTTACCAGCGCGATTCCGATCAACAACACCACTTACACGGTGCGGATTGACGCAAACCTGACAGAGAAGAGCAGAATCTGGGGATCATACAGTGCGCGTGAGAACAACCGCATCTCCGGCGGCAATCCGATCCTGCCTGACCCGGTGGACCCCAACACCTGGAAGCAGGACTTCCTCACCCACTTCGGCCGGTTCGGCTGGGACTACACCTTCACTCCAAACCTGCTGAACCACCTGAATTTCGGCAGCAACCGCAGCAACAGCATCAACTACGCCCAGGCCATCTTTGCCGGAAAGAACTGGTCCCAGGCACTGGGAATTGCAAACGCAAACTCTCTGAACTTTCCGCAGATCACCAATGGCAACGTGGACAATCTGGGTAATCCACCACAGAACGACGACAACGTTGACAATGGTCTTCGCTTGAATGAAAGCGTGGCCTGGCAGCGCGGGCGTCACAGCCTGGCCTTCGGACTGGACCTGCGCTGGCAGCAGTATTCGCCCATCAACGGCAACAGCCCGACCATCAATTTCTGCGGCAATGAAACGGCTTCTGAGCGCGGTATCGCCGATGGCTTCGGTTTTGCCAGCCAGTTGCTGGGGCTGGCCTGCGGAGGAAGCCAGAGCATTATTCCTCACCAGTCGCGCTGGACTTCCTGGTATTACGCGCTGTTCCTGCAGGACGATTTCAAGGTCACCAAAGACCTGACCCTGAACCTGGGCGTGCGCTGGGACGTGGATATGCCGCGCCACGAGGCGAAGAATTACACCTCCAACTTCAGCCCAACCGCCAACGACCCGGAATTCAACGTGCCCGGTGCTTTGGTGTTTGGCACCAATTGCCATGGCTGCAATACGGCCTGGGCAGACACCTGGTATAAGGACATTGGTCCGCGCATCGGTTTCGCTTACTCTCCATCGCAGATGGAAGGAAAGACGGTCTTCCGCGGCGGAGCGGGCATCATCTACGGACCTCTCCAGTACTCCGATTTTGGCGGCAGCATGAACACTGGCTATCGCGCCAACCCCACCTTCCCGGACAATGGCTTTGACCCGTCCTTTACCCTGGACGCGGGCTATCCGTCCTTTGCCCAGCCGCCAAACCTTGATCCTGGAATCTTCAACGGCCAGCCCGTCAGCGGTTCTTATATCGAAAAGCAGTATGGCCGGCCGGCCATGGTCAGCGAGTGGACGCTGCAGATGCAGCAGGAACTGGCCACAGACCTGATTATGACTGTGGGTTATGTCGGCAACAAGGCGCAGAACCTGCACTCCAATATTCAGAACATCAACAACATTGACCAGAAGTACTTTTCACTCGGAAACCATCTGAACGATCCGGTGATTGGAAACACAGTAGGCATCACCGAGCCTTTCCCCGGCTTCAACGCTCTTTGGAATGGCGCAACCGTGCAGCGTGCGCTCCGTCCTTTCCCGCAGTATGACTTCATTGACAGCGGATGCTGCCTGCAGAACGTGGGCATGTCCAGCTATGAAGCCATGATGGTTTCACTGGAGCGCCGCTTCCATAACGGCCTGAACCTGCAGGCTTCTTACACCTGGTCAAAGACCATTACAAACTCCGACAGCCTTCTGCCCAACAACGGCGTGGGGGTTGCGCAGGTACAGAACGTGAATGACCTGCATCAGGAGAAGGCCATCAGCGCACAGGACATCCCTCATACCGTGGTATTGAGCTGGCTCTATGACCTGCCCTTTGGCCGCGGCAAAACCTGGCTGAACCATGGCTTTGCCAGTTATGTTGCCGGAGGATGGGAAGTTGGCTCTGTCCAGCGGTATATGTCCGGACAACCCTTCTCCTTCTGCTGCGCAACGGGCATTCCTGGCTTCCAGAACCAGATCCGCTTTGACCGCGTACCTGCTTCTGACCTGAAGAGCCCGGCCTACCATCAGGGACGCATCAACCCCATTGGCGCACAGCAGGCCGACCCCAATACCAACAGCTTGTTCAATCTGGACACGATCCGCCAACCAAATGGAGGCGCGTTCTATGACCAGAATGCTGTTGCCAATCGCGGAGAGTACGGCGCCTTCACCCTCGGCAACATGCCGCGTGTCACCGGCGAAGTGCGTACACCAGCCTATTACAACGAAGACTTCAGCATCCTCAAAAACACGCCCATCCACGAAAACGTGGTATTCCAGCTGAAATTTGAGCTGCTGAACGCCTTCAACCGTCATACCTGGAGCATTCCGGATACGGGCCCGAACGATATTTTGTTCGGTGTTCCGAACGGGACCCTGAATACTCCCCGCAATGTGCAGATCACGGGAAGAATCAATTTCTAGACCAAGCTTGAACACCTCCCTGGCCCATCGGAGAACTCTTCGATGGGCTTCTTTTTTGCCCGCTGTCTCCGGGGCCAATTTCCAGCCCCGGAGACCCCGTGGTTCCGCGTTTCAAGCAAGCCTGAGTCCTGATACACTCATCAGTTTCCTGGAGGTTTTTCCATTGGCTGCTCCACAGGGTTTTCAGCCTTATGTTCCGCCGGGTGAGTCGCGGCCGGAGTTTACTCTTCGCGCGGTCTTGCTGGGATGCGTGTTTGCTCTGCTGTTTGGCGCGGTGACGGTGTATGTCGGGCTGCGTGCGGGGCTTACGGTCGCAGCTTCGATCCCGATCGCAGTGCTTTCCATCAGCGTGCTGCGGGCCTTGGGCAAAGCGTCCATTTTAGAGAACAACATCGTCCAGACAACGGGCAACGCCGGGCAGTCGATTGCTGCCGGAGTCATCTTCACACTGCCTGCGCTCATCTTTCTTGGGTTTGATCTGGAATACATCCGCATCTTCATGCTGGCGCTGCTCGGCGGCTGGCTTGGCGTGCTTTTCATGATTCCACTGCGGCGGCAGCTGATTGTGGAGGAGCACGGCAATCTTACCTATCCGGAAGGCACGGCCTGCGCCGATGTCCTGATTGCGGGCGAACGAGGCGGTTCCTTTGCCAGCCGCGTCTTTTTTGGCCTTGGGCTGGGCGCGCTGTACACGCTCTTCCAGAATGAAAACCTGCTGGGGGCGTGGCCAGGGACCCCGAACTACGAACCAAAGTGGCTGCCGGGAGCGGCCGTTCGCGCCGAGGCCACGCCCGAATACCTGGGTGTGGGTTACATTATCGGGCCGCGGATTGCAGGCACACTCTTTGCCGGAGGCATCATCAGCTGGCTGGTAATTATGCCTGCCATTCACTTCTTCGGTGCACACTCTTCACAGGCGATTTACCCGGGAACAGTACCGATTGCGCAGATGTCGCCCAGCGATCTGTGGCGGACGTACATTCGTCCCATGGGGGCCGGCGCAGTGGCTGCTTCCGGTCTGATTACGCTGCTGCGCACCATGCCGACCATTCTCGGCGCGCTGCGCGCCGGCATAACCATGATGGGCAAAAACGCCGCGGCGGACCGCTCCTCGCGTACCGAGCGCGACATCCCGATGAGCATCGTCCTGGCAGGCAGCGCGCTGCTGGTGCTGGCCATCTTTCTCTTTCTGACCTTGAAACCTGTTCCCGGAGCGTACACCGGATGGCTCGCCAACTTTGCTGCGGCGTTGTTGATTCTGGTCTTCGGATTTCTCTTCGTCACGGTGAGCAGCCGCATCGTGGGACTGATTGGCAGCTCGGCCAACCCCATCAGCGGCATGACCATTGCAACCATCATGGCGACCGCGGCGATCTTTCTGGTCAAAGGATGGACCGCTCCCGCATTTGGCGCCCTTGCCATCATGATCGGTGGAGTGGTCTGCATCGCTGCGGCCAATGCTGGAGACACTTCGCAGGACCTGAAAACGGGCTTCATTGTAGGCGCGACCCCCTGGAAGCAGCAGGTGGCGGTGATGGTGGGCGTGATTGTTTCCGTCTTTTCCATCGGCCTCACGCTGAATGCCATGAACAGAGGCCTGGAGACATTCTTGCTGCTGAAGCAGCCGGTCCCTTTCAACATCACAGAGCCGCATGATGGCGTCCAGGTGCAGCAGCAGCACTTTTCGCGCCAGCGCGTTCTGCTTACAAAGCCCGACAACTCTTCATCGTTTGTCGATGGCGGCCAGTATGTGCTGCTGAACGCTCTGGGATCAAGGACCCTGGCGGACGGCAAATACCTCTACAATCCAAAGACGGGAATGATTGAGGTGCAGTGGGTGCAGGGCATTGGCAGCGAAAAGGCCGCCGCACCTCAGGGCCGTTTGATGGCAACCGTCATCAACGGAATTCTTTCCCGCAAGCTGCCCTGGGGGCTGGTGTTTCTTGGAGTTTTCCTAGTGCTGGCTGTGGAAGTTCTGGGCATCCGCTCGTTGTCCTTCGCTGTGGGCGCGTACCTTTCCATCGGAACGACGCTGGCCATGTTCTGTGGGGGCCTGGTCCGCTGGATGGCCGACCGCGCAGTGGAGAAAGCCGGAGGCAGCGCGTCAGAGACAGAGAGCGAAGTTTCTCCCGGCTCGCTCTATGCCAGCGGACTGATTGCGGCTGGCGGTGTCATGGGGCTTCTAGGCGTGGCCCGCAAGCTGTATGAAGCAGCGACCGGCAATACGCTGCGCGTGTGGTTTGCCGAGGGCAGCTTTGTAGACCGGGTCCTCCAGCATCAGGGCGTCTCGATTGCCGCCTTTGCCATGCTGGCGTTTTCGCTGTATTACTTTGCCCGCAAGCCTCTCAAAGAGTAACTTTGCCCTGTCGGTAACACAAAAGCTGATTACCTGGAAGCCGGATCGTAACTTCCTCTCATCTCGGAATTTTTAAACTTTGGTTGACCCCTCGCCGTCCATGCTGTTAGGGTTTTGAAAGAACATCCGGGAAGCCATTGAGAGCAATCAGGAAATGTGTGTGCTTTTTTCCGCATGTTTCCCACAAGCTTTTGGCGCATGAGCTTACGCAGATTCTTGACTGAGTCGGTAAGGCCCCGGAACATTTTCCCGAATGAGCAACGGCTTTGCGTAAACGCTACTACATTATTTTTGTTGCGCGCGAAGAAGACGGCAGGCTGCGGAAGGTCCCTGTTCCGCTGCACTACGCCTATGTCTTTGTGGCGGCAGCGATTGTGGGGGCATTTACGATTACAGGCATGGCCGGCTCCTACACGCGGATGCTGCTCAAGACGGCGACTTTCAACCAGGTGCGTTCCCAGCGCGAGGCCCTTCAGAAAGACTACGCACAGCTGGAACAGGTGGCACATGAAAAGGAAGTCCAGGCCGCCTCGCTGGGGTCCTTGGCAAGTGAAATCAGCGCGCTGTATGGGTTGCGGCAGAACAAACTGACCAAGTCAGAAGCTTCCGCCAGCTCGCCGCTGACGGACACCTCAGACAATTTCAGCGAACAGGCCTACACGCAGTCGCTTGACCAGCTTTATGCGCTGCGCCGCACGGCACTTTCCGGCCAGGTCTATCAGGCCAGCCTGAATATGCGCCGTCCCTTTGGACTGGACGATGCTCTGACACTGGCCAATGCTCCCTCTCTGTGGCCTGTCGTCGGTCCCGTTACCAGCTCCTTTGGCGAGCGGCAGGACCCCTTCAACGGTGAGGGCGCCTTCCATGCCGGAATTGACATCTCCTCCAGTTTTGGAACGCCTGTGCGCGCCACCGCGGACGGGACCGTGGAAATGGCCGACCGCGCCTCCGGGTACGGGCGTGAAATCGTGATTGATCACGGATATGGGGTCAAAACAGTCTACGGACATCTCTCCGGCTTTGCGGTCACCGAAGGCCAGGAGGTGACCCGCGGACAAGTCATCGGCTACGTGGGAACGAGCGGCCGTAGCACCGGACCTCATCTCCACTACGAGGTACGCATCCGCAACACTCCAGTGAATCCACATAAATATCTGCGGGAGACCATGCAGCAGCTTGCCAGCACGGGGACCCAGACTTCGGCCGGCGGGATGCAGTAGTCCTACAAACATTCATTGCAGAAAGGAAGGGGCCACTCTGAGTGGCCCCTTCGCTTTCGCGCTGCTTCTTCCCCTGAAGCGCGCAGTGTTCTTGATCAGAAGAACACTGCGTTTGCGGAGTTACTTTTTGCTGTAGCTCACGCGCCAGATGGAGCCTGATCCATCGTCGGTGACATAGAGCGATCCATCGTTGCCAACAGCAACCCCCACCGGACGACCCCATACATGCCCATCGGCAGTGGTAAAGCCGGTAAGGAAGTCTTCATATTCACCAGTGGCATGTCCGTCCTTCATGGGCACCCGGATGACTTCGTATCCGGCGCGGTGGGCGCGGTTCCAGGAGCCATGTTCGGCAGCAAAGGCGTCGCCCTTATATTCAGCTGGAAATTGATTTGCTTCGTAAAAGAGCATCTCCAGCGAGGCGAAGTGGGGCTGCAGGAGGACGTCCGGGGTAATGACTTTGTCCTTCAGCTCCGGGTGCTTGCCTTCGTGACGCGGGTCCTGGTGAGGTCCCATATACCACCACGGCCATCCGTAAAAACCGCCTTCCTGGATGTGCGTAATGTAATCAGGGACCAGGTTGTCGCCGAGCATATCGCGCTCGTTGGTTGAGCACCAAAGCTCACCGGTCATGGGATGGATGGCTTCCCCTACGCAATTACGGATTCCGTAAGCGTACACCTTGATAAATTTGCCTTCCGGCGTAAATTCAAGCACATCGGCGCGATGAAATTCTTCCGGGTGGGTATCGGGGTCGTCCACATTGGAGTGCGACCCGACGGAAACGAACATTTTTGTTCCGTCTTTGGAAAAGGCGATGTCGCGGGTCCAGTGTCCGCCGCCGCGCAGGCGTCCGCCGCCGGGGAGATCGGCTAGCTTCTGCGCAGGTCCGCGCGCTTTCAGATCACCGACCTGATAAGGAATACGCACCACCGAATCTGTGTTCCCGATATAAATCCATTTCGGGTTGGGGCCGGCCGGGTAGAAGTTGATACCGAAGGGCATATTCAGGTTGTCGGCAAAGGTCTCCACCTGCTTTGCCTTTCCGTCAGGACCCACCCCGCGGAAGACCATGACTTTGTTCTGATAGCTGAGGGCCACGAACAGGTCGCCATTTGGGGCGGTACGGATGAGCCGGGGCTGGTTGAGCCCGGTGGCATAAAGCTCCACCTTGAACCCTTCCGGCGCCTGTGGCCAGGCATTCGCAGGGCGGGGCACCATGTCGGCGCCGTTGTCTACGCCCTTGGTGGCATAGGGGGCCGGCAGGTCAGCCACCGTCAGTTTGCGGCGGACCCCCGGCTTTTCCTTGCTGTAGTCCGTAAAAGCGGCCTGACCGGTGAGGACTTTTCCGGACGGAGGACCGTCAGCCCGCAGGCTGGAAGCACACAGCAGAAAAGTACCTGCCGCCGTCAAGATAACACTGCGATAAAAAGCTTTACCCATGGTCCTGGTTCTCCAGCGTGGTTTTAAAAGATGCTCCAAAGCAACTATATTGCAGATTGAAACGTTTTTCATCTCTGAGGCGGCTGGAGCGTCTCCGGATTCAACATTTTTTCAAGGAGCGCATTCGGCAGCGTCGCGCGCAGCACAGCATGGTCTTTATGGTGCTCAATTTTGATGCTGTCCAGCAGCGGTTTCCAGTCGGCAGCGTCCGGGCCGGAAGCTGCGGGCTGGGCCGCGCGGAAGAGATTGACCAATGTCTGTACAGAGTCAGCAGATGCGGCAGCGGCCTCCTCAGATGGCGCAATCTCTTCAATGCGAAGGTGCAGCGCACCGGCCCAGCGGAGCGAAGCGATGAATGTGGAATCAAATGTTACCGGCAGGCGTACTCCGAGGATGTGGATGTCACCGCTGTCGCCAAAGGGCAGGCCAATCTGGCCAATCCCCCAGGCCAGCGAGAGCAGCGGCACATCTTGATAATGGTCACCCAGAAGGGTGGACCCGGAAAAAGGCAAAGCTGCCGAACGGTAGCGGTCCAGGATAGAGTGGATCTGCTCGGCCGTAGGAGTATTGCTGACCGCCACCATGTCATACCCCAGCAGCACGACCCGGACAGTGCGTCCCTCATTGGGAATGCTGTAAATCGTGTGGCCGGCATAAGTTTCCTCTGATGCCGCTTCGCTTTCCAGGAATTTTGTCAGCCTGCGGCCATCAAAATGTCCGGTAAAGACCTCGGAAAAGGCAACTGGGCCATTTGGACCAGCCGGGTTGGCCATACGGTGGAGGGCAAAGGCGGCCTCATCCAGGTCGCGCTCAAACTGGATGCCGGTTGCGTCAATGAATTTCTGATACTCAGGATCGTGCTGTACGGGACGACGGTCAAAATGGGTGGCTGCGCGCAAAGGACGCAGATTGATGTAAACAATTCCGTCGGACTCGGGCAGCAGGCGGGCGGCCTCTGGCGGCGCCTTTTTGCGCAGATACACGGCAAAAGCCAGCAATACCAGAATGACGGCGACGACCACCAGCGTGATCTTCGTTCGCCTGTGTCTCATCGCGGAGAGTAACCTCGCTTTGCATCCATCATCTCATCCACAGGACGAAAACTCTATCCAAAGCAAGCCATCCATTCATTTGGTAATATCGGTCCCTGCGGTACTCTGAATCCGCAATGGCACGCTGCGCTCCATACACGCTTCTGCTGTTCCTGATGTTGCTTGCTGCGGGAAGAGTACAGGCACAGGCCGGCCCACCCTTCCAGACCGACGATCCGACTCCTGTTGACCTGGGCCATTATGAAGCCTACATCTTCGGCACAGTCGATGGCACCCCGGCGGAGCTGGACCCGACAGGCCCCGCCTTTGAGTTTAACTGGGGGGCGGTCCCCAGAATCCAGCTCCATGCCATTCTGCCCTTCGGGGCCGTGATGCCATCCAACAACCCTATCTATGCCCCGGGCGGAACGGGCGCCAGCGCCTATGGCCTGACCGACATGGAGTTCGGCGTGAAATATGGCTTTGTCCGCCAGACCGCACATCGGCCGCAAATCGGCTCATTTACCATGCTGGAAGTGCCGACAGGAAGCTACTCAAAGGGACTGGGTGTCGGAAAGGTCTGGTACAAACTGCCTCTGTGGGTGGAAAAGGAGTTCGGACCATGGAGCCTGGTCGGGGGCATGGGTTATGGTGTCGTTCCGCAAAAAGACTATCGAAATTATCTGTATGGCGGCTTTCTGGTAAAGCGGGAGTTCAGCAAGAAACTGGAATTGTCCATTGAGTTGTTTTCCCATGCAAGAGAAGGCTTTGCTGCTGCACAGACGCAGGCCTCAGCCATGATAGACGCAGGCGGATACTACCACTTCAAGAATCCCGGCCTGCAATTGCTGTTTGCCTATGGACATTCCATCGCAGGCCAGACAGAGAACTATGGCTATCTGGGCCTTTACAAGACCTGGGGAAAAGACAAAGGCACCGGAACGGACAGCGCGGACCCACCCTCAGAGCATTTTTTCTGAAGCTGCGGCCTGCTTTGCGAATCAGAGAAGCATGGCCCTTGAATTTACGACCTCCTACGTGAAGGACTCGCTGGCGATCTTCCGCCAGTACAAGAAACTGGCCGAGGCGGCAATGGCGCAGCTTAGCGATGAGCAACTTCTGGCCACGATCGACCAGGAAAGCAATTCGGTGGCGATCATCGTAAAACACATGGCCGGCAACATGCGTTCGCGATGGACAGACTTTCTGACAACCGATGGAGAAAAACCGGACCGAGACCGGGACAGTGAGTTTGAGCGACCTCCAGCCACACGCGCTGCGCTGATGGCCCTGTGGGAAGAGGGATGGGACCGTGTTTTCACCGCGCTTGGACCCCTTACCGATGCAGACCTGGGCCGTACCATCACCATCCGCGGAGAGGCGCATTCCGTCATGCAGGCCATCAACCGGCAGGTAGCGCATTCTTCTTACCATGCAGGACAGATTGTTTTTCTTGCCAAGCATCTGAAGTCCACGGACTGGAAATGCCTGAGCGTACCCCGCGGCCAATCGGCCGAGTATCACCAGAGAGTGCTGCGCGGAGAGGCCAGCCAACGGTAAAACACAAGCCTGGCCCATGCGCAGCCGTTGCGATCGATAGCGCCCCGCCGATTTCAGGCCACGCTCATCTCTGAACAGTAGTCGTAAACTTCCATCGGGTCCTTAGATACTCCAGACTTATTTGGAGCGCTCAGGATGATGAAGTTGCGGTATTGGCAGAGGCCGTCAGCGCAGAGAGAATGGCTGTTCCGTTGGGAGAACCCAGTCCGGTGCAGGCGTCCCAGCCCGGGCCAGCCGAATAGCTTCCATTATCGCCCTGCGTAATGTCATGAAAGCCGCCCGGATTCTGATAAAGGGCGGGATTCACAAAACCCACGGTCTGCTTTCCCTGCTGGACGAGCTGCTGGTTGATGAGGGCAATCAGTCCAGCCCAGAGTGGGGCCACAGCACTGGTGCCTCCTACGATTTCCTGCTGGCCGTCCACAACAATGTTGTAGCCGGTCTCCGGCGAGGCATTTCCGGCAACATCGGGGACCCCTCGCCCAGAACTGCCGGAAGGCAATGCGCTGCCCTGCCATGAAGGCACAGAATATGTCGTGCTGAAGCCGCCTCCGGTGGCGCCTCCGCCGGAATCCTGGTCGTTCCAGACCACCTCTTCTGAGATTTGAGTGCCATTGGCGATGAGCTCGGTCCCGCCGCAGGCAAGCACGTGCGGACTGGATGCAGGGAAGTCCACGGTATTTGTGCTGGTGCCGTCGCTGGACCCGCTGTCACCGGATGCGACGGTAATGGTGACCCCAAGGGCGGCCGCAGATTGACAGGCGTTGTCGAGTGCAGTCATCGAAGACTGCGACCAGCTTGACTCCGGTCCACCCCAACTGATGGAAAGCGTAGAGGGCCTGTTTGCTGTATCGTGGACGGCCGTGGTGATGGCATCCACAAACCCCTGGTCGCTGTTCGGCGCAAAGTAAACAGCGATCTTCGCTCCGGGCGCCACAGCGCCGGCCACCTGAATGTCCAGTTCCACCTCGCCGTCGGCGCCGCTGGGATCGCCGGGTGAATTGGCAGCACCATCCACTGAAACGGCGGTGATCGAAGGTACGCTCAGTCCGATCCCCTGAAAATACGTCTGCAGGTCACTGTCTGTGTATCCGCCGCCTAGTTCGAGGATGCCGATGGTCTGGCCTGTACCGTCGAGACCCGCAGGAAAACTATAGAGCTGCGCCACCTGCGGGACAGTGAGTGGTTGTGGATTGGGCTGTGCAGCTGGATCAAGCACGCGAAAGTGCGGCTGGGCCACCGGGCGCGCGTCCAGACCAAGCACGGCTTCAATGACTTCGGACAGGTCCTCAGGAACCGTGATCGCCCCCTGAAAGCAGTGAAAGCGCCTTTTGTGCTGATGGCCTTCATAGTCATGCAGCGTAACGCCAAAGGCCTTTTCCAGACTGGAGGCGGTACCACGCAACACAATGGTCCTGCGCGGAAGGCTGGAGGCCGCCTCATCCACTGCAAGATTGTGGTCGCTGGCGAAGGCGCGGACCCGCTCAAAATCGGCCGGGTCTGCTGCGTATTGCGCATTAAATTCTTCATGCGAAAGACGGCGGCCTTGGAGCTCCGCGAGATGCAGCGGGTTTTTGCGGCGCACGATGACAGAAACCCGGATGATTTGTTCAGGAGACGTGGGGCCGAGCGGGGTTGCGGCCGCAGGCGCCCGGCGGTGGCTGCTCTTTAACTCGATGCGGGATGAAGCCATGAATTTACCTCACGGAAGACCAGAACAATGCGGACAGGGGAAGATGATATCACTGCATGGGTGAAACGAGCGTTTACGCGGCGCTCCTCTTGTGGCGTATGCGCTCGGACAGCAAATTCTTCGCCTCTTCCAGACGGGCCCGGTCAGCCGCACTCAGGTTCTTTCCGGCGCGGTTGATGTAAAACGTGAGCATCCTCATGCCTGAGCCGGGGCCTTTGGGAGATACCTTCTTGGACGCAAGTGTGCGGGCAATGGTCTCAGGATCTTTTGTGAAAAGCCCTTGAGGAGGATGTGTGGAATCGGTGGTGACTTTCGCGGACCATTTCTTTTTTGCAGCAGCCATCCTCAATACTCCTTAAAAGAACTGGGATGCAGACTTAGGAGATTCGGTCGCCATGACTGGGAGGCTGTGAGATGACAAGAAAGCGGACCGCCGCAGAAGAGCGGTTTTTGGCCTGGTGCGGCACTCCGGGTGCAATTTGAAGCCCATGCCGTGCTGGAACCGTAACTACATCGTCGTCGAACTGCATGGTCAGCTCGCCTTCGAGCACGTAGAAGAATTGGCGCGAACGCGCATGTCGGTGGCGTTGCTCCTGCGCGCCGGGAGGCATACACTCTTCAATCACGCTGAGATTTTCGGTCCGCACCAGATGCCAGCCATCGCAGACTTCTCCCCAGATGTAATGCTCTGTGTTTGCGGTGCTCACGGTCTTGCTCATAGCGGAATGTTCCCGTGCTTCTTCGGCGGGTTCTTGTCGCGCTTGCCGTCGAGCATTTCGAGCGCGGTAATCAGGCGTCGGCGCGTTTCGTGCGGAAGAATGACGGCGTCCACGTATCCGCGCTCGGCTGCGATATATGGATTGGCAAACTGCTCGCGGAACTCACGTATCTTTTCAGCGCGCGCTGCGGCAAGGACCTCTTGTTTGCGCTCTTCGCTCAGCGGACCTTCTTTTGCCTCGGCCTCGGCAACCACCTGCGCAAGCTCGCGTCCATACACAATATTCACCGCACCTTCCGGCCCCATCACGGCGATCTCCGCTGTGGGCCATGCCAGGTTCACATCTGTGCGGATGTGCTTGGAACTCATGACGCAGTATGCGCCGCCATAGGCCTTGCGCGTGATGACGGTGAGCTTAGGCACGGTCGCCTCCGCAAAGGCAAAGAGCAGCTTGGCGCCATGGCGAATGATTCCGCCATACTCCTGCTGTGTGCCGGGAAGAAATCCAGGGACGTCTTCCAGCGTAATGAGTGGGATGTTGAAGGCATCACAGAAGCGCACAAAACGCGCTCCCTTGACGCTGGCGTCAATGTCAAGGACCCCGGCCAGAAATGCAGGCTGGTTGGCCACAATGCCCACAGGACGGCCATTCATACGGGCGAAGCCGACAACAATGTTGCGGGCAAAGTGCTCGTGCACCTCAAAGAAATAGCCGTCGTCTACAATGCGCGCGATGACCTGCTTCATGTCATAAGGCTGGTTTGACTCGGCGGGTACAATCGTATCCAGCTCGCGGTCGGCGCGGTCGATCGGGTCGCTGCATGGGCGACGCGGCGGATCTTCCAGATTGTTCGAGGGGACAAAGCCCAAAAGCTCACGAACCATGGCAAGGCACTCAGCGTCATCGTGCGCCATGAAGTGCGCCACGCCGGAGATCTCATTGTGCGTCATTGCGCCGCCCAGCTTTTCTTTGGTGACTTCCTCATGCGTAACGGTCTTGATCACGTCCGGACCGGTCACAAACATGTATGAAGTCTTGTCCACCATCAGCGTAAAGTCGGTAATGGCCGGGGAGTAGACTGCGCCGCCTGCGCAGGGACCAAGGATGGCTGATATTTGCGGCACGACGCCGCTGGCCAGCGTATTGCGCAGAAAAATATCAGCGTATCCGGCAAGCGAAACCACGCCTTCCTGAATGCGTGCTCCGCCGGAATCATTCAGTCCGATGATGGGAGCGCCGACGCGCATGGCCGTGTCCATGAGCTTGACGATTTTTGCCGCGTTGGCTTCAGAGAGGGAGCCGCCAAAAACGGTGAAGTCCTGCGCGAAGACAAAAACCGTGCGGCCATCGATCTTGCCGTATCCAGTGACAAAGCCATCGCCAGGGACACGCTTCTCGGCCATTCCGAAATCGGTGCAGCGGTGTGTGACCAGCTTGTCAGTTTCCTCAAACGTACCTTCGTCCAGCAGAAGATGGATGCGCTCGCGCGCTGAAAGCTTGCCTTCCCGGTGCTGGCGTTCGCGCCGCGCTTCGCCGCCACCCTCTTCCGCCAGACGGTTCCGGCGTTCCAGTTCTTCCAGCATCTCCGCTCGGAGGCTGTGGTTTGTGGTTTCCATGCACTGCGGATTATAGAGGAGACCGCGAAGGAATGTGCACGGTATATAAGAAATATCGAATATGCTAATATTATTGAAATGCCAGATACATTGCGTCGCTTTAAGGCCGAATTTTTCCAGGCGCTGGCCCATCCCACGCGCATTGCCATTCTTGAGCAGCTACGCGATGGTGAGCTTTCTGCCGGGGCGATCATTGAAAAACTGGGCATGGAGCAGGCGAATGTTTCGCAGCACCTTGCTGTCTTGCGCTCAAAACAGATTGTCGTAAACCGGAAGACGGGCAATCAGGTTTTCTATTCGGTGCGCGACCCTCTGATTATCGAGGTCCTTGACCTCATGCGGAAATATTTTCATGCCCATCTGAGCGAAGCGCTCACCATGCTGGAAGAGATGGAGGCCCATCGGTGAAATGGAAACACGAGTGGCTGCCGCACTCAATTCTCTGTCTTCGTGATTACTCTGTTTCGCAATTCCTACAGGACCTGGTGGCCGGAATCACAGTGGGCCTGGTGGCCCTGCCTTTGGCGATGGCTTTCGGCATTGCATCCGGCGTCACACCGCAAGCCGGCATGTATACCGCAGTTGTTGCCGGGTTCCTGATTTCAGCCCTGGGTGGCTCGCGCGTGCAGATTGGCGGGCCAACAGGAGCATTTGTCGTCATCGTCGCCGGGATCGTTGCGAAATTCGGCGTCTCCGGGCTTTCCCTGGTGACCCTCCTTGCCGGAGCATTGCTCGTCATCATGGGCGTCACCGGACTCGGGACCGCAGTCAAGTTTATTCCCCGTCCTGTGATCATCGGCTTCACCAATGGCATTGCGCTGCTGATTGCATCGACGCAAATCAAGGATTTTCTTGGCCTCAAGACGGGGCCTGTGCCCAGCGATTTTCTGAAGCGTATGCACGTGCTCATCGCGCATCTCAAGACGACCCAGTGGCAGACGGCCGCGGTAGGTTGCATCTCGCTGGCGATCATCATTCTGTGGCCGCGCTGGAACAAACGTGTCCCCGGGTCCATTCTGGCTTTGTTTGCCGCGACGCTTGCTGTGCCGCTGTTGCATCTTCCGGTAGAAACAATCGGCACCCGCTTCGGCGGAATCCCGCAAGGCTTTCCTCCCCTTACACTGCCTCACCTGCGTGCCGAGCAAATTCTTCCGCTACTGCCCTCGGCATTCACGGTCGCGATGCTGGCCGCAGTGGAAAGCCTGCTGTCGGCGGTCGTGGCTGACGGCATGAGCGGCAGCAGGCACAATTCGAATGTTGAGCTGGTGGCGCAAGGCGTGGCCAATCTGGCATCCCCACTCTTTGGCGGAATTCCCGCCACGGGTGCAATTGCGCGGACGGCCACCAACATCCGCTCAGGCGCACGGACGCCCGTTTCCGGAATGATTCACGCACTCACGTTGCTGGCGATTTTGCTGGTAGCTGCACCACTTGCGAAGTTTGTCCCACTGGCGGCCCTGGCAGCGGTGCTTTTTGTAGTTGCGTGGAACATGGGCGAGTGGCGCGAGATCGGCTCCATACTCCGGCTGGCGAAAACAGATGTCGCTGTGTGGCTGGCGACCTTTCTGCTTACGGTCGTTGCGGACCTGACGGTGGCTGTCGGCGTCGGAATGGCATTGGCGGCCCTGCTCTACATCTATCGCATTGCGGAAACGACCACTGTGGCCCCCGTCACGGAAGAATATCTGCGCGATGGGCAGGCCCATGTCCTGCAAGACAAAGAAATCCCGCCGAATGTTGCTATTCTGCGCATTCATGGACCATTTCTCTTTGGCACTACTGAGAAGCTGGCTGAAGCTACAGCAAATCTGAATGCATTCCCGGCGGTTGTGATTCTGCGCCTGCGGAATATGACGGCACTCGATGCGACCGGCCTGCACGCGCTGGAGACCTTTGCCGAGCGTCTGCACAAATCAGGCCGCACGCTGCTGCTCTGTGGTGCGCGCGAACAGCCTGCGGAATTGCTGGCCGCTTCAGAGTTCGTCGAACACATTGGACGAGAGAACATCCTTCCGCACGTGCAGGCAGCACTGGCGCGGGCCAGAGAAATCACCGAAGCCTTCAGCGGAGTCGGCCCCATCATGGCTGCGGAGTTAAGCCGGGTGTCTCTGTAAAAGGGGCGCAAAAAGCAGGTCCTTCGCTTCGGTCAGGATGACAAATATAACGTAAATAACTGAAAATAAACGATGTACTTTATTACAATGCTCATACAACCTATACACAGCCTCTAAGAATAGTGTTACATTATACAGGTTGTACGAAGAATCTACACGGAGACTACACACAACGGTGACGTAACTTCGATTGTGTAAAAGGCAGGAGGGTGTAAGGTGGCTTTGGCCTGACGAGCTAAAGCCGAACTTGAAAAGGAGCCTTACACCCATGGCGAAGATTGTATCGATCACCGAGCATTTTCAGCACTTCTTGACCAACCTGAAGGAGAGCTTCTGGGGCGACCTGGAGCAGAAGACGCAGGTGGCCTGGAAGCGATTTCTGGAAGCGGAATCGGAGCGGTTGCGCGATCAGTATGCAGTTTGGGACAGCTACGAACGGGGAACGCGCAAGCCGGGACAGTACCGTAACGGCTATTACGAGAGGGATTTTGTGACCCGCTTCGGCACCATCCGGCTGCGCGTGGCGCGGGCCCGCGGCAAGAGCTTTCTTCCCCGGGCGATGGAGAAGTTCCAACGCCGGGCGCCGGAGCTGGCCATACTCATCCGGGAGGCGTTTCTGCGCGGCATCTCTACCCGCCAGGTGGGTCGGCTGGTGGCCACTTTGACGGGCGAGACGATCAGTGCCCAGACCGTCTCGCGGCTGACGCGTGATCTGGATCAGGCGGTGCGGGAGTTTCATCGAGCCGCCCTGCAGGACGAATGGGCTTACCTGTTTCTGGATGGCGTGGCGTTGAAGGTGCGCCGGCCGGCGGGACGGCAGCATGTGCAGATGCTGGTGGCCTACGGCGTGCGCCGGGACGGCACCCGGCAACTGCTCGGCTTTCTGCGCACCCAGGGTGAGGGTCAGGCTCACTGGGAGGCGTTGCTTGAGGATCTCTACCGGCGCGGTCTGAAGGGCGACAAGCTGCTGCTGATCGTCACCGACGGCTGCCCCGGATTGGCTGCCGCCATCCAGACCGTCTATCCCCGCGTAGCCCATCAACGCTGCTGGGTGCACAAGATGCGCAATATCCTCGACAAGGTGCGCAAGCGCGACCATGATGCCGTCAAGCTGGATGCCCAGGCCATCTATCTGGCCGATAGCCGCCGTCAGGCCGAGGCTGCCGCGCGCGCCTTCAGCCGCCGCTGGCGCCGGGAATATCCCACCATGGTGCGGCAACTGGAACGCGATCTGCCCGACCTGCTGGTCTTCTACCATTTTCCCAAGCACCTGTGGCGCAAGCTGCGCACCACCAACATCATTGAACGCTGCTTCGTCGAAGTGCGTCGAAGAACCAGGCCCATGGTTTGCTTCGTCAACGTGCAGTCCGTGGACCGAATCATCTACTCCATCTTCCAGAGATTCAATCTGGAATGGAAAAACCGCACCCTCCGCGTATTTACACAAGCAGCTTGACGTCACCACACACAACGGAATCAACATCAGGATCTCTTCAGATGTTGATTCTGATTCGCCGCTGCCCCGCCGGGGCGTTCTTGACGGCAAATCTTCGCGCACGAGCCGCCGCTGACAGCTGTACTTGTGCGCTCTTGGAGTTGCGTATGTTCGATTGAGAATCGATGGAGAGTAATCATGTCAAACACGATTGTTTGTATATCTTGTGTCAAGTCAAAACAAACATTCCCTTGCGCCGCGAAAGATATGTACATAAGCCCCTTGTTTCGCAAGATGCTTTTATACGCGCAACAACTCCGGCCACAAAAGATTTTTATTCTATCGGCTGAATACGGACTTCTTAAGCCGGGCGACGTGATTGCCCCTTACGAAAAGACGCTCAAGACCATGAGCACCTCAGAAAGATCAGCATGGGCGGAGAAGGTTCTCTCAAGGCTTCGCCAGGAAGCAGACCTGCAAGTGGACAAGTTTATCTTCCTTGCAGGTGCGCCATACAGAGAGAACCTTGTGCGCCATATCAGGCACTATGAAGTGCCGATGGAAGGGTTGTCGCTTGGACGCCAACTTCAATGGCTGGCTGAGAGGCTGTGCACATGAGCGTATGCCAATTCCTACATGAGAGATTAAGGGAATTACCTCGTTTTAAGGCTGATTACGATCCTCGGGAAATTCCTGAAAACGGCCTGTACTTTGTCTTTGAGAAAGACGAGGCCGCGCATAACGGCGAACGCATCGTCAGAGTCGGGACGCATACAGGCCAAAACAACTTGCCGAAACGCCTGAAAGAACATCTCTACACGATGAACAAGGACCGCAGTATTTTCAGGAAGCATGTCGGCAGGTGTCTTCTTGCGCGGCTGGGTGACCCGTTTTTGGAATCCTGGGAAATCGACCTGACGACGCGACAAGCGCGTGCGAAGTTTGAGCACTTGGTCGATAGGGAAAGGCTGGATGAAGTCGAGCAGGAAGTCAGCGCCTACATGAACGCCAACTTTTCCTTTGTCGTTTTGCGTGTGGACAACAAGGCCGACAGGCTTGCGGCGGAGTCGGGCATTTTGAGCGTCATTGCCGCCTGCGACGGATGCCGCGCTTCGGATTCGTGGCTCGGACGGTATCACCCAAGCGCTGCAATACGCGAAAGCGGCCTGTGGAACATCCTGGGGCTTAAGGAAACGCCCATTACACAAGCCTTTGCAGAAAGGCTGACTTCCACTGGAGCCTTGTAGAAAACCGGGACGTAGACCTTGGCCACATCGGTTTACGCGATTACGGGTTGCGCCATTGAAGTTTCCGCTAATGGGTAGCGGCCAATACCGAAATGCGCGGCACTCGGATTCGATTCTCGTGCTTGCGCGTTTGGCAACGTCGTAAGACGACTGCATCCGCATCTCTTGAACCTCTTTCGAGACTCGAAATAACCGCGTCAAGGGGGGTCGTCGTCCGACTTCACCTTCACGTAGCACAGGAGGGGGATATCGGTGAGATCAACCAACCGAACCACATCCGAACGCGGTCGTTGCGCATGAGAACACGCCAGTACAGCGAAGTACCACTTGCTTTTTCTTCGTATGAACACCCACCCCAGGTTTTTGAAAGTATGGAACAATCACCGCACTAACTTGCCTTTACCTCGCCGTAAAACTTCCACTGCGTGTGGAAGTCTTTCGTCAGTTTCTGGTGGGTGAGGCTGGCGCGGATCATCTCAACAGGAATGCTGTTTTGTTTAAGCACTGCGTCGTGGAATTGCCGGTTGGTCATTTTCCCTGAACCGACAAGCTCCTTGTGCAGCGCATCAATCTGCATTCCGCCCAACAGATAGGCCGCCTGATAAAGCGGACCGTATCCGCCGCCCAGAGAGCGGCGCACCTCTCCGATGGCGGCCTGCTTTTCAAAGCCCACGCGGTCCACCAGCAGGTCAATGCATTGCTGCGGCGTCCATTTGCCGAGATGGAAATTCAGCGAGAAGATGATGCGGCCGCAGCGGTGCCGCCGCCATGCCAGCGCACCGACCCGCTCCTCCGGTGTGCGGTCAAAGCCGAGGTCCCATAGCAGCATCTCCCAGTACAGCGCCCAGCCTTCAACCAGAAACGGAGTGCCTCCGAAGGCCTGCCGGTAGGCCCGGAAGCGCTGCTCCATAAAGCCCTGAAGCTCGTGCCCAGGCAGCATCTCATGAAACACCGTGGCGTGGGACATGGCGATGTTATTTGCGCGCATGGTGGTGATGCGCTGCTCATAAGACATGGTGTTCGTCGGATAAGAAATTTGCAGTACTTCTCCGCCCAGGAAAAACGGCGAGACCAACTGCTGCTGCGGAGGAATCATCCTCATGCGCCAGGTCTCGCGTGCCAAAGGAGGAATGGTGACCAGATTGTTCTTGTCAAGAAAGTCCAGCGCCTGCAGGATGAACTTATGCGCGAGCTCGGTCTGTTTTCCGGGCTCTACATAAGTGTTCTTTACTTTTTCTAGCGCCTTCTTCCAGTCGTCGCCAAAACCCATCTCGCGCGAGGCCTTGATCATCTCCTTGTCGTTCCAGGCAAACTCTTTTTCCGCAATGGCGATGAGTTCCTCCGGCGTATAGGGAACCATGGCGAAATTCAGCTCGCGTATCAATGCGTCGCGGCCGATGGCGTGGCCGATAATGTCGCTGCTGTCACCTGGATGCGCCGAGGCCATCGATTGCTGATAGGCTTCTTCATCGCCTTCGCCGCTGGATGGAAGATTTTTTGCTTCAGGAGCAGGCCGCAGCCCGACCACTTTTTCTGAGAGAAACCTGCCATAGGCATCGAGCGCGGCATCGGCAGTCTTGTAGGGCTCTTCCGCCCACCAGGTAAACATGGGGTCATAGCCGTCGTAAAACTCAAACCAGTTGCGGAGCACATGGCGTAGGACCTGAAGGTTCTGCACAGCGCGGTTTGCGGCCTCGCGGCGGCGCTGGTAGGCAAGGCCTTTTGTGTCTTCTTTTCCATTGTTCAGGCTGGCTTCCAGATCTTTCTTCTTGTCTTTGCAGGCCTGTTCAATCTGTGCCAAAGTGGCCGCAGACTGCTTGCCGTCGATCGGCTCGATTGCGCGCTGCGCAAAGAAGAGCGCAATGATCGTGTCCGCAAAGGGAGTGTAAGGAGCAGCCTCGGCCTGGAACTGCGCGTCTTCCTCCATATGCGCCCGGACACGATCCAGATAATTGCGAAACAGAATGTAGTCCACACGCCCGTCTTCGCTCAGGCTGTCAAACGGTATGTCGTCCAGCCTGCCTTGCCACTCCTCATAAAATTTGCGCATTCGTTCGCGGGTCTGTTGCGCAAAGGGGATGCTGTAATAGCGCCGCAGCAGCTCCTCGTCCGCAGAGAAGCGTTCGATGTAAGGCCGCATCTCGCTTGAAGATGTATCTATCTCAGGGTTCGAGGCAGGTGTTGGTTTTGGCTCTGTGGACGCGAAGGCAAGCTTCGGTACAGTCATACTGAGCGCGGCTGCAGAAGGCACACTGCGAAGGAGGAAATTGCGACGAGTCGTCATGGCGTCTCCGGAAGAATAATTGTATACAATTTGAGATTCAATGACCCGCAAACTTTACGATATTCTGATTTTCAACCATGAAAGATCTTCTCCGGACTGTCGCGCCCCTTTTTACAGGCTGCCTGGTTCCTCTACTTTCCCTCTCAGCAGCAGCGCAGACACCGCGTCTACAGAAGACAGAGGCGCCGGCCACGCTGGTTCCGCTTGCGATGCACATCGGAGGCAGGGTGCTGGCAGTCAACAATGGGAAGGAGTACGAGTATCAGTGGCCGGGGACGTATTTTGAAACAGCCTTTCGTGGCAGAGAGGTCTACTTCCGCCTGGGAAAGGGCCGTGAAATTCTGCACGTCGTTGTGGACGGACAATCGCCCTTGGTCCTTACAAAACCGGCTCCTGGACTGTACCGGATATCGGGGCTGAAGGACGGCCCGCATCGGGTCCGTGTCCTGGTTGTTACGGAGAGCCAGGATGCGCCAAATTTCTTTGGTGGATTTGGAGCCATTGCCGGCGAAGAAGCACTTCCGCTGAAAAAGTCTTCACGGCAGATTGAGTTTATCGGCGATTCTCATACGGTCGGTTACGGAAATACCTCTCTCCAACGGGAATGCACGAACGAAGAGGTGTGGGCCACGACGGACACCTCACAGGCTTTCGGCGCGCTGATTGCCAGCCATTACAACGCTGATGATCAGATCAACGCGATTTCAGGACGCGGCATCGTCCGCAACTACAATGGCTTTGCAGCAGATACCCTGCCGCAAGCGTATCCCTATGTGCTGCTGGACAAAAAGCAGGAGTACCATGACCCATTGTGGAAACCACACATCATCGTGATTTCTTTAGGGACCAACGATTTTTCCACGCCGCTGAACCCAAGCGAAAAATGGAAGACCCGGGACGAACTTCACTCGGATTTCGAAGCAACCTACCTCCGCTTTCTTAAGCAGCTTCGGGCCAGGGACCCGGATGCTTTCTTCATCCTATGGGCCACGGACATGGCCCATGGCGAGATCGAATCGGAGGTGCAAAAGGTGGTGCAATTGGCCCAGGCGCAGGGCGAGGCCAGAATCGCTTTTTTGCCCGTCGACCATCTTCAGTTCAGTGGCTGCAACTGGCATCCCTCGCTTGCAGATGACAGGACGATCCGAGACAAGGTGGTGCAATTCATCGACGACCATCATCTTTGGCCGAAGGAATAGCTACGCGGGTTTCTTCTTTTCCACCAGCAGCAGGTGGTCACAAACCAGCACGGTCTCTCCCTTCTGGTTGATGACCTCGCAGTGTTCCACCACCATTCCATGATTGGGACGCTTTGCGTCTCCTCGCAGCTCCTGAATACTGACCGTCGCGCGCAATGTATCCCCGATAAACACGGGCCGGACAAAGCGCAGCCTGTCGTATCCATAGGAAATGGCGCGGGGGTTGATCTCTCCGGCAGTCATCCCTACAGCAATGCTGAAGACCAGCGTGCCGTGCGCAATACGCTGCTGAAAAGGTTGCGTCCTGCACCATTCGGCATCCATGTGGTGCGGATAGAAGTCCCCAGTCTGCCCGGCGTGCAGGACAATGTCTGTTTCCGTGATGGTTCGACCGCCGGTCTGACGTACCGCGTGAAGGGTATAGTCCTCAAAATATTTTTCAAAAACCATGGCTCGCCTCTTTCAAGAATCTTATCTTTATGAAAATTATTTTTGCATATAAAATGATAGGCGTTCGCATTCGTTCATACCCATGAGCCAGTCCATCACACTTCGGGGCATCACCTGGAACCACACACGCGGGCACCTGCCCATGGTGGCCACCGCACAGCGCTTTCATGAACTACACCCGGAGGTCTCTCTCATCTGGGAGGTGCGTTCTCTGCAGGCATTTGGGGACGCTCCCCTGAAAGAACTTGCCCGGCGATATGACCTGCTGGTGGTGGACCATCCCTTCATCGGACAGGCAGCCGAGCAGGGGCTGCTGTTGCCGCTCGATGTCTTTCTTCCGGCCGCATTTCTTGCAGACCAGGCGCAGAACTCCGTGGGAGCATCCCATGCCAGCTACCAATATGAGGGGCGGCAATGGGCGCTGGCCATCGACGCAGCCGCTCCGGTAAGTGGCTGGCGGCCGGACCTGTTGGAAAAATCTGGTGCTCGACCTCCCGCCAGCTGGGAGGACCTGCTGGAAATGGCCCGAGCAGGGCTGGTCCTCTTTCCCGCCGTTCCCATTGACAGCCTGATGCACTTCTATATGCTTTGCATCGCTTTAGGGGCAGAGCTGTTCAAGCAGGAGGGCCGTCTGGTGGAAGAAAATATCGGCGGCGAAGCCTTGCATCGGCTTCGGGAGCTTCTGCAACTCTGTGGGCCGGAATGTCTGCATCGTAATCCGATCACCGTCTGGGAAACCCTCGCCGCCAGTCATTCCGTTGCCTTTTGCCCCTTTGCCTATGGATATTCCAACTATGCCCGCACGGGTTATGCTGCGCAGGTCCTTGAATTTGGCGGACTGGTTCAGATGAATGGCGTGCCGCTTCGTTCGGTCCTCGGCGGCGCAGGGCTTGCCGTTTCGGCCCAGAGCACGAACCAGACCGCAGCGCTCCAATATGCACAGTTTGTGGCCAGCGAACGCTGTCAGCAAACGCTTTACTTTGATTCTGGCGGACAGCCGGGGCACCGCGGTGCATGGCTTGACGCAGAGACGAACCGTCGTTCCCACGGCTTCTTTTCAAGGACGCTCCCCGTCCTGGACGCTGCCTGTCTTCGGCCCCGTCATGCATGGTATCCATGCTTTCAGGAAGAGGCCGCAACCGTGGTACACCGATTTCTTGGCTCTGGCGGCAGTGAGATGCAGACCGTGCAGGAGCTGAACCATTTGTACCGGAAAAGCCGTGGAAGCAGGAGAGCATGAGACCTTTAGAAGGACTATTGATCGTCGATTTGAGCCAGTTTTTATCCGGACCTTCCGCCTCGCTGCGCCTCTCAGACCTGGGGGCGCGGGTCATCAAGATTGAACGGCCGCAGGGAGGCGACCTTTGCCGCCAGCTTTATATTTCCAATCTTGCTTTGGACGGTGACAGCACGCTTTTTCACTCCATTAACCGGAACAAGGAAAGCTTCGCCGCTGACCTGAAAAGTGAGGACGATCGAGAAAAACTGCGCTGCCTGCTTCGCCGCGCCGATGTAATGATCCACAATTTCCGTCCGGGTGTGATGGAAAGGCTGGGCTTTGATTATGAGGCGGTCCGCGCTCTGAATCCGCGCATCGTATACGCGGAAATTACTGGCTACGGCAAGGCCGGTCCCTGGCGCAACAAGCCGGGGCAGGACCTGCTGGTACAGGCGCTTTCCGGCCTGACTTGGCTAAGCGGAAATGCGGACCATCCGCCAGTGCCGTTTGGCATCGCCATTGCGGACCTATATGCGGGGGCGCATCTTGCCGAAGGCATCCTGGCCTGTCTGGTACGCCGCGGCATTACTGGTAAGGGAGGCCGGGTCGAGGTCAGTCTGCTTGAATCGATTCTTGACTTCCAATTTGAGGTCCTGACTACGTTTCTGAATGACGGCGGCAAACTGCCGCAGCGCAGCGCCATCAACAACGGCCATGCCTATCTGGGTGCGCCTTACGGCATTTACCAAACCGCAAGTGGCTATCTGGCCCTGGCCATGAACTCTGTTCCACGCCTGGGAGAACTGTTGGAATGCCCGGCCCTGCTTCAGTATTCCGACCCTCAGTCCCACTTTGAGAAACGGGACGAAATCAAACAGGTCCTCGCCGACCATCTGAAAAGTCGTTCCACAGAGTACTGGCTCTCCAAGCTGGAACCGGCAGATATCTGGTGCGCCGACGTACTCGGCTGGCCGCAGCTTGTGCAGCATGAGGCCTTTCAGGTCCTGGACATGGTGCAGGAGGTGTCTCGGGACGGCGGAGTGACCCTGAAGACGACCCGCTGCCCCATCCGAATTGATGGTGAAATCCTCAAAAGCAGTCGAGGCGCACCCCGTCTGGGCGAACAGACCGAGGAAATCACAAAAGAACTTATACTTGCACACGAGAAAAGCCGCGACCGCTAATTCATGAACGGAATGGCCCACGATGCGAAGAAAGATACAAACCAGTTACTCTGTTCCCGCTCTTGACAAAGGACTCGACATTCTGGAGGCGCTGGCCGCCGCGCAGACTCCACAATCACTTACGGAGATTGCCAAGACCCTGAAGCGCAGCCCGAGTGAGCTCTTCAGGATGCTGAACACGCTGGAGAAACGCGCCTATATCAGCCGCGACGTGGTTTCTGACCGCTACCGGCTCACGCTGAAACTTTATGAGCTGGCGCACACGCACTCTCCTGTGGACCAATTGCTCCGCGCCGCCACGCAACCCATGCGCGAGCTGGCGGAAAGCATCCGTGAATCCTGCCATCTGAGTGTGTTGAGCCGGCATATGCTCGTAGTCATCGCGCAGGAGGAAAGCCCTGAGCCGGTGCGGCTGTCCGTGGAGGTTGGCTATCGCGTGCAACCTTTGAATACAGCTTCAGGGCGGGTGCTGGTCGCCTTTCTGGAGCCGCAGGAACAGCAGTATTTCCTTGCCGGCGACGCCACGTATGCCGAAATGACCTCCTCAGAAAAGAAGGCCCTGCAGCGAGAGCTGGAACAGATCCGTGCCAACGGCCATCTGATGACCCTCAGCACACGCCGCACGGGCTATGACATCGCCTGCATTGTGGGGAATGCCCAGATTGGAGTCACAGCTGCCCTCGCTGTACCAGTGATTCCCGGCGGCACCAATGCCGGCAGAGAAAAACAGCTGGTCGCAGCCGTAAAAAAATGCGCACAACAGATTACTGCCTCCCTTGGGATCACTCAGTTTCCTGAAGGCTGACGGCCCGCGATGAAAAAACTGCTTTTCTGCCTTGGTCTTTGGCTGGCATATTCGCCCTTCGCGATACCGCAACAGACGGCGCCCGAAGGCCCTGCCGCCGACACGTCCTCTTTGCTGACAGGTGTGGCATGGTATCCGGAGCAGTGGCCCGAATCGCGATGGGAGACGGACTTGAGCCTGATGGAGGCCGCGCACATTCATCTGGTGCGCATCGGTGAGTTCGCCTGGAGCCGCATCGAACCACAGGAAGGCAGCTATGATCTGGACTGGATGGACCGGGCCATTGCGCTGGCAGCAAAGCACCATATTGTCACGGTGATCGGCACGCCAACCGATGCCCCTCCGGCCTGGATGACCCAGAGATATCCGGACATCCTGCGCGTAAACCTTAATGGCCAGCGCGATGAGCATGGCAACCGGCGCCAGTTTTCCTATACCAGTCCGCGCTATCTGGCCTTTTGCCGTAAAGTGGTCGAGCAACTGGGCCGGAGGTTTGGTCACAACCCGAATGTCATCGGCTGGCAGATTGGAAACGAATTTTCCTTCGACTCCTACGACAGCTACACAAAAAAACTCTTTCAGCAATGGCTGCGGGACAAGTACAAGACCCTCAGCGCACTGAACCAGCACTGGACCACCGCCTACTGGAGCCAGACCTATACTGCCTGGGAGCAGATTCCGCTGGAAGACACCCGGGGAAATCCTGGGCTGCTGCTGGACCACCGCCGGTTTGTAAGCGATGTGTGGCTCCATTTTGAGAACAACCAGATTGATGTGCTGCGTGCACAGATTACCCCTTGGCAATTCATTACGACCAATATTGGCGGCCTGGCCTGGAGCGACCGCTGGGACCACTACACCATCGCCCATCCGCTGGACCTGGCCTCCTGGGATGACTACGTGGGACAGGGCCAGGTGGACCCCTACAAGGACGGCGCCATGCACGACCTGATACGCGGGCTGAAGCAGAAGAACTTCTGGGTGATGGAAGCGCAGCCCGGCTTTGTAAACTGGGCGCCGATCAACAATGCTCTGGACCGCGGCGAAGTCCGCCGCATGGCGTGGGCCGCTGTAGGGCATGGCGCAGACGCCATCTGTTACTGGCAATGGCGCAGCGCCCTGAACGGGCAGGAACAATATCATGGAGCGCTGCTTGGCGCTGATGGAACGCCCAATCCTCTCTATACGGAAATCCAGCAGATTGGCGAAGAATTTCACCGCCTGGGACCGGAACTCTACGGGACCACTCCCCAGTCAGAGGTTGCCATTCTGCATGACTATGACAGCCGCTGGGCAATCGATTTTGAGCCCCATACGGCACGTTATGACCAGTTGCAGGTCCTGCTTGATTTCTACCGCCCTCTTCGCGACCAGGCCCAATCGGTGGACATAGTCCCTCCGGATGCGGACCTGGACCGCTATAAGCTGGTCGTGGCCCCCAGTCTGAATGTCATTCCGGACAAGTTAGGACAGCACTTACTCCGTTATGTTCAGCATGGAGGCCGTCTGGTGCTGGGGCCTCGCTCCGGCATGAAGGACGCATTCAATGCCCTCGATGTCCATCGTCAGCCTGGCCCTCTGGTCGCTCCGCTGGGCGGGCGCGTCGAGCAATATTACGCGCTGGAGGGTCCGGTTCCTGTGTCCGGAACATGGGGCACGGCCACTGCGGACATCTGGGCCGAGGCGCTCAGCACGCGTGATCCACAAACCCGCGTCCTGATGCGTTATGGCAAGAGCAATGGTTGGCTCGATGGCCAGCCTGCAGCCATCACCCGCCAGCTCGGCCAGGGCAGCATCACCTATCTTGGGACCCTGCTCGATGCCTCTGCAATGAATGCAGCCGTCCGCTGGATGCTGCACGGCAGCGGCGTACACCCAGTGTTCGGGCCGCTGCCCCACGGTGTAGAAGTGTGCCGCAGGACCCGACCGGGACATACCATCTTCATCCTCATCAACGAAAACCAGACACCTGTCACTGTTCCGCTTCCACATCCAATGAAAGACCTGCTCCACGCAGGTCCCTCATCGGCAAGAGTGGTTTTGCCTGTTCATGGAGTCGCCGTACTGGAAAGTAATCCCTAGAAGGTGAACCTTCCGGAAAATTCCATGATGCGCTGGTCGCCGGCGCCATTCACCGTCCCGAAAGAACCGCCGTTGGTCCCGCTCCATACCGTGGTCACCACTGTGTTGGGATGGTTGAAGACGTTAAACGCCTCGGCACGGAGCTTAAAATTGACCCGCTCCGTAAGGGGAAAGGTCTTGTCCGCCGCGACGTTGAAGGTAATGTCCTTCGGCCCGCGGATGGTTCCTGGTGAGGAGTCTCCAAACAGGCCATACGCCGGTGGCTGGAAAGCAGCAGGACTCACATAAGGCTTTGGATCAAATGGCTTGCCGCTGCCCGGATGTGTAATCTTTCCCACCAGGTTTGGCCGTGTTGCCAGACCCGTTCCCGCGGTGCCCAGGCTTGGGGTAATGGCAAACCCGCTTTCCAGCACAGCCAAACCCGAGGTCCCCCATCCGGAAAGAAGCTCCCGCGCAAACAGATTGCCGGAGTGACGGAAGAATGGCATCTGGTAGACCCAGGCCGAAGTAAAGACATGCGTGCGGTCAAAGTCCGGCAGACCGTAATCTGCGGCAAGGTTCCGCGGATTCTGCGGACTGGCCGCTTCGTCATAGCCTACCCCCGCGCCGTTCGCGCCCGGATTGCCGGGAATGACATTTGTCAGCGATTTGCTCCAGGTATATGCCAGATTCAGTTGCAGGTCGGTCAGGCGGTAGACCAGGCCCGTTTGCAGCGAGTTATAGTTTCCTGAACCTCCGCTGAATGAGCCGGACATGCTGGAATAGCCCGCGTAAGGACGGTAATACAGACTGGAAACCACACCGGTGTTCAGGCATGGATCAAACGAGTAATGCGTCACCGGCGGCCCGGCGTAAGTACCATACGCTCCGTTGGCAGGATTGGAAGCGCTGGCCGCGCAGCTTGGCGTGGTGGATGTGGACCCATTGACCGGGAAGTTGTAATCATACCCGCCCAGAGTGATGTGCCGGGTCACGCTTCCCGCATAAGCCACGCTGGCCACAGCATGAGGGGCCACTTCTCTTTCCACCGTAAGACTATAAGTGGAGGTCGCGACTGCGCGGGTCTGTAAACCAATCACGGAAAGTGAAGGAATCGGCGGTGCTCCAACCACCCCAATGGTTGGCTTGCTCAGCAGACTGTTATTGATGGTTGTGCTTTGCACATAAGGAGGGTTTGAGATGAGGTTGGCAATCTGTTCGTAAGCAACAGGGGTATAACCCAGACCATAACCGCCAAAGACAGAAGTTTTACCGTCATCGGTCAACTGATAGGCAAAACCGATGCGCGGACCCCAGTAGTTCTTGCTGCTGATAAAACCATACGGGGTCCCGCTCTGCCCGGAGAAAACCAGACCATTGGTGGGGTTGGCCACCGCGCCAGAGGCCGTCAGAGGCTGGTTGTTGGCATTCAGCGTTTCGTGGCCAGTGGTGCTGATGACCGGCGCCTCGGCCGGATTGAACGTCGCCGGGTTGAAATTTGTTACCTGAGCGCCGCTCATCGTCGTGGGCGCCAGGAAGGTCCACCGCAAACCCAGATTCAGGGTCAGGCGGGGCAATGCCTTCCAGTCGTCCTGAAAATAGGCCTCGGCCCAGCGGTTATGAAAGACGCCGCTGCGCTGCACGCTCGACTGCGTATAGCTGGTGTTCAGTCCCAGCAAATAATCTGCCGCGGGGTCGCCAGTGTGGATCCCCGTAAAACTGAAGTTCCCCATCGGGAAAGCATTGGCATTGGCCCGCCGAATGCCGAAAATGTAGAGCGCTCCGAATTGAAGCACATGATTGTTCTTCACCCAGCTCATGTCATCAGAGGCGATGCCCTCGCCCGTATGGTTGTAGTTGGGCTGCGCACCCACACCCAGCCACGCCCAGATGCCGGAAAGCGAAATGTCCGGAATCCGTCCCAAGGGGTCGGCGCCTGAAAACCGCTGCGCAATGCTGGCTCCGGCAGGCAGTGTGTAATCGGAGACCCCGAGCAGCCATTTGCTGTAGGTCTCGGCAATCTGCGCCGTATTGATGACGTTGGCAGAGACGTTGGTCTGCACCCGCAGCATGGCATTGAGACCACGACTGTAAACCTTTGATGTGGGTATGGGCGCAGGATCGTTATAGTTGCGCGGACGCAGGTCCAGCACCTCTTCCGACATCCAACGCCCGGTTACGATGTTCCTTTTCCCAATCCCCTGGTCGATTCTGTATGTTTGATCATTCTGCGTGTCGCTGTCCGTTCCGGTGTTGGTGTAGTTCACCGCAGCAAGATTGGCAGGGTTGGTTGCGTTTGGCAACGGCCAGTAGGCCTTCATCAGAGCCACCGCCGTCGGGTCCATGCAGGAGGCGGCAATCTGGTCCGGCCTGCCATCCGGTCCGTTGGTGATGCAGGTTGCCGGATTCAGCCCCTGGCTGGTCAGAAGGGCCTGACTGTTGGCATCAAGAACCAGCCCTTTCGCCGGCATCGTCGGACTCTGGCTGAAGTCTCCGTTGCGCATCGCCTGATAGAACATCGAGCGCGTGTGCGTACCATCGTAATGATGATTGACCCTCCACTCGCCCGCAGCAAAGAAATAGCTGTTCTTTGAGCGGTCGCTGTTATACACACCCGGAATCATGAGAGGACCTCCGAGTGCATAGCCGAAAATGTTGTAATGCAACGGCGTGTTTCCTGTGGTGGAGATAAACGGACGCGCCGTCGCAAACTGATTGTTGCGCAGATATTCGTATCCAGTCCCGTGAAAGGTATTGCCGCCGCTCTTGGTCTCTACCAGGATCTGTCCCGAGCCCGCCATGCCATAGCGTGCGCTGTAACTGCTCTTTAAAATACGGAATTCAGCAATGGCGTCCAGCTCCGGCACCACATTCACATTGAGCAGTCCGCTGGGGTCTGCATCGTAAACACCATCAATGGTGTAAGCAGACTTCTCCACCGATGATCCCCCCACAATCACCGCCGTCTGGCCCAGATATCCGCCGAACCCGTATTGCGGCAGACTGCCGCCGCCTGTAACAGCACTCACGCCGGGGACAATCTGCGCCAGGGTCTGGAAGTTCCGGCCATTGAGCATCAGGTTTGAGACCTCCTTGGCGCTGATGGTTCCTCCGCTCTCTGACGATTCCGTCTGCACCTGCACGGTATTGGCCTCTACCGTAATCTGCGTATTCACATCCCCTACCGCGAGCGACACGTCGACTCCCCGACGCTGGCCCGGGTCCAGATGAATGTTCTGGACCACACCCTGTTTGAAGCCTGGCCTGGAAACTGTCACCGTGTAATCTCCCCCGGGCAGAGCATCGGCCACATACACGCCCCTGTCTGAGGTCGTCAGCGTGCGGGTGAGCCTGGTGGCTTGATTGACCACCTGAACAGAGGCGCCGGGAACCATGGCTCCAGAAGAGTCTGTGACTGTGCCCTGGATCGCACCCAGGCTGGTGACCTGTGCTACCGCCGCTGTACAGATCACCAGCACAGGCAGCAAAGAGAGGTAATGAAGTTTGCGGCCGGCCTGATACTTCAAGATTTTATTCATAAAATAATTTTTCATATTGTCCCCGCATCAATTCCCTTCCTTATTTGCCCTGTCCCACTCTATCTTTCACAAAGATGGCCGTCACTTCTCAGTGACAGAGCTGAGCAATTCTGAAAAGAAATCTGGCATTCTGAGGAATTTTGGAGCACGATGAATTTCGTTCTCCAACCCGGCAAAAACTGTAGTACGTTGAAAATTGGGATGTCAATAGAAAATGTTTTTACTAATGAGAATTAGGATCCGACGAAGCCTTCCACTCCTCTGCCTGCCGCTATATGCGCTGCTTTATGTTTGCTCTGCGCCCCTCTTGCCGGCACAGGCCTCGCCGGGCGTCGCCTCCCGCATGGCACGGGTGGAGCGAGAGATCGAGCGAGGTCCTTTCCGTGCGGACTGGGCCTCGCTCGGGCGCTACACGGTCCCGGCCTGGTTTCAGGACGCCAAGTTCGGCATCTTCATCCACTGGGGCGTCTACTCCGTACCGGCCTTTGGCAATGAGTGGTATTCGCGCAATATGTACGTGCAGGGCTCTCCGGCCTACCTGCACCACATCGCAACCTATGGACCGCAGTCCCGTTTTGGCTATAAGGACTTTGTCCCCATGTTCAAGGCGGAAAAATTTGATGCGGACGCATGGGCCGCGCTCTTCCGCCGCGCCGGAGCAAAATATATCGTTCCTGTCGCCGAACACTGCGACGGCTTCCCCATGTATGCTTCTGACCTGACGCAATGGAACGCTCTGCGCATGGGGCCGAAGCGGGACATTCTGGGCGAGCTGGCCCGTGCGGCGCGAAAGGAAGGTCTGCACTTCGGTGCTTCCTCACACCGGGCCGAGCATTGGTGGTGGTATGACGGCGGAACTCAATTCGATTCCGATGTAAACAATCCCAGATTTGCCGGTCTGTACGGGCCCGCGCAGCCCATGAACCTGCCGGGAACGCCGAACAAGGGTGAACCCGACCCGGATCACCTGGAAAAATGGCTGCCGCCGGACCGGGCATTTCTGGAGGACTGGCTCGCCCGCACAACGGAGATCATTGATAAGTATCAGCCGGAGCTTCTCTATCTGGACTGGTGGGTCGGCCAGCCCGCCTTCCGGCCTTATCTTGAGAAGCTCGCAGCCTACTACTACAATCGCGCGGCCTCATCGAAGCAAGGGGTAGTACTGACTTACAAGCAGCATGATTTTCCGGAAAACGCGGCGGTGCTTGACATTGAACGGGGCAAACTGGACTCCCTGCGTCTGCTCCCCTGGCAGACAGACACCTCCCTCAGCATCCAGTCCTGGGGTTACGTCAAAGATGACCAATACAGAGACGCCCGGTCTTTGATCGACGAGCTGGTGGATGTCGTCAGCAAGAATGGCAACCTCCTTCTGAATGTCGGCCCGAAGGCCGATGGCACGATTCCCGAGCAGGCCCAGCATGTGCTTTTACAGATCGGTGACTGGCTCCGGCAGAACGGAGAGGCCATCTATGGCACACGTCCCTGGCTCGTTTTTGGTGAGGGACCGACCCAAGACGCAAACAGTACGGCCAAAGGCAAAGACATCAGGAATTACACCGCAGAAGACATTCGCTTCACCACAAAAGGCGGGACACTCTATGCCATTGCTCTGGGCTGGCCGCGCGGAGGAAAACTCATCATTCATACGCTTTGGAAGGGCACACCCTATTTGCGGCGTCCCATCTCACACGTCGATCTGCTGGGCTCTTCCAGCCCATTGCACTGGGAGCAGACTGCGACGGGCCTGGTGCTCGATCTGCCCGACCTGCCTCCCAACGATGCCGCCTATGTCTTCCGTATCCATATTCAAGGATGACTGCTGATGCACAGACTTTTTCTTACCCGGCGTAAGTTTCTCGCTCTTACGGCAGCCAGCGCCGTTGTGCCGCACCTGCGCGCCTTGACTCCCCAGGTCCACGTGCGTCTGCGAGAGTTCGGCTATGGCGACGTGCGCCTGACCGGAGGACCGCTCAAGGCGCAGTACGACCGCACCTTTGCCAGCTATCTTGCCCTTGAGAATGACCGTCTGCTCAAGGTCTACCGGCAGCGTGCAGGACTGCCGGCCCCTGGAGACGACATGGGCGGATGGTACGATGCCGACGGATTTGTTCCCGGGCACTCGCTGGGACAGTACATCTCAGGTATGTCGCGCTATGCCTGTACAACCGGAGAGCCGCTTGCTTACGCGAAAGTAAACCAGCTCGTTGCTGGCTTTGCCGCAACCCTGGGCAGCGACAATCATCCTTTTGCCAGCCCCGTGGCTTCCACCACTTGGCCCTGTTACATCCTCGACAAGCACGAAATTGGCCTGCTGGATGCCTTCCAGCTTGCGGGGGTCGAGCAGGCAAAGGAGCTTTTGCCGCGCGTGGTCCGGGGTGCGCTTCCGTATCTGCCAGACCACACCTATGACCGTGGTCCGCAAAGCCCGAAGAAGGCCCCCTACGATGAGACTTACATCCTCTCAGAAAATCTGTTCAACGTCTGGGAGGTGACCGGAGACCGTTTCTACTTTGACCTGGCCAAAAAATATCTTTTGAACACGGAATACTATCTTCCTCTGGCCCAGGGCAAAGACATTCTGCCCGGCAAACATGCTTACAGCCATGTCATCTCTCTGAGTTCGGCGGCCAAGGCGTATCTGGTGCTGGGCGATTCGGAGTATCTGGAAGCCATCCAAAATGCATGGCAGATGCTCGAAACCTCCCAGCGCTACGCCTCGGGTGGTTGGGGCCCCAACGAGACCTTCGTCAAGCCTCATGAAGGAAAGCTTTTTGAGAGCCTGACGACCACGCAGGACCACTTTGAGACTCCCTGCGGCTTCTATGCGCAGGCCAAACTGACACGTTACCTTCTGCGCTTTACCGCCGATGGCCGCTATGGCGACAGCCTGGAGCGCGCCCTCTACAATACCATTCTCGGCGCCCGAGACCCGGACGGCAGCGGAAACTACTTCTACTACTCCAGCTATCATCCCCTGGCACAGAAGGGCTATTACCAGAAGAAGTGGCCCTGCTGCTCCGGCACACTGGTCCAGGGCGTGGCCGACTATGTTCTGGATCTTTATTTCCACCACCCAGAAGGTGTTTTCGTAAACCTTTTTGCGCCCTCTCAGGTACGCTGGAGCTACGGCGGCATTCCTGTCAGGATCACGCAGAGCACTGCCTTTCCCTTTGGCGAAGAGGTCCGTCTCCATCTGGAAATGCCTGGCCAAGCTGAATTCTCCATTTCGCTTCGGGTCCCATTCTGGGCCAGAAGGCCGCCGGAGCTGCGCGTCAATGGAAAATCTGTGCAGGACGCTACGTTGCACAATGGGTTCCTTCACATCCGCCGCAAATGGAAGGACGGCGATACTCTGGACTACACACTTTCGCGCACGCTACGCGTGGAGGCCATTGACGATAAGCATCCGGAGACCGTCGCGCTTCTCTACGGTCCGCTCATGCTGGCGGCCGCAGCGCCACCAGCAGACCTGGCAGAAATCCCGCTGGACCTGCCCCGCAGCCTGAGGCCGCTCGCCGGCGCTGATTCGGTCTTTCTGTATGCTCTGCCGCAAACTGACGTTCAGCTCCGGCCCTGGTTCACACTGCAGGATGAGCGCTATACCACGTACTTCCGGTTACAAAAAGCACCCGCATGACCCCGTTTTGCTCGCGTGAAGGAGAAAATTTCTTCTGCGCTCTTCATGGATTGCCAGCGGTGGAAGAAGTGGTTTGGGCCGCGCTGGCTTTGTCTGATTTCGGATAGTAGCCGGTGCGTGTGCGTACGGTCAGCTTGCCGTGTTTCGGCGCACTGGCGACGACCTTGACCAGACGATATCCTCCCAGACTGGCGGGCTTGGTCGAGTGATACCCGATGGTGTATTGATTGCGGATGTCGCGCGCGACTTCAGCACAAATCTGGTCCACCTCAGAGAGGGAATGAGGAAAATAGGCCATTCCTCCGGTTTCTGTTGAGAGCAGTTGCAGGGCGCGTTTGGCCCGCCTCGCCTCGCGTCCTCCTCCGGAGTCACCAAAGAGCAGTCCAATGGAATAGACCACGGGGCCCTGCAGGTCCTGCACACGGCGGATGGTCTGCTCCAGGTTCAGACTGGAGGCGTTGTCCTCGCCATCGGTCACCACCAGAAGCACCTGTTTCGGACGCTTGGCTCCCTGGGCCAGATGGTCGGCCGAGGCCACAATGGCGTCGTATAAGGCCGTGCCTCCTTTGGAATCAATATGTGCAAGGCCGTCCTGGAGTTTATTGAGGGAGGAAGTGAAATCCTGGTCGATAAATGCCTCGTCAGAAAAATTGACGATGAAAGCTTCATCTTCCGGATTGGAAGCACGGACCAGGTCCAGGGCGGCAGAGTTCACGGCAGCGCGCTTGTCCCGCATGGAACCGGAATTATCAATGATGATGCCCATCGAAACAGGAATGTCCTGGTGCTGAAAAGAAGAGATGGTCTGGGGAACACCATCTTCAAAGACATGAAAATCGTCCTTGGTCAGATCATTCACCAGCCGCCCGTTGTCGTCGAGCACTGTGGCATTCAGGACCACTTCATCCACGTCGCGGCGGAAGGTGAAACCACCATGCTGTCCATGCTTCAGGTCCTCGGTGGAGGCGGCATTTCTTGCCGGATTGGCTGGATTGACCGGCTGGTTGTCTGCCGCATCGGGTGAAATGACGGGGTCGCGGTCCACATTCAGCGGAGGCTGCTGCTGTTGCGCAAACACGGGCAGCCACGCGACGAAGAAAAAAAAGAAGAAGAGGTTCCGCTTATTGCAAAGGCGCATAGTATCCGGTGCGAGCATGCACGGTCAGCTGGGGCAGTCCCGGAGGCGGCACCAGCTTTACTTTCAATTTACGCCACTTGCCATCTTTGCGGGGATCATCCGGTTTGTATCCGAGCACATATTCATTTCGCAACTCAGCACTGATTTTTTCTGCAATGTCTCCCATCTCGGACACATCGTCCACGCGAAAGAGACGGCCTCCTGTCTCGGAACAGATGTCATTCAGCAGGACCGGCCCCAACCGCTCCTCGGTGGTGGCTGCGTAAGGATCAAAGATGCCGATGGCGTAGATCTGCACGTTGGCCTCACGCACGGTGGCGCGTACCTCATTTTCGGTATAGCGGCTGCGGTTGTCTCCACCGTCGGAAACAATCAGCAAGGCCCTGCGTTCATATTTGGCCTGCTTCATCTTATTCAGACCGTAATAGATGGCATCCAGCAGGGCAGTTCGGTGCGCAGCGTGCACATTTGCCAGACGGGCCTCAATGTCCTGCGGGTTCGAGGTGAAGTCCTCAATCAGCTCCGGACGGTCATTGAATCCAATGACAAAAAATTCATCCTGAGGATTGGCCGTGTGCATGAACTGCAGGATAGAATCGCGTGCGCGGATGATCTTGTTGGCCATGCTGCCGCTCATATCAAAGATGATTCCGATGGAAACCGGCGCGTCTTCCTGCGAGAAAGTCTTGATGGTCTGGAGGCGGTTGTTTTCGTAAAGAAAGAAATTGCTCTTTTCCAGGCCCGTCACGAGGCGGTCCATTGGGTCGGTGACCGTTAAAGGGACCAGCACAAGATTCACATCCACGCGGATACGCTCTCCGCGCGAAGCGCTCATGGCGGCGTCACCCTCGACTGGCGGCGGCGGAGCATTGGCGTCTGGTTTGGGCGGAGGAGGCTGCACATGCACCGAATCTAATGAGTCTTCCTGAGCATGGGCCCGCGCCGGGAAAAATGCGGCAGGAAAAAGCGCGAAGAGCAGCAAAAATGCAGGGGCGGTCCGACAAACAATTCCTGCCCATCGAGCAGAAGTTTTTGCCGATTTGCGCCCTGGCACGAGCGCCATGACGTGCTTACCCCCGGGGTCTCTCTGTGCAAATGCTAGCACGCCCAGAAAAAGAGCGCTGCCAGACATTTCGATGACGCAGAAAGAAAAAGCGTTTGACCCGGAAAGACCAGAGCTTCACGCGCCCTTCTTGTCCACCCTCTGCGCCAGCGCAAATCGCCAGAAGGCAGCAGCCGGGCCCTCGGGAGCAGGCCCCAGCTTCCGCACCAGAGTGAGCTCACGCCATATCTCCAGGCCTTGCACTTCCACCCTGGCCACCGCGCCCAGACGCAGCGCCTTGGCCGCTGCCCATTCTGAGACAAATCCAAGCCCCAGTCCAGCCTCCACCCCGGAGAGAATGGCCTCACTGGAATCCAGTTCCATCGCAATCTGGAGCTGGCCCAGAGGCAAACCTGCCTTGCGGAAGGCCTGCTCGACCACCCGGCGCGAACCGGAACCCTGTTCCCGCAGCAGCAGCGGCACCTGGGCCAGAAAGGCCAGCGGAACGTTCCCCATCCCGCTCCACTCATGGCTGCGCGGCACAATCAGCACCATACGGTCATCCAGAAACTTTTCCGTATGGACCTCCTTTGACATGGGAGGCCCTTCAATCATACCCAGCGTAACGGACCCCTTCAGCAGCGAGGAGACAATCTGTTCCGTATTGCCGCTTACGACAGAAAGCGTGACCTTGGGATTGTCCCTGAGGAAAGCGCCCAGAATCCGGGGGAGGATGTACTGTGCGATGGTTGTCGACGCACCCAGGTGCAGCATACCGCTGACCTCACCCTCCAGCCGAAGCAGCGCCGTCTTTGCTTCCTCCAGCACACGGGCCGAGCGCTCAGCATATTTCAGGAGCAGCTTGCCGGCCGGTGTAAGCGCAATGCGCACTCCGCTGCGGTCAAACAGCCGTATCCCCAGCTCTTCTTCGAGCGCATGGATGTGCTGGCTCACCGCGGGCTGGCTCAGATGCAGCGCTTCGGAAGCCTTGCGGAAACTGGCCTGCGTGGCCACTGCGCGAAAGACCTTCAGACGAAAATTTTCCATGTTCTCCAGCACAAAGGCCCCGGATTGCCGGGGCCTCTGAGGTCATGACCGAAAAGCCGTTTTATACCGTAACTGCCTTGGCCGCTTCCGCCGGGGCTGCTGCGTTTGCCTTTACCTCGGTGGCCTTTTCATTTCCCGGCTTGCGGATGTCGATGCCGCCCTTGAAGAAGGCGCCGTCCTCAATCGAGATGCGCTGCGCAATCACATCGCCTGAAAGCGATCCTTCGCTGCGGATGTCCACACGGTCGCTGGCATTCACATTGCCGCGCACCTTGCCAAGCACCACGATTTCTCGCGCTGAGATGTTCGCCGTCACCTGTCCATTGCGGCCGACGGTCACCCGGTTTCCTGGCAGATTAATCGAGCCTTCCACCTTGCCGTCAATGTACAGCGATTCCGAGCCTGTGACTTCGCCTTTGATGATCAGGCTCTTGCCAATCGTCGCCTGGTCTGCGGAGGCCGATTGTGCCGCTGCGGGAGTGCTGCGTACGTTCTGTTCATAGCTGGGGGTTACGGGCGCGGCCGGACGAACTGGCTCACTGGGGGTTGATGAAGTATTTCCGCTCTGGTTTGGTTTCCACATCTGACTAAAGTTTCCTTTCTTCTCCTCTGAAGCTCACTCCGGGGTTCCCTCGCCCGGAATGTCGAACGTCGGACCTTGTTCCCATTCGAGAGATCTGCAAAAATCCCCCGAATCCGCGCAGTTGGCGCTGCCTGTCTGCATCTTAAACAGGGTTGCATGAAAAATGCACCCCATTGGCAATCTTTTTGTTGAAAGGGTGCTGAGATTGTCCTCCGTATCGAGCGCCTTTCCACCGGCTGGGCTACCCTCATTGTATGACTGACCGCGACCTCCTGCGCCAGATTGAGCGCGCCCCTGGCCAGAAAGCCGGATACAAGCAGCTTGTACGTGAGCTCGGTCTGGGGGGAGGCCGTGAACGCCGCCTGCTGCTCGAACAACTGGCCCGGTTGACTGCACGCGGCCAGCTTATCAAAATTGACCGGGAACAGTGGGCGGTCCCAAAACCCATGACACAGAAAGAGCACATGGTGGCCGGCCGCATGGACCTGCACCGTGATGGATATGGTTTTGTCCGCCCCAGCGGACGCAGCCGTACAGACGAAGAAGACATCTTCGTCCCCCCCAACGAACTGGGTGGGGCCATGCAGGGTGACCAGGTCCTGGTCGAACTCCTTCCCCCGCGGGCGGACGGACGCCGGCTGGGGCGTGTCCTGCGCGTGCTCACGCGGAACAATCCCACCGTTGTCGGGACCTTCCATTACGCACGCAGCGAGCGGGCGCAAGGACACTCCGTCGTCCCCCTGGATGGGCGCATGACCCAGCCCATTCTCATCCCCTTTGGAATGGAATTGCCTCCGGTGCTCCAGCCCACACCCCACCGCGTTTTAGGCAAAGAAGCGAAGCACCACCGCACCGGCGACGAGCTGGAAGGCATGGTCGTGGACGTGGAGGTCACCGAATGGCCCACAATGACCCGGCCGGCGCGCGGGCGCGTCATCGAGGTGCTGGGGGGCGAAGACGATTTCGGAGTGGATGTAGAGATTGTCATCCGCAAGCACCATCTGCCGCACGTCTTTCCCGAAAAGGTGCTCGAAGAGGCGCGGAGCGTTGCATTTCTGGAGCCTGAAACCATTCAGGCCCGACGCGATTTCCGTCACCTGCCCATCGTGACCATTGATGGCGAATCAGCCCGTGACTTTGATGATGCCGTTCTGGTGCGCGAACAAGACGATGGCAACTTCGAGTTGCAGGTGCACATTGCCGATGTTGCGCATTACGTGCGCCCAGGGACCGCATTGGACCTCGAAGCCCGTCTCCGCGGCAATTCCGTCTATTTCCCGGACCGTGCCATCCCCATGCTGCCGCAGGAGCTTTCCACAGACATTTGCAGCCTGCGCCCAAATGAGGACCGCCTGGTGCTTTCCTGCATCATGCAGATAGACAAACACGGCGAAATTCTGGGTTTTGAAATCGTCGAAGGCGTCATCCGTTCCGCTCGCCGCATGACCTATACCCAGGTCCATGCCATTCTCGAAAAAGACGAGGCCATGCGCGAACAGTTCCGCAATCTGGTCCCGGAATTTGAGCGTATGCAGCATCTGGCGCAGGTGCTGAACAAAAAACGCCAGCGGCGCGGCTCGATTGACTTTGACCTGCCCGAGCCCCTCATCGAGTTTGATGAATTTGGCGCGATGAAAAGCGTCACGCGCTCCGAGCGCAACTGGGCACACCGCCTGATTGAAGAATTCATGCTGGCCGCCAATGAATGCGTCGCCTCGTGGTTGCAACAGCAGGGTGTCGCCTCAATTTATCGCATCCACGAAAGACCAGAGCCCCGGCGCGTGGTGGAGTTTGAGGAGACGGCCGCCGCATTTGGCTACTCTCTCGGCATCGGAAACCTTCCGGTGCGCAAATTTCAGATCAAGTCGGAGCGCCGCGAACAGCGGGGACGCGGACGCAATCCCAGGCTGCACGAGGTCCCGGAGGAAATCAACGTGACGCCGCAGATGTATCAGCGCCTGACGGCAAAAATCGCCGGCAGGCCCGAGGAGCGCATTCTTTCCTACCTGATGCTGCGATCGTTGAAACAGGCCCGCTATAGTGAGAAAAATGAGGGCCACTTCGCGCTGGCTGCTTCATGCTACACGCATTTCACCTCACCCATCCGGCGCTACCCTGATCTGATCGTGCACCGCATTACCAAAGCGCTTCTGCATGAAAGAATCAGCGGCAAAGGTACGCTCCCTGCCAGTGGACCGCATGCGCCTCATGCCGTCGCAAGGTTTCCCCTGAGCGCCACGGACCGCGCCGCGGGCGAAGGCCTGGACAGCCACTCCCTGGCCAGCATTGCGCAGGAGAGCAGTGAAACAGAACGCCGCGCTGCCGATGCCGAACGCGAACTGGTTGAGTGGAAAAAGATCAAGTTTATGCAGGACCGCGTTGGTGAGGACTTCAACGCACTGGTCCTGACGCCAACCCGGTACGGCCTCTTCGTCGAGCTGGATGACCTTTTTATCGAGGGCCTGGTACCCATCCAGAGTCTCGGCCAGATGGACGGCGACTTCTACACGTATCGCGAAAACACACGGGAGATCATCGGCCAGCGCTGGGGACGCAAGTTCACCTTTGGCCAAAAGGTGCGCGTCATCCTCGACCGCGTGGATGCAAGGGAGCGAAGATTGCAGTTTTCCATTCTGGACGAAGGCCCCTCGCCCGGGGGGAAAGAACGCGCGCATTCGGCAGAAAAGAAGCCACGCAGACAGAAAAAAGCAAAACCCTTAGGACGAAAAAAACGACGCAAATAAGCAGAGGGCGGCATGTTCCCAGGCCGCCCTCGGTTTCCAGCTCCAGTCCTGATTTAGAACTGGAAGCTGGCTTTGAGTTGAATAATGCGCGGGGAAGCATCGCCGCCCAGACCATTGCCAAAGATGCTGGTTGGTGTGCTTACGACGCTGTTGATCTTTCCAAACAGCGGGCTGGAGATGTCACTCACCGGCTGCGCGAAGTTCGGATGGTTAAAGAGGTTGAAGAATTGCGCCCCCACATTCAGAGTGGCCCCTTCCCAGTGCGGGATGCCAAAACCCTTCTGCGCGGCAAAGTCCGTGTCCACATAATGCGGCCCAAAGAACTGGTTTCTCCTCTGGACATTGAACCCGGTGGGCGTGCTGAAGTCATTGACATCAAAGCAGGAAGTCCCTGCTCCGGTGGCCACATTGGCAACGGAGCTGGAGCTGCAGTGATGGTTCGGCGAGCCCGTCACAGCAGCGAACAGAGGACCATAGTAGTTCTGTCCCTCAAGCACCTGCCTGGTGGCCTGGTCGGTGATGGAAAATGGGAACCCCGTGTGATAGAAGACCGTTCCGCTAAATTGCCAGTGGTCGGTCAGCGCATGCGGCCCGCCCCAGTAGGGAAGCTGGACCACGTAGCTCCCGGTCAGATTATGGCGGACGTCATAGTCGGCGTTGCCATAGTTCTGGCTGAGGTCGTAGGGATTGTTCGGATTGCTGCTGTTGCCCGGATTAAAGGGCAGGAAACCGCCGTTGGAAATTTCGTCCAGGGCATGGCTGTAGGTGTAATTCAGCGTCACGGTCGCGTACTTTTCGCGATGGTTTGCCGTCACCACCAGTCCGTTGTAATTGGACGATGCTGCGCTCTGATAAAGCTGGACCTGGGCAAAGGACGGGGCCGGGGCCGACGCCGGCAGGCTGCCAAAACCATAGGCATTGGCGCTGTCATTGACAACAGGCTCATGATACCCGTGGTTCCCAACGTAGCCGATGGCCAGGGCCGTGTTATAAGGAAGCTGCCGTTCCAGCTGCACGCTCCACTCTTCATACTGCGGATACTGCATGTTCTGCATTCCGGAGACGAAGCTGGGGGCAGAGAACGTCGGGTTGGCTGCAGCAAGCGTATCGTAGCTGGCGCCCGTGGCAAAACCTGACCGGAAGGCGGCAGCATTGGCTGCGGCAATTTGCGATCCGCTGCCCGTAAGCGAGGGGTCCAGCAGCGCGCCAAAGATGGTGAAGTTCGGCTCCGTCGGCGGATTGGCAATCAGGCTGTCGGCCACGGTCCCCGGAAACACGTCGGCAAACATTCCGAAGCCTCCGCGCAGGACTGTGTTCTGCGAAAGAGACCAGTTGAACCCGATACGCGGCTCGACCATCACGTGCTGATAGCTATGGAAAACGCGGTGCTGGTTGGCAGAGATCAACTGGTTATACGGAGTACCGGTATCGGAGCTGAGTCCAAAAAAGTCCCCGTTGAAGCGCGCAAAAACATTCTTCAGGCTGATCGGGTTGGAGTTGTGCTCAATGCGGAGCCCCGCATTCAGCTTGAAGTTAGGACGGATGCTCCAGTCGTCCTGAATATATGCACCCAGTTGGTAGAAAGCCAGCGGCTGAGATTTGCTGAGCGGAAATGCCTGCTGCGTCAGATAAGCATATCCATTATCAAACGTATAGCCGGGGGCCGGACTTGCATTGGGTCCCAGGCCAATCAGCAGCGGCGCTGTGAACTCCATCGGGTCATAATCGCTGATATCATCGCGCCGGAAGGCAGCACCAAGCCGGATCGTGTGGCTTCCGCGGGTGATGTTCAGGTCGTCCAGAAAACCATATTGCGTGGCATTGCGCCCATTCGGAAAGAATCCGTACGGGTTGAGGGTCGTGAACTGGTCGGTATGGCCAGTGGTTTGATTCTGTGAATCCACGAACTCAAAGGTCCCCGGGAAGGCCGCCAGATTGGCTGCCGGGTCCGGCGCTTGGAAGATGGAGCGGTAATAGGACGCATTGAAGGTGAACTGGTTAATGATGTATGGCGAAAAGGTGTGCGTTTCTGCCAACTGGCCTTCATATTGTGGCTGATTGCTCACCAGGTTGAAGACCGGGTTGATGGGATCGGTAAAAGAAGGCTGGAAGCCTTTGTCCTGCTTATAGCGGACATACATTTTGTCGTTCGTGCCCAGGTTCCAGTCCACGCGCCCGGCCAGGATCCATTCATTCGCTCCGGAGGAAGCAGTCGAGCGGAAGGTGTTTACGTCCGGATTGACTCCGCCTGCATCGACAAAAGGCACTGCATTCACCGCTCCGGGAGCGTTGTTATACAGGGCAAACATCTTCTGATAGAAGGGAACCTCGCTCGGATTGTTTGCCGCAACCTGGCTCAGGATCCGGCTCTGATAAGAGGCGCTGGGAAGATAGACCGCCGTATTGGTGGGGAAGATCAGCCGGATGCCCTCGGTGTCCAGGAAGAAGAAGAGCTTGTCCTTCTTCACTGGGCCGCCAAGAGAAGCCGCCCACTGGTTTGCATTGTCAAAGGGCCGCTTGACTCCCTGCTGGTTATTGAAGTACTCATTGGCGTTCATGATGCGGCCATTCCACCAGTACACAAGGTTGCCGTGGAAGGCATTTGAACCTGAACGCGTAATTTCGTTCATCTTGGCTCCGCCCAGCCCTCCATATTGCGCAGCATAGGCATTGCTGATGACTGTGGCCTCGGCAATCTCATTGTTGCCCAGCAAAAGATTTGTGGCGCCGGAATTGTTGATGTTAAAGAAGGGATCGTTCTCGTCCGTGCCGTTGATCGTAAAGTTGTTGGATGTGGCCGGCAGACCAAAACTGGAGAAGTTGCCATAACCGAACAATCCATTGGTGGCCTGGGTAGTGGTGTTTATGATCGACCCGGGCGCCAGCTGCCCCATGAACGTCACATCATTGCCGGGGTTTGGCATGTTTTGGATCTGCTGCTGGTTAAAGCTGGTGGTAAGATTGGCGTCTTCAGTGTGGATCAAAGGCTCAGAGGTTGCGCTCACTTCCACGGTCTGCGCACTGGAGCCGACGCTCAGCTTCAGGTCTCCTGTCGTGATCGTGCCCGTATTCACGACTACCTGGACCGTCGTGTTCTGAAATCCTGCGGCCGAGGCCGTAATCTGGTAGCGTCCGGGTTTGAGCAGAGAGACACGATAAGAACCTGCGCTGTTGGTGCTTGCTTTCTGCACCGCGCCCGTATCCAGGCTCTTCACGGAAATCGTGGCGTTCGGCACAACTGCTCCGGTGGGGTCCGTAATCGTTCCCTGAATATCACCAGAGATGGACGTCTGGGCCACTGCCCGCTGCGTCCTGAAAGGAGTGACTATTCCGGAACCGAGCAGCAGGGCAAGTGTTGCCGCACAAGTGCTGAGACGGAATCTCAAGTTTACATTTCTCATAATACTGACTAAGGCAATATGATTGCCAAAAATAAAAGATTTAGCGTGGGATAGGCAAAAGTGATGTTAATTGCTTGATATTCGATAAATTAGTCATCACTTCCTCAGAGATATTTACTGGAAAGTTATCCTATGGACATCCTCATAATCCAGTTTTTTGTATATTTTCCTGCTTATGGGTTCCTGTTTCTATGAAATCTTATAGAATCCCATCCCCGGTGAGACGGGGGTTTCTTGCTCTGGAGCTTCCTTGCTTACAATGGGTCTAGAAGGACCTAACCATGGCACATACCGTTTTTTGCGCGCGCTACAAGCAGCAGATGGAAGGGCTGGAGGAACCGCCTTTCGACAGTGATTTCGGGAACAAGATCTACCATAACGTCTCAAAAAAGGCCTGGCAGGAGTGGCTGGAGCACCAAAAGATGCTGCTGAATGAATACCGTCTTCAGCCCTGGACGCCGCAGGCGCAGGAGTTTCTGGTGGAACAGATGGACCGCTATTTCTTTGGGGAAGGCTCGGAGCTGCCCAAAGAGTATGTGCCTCCCGCACGCTAGCGGCCTTCCGGACAAATCCCAGACGAAGGACTTCTTATGTTATCCACCGCACTTCAGGGCCGTGTTCGGATGCTCGAACGCGATGAGGTAGAAGGCGAAATTGCGGCCTTGTATGACAAGCTCTACGAGGAACGGGGCGTTGTTCCGAACATGTTCAAGACCGTGGCCCAGACGCCTGCTTTGGCGCTGGGATTTGCGGCCTTTCTCAAACCACTGATGTCGGACGGCGAACTTGCTGCCTGGTATAAGGAGCTGGTGGCGACCCGAGTGGCCTCCCTGAACCACTGCGAATACTGCATCTCGTCGCACCGTTTTCTGGCCCGGCTGCGCGGCGCTTCTGAGCAGCAGGTAGCAGCCGTGGACAGCTATGAAGACGGCCCCTTCACGGAAAAGGAAAAGGCAGGCCTTCGTTATGCAGACAAACTGCACCGCTCCGCTCACGCCATTGAGGACGTCGACTATGCCGAGGTCAAGAAGTATTTCTCTGACAAGGAACTGATTGAACTGACGGCCGTGGCAGCGGCCTTTGAATTTTTCCCCCGCTTTGTCTCAGCGCTCAAAGTCCCAGTGACGCCCCTTCCGCCGGAGACGGCCAGCTGATCATCCTTGAGCAAGGCCGACGGCCCGCTTAGTGCCAGCCAAAGGCACCCCGGAAGAGCTCAATTTCCGCAGTTTTGCCTCTTTCCAGATAGACAGAAAGAAGATCGAAGCGCACGGGCACGTCGTTCTGCGGAAGCTGCCGCAGGTAGTGCCGGGCCAGACGGCGCAGGGTGCGGCGCTTGTCCTCGTCTACTGCGGCCTCTGCCGTTGCGACGTCCCGCGTCGTGCGCGTCTTGACTTCGATGAAGCAGAGCGTGCCGCCCTCCCAGCCGATCAGGTCCAGGTCCCCCCGCAGCAGGCCAGCGCGCCATCCGCGCGCGGTGAGGACGTATCCCTGGCGGCGCAGATAGAAGTATGCGGCAAGTTCGCCATGCCGGCCGGTGGCCAGGTGCTCTGCTTCCCTGCGGCGGCGCGAAGCGGCAAAGACGAACTTCTCAAAAAGGCGGAGGCGGGTGCGTTCAAGCAAAGCCATCTGCCGCGATTATCTTGAAGGCAGAGGGCGCATGCCCAGAGCATTTCAAGGTGCTGCGCGACGCTTTCCTACACTTTGGTTTTCCCGGATGAAGTTTTTGAGGAGCTCGTACTGGTCGCTGGCGATATAGTCTACTCCGGCCTCAATCGCGGCCTTCCAGCGGACCTCGGCCGCATTCAATGAGCCGAAGTTGTACCCACTGAACCATCCATGGCAGCTTAGGTCCTGCTGATTGTCTACCCCGTCGAGGGTGTAGAAGCGGATCCACAGACCGTTCTGGTGTGCGTGTTCCACCAAGGCACGCAGGCGGAGGTCGTCGGCCCGGGTCCACTCCCCGGCCCTGGTTTGCCCACCCTGCTCGACGACACTCCACGGATTGTTCCACCACCGTCGATAGTTATTGGCCCGCTCTGGCTCCAGGGTTTCCGGCGGGGCCATGGGGTCCTCCTCATGGGTGTGCACCGCTCCAAAGACGAGGAGCTGGCCGCCCACGGGAATTTCGTGATAAAAGACCTTTTCCTGCGCGTCAGACTCGCCGGTAAGGACCAGAATGGGCCGCACGCTAAGCGGTTCTACTTTTGACTCTTCAGCCGTGCGCGGGGCCGTGGTGATCCAGTCCTGATATTCATGAAGCAAAGCCAGCACGGCACGGAGATGTTCCGGTTCCTCTGTCTTGAAGTCGAGATTGAGCGTAATCAGCGGCCAGTCGCCGTGATTGCCCTCCCGCAGTGCCTTCTCCACGATGGGCCGGACCCGCTCAAAAAAATATTGCTTCATCGTGGGTTCATGACCGCTCACGGGAATGCCATGCGTCACCACGGACCAGGATTTTCCTGTCTTTCTGTCGGTATACCAACCCAGGTCCTGTTCAATGGCCAGCGGAGTGCCTGCGGAAAGCGCCCTGTCGATGCGGTCCGCCCACCACTCATAATATGGGTAGCAATTGTGCGCATCCATGACCGAGCGGGCGCCGGGATGCGCCGCGTCCTGCGCGAAGAGTGAGGAGGCAAGAAGAACGGCAGCAGCAGTCATCGTGAACCTCTGCCGGCTTGCAGCAAACACATGGGCAACCTTCATCATCATTCTCTGCTTTCGGTGTAGTTCAGATAGATGGGATTTCCGAGAAGGACCAGCCTGCCTTCCGGGGTAACAACATCCGGACGCAGCCAGTGCTTCTTCCCATCTGCTTTCAAAGTCAATGCCAGCACTTGTTCCGTCTGCTGGATGTTTGTTTGCAGCGCATGGACCGGCTGGCCATCCAGCAGGAAGCGTAACAGGAGTCCCTGACACGCCACCAGATGCGCGGATATGGCAATTGTGGAATTTGCAGGCGCAGCCAGCGCGTCTCCCATCTTTGCCATCTGCTGATTGTCCGTGACCGAAACGTCGAGGATACGGTCGCGCGATGCGCTGAGGTCTACAAAAACATGGCCTTTGCGGATGGCGTCCAGCAGCGAAGGCACCGACAGATTGTCAGCATACACCACTGTTTCCGGACGGCCGATGGCATTGGTTTTTCCGGCCGGGATCTGTGCATTGTGATTATCGCTGCCTCCAATGGCAGTCACGCGCAGCCCCTGGTCCAGGTACTTCTCCCAGAAGCTGATACTTGCATGCGGACCATCTTCATCGCCGCCATTGACGGCCTCCATGACGTGGACCAGGCGCGGGTCAAACTGCTGCTGCGGGGTCCATCCGCAGCCCATGCATTCCTCTCCCGTGGGAGCATTCGGGTGGTTGATCGAAAGAATGGCGTGCAGTTTTTCCGCCCGCTCAAACAAGGTCCGCGTTGTGGTTGTATCTCCTACTCGGAAGTCGAAGAACTGGGTGGGTCCAAAAAGATTGGCGTGTCCCCAGAAGGTTGTAATCTCGCGTCCGGGAACAAAGAGCAGTTGGTCAAAGTAGGGCTGCAATTCGCGCAGAGCATCCTCGTGCGAATCCGTGTTATGGTCCGTGACTGCAATAAAGTCCAGTCCGCGCTCGCTGGCTGCTTGCGCGGTAAGAAACACGGGGCAGGGGACCTTGCGCCCGCTCTGGCTCAGGCAGCTTCCATCACTGTGCGCGGTGTGCATGTGCAGATCACCCCGATACCAGGCCGGCCCGTTGCGCAGGGGCTGGTCCGTAAACGACTCCTCCCCATCCTGACGGGCAAAATAGATGTCCGCTTCATACTGCGAAGTGGCGCCGGGGCGGATGTTGGGGACCCCGAGGATGAGCTTCCAGGTGCCGGGCAGAATGGGCCCCGGCAAATAAGACGGCGTGGCGTTGCTTTCGCTCACGGTGAAGGTGCTCTTGTTCCCGCCGCTCCATCCCCGGAAGCGCTGGGGGTCAAACAGACCCAGATCGATGGTCGTCCGCTGTTCATGCCCTGTGTAGTGAAATGTAACTGTAAGGGCTACAATTCCCGATGGAACGTCAAAGGGCACCATTTCATACGTATGGTTTTGTTTGCCTGTGATGGTCCCGCGCAGGACAATGTCTGGTCTCGGGGGAGACTGTGCGCAGGCAATGGAGGCAGCCAGCAAGCAAAAAAGTAGAGCAGAAACAGAGCGTATTTTCTTCATGATGAGAATCATGAAAATTCTAAGCCATGCTCAGGGAGCGTCCCTTCCTTACGCACAACAGATGCGGAAAGGACGGGACGCTCCGCTGCCTCAGAAAGAAAGCCGCAGCGCGAACTGCATGACGCGCGGATCTCCGGAGAGGGTAGTGATCTGACCAGCGGAACTACTGGTGATGTTCGTTCCGGGCTGTCCGAACTCCGGCGTGTTGGTTACGTTGAAGACCTCCCAGCGCGCCTCAAGATTGACGCGCTCGATCGGAATCTCACGCATCAGCGCCGCATCGAAGACGTTGATGTGCGGCCCGACCAGCGTATTGCGGCCGCTGTTGCCGAACTGGCCCGAAGGAGGTGCGGCATAAGCATCGGTGAGGCTGGAGGCGAGTTTGCCGCAGGCGCTGTTTTTCGAGATATAGAACCAACATGCCGGATCGCCCACAATATGCGGCTTGCCCACCAGGAAAGGTGTGGCCACTGCGTAGCCATAGGGATCAAGCGCATTGGCCAGCGTGCCCCCCGCGTTGACCGTGAAGGGATGCCCTGAATAAAAGGTGTAGACCCCAGAGGTATGAAAATCTCCGAAGATCCACGAGAGCGCGCCGTGGTTCAACATCGGCTTGCCATGTCCAAAAGGCAGCTCGTAAACATAGCTCACAGAGACACGGTTGCGGAAATCGAAGTCGCTGTTGCCATACCACATGGACGGGTTCCGCCCGTTTGGAGCGTCTCCGGAGTTGCTTTCCAGCTCCTCAGGGACGTCGTCCAGACTGTGCGAATAGGTGTAAGCGGCCTGGAAGCTCAATCCATTCTGGAAACGTCTTTTCAGGCTTGCCTGCAGGCCATTGTAATTGCCGTAACCAATCGCATCCGTATATTCAATCTGGCCAAAGTTGGCATAAGGAATGACCGGGACCGTCTGCCCAGAGCTGTTTTTGGTGGTCTGGACAGTATTGCCTTGAATGAACGGCTGGTTGTAGTCGCGGATAATGTCCAGATGCGTGGATTTGGTGCCGACATAGTCCACTTCCGCAGTCCAGGCATTGCCTACCGCGCGCTGGATGCCGAAGCTCCACTGCTGCACATACGGGGTTGGGTCATTGGAGTTCATGGCGCGGATATGAAATGCCGTGAGATTGTTCAGATTAATCGTTGAAGGGTCCAGATAATTCGAGGGGAAACCCTGCTGCGCAATCATCACCGGCGTCGTCGAAGTGGAGGCCGCCGACTGTGTTTTGTTAATCAGGTATGGAGGATTGAGCGAAAGCTGGTCTTCACTGCCATAGCGTTCAAAGACAGTGTAGTAGATGCCATAGCCACCGCGCAGGACCGTCTTCTGGTCAGGCGAATAGGCAAAACCAATCCGCGGACCAAAGTTCTTGTAATTTGGATTGACCAGAGAGCGCGACTTCAACCCTCCGGAACGGGCAAAGACCAGTGCTCCTGCCACGGGGTCGAAGTTCGCCATCTGTTCTTTTGCATTCAGCGCCGGCGTGGCGAACTCGTAGCGCAGGCCAAGGTTCAGCGTGAGTTGCGGCGTCACCTTCCAGTCATCCTCAAAGAAGCCCGAGAGCATCCACAGCCTCTGGTCCACAAAGTGGACATTTGTGAGCTGGTTGCTCTGCACCAGTCCGAGCAGACCATCTGCATACGGGAACCCTGTATTGGAAACGCACTGGCTGGACGCATTGCGCTGGCAAGTGAACTGTCCATTGAAGGTCAGATCGCCGCGCATTCCCGGCTCGTCCTGAAAAAGGTTCCGCATGGGCAGATAGAGCGAGGCCCCGACCTTGAAGGTGTGCGTACCGCGAGTGAGTGAAAGCGTGTCATTGTACTGGTACTGCTGCGGCACCTGCTGCTTGGGCAGAAAGTCGGGAGAACCAAGGAACGCCCCGATGGAGCCACTGAATGTGGTCAGCGGCACGCCACCGCCCACTGCTGGATTGATCGGAATACCGGGAACGTAGTCACCGGCATACTGCGTCAGCGCGAAGGGGTCCTGCTCGGCAAAGGCATAGTTGCGCACCCAGCCGAAGCGGAAGTCATTGACAAGATTCGGGCTGAAGATGTGCGTCCATCCCAGGACGAAACTATGGTTCTTCAGGTACTGCCTGCCCCAGGCTGAAGTGCTGCTGCCATCGGCCAGTCCGCCGAGATATCCGGGAATGAAGCGGAAGCGGTTGGAGTAGTTGTAGCGCGCAAAAACAGTGTCGTTGGACGAGGGCGTCCAGTCCACGCGGCCGTCATAGCTGTCCGTATTGTCCTGGGCCAGCGCATTGCGAAAGTAGTTGTTCGTTTCCGGGGTGAGGCCATTTACGGTGACATTGGGTTGCGGAAACAGTGCAATCAGTTTTGCGACGACTGGATCGATACGGGTCTGCGGGACCTGGTTATTGAGAAAAGGCTGTCCCGTCTGCGGATCATAAATGGTCGGATACTTGATGCCGATCTTTGCGCTGGTCGCCGGGCTGAAGTCGCCGATGCGTTCGTTGGGCAGCGGCACCGTGGAGGTACGCGTCACACCCTGTTTGATCCGTGTGCCTTCATAGTTAAAAAAGCCAAACAGCCGGTTTTTGATGAATGGACCACCGAGGCTGCCACCAAACTGGTTCTGATTGTTTTCCGGTTTACGCTGGCCATGCTGCTTGGTGAAGAAGTCCGTCGAGTCAAAATACTGGTTGCGCACATACTCGTAGGCCAGCCCGTGGATCTCATTCGTACCGCTTTTGGTATTTACCGAGACCACTGCCCCGGGAGCGCGTCCGTATTCAGCAGAGTAAGGGTTGGTGATGATGTTGAATTCTGCGATGACGTCCACCGAGGGATGGGCGGCCTCCGTGCTTAGCTCCTGCACGTTTTCTGAGAAGGTGTTGTTGTCAATGCCGTCCAGAATAAAGTTGTTCTGCAGCGAATGCACGCCGTTCACGTTGAAGTCGCCGGTGCGGCCCGCTGAAGTAGCGCCGCTCTGCTGGGTATAGCGAGAAATCTGCACGCCGGGCACGGTCCGCAGCAGGTCGTCCCAGTTGCGGAGATAAAGCGGAGTCTGCTCAATTGTATGCGCCCCAATCACGGTGCCGATCGAGGCATCATCCGGCGATAGCCCCTGGCCCTGAGCCTGCACCTCGACGGTCTGCTGTGCGGAGCCAACCTGAAGGGAAAAATCGCGGCGCCCCTTTTCTGCAACATTCAAAGTTACATTTTCTTCCACATTGCTGAAGCCGGCGGCCTCCACGCGCAGCGTGTACTGTCCAATCGGCAGGTTTTGGAAGGAATAGTATCCCGCATTGTCCGACTGGACTACGCGCTCGTATCCTGTAGCAGAATTTGTAGCTTTTATCGTTACATTTGGAATGGCTGCACCGCTCGGGTCCGTGACCAGTCCGGTCAGGCTGGCGGTATTCACCTGGGCGGGGAGAAACGCCGCGCCCAGCAGGGCCACAACGGCCAGAAAAACGTAACGATACCATGGCGGGGAACAGAACTTCTTCATGATGTGCCTCCTGAAGCAAAAACCACTGGATCCACGCACGCAGAGAAAGTGAGGACGTGCGCATAGAAACGCGTAAATTTACGCAGATATAGAAACGCTAAAGGTTAACTCTGAAAAAGTGGTGAAGGCAAGATGAATACGGAATGAATTTGTAAATAGACGGTGACAAAAAAGGGACCCTTACAATTTCTGCGAGCGCTGCACATCGCGCACACCGGCGACCCGCTTGAGCCCTTGCACCAGACGGTTCAGATGGCGTACATCCTCGGCCTCGACGACAAATTCCACGGTGGCATCATTGTTTGGGCCGGGCTTGGAGTCCACTGAGCGGATGTTCGTATTGTCGTCACTAATGACTGCCGTCATCTCCTTCAGCATTCCGGCACGGTCGTCACAGTAGACCGTCAGACGCACAGGATACGTTGTCTTTCGTCCCTGGGTCTCCTCTGCCGTGCGCGCCCACTCGACCGAGATCCGGCGGTCAGATTCATAGAGCAGGTTCTGCACATTCGGGCAGCTCCTGGCGTGGACTGCCACCCCCTTGCCACGAGTGACGTAGCCAATGATTTCCTCGCCGCGAATGGGGTTGCAACATCGCGCACGATAGACCAGAAGCTCATTCTGTCCTTCCACCTGGAGGGAATCTGTGCTGGTCCGCGATACGCGCCTGACCGTTTCTGAAGTCCCTGAGGCCGATACGGCGGTTTCCGTTTCCGGCGTCTGCTGCGAGGTAGACCCCGGCGACAGCCGGTTCAGCACCTGCCGCGCGGAGTATTTGCCAAAACCAATGGCGGCCAGCAGGTCACTCGGAGTGGCCATGCTGTAGTCTCGGGCCACCCGCTCATAGTCCGGCTCTTCAAATTTTGCCAGCGAGACTTTGTATTTGCGCGCTTCGCGCTCCAGCAGTTTTTTACCGATTTCAATCGCACGCTCGCGCTGGTGTTCATTCAGCCAGTGCTTGATCTTGTTGCGGGCGCGCGAACTTTTGACAAAAGTAAGCCAATCGCGGCTCGGTGTGTGTCCGTTCTGTGTGACAACTTCGACAATGTCTCCATTGCGCAGACGGGAGCGCAGCGGCACCATGCGACCATTCACCTTGGCCCCGACACAGGTATGGCCCACTTCCGTGTGGATGGCATAGGCAAAGTCCAGGGGCGTGGCGTCTTTGGGAAGCACCACAACCTTACCTTTGGGGGTAAAGGTGTAGACCTCTTCGGGATACAGGTCAATCTTGAGGGTCGAAAGAAACTCGTTCGGGTCGCTCATCTCGCGCTGCCACTCAACGAGCTGCCTTACCCAGGCCAGACGTTGCTCGTCCCGGGCGCTGATGGGCGAGCCGTCCTTATACTTCCAGTGCGCGGCAATCCCTTCTTCAGCGATGCGGTGCATCTCTTCGGTGCGGATCTGCACCTCGAACTGGTGCCCGCCTTCGCCCATCACCGTCGTATGCAGGGACTGGTACAGGTTCGGCCGCGGCATGGCGATAAAGTCCTTGATGCGCCCCGGCACAGGCCGCCAGATGCTGTGAATCAGGCCAAAGACGGCATAACAGTCCTGCACACTTTGCGTGATGACGCGCAGGGCCAGCAGATCATATACCTGGTCCACAGTAATGCGCTGCTTGACCAGCTTCTGATGAATGCTGTACAGGCGCTTGATGCGCCACTCCATGCGCGCCCGGATGTTGTGTTCCCGCAGCCTCTCCTGCAACAGCGCCTCCACGCCGGCAAGAAACTGCTCGCCTTCGCTGCGGCGCGCTTCCACTGCATCATGCACCTGCTGGTAGGCGTAGGGGTCCACGTATCGGAAAGCCAGATCTTCCAGCTCGCCGCGCACCTTGCCCATGCCCAGGCGGTGGGCCAGCGGCGCATAGATGTCCAGCGTCTCGCGCGCAATCACCTGTTGCTTTTCCGGGGGAAGGTGCTCCAGGGTACGCATGTTGTGCAGGCGGTCGGCAAGTTTAATCAGCACCACACGCACATCGCTGACCATGGCCAGCAGCATTTTGCGTACATTTTCGGCCTGACGGTCTTCCTTGTTGGCAAACTGGATCTTGTCAATTTTGGTGACGCCCTCGACGATATGTGCCACCTGCTCACCAAATTTGCTCGCAATCTCCGCCGTGGTGACGGGCGTGTCCTCTACGGCATCGTGCAGCAGTCCGGCGGCAATGGCGGTCGAATCCAGCTTCATCTCGGCCAGGACCACCGCAACCTCAAGTGGATGTAAAACAAAAGGCTCCCCGGAGGCCCGCCGCTGGCCTTTGTGGTGTTCCAGGCAGAACTCCCACGCTTTGCGGATGATCTCAGTATCGTCGTTGGGGCGATTGGCCCGGACCGTGGCAATCAGCTTCTGAAACTGGGGCGCAAAAGGATCGTGCGAAGCCGGGGCCGGAACGGGTTGGACCGACGCACTCTGCGCAGTTGCCATATCTGATTATATGCCGGGAAAATGGACCGCGTGGAAATGCCGCCGGCCGGCAGCAGCAGAAGCCGGATTCCCGAGGAGAGGCCCCACCCTGCCCTTATCCGCAGCAGCACTTTCCCCGGCGCGTCTCCCTGGCCTCAACGAGTACCAGAGGCACCAGCAGAAGCGCCGCGGCGGAGTCGGCCCAGGCCAGGCCCCAAAGGGCATTCAGGACCAAACCAGCCAGGGCAATCCATGCCAGAGATCCACATACCGAGCTCTGCGCAGCATCGGCCCGCAGGGAAGCACTCCCTGCTTTTGCAGCAAGAGCACGCTTTTTACGGCCCAGCCAGGGCATGACTGCGGCAGAAGCAGCCAGCAGGGCCATTCCTGCCCAGGAAGGCCGAGCGTGGGGAACGACTCCAGCCAGGGCAGCCATAGAACTGACCACGATAAAGACCGCCAGCAGAGAGAGAAGGGCTGCGGCCCGCCGTGCTGTCCGGTCCTCCTCATGTTCTCCCAGATAGAAGCGGCGCAGAACGATGGCCGCCGATAAGAGCTCGATGGCGCTGTCGCCCCCAAAGGCCAGCAGCGCGATGCTTTTCGCCTTCAGGCCAGAGGCCAGGGCCATACCAAATTCAAGGATCATCCAGGCCAGCGTCATCCATTGCAGGCGCAGCACAGCTGCCCGGGCAGAGAGGGCCTTCATGCAGCTGATTCTATACTTGAGCACGTGGACGCATGGACGGTCATGGCTGCCGGGCTGGCGCTGGTCCCCCTTTTGGGCATGGGCCTCTGGCAAAATGGGATGCGACGCTTTGTCCGGCAGCTTCCTCCGCTGGCTCGTCTGCTGTTCCCGGCGGTGTTTGTCCTACCCTATCTGCTGGTCACCCTGCCGCGGCACTGCTTTCATATCTGGTGGTTCCTGCTCTATACAGAACTGCCCGTCGCCGTTGGGCTCCTTCTGGCACTTGCTGCGCATCTGGATCCCGAGCAGAAAGGGCACTGGCTGGATGCTACCGTGCTTCTCTCTCTGGGGCTGGCCGCCGACCTGCGCTGGTTTGAAGCCGCATGGCCGCCCCGGCTTGTCGCCATGAATAAGCTGCTCCTGCTGGATGCCGGCCTTTATGGCTTCCATCTTGTCCGTTGCCTGCATGGTACTGGTCTTGATCTGCGCTGGCGGCTTTCAGACTGGAAGACCGGTATCCGGGAATTTTGCTTCTACGCACCGATGGCCATCCTCATGGGGCTGGCCATCGGCTTCCTGCACCTGCATCGTCAACCAGAACGTCCCTGGCTACTCCCCCTCGCCTGCATCTACACCTACCTTCTGATTGCTCTCCCGGAAGAGATCTTCTTTCGCGGCTGGATCCAGAACCTGCTGGAGCGCAGGACCGGACGAACAACGGCGCTGATGCTGACGGCAGCACTATTCGGACTGTCCCACTTCAACAAACGCGCGGCTCACTTCAACTGGCGCTATGTCCTGCTGGCAGCACTGGCCGGTGTGTTTTATGGACGCGCCTGGCGGGCCAGACGCCGCATTCCAGCCTCAGCCATCACTCATGCTCTCGTCGATGCGGTGTGGGGAGCATTTTTACAGTGATGCCAGATGGCCGCACAATCTCTTAAGCTAAAAACATGCTTGTTCTTGCTTCTGCATCGCCGCGCCGCCGTGAACTGCTGGCGCAGGCCGGCTTTTCGTTTACCGTACGTCCCTCCGCCATACCGGAGGAAATGCAGCCCGGAGAAAACCCGATTGCTTTCGCCATGCGCCTGGCCCGCGAAAAGGCCGACGCTGTGTTTAACGATCAAGCTGCCACCGAGACCCCAGAGGACCCTCTGCTCGTGCTGGGTGCAGATACGGTCGTCATTTCACCGTCCGGGGAGGTCCTGGGCAAACCTCTTGATGCCCAGGATGCTGCCCGCATGTTGCGCGCGCTTTCCGGTGCAACCCATGCGGTCGTGACTGGCGTTGCCCTGGTTTCACGTCTGGGAGCAGAAGTCGCCTCCGAGCTGACGTATGTGACAATGCAGACGCTCTCAGACAAGGAAATTGCCGCCTATATCGAAACGGGAGAGCCGATGGACAAGGCCGGCGCTTATGGCATCCAGGGGCGGGCCGCAGCTTGGATTCCGCGCATCCATGGCTGCTATTTCAATGTGGTCGGTCTGCCCCTGGCGCTGGTCGCGGCCATGCTGGAGGGCATACGGGACCGCTTGCGTGTGGAGACGGCACTCCTGGTCCGTCCCTAAAAATCCTCCCTTCTCCTCCGTCCTGTCCAGGACGTCTCCCGACCAAGGTCCCTAAGGGACTGCAGTAGGCCCATCGGTCATTGCATGGTCCGCCGGCACGTCCTCTCCAGACCAGATCCGCTTCTGTGTCCATGGGCGGGCTGGCGCCGTCCAGAAGGGGTCGGTGGGAGGCAGGCCGAGATGGAGCAGTCCCACCATACACAGATAAAGGCTTCCCGTAGAGATATATTTTTCGCCCAATTCCGGCTGGTGGCCAACCGCCCCGATCTGGAGCCACCCGTGCGCATCAAATGTGCCCGGCGCTTCGATCATCCTGCGGACCACAGCGGTCAGCGCCGAACGCACCGCTCCGGGATCCAGCGGGGCAGGGAGCTGGTGGAGCAAAGCCATTTCTGAGAGTGTCTGGAATGCACCGAAACGATAAGCGCTGGAGCGTCCCATCACTGGAAAGGTAGCATCGGGAGCAATCAAACGTTCCTGAATGACCGCATAGCGCTGCGCCCGTTCGAGCTCCACCGGATAGAGCCTGCCCAGCGGGTGCTGCTTTTCCGCACAGATGCGCAATACCGCGAGCAACATGGGATGGATGACATAGCTGTTGTAGTAGTCCCAATGGAAATGCGCGCCATCACCATACACGCCATCGCCCTTATACCACTCCATATGCTTGTGGACGGCGTATTCGATGGCGTTCTGGTTACACTCTCCGGTGAATTCCCAGAGCGCCGCTTCGATCGTTGCGCTAAAGAGCAGCCAGTTGCTCTCATAAGGATGGATCGTGCGCGTCTTTTTGAGTGCCGTGATGAGATGTGCCTTGTCGCCATCGCTCAGGTTCCCCCACAACTGCCTGGGCGCGCGCAGAAGGGCCAGTGCAAGAAAGGCTGCGTCCACTAAAGGCTGCTGGCCGTTGTCAAAGTTCATCGCGTCAGGTGAGGCAGGGTCCACGGCATGGGAAATTCCCTCGACTGCGAGCCGGATGTCATGCGCCCGCAACTTCCCCTCGGCGGTATCATCCGGTCCCAGTTCGAGCCATGGGGCCATTCCCGCCAGCAGACGACCCAGGGCCTCAAGATGTGTATAGGTGGCGCGGTCCGCCGGGCCTTCGACTGGCATGGTCTGCTTGAGCCTGTTCTCGCTGAGGGCTGTGAGCACAGGCCCGGCAATGCGCTGCATCACTGCTATCGAATCAGCGCGGTCTTCGGCCCCTGATCCGTCGGGCGGTGCGGTGCGGCTCTGGGACAATACCGAAAGCGCACAAAAGAATGCAGCCAATAGCCCGCACATGGCTGCACCAAAGCCGACTGTTCTCACGGAAGTCCCCGCAAAGTCGCGGTATCGCGTCCACCCAGCGGACCCAGCACGATCATCGTTCTGCACCTATCCAGTACTACTGGAAGCAGCGGACCTCACGCCATCATTTTTCGCGACACTGTCCTTGTGTCCGGTACAGGACGCCTTGCTCTGAGCGTGACAAGGACGCCTGCCAGCACCAGCAGCACACCCAGAAGCTGAAGCGCTGACAGGCGTTCGTCGGCCAGCAAAGCGCCAGCAATGAGTGCAATCACCGGATTGACATAGGCATAGCTGGCCACGCGGGAGGCCGGTTCATGCTCAATCAGCCACACATAGGCGGTATACGCCAGAATAGAAGCGGCAATCACCAGATAGGCCATGCAGGCCAGTATCCTGACGCGGAGAAGGACCTCTGCTCCGGGTACATGGCGCATCTCTCCTATGGCGACTGAGAGGAGCAGAAGCAAGGCCCCGCCGGTAGCCATCTGCCATCCTGCACTTGCGGTCGGTGGTTTTGGCAGAGCAAGCCGGCGCGACCACAGCGTGCCGCCTGCCCAGCAAAGCGTCCCTCCGGCCATGACAGCGATGGCCAGAGCAGAGGCGCGGCCCGCCGATGCCGTGCGCGATCCGCCAGCCAGAACAACCACTCCGGCAAACCCCAGCAGAATGCCAGCAATCGAGGGCACCGTCACCTTCTGCGTGCGCAAAAGGACCACCTCTCCGGCAAAGATCCATACCGGAATCATTGCCGAGATGACAGCAGCAATTCCGGAGGAGACCCGAACTTCTCCCCAGAACAGGGCCGCATACATGACGGTGAACATCAGGAAACCGAGTGCGCTGGCGTTGCGGATGGAGTACTTCGGGTATTGCGCTGCTCCTCGCAGATGGCTGTAGGCCACCAGCACCAGCCCGGCCAGAGTCATTCGGGACCCGGCAGCGAAGAACGGCGGCACATGGGCGACAAGGATGCGAATCGCCAGAAAGGAACCGCCCCAGAGAACATAAATTGCACCATAGGCCAGCAGCTTGCGGAGAGACATAGCTCAGGATACCGTCTCCCGTTTCTTGGAAGCGGTACCTTTTCTGTCCTCGCATACCTGTTCATCCACCAGTCGAATTCTTCAGCCTTCTGCTGACCTTAAAACCGGCCCACGCCATGATTTTTTTTTGTGACTGGATAACGAAGCCAGTCGTCCTACTGGCGGACAATTCACAACTACCGGAAATGACTGTGGACAGTTTCGCACTGCCCAGAATCTCCGGAAAGGAAGGACGCATGGCCTCTCAGCCTTTCAATGAAGATCACTTACGCAGACTGTTAGATCCAGGACACACGTTCGAGGCAAATGCTGAATCGCTGATACAGTCTACTGTCCACAGGGCACATCGGTATCTTGGGGTTCGTAACGTTCTCTCGCTGATATTTGGCCGCATCTGGCTTGCGCTTCTTGCCTTGTTTGCGCCAATGATCTCGCGACTTCACCGTCATCTCGCAGTCCAAAACACCTTCAGGAGGAATTAACTTCTATGCAAACAACCAACCAGGCTTGGCATTATCTTTCCGACCCAATTGTGGCTCTCGGTGACCGTTTCGCGGCAATTGCCCCAAATCTGCTGGGCGCACTTGTCCTTCTCCTTCTGGGATATTTGCTTGGCAAACTAACCGGCTGGATCGTACAGCGCTTTTTGCACCGATTGGGGTTTGACACCCTGGCTCAACGGGCCGGGATTCAAGAAATGCTGGAGCGGGCTGGCACACGACGCCATTCGTCTGATCTTCTTGGCGGCCTTGCCTTTGCCTTTGTATTTCTTGCCTTTACTCTATCAGCCGTGGATGCACTGGGACTGACAACTGCATCAGCAGCTGTGACTGAGATCCTACTTTTCTTCCCTCGACTCGCTGCGGCCCTTCTGTTGCTTATTCTAGGACTGGTAGTATCTCGCTGGCTGGCAAGTGGTGTGCGTAACATCGCAGACCGGGCTGGGGTGGAATATGCTTCTACATTGCAGCGCATTACAGAAGGCATCCTCATCTCTGTCGTAGTCTTGATCGCAATTGACCAGGTGGGGCTCCGCATCGCACTTCTGCATGAAGTCATTGTTGTCATTCTTCTTGCCCTCGGTTTGTCCATCGCCTTGTCCCTTGGTTTGGGGACACGTTCCTTATCTGGCGAGATGGTTTCAGGCGTGTATCTCCGTGATTTAATCCACAGCGGTGATCCCATCGAGTGGGAGAATCATCACGGCACAGTGGTCGAAGTAGGAACCGTGAAAACCACTTTACGGCTTTCGGATGGCCGCCTTCTGTCATTACCCAATTCGCGGCTCATCGCCGACCACTTGGTCATTGGGAGCGACAGGATCGAATCTGCCAGTCAGAAACTATGAACGACGGACCTGATGACCTGATACTCGTAAGACAGGCGCAGCAGGAACTCCCGTACCGGACAGCGGCCTTTGAACAGCTTATGTATCGCTATGCATCTCGTTTGCAGGCCGCTTGCCGATACTGGGTCCATAACCTTCATGACGCGGAAGACTTGGCGCAGGATATCATGCTCAAGCTCTTCTTTGAATTGCCCCGTTTTCGCGAGGAGTCCTCTTTTTCCACCTGGCTCTGGCGCATTGCCGCTAATCGCTGCATCGACCATTGCCGTAAACAAAAGCGAGAGGGAGTTACAGACTTGTCTCCTTCCGATTGCCTTCCCGGCAAGCAACGCCTCGAAAGTGAGGTATCCTCGCGCGTTGATGCAGAGCGCCTGATGGCAAAACTCGATGAATCCGAACGGATCGTGGTTACGTTGCGCATCTTTGGCGATCTTTCATTTGAAGAAATCGCTTCAGCATTACACATTGGACTCAGTGCCGCAAAAATGCGTTATTCGCGAGCACTGCAACGTCTGCGCTCCATGGTCGTTGAATAAGCCCCGTCTGGATGGGCCTATCTAACCCATCCAGACGGTCTTTGTGCGATTTACCTTTTTGGGCTTTCCCACTTTCTCCTACAGCTCAACGGCGAGGGCGACGGAATTTCCCCCACCCAGGCAAAGGGCCGCCACGCCCCGACGCGCGCCGCGCCGGGCCATCTCATAAATCAACGTCACCAGAATGCGCGCGCCGCTGGCCCCGATCGGATGTCCGATGGCCACCGAGCCGCCGTTGACGTTCACTTTGCTGTCCGGTATTCCCAGTTCGCGGGTGACGGCAATGGCCTGCACGGCAAAGGCCTCGTTCAGCTCAAAGAGGTCGACACTCTCCATGCTCCAGCCTGCTTTGGCAAGCACCTTCCGCACGCCGCTTACCGGAGCCATCATCACCCACTGCGGTTCGACCCCACTGGTGGCCTGCGCGCGGATGCGGACCATCGGTTCCAGCCCAAGGGCCTGTGCCCTGGCCGCCGACATGACGACCAGGGCCGCCGCAGCGTCATTCACTCCGGGAGCATTTCCTGCAGTCACCGTACCATCTTTCCTGAAGGCCGGCTTGAGCGCACGCAGTGCCTCAATGCTTGCATCCTCCCGCACCGACTCGTCCCGTTCAAAGACCGTAGATGTTCCATCTTTCTTCTTCGCCGGCAGCTCCACAGCAACCACCTCCGGGCGAAAGCGACCTTCCTTCCAGGCCTGTGCCGCCTTACGGTGCGAGTGCAGCGCATAAGCATCCTGCTCTTCCCGGCTGATTCCGTATTTCTCCGCTACATTCTCCGCCGTCTGGCCCATGTGGTAGTTGTTATAAACGTCCCACAGACCATCGTGAATCATGGCATCCACGACCCTGCCATCGCCCATGCGGAAGCCAGCGCGCGCCTGCGGTAAAAGATAGGGCGCATTCGTCATCGACTCCATTCCGCCGGCGACCACAATCTCTGCATTTGCCGTCTGAATCGCCTGTACCGCCAGGGCCACCGCCTTTAAGCCAGAGCCGCAGACCTTGTTGATGGTCAATGCTCCTACCGAGGAGGGTAGTCCGCCAAAGAGCGCCGCCTGCCGCGCCGGGTTTTGTCCCAGTCCCGCGGAAACCACGTTGCCCATGATGCACTCCTCCACCTGCGCAGGGTCTATTTTTGCGCGCTTTACAGCTTCGCGCACAGCAATTGCCCCCAGTTGCGTTGCGGAGAGGCCCGATAACGCACCCTGAAACTTTCCAACCGGCGTGCGCACTGCTGAGACAATCACTGCATCTTCCATCATCAAATCTCCACACCTTCCACAAATGGCGAACGGATGAAGATAGCAGACCGCCCGTGCAGCAATCAAAACCGGCCGGAAAGAATGAGCAGGACGCCGGCCTGCTGGATATAAGCAGGACAAAAGAAAGGCCTGTCTCTCTCCATGAGAAAACAGGCCTTCACAAGGATCTTGAACTCACCGGGGGGAACCAAAGGCATGGCCGAAAGTTCCACATCAGCACCAAATAGAGAAGGTGGGATGGGAAAAGGCAAAGACTGCGTGATGATTTCCTCTCGTTCTGTCTTTTCGAGAGGGAGCTGGCTCTCTCTTCCTATTTTTTCTACAGAAGAGAAATGGTCAGCAGGTGGATTCCCAGCAGCGAGAGGTTCAGCACGATGGGCAGTAAACCAGTCAGCATGGCTTTTTCTCCTTTCTTCCTGAAACAGGAATTTTTCGGTCTTACAGCACTGGGGTCGTCTCTTGACCGGCCCTCTTCCTCGGGGTCCATGGTCCAATGGAAGCACTTCGGGAAGCAGTCAAGCTGACCATGCCGGGCAGCCTGGCCCCCTTGCCCTCCCGAGGAAAATCCGGCAGCGCGGTGAAGTCGGTCTGCACAACTCCACAGAAATGGGTCCTGAGTCCTAGAGGGTCAGGGTCAGAAGAGTGATTCCGAGCAGCGTAAGAGTGATAACGATAGGCGTCATCGTATTCTCCTCCTTTCTCCCTTTTTGCAAAGGAAAATCAACTTCACCGCAAACCGAACCGGAAGAACATTGGAAAGCAATCATTAAGCAATGGTCAGGGTCAGCAGAGTGACGCCAAGCAGCGCAAGGCTAACAACGATGGGCAGCATGGACATTTCCTCCTTTCTTGCGATGTAGGGACGGGCAAGCTAGGTAACCAATTTTAGTAATATTATATTTAGTTACTTTCGCCACCATGCTTATTACCCTTTGCAATCTGTGGAAGTCAAGAAAAAACGTATCTCCAACAAAAAAATCCTGCTTTCGCTAGAGTTTTTGTTACCAGAGTAATAAAAATGAGTTTCGTATTACTTTTTTGTTGCGATAAGTAACCTGGCTGAGGTAACCTTGACCTCACCTGAAGAAAGGAGGATGTATGCATACTGTCTCTTCATATATTCCCGGCTCCTCTGAAACAGACCTCGGTAAGCCATACGCCAGACCTGAAATTGTGGAATACGGCTCTGTAGCACAGGTGACCAAAGCCAGCTGGCCCTTTGGAGTGCACGGTTTTCCTGAGCCGGAGCAGTCCAGTCTGTCCGTGGCCGTTACACTCGTCTAACTTCTGTTTTTGCTGAAGCTGTGCTTGCAGAATGCGCTATCTAGCCTTTGGTTCGTGCATAGAAAGCGATTTCGACCTAGGGCCACTGCCAACGGCGGAGAGTGCACCGGTGGTAGTGTCCCTACAGTTTTCTCGGGTCGCCGAGCTTCCTGTTCCTAGGGTCGCAAAGATCCGCACACACCGTGCGCAGGCCAGAGACATTGAGACTTTTGCTCAGGGCCACGATGTTTATCTGCAGATTGAGGGCCTGTTGCAGTTCCACCTGGAGTGGAAGCACGATGTCCTCTCCTGCGTTGCAACACCGGAGGCGAGCGACACGGTCGTCCGCTACTGGATCCTGCAACACGCTTTGCCTGTCTTTCTACTGCTGAGCGGTCGGGTGGACCTGCTCCATGCAGGTGCGGTCGTCATGGATGATTCTGTCGTGGGCTTTCTTGCTGAATCCGGCGTTGGTAAATCCACTTTAGTGGGCCATTTTCTCTCCTATGGTCATCAGCTATGTACGGATGAACATCTCGCCCTGGTCCGGGACAAAGAGGGGGCCGTGGCTCCGGCGATCCCCTATTACCGTCCGGGCAGGGACACAGAGGACCTGGGGAGATTTGTAGCTGGCTTTTCCCCTGAGCCACGCCCGTTGCGGGCCCTCTATCTGTTGCAGCCTGCCCCGGCGGAAGGCCCGGTGATGGTGGAAGAGTTGCGGGGAATAGCTGCGGCCTCTGTGCTTCTGGAATACAGCCAGTGCACCCTGGCCAATCCGAAGGTCCCTTCCTTCCGGCCCATTCTGCAGAGGCGTTTCGAGGACCTGACCCGGCTCTCTACCACCGTGCCTGTCCGGGTCTTGCGTGTGCCCAGAGCGCTCGATCGGCTTCCGGAAGTCTACCAGCACGTCTGCCAGGACCTTGGCCTGAAAGGAGCTGCGCATTGATCCGCTATGAGGTAGTCGGACTCCTTTACACCATGACCTGCCCGCTTACCTGTGCGCACTGCATCGTTGAATCGTCGCCGAAGGCCCAGGGCAAGATGAAAAAAGAGGTTGCCGAAGGCTATCTGCGGGTCATTCCTAAATACAGCGATACCGTCTGCTTCACAGGCGGAGAGCCATTTCTTTACTTCAACGAAGTGTTGGACCTTGTCCGGCAGGCCAAAGCCCTGGGCCTGAAGATCACCATGGTCTCCGGAGCAGGGTGGGTGCGCGTGGACAAGGCCGAAATTGCCCGCGAACGGGTTTCTCTGTTGAAGGAAGCAGGTTTGAACTCTCTGTGCATCAGTTGGGACGAGTACCATGAGGCCGGCGCCCCGCGAGAACAGCCCCTGCTGCTCGCTTCGCTGGCAAATGAATGCGGCCTGCAGGTCCTTGTGCGCAGCGTCATTCCCGCCACCTGCAATTATCAGGAGCAGGAAAAGGTCTTTGCCGGCATCCCGATCCACTATCAGCCGGTCAAACTGATCCAGCTTGGAGCGGCAAAAAAGCTGCCCAAAGAACAGTTTTATCAATATGACGGACTGCCCCGCGGGCGGTGCAGCGTGGTCTACTCACCCGCCATTGAGCCGGACGGCAATGTATATGCCTGCTGCGGTCCGGGAAGGTTCAGTCTTCCCTCGTCTCCGCTCATCCTGGGCAACACCAACCGGGAAGATCTGGACACCATCTTCGCCCGCGCTACAGCAGATCCTATCTTTGAGGCGCTTGCGTTGGTCGGCCCTTATGGCCTCCACGAAATTCTGAAGGACACGCCAGCGATGAAGGACCATTTTCATCCTCGGCGCCAGTACTCCAGTATCTGCGACCTCTGCATTGACATCTGCGACACGCCGGAACTGGTGGCCACGCTCCATGAGCGCATGAATGAGGCAGACTCGAAGGCCCTTCTGGTGGCCGCACGCCTTTGGTACGCGGAAAACCAGCGCCGGGAATCCTGTGGTCACGCTATTTCAAACGCCTGAGGTCAGAGATTTATGCTCGCAACCGCAAAGATCAAGGTCCCGGAAGGGGTCCTTTCCCAGTCACTCGAAAACGAAACCATTCTGCTGAATATGGACAGTGGCTTGTTCTTTGGATTGACCCCGGTTGCCAGCCGCATCTGGGCGCTGCTGGCCGCCGGACATACCCCGCTGGAGGTCCATCGGATGTTGCTGGAGGAATATCGCGTGGATCCCGCTGTCCTTGAACAGGACCTGGAAGACCTCCTGCACAGGCTGGCAGAAAAAGGTCTGATCCAGTACGTGGACGCCGCATAGAGGTCTGCGCCATGCCTCTCGATGAGTGCCGTCTTCTGCTTGCCTGCGTCCAGACTGCTTTGGGCCTTTCGCCACAAGAAGACGTATGCCTGTTGCTCGAACGGCCCTGCGACTGGGAGCGGTTCCTGGAGCTCGCAGGATGGCATGGAGTTGTGCCACTCGTCCATCTTTCTCTCAGAGAACAGGAGGCCGTACCCGCGGAGGTCCGCCAAAGACTGCACCGCTACTACACTCTGAACGCCCAGCGCTCTCTGCATCTGCTAGGGGCGCAGCTTCGCATCCACCAATGGATGACCGCGCGGGGGCTCCGCCTGGTTTCCTGGAAGGGGCCGATCATGGGAAAGCGGCTCTACGGAAACAACGCCTGGCGAGAGTCCTGCGATCTGGATTTTCTGGCCCACCCGAATGACTTTAAAAGGGTGCTCGAAGCATTCTTGCAGATGGGCTATGTTCACGGCGCTTCCCGCTGGACGGCTGAGCAGTTGTCCCGCTGGCATCAGGCCCAGCATGAAGCCAGGCTTTTCCATCCGGAAACACGTACCGCCGTCGAACTCCATGATGCCGTACTCCCGGAGTATTTTCTGCTAAAAAGGCTGAATGCGCCGGACCTGATCGTGCGTGCCCAGCCTTTGGAGGCACACGGTCATCTTCTCTGTCTCCAGCCCGAGGATGAGTTTCTTGCCCTGTGCGGGCACGGCACAAAACATAGCTGGGACCGCCTGAAGTGGATCTGTGACATAGTGCAGTTTCTGCGGACTTACGCCCATGCTCTGGATGCGCAGGCGCTGATGGACCATGCCCGGACCTATTGCTGCACAAATGTTGTGCTTCTGGGCACAGGTCTGGCCCAGGAACTTTTCCGTATCCCATTGCCACAGCCCCTTGAAAGCGCCTTGCAACGCCATCGCCTGATGCGCGGAGAGGCTGCACGGCTGGCCCAGCGCTTTCTCTCCGGAGGAATGGGCGCCGAGGATGACGCAGAGAGGTCCAGGCTGCATCTGGCCGTGATGCAGGGGCCGTTTTCTAAGGCAGGGTATCTCCTTCGCAAGCTGGTCTGGATCAACCCGGAGGTAATCCAGGATTATCGTTCGGACTGGCGCTGGCGCATTCGCTACTATTCCCGGAGGCTCCTGCACGTCACGGCCAAAGGGCTGCGGCTTATGCCGCGCTGAAGGACCGCCCTATGATTCCCCTGCAACGCATGTGGACGCTATTGCGGAAATTTCTCTCCCTACCGGGGGAAAGAAAATTGCAGCTTTTGCATTGCTGGCTGCTGCTTTGGGGCGTGCGAGGCGCTCTGCTGGTGTTGCCTTCGCAGGCCCTTCTGGCTTGGGCCAAGCGCAGCCTTCGTCCGGACCGCGTCTCCTCACCAGAAGAACGCAGGACAGAGGGCAGGAAACTTGCCGCGATGGTGGCCCGGTGCAGCCGTGCCGTGCCCGGGGCCAGATGCCTTGCCCGTGCACTCACCTTGCAGGTCCTGCTAGGCCATAGAGGACACTCCTGTGACCTGCACATCGGCGTCGCCCGCTCGCCTCGCGAAGGGTTTACTTCTCATGCCTGGATTGTGCTGGACGGCGAAGTGGTTCTGGGTGGCACCGGCGCTCCCCTCGCTTACCGTTCGATTCTGGTATCGGCCAGCAGCCGGACGCAGGCTTCCATACAGGGGTCCTAGTTGCGCCGCCGGTAGCGTATCTCAAACTCATATCCAGGATTGGGTGGAAACAGCCCGGCCACGTACCTCAGACGTTCGGCCAGGGCAGGCGCAGCCAGCAGAGGATACTCGCGCTCCCGCAGGTCCATGTAATCAAAGTCCATGGTGAGGGAAAGCATGTAAATGGCGATGACATCTGCAAAGGCCACCTCAAGAAAATAGCTCCTTGCCTTCTCATCTACAGGGCCGGGAGTGAGGGCGCGGCGGCGGTGCTCCCAGGCATCCTGGCTGGTCTCCCCGCGGACATCGCTTTGCACCTGCGCCCAGGCCAGGCTGCAAAAACCTTCCGGTACCCCGGCCTCCTCTACAAAATGACGGGCCACGTTGATAAAAAACTCAAAAGCCAGGGCAAAGCGGTCCTGCATCAGCCGCGTGGAAATGAAAATACATTCCGAGCTGCCAAAGCGGACATTGCGATGACAAATGGCGCGGTCACTCAGCTCCACCGAATACGCGGGCGCGACCAGTGCAGTATTTTCCTCACTGATGGCGAGAGGAACAAAATACCAAGCCCGCTGCTGCAGGGCCGAGGCCATCGAGGCAGGCACGGCCTGCACCATGTGCTCCAGCTCCTGCGCGGTCAGGTGGGTTTCTCCAAACTGCGTGTAGCAAAGACCATTGGGCGCCTGAAAGACCTGCGCGGTCTGCGCTACCTGATGTGCCGGCAGCAACTCAATCTGAGCGGTTTCAGCCATAGATTTACATTTATTCTAATGTGGGATGAACAACAGCAGGAATTTCGGCCTGGTGGCCAGCCTCTTACTCTCCATCTCCCTGGGTGTGGCGGCCTTCTTTGCTACTTGCTGTCTGGCGATTTTCGGCATCCTTTTTTATAACCTGGCCGGACACCGGGTAGACTTTGCAAACAGCTACAAATTCTTTGCGCTGCCCGCTGGAATCACCGTCCTGGGAATCAGTCTGGTGGTGCTTCTGGGTTCGTGGCTGCGGCGAAAATTGAGCAGGAGCTGATTCTATGGCAGTCGTTCCCATTTCCCTTGATGCCCTCTCCACACACACCCCCGAACAGGCGCGCCAGTGGTGCGCACAGCTCGAAGCCGGAGACATCCTCTATTTTCCCAGCACGCCCGTCCCGTTACCTCACGATGAAATCGACTTCTTGCTCGGCCAGCAGCAGACCGACAGCTCGCTGCATAAAAATATTGCCTACAAACCAAATCTGGACAAGCTAAGCGGTGTCGACACCAGTACCGCCGACGCGCAGGCCGTGAAACGCCTGCAGGAGGTCATGCGGCAATACTCGCAGCGCGTCACCGGCTTTCTGACACAGTTCCTCTCTCCTTACCAGTCCCGCTGGCAACTGGATTACGCCAGCTTCCGTCCGCAGGAAGAAGAAGGCCGGGACCTGCCTCTGCGCCGCCGGAATGATCTGCTGCACACCGATGCATTTCCCACCCGGCCGACCTATGGAGCACGCATTCTGCGCTTCTTTAACAACATCCATCCTTCGCGTACGCGTGACTGGGTCGTGAGCGATCCCTTTGCCGCCATCGTCAGACAGTTCGTCCCCCAACAGATTGCCCCGCGAAAAGATGGGCCTTTGGGCCGTTCGGCGAAGGTCCTGGGTCGAGCAATCGGACTGGGCGCCGCCATCCCATCGCTCAAACGCTCCCCTTATGACGACTTCATGATGCGCTTCCACAATTTCCTCAAAGAAAACTCGCGCTTTCAGGCCGAATGCCCGAAATACTCCTTCCATTTCCCCCCTGGTTCAAGCTGGATGGTCTACACCGATACCGTCCCCCATGCCGTGCTGGCCGGCCAATACGCTCTGGAGCAGACCTTTCTGGTAAAGCCGGAGGCCCTGGTCCGGCCGGAGATCTCCCCGCTCCGACTGCTGGAAGAGATCGCAGAGAGTCGGCTGGTGTAGCCGCCCTCAAGGCCCTCGGCTCCCTCCAGAAAAATCGTCTGGACCCGTCTAGCCAGGAGGAAGGATTCTGTATTAATCTAAATACGACTGATTTAGTCTTAATTTAAACCTCATCCCATCCATCTCTTAGGGATGCCTAAGGTCCGCGTGAAGCGGAAAGAATGAAGGCCCCCGCGGCAGTCTTTTGGCGAAGCACCGCGGAGGCCGGAGATCGACAACCCGAAGGCTGACGACTGTCTTTACTTTAGACCAGCCGGGCGCCTTCGGAAAGGAAAGGTGCCTGACTCATGAATTTTCGCTCTTTTCAGCTTGCCTCCATACGATTTGCCCTTTGGCTGCCGGTAGGATTTCTGCTTTGTCTGCTTTCCTGCTTTTTGCTGGCCGCGGCGCAGTGTGCCCAGGCACAGGGGCCCATGCCTGACACTTCTGTGGACGGAGCTTCAGCTCCGTGCACCGCTGAGGCCGGGGGACCTTCCCGAAGACTTTACGGGATGGTGACGGACCCATCAGGTGCGGGGGTGCCCCATGCCCAGATTGTTCTTGACTGCGGCAGTCTTCACATCACGGCTGCGGCCGACGCTACCGGGGCCTACTCGGTGCTGGCGCCCGCGGGCCGCTATCAGTTTTCTGCTGAAGCGCCCAACTTCGAGGTACTGCATCAGACGGTAACCATCGCGGACACGTCTGCGGGCACAGAAATGAATCCGGTACTGCAGCTTGGCCAGATGAAAAGCTCTGTCATCGTAACGGCCGGCAATGAATACGCGACAACAGCGACCAGCAGCGGCACGAAGACTGAGCTGCCGCTCAATGAAATTCCCCAGGCCATTACGGTCATCAACCGCGACCTGATGAACTCGCAGGATGTGGTCAAGCTCGATGACGCGCTTCGAAATGTCGCTGGAGTGATGCCGGGAGGTTATTACGATGGATGGGACTATTACCGGATCCGGGGCTTCGACGCCTCCTTTAACACCTATGTGGATGGCCTTCGTGGCGGCAATGGAATGATGGAGGAGACCTGGGGGCTGGAATCCATCGAAGTGCTGAAAGGGCCTTCCTCCGCGCTCTATGGACAAAGTGTGCTGGGTGGACTGGTGAATCTGGTCACTCGCAAGCCGGTACCGGAAAGCTTTGCTCATGTCCAGGTCACCGGCGGGTCCTTCAACTTTGTGGACCCTGCTATCGACGCCGGAATGCCGCTGAACACTTCCCGCACCTTGTACGGCCGCATGGTTGCGCTCTATCATTCTGCCGACACATTTGTGGACTACACCTATCGCCATCGCTATTATGTGGCCCCGTCTCTCACCTGGCATCCTTCCGCGGCCACCTACTTTACTCTTCTGGGCCGCGTGGAGCGGGACAATGGCCGGCAGCCCATGCCCTTGCCCGCCGATGGAACGGTGCTGCCCAATCCCAACGGACCGATTCCCATCAGCCGCTACATCGGAGAACTGGAGGCCCATGCCAACCAACTGGCCCAGGCCAACCAGCAGATTGGCTACCAGTTCAGCCATCAGTTTCACGAGCATCTTTCGCTGCACCAAAATGCACGCTTTGACTGGTACCAGCAGAATTGGAACCGCATCTACTACCCGGGTTATCTGGGAGCTGACCAGCGCACCCTCTATCGCTATCCGCTCAACTGGTACGGCCTCTGGCGCGATGATGAGGTGGACACGCATCTGGATGGACATGCCAGCTTCTGGGGCATGGAACACAGCGCCCTGGTTGGCTTTGACTTCTTCCGCAGTCCCGCGACCGCCATGGGCGAATCGATTGACTTCTCTGATCTGTCTCAGTACGAGCCGCTCGACCTCTTCGCCCCCGTCTATGGGGCCAATCCGGTGCGTCCGCTGTCTCTTTACACCACATCGAATACGGTGACCCAGTATGCCGGCACCTATGTGCAGGACCATATCGCCCTTCCCGGGCGCGTGACCATCACTGGAGGGGGCCGTCTGGATTTTGCGAAAAACGAGAGTAAAGGCTCTCCGAACCAGAACAGCACCGGGCTCACTCCGCGGCTGGGGATCACCTGGCAGGCCGTACCCTCAACGGCCCTTTATGCCAGCTTCAGCAAGTCTTTTCTGCCGCAATCCGGACAGGTATACAACGGGACGACAAGCGGCGCCTATCTGCCACCAGAGCGTGGCCAACAGTGGGAGGGAGGCCTGAAATCTTCTTTCTGGGACGGGAAGGCCCTGGCTACAATCGCGGTCTTCCAGCTCAACCGAAACAATGTCTCTACCACGGACCCGTCGCATCCGAACTTTTATCTTGTCACCGGTGAGCAGCGCAGCCGGGGCGTGGAATTTGAGGCCACACTCCACCCACTCACAGGCTGGAACCTCACCACAGCTTACTCCTACACAAATGCCGAGGTCCTGCATGATACAACCATCCCAGCGGGCACCCCGACCCTCAATGCACCCAGAAACATCTTCAATGTCTGGACAACGTATGAAATTCCGCGCGGATTCTTGCACGGTCTGCTCTTTGGCGTAGGCGGCCAGCACTACACTGACCAGGCCGGCGACCTGGAGAACAGCTTCCAGCTTCCCGGATATGGGCTGCTCAATGCATCCCTCAGCTATCATCATGGTCCGATGCAATGGCAAGTAAATGCGAACAACCTGACCGACAAGCGTTACTTCAGCGGATCATACAATGATCTTTACGTGAAGCCGGGTGAACCCCGCACCCTTCGCGGGACCATCTCCTGGAACTTCTGATTCCGAGAAACCCTGACCGCCACAGGAGCCGAGCGCCCTCCCCTTCGCGGGAGGAGCACTCTGCTCCTGTTTGTGTTTTTCGCCGCGGCCCTCATGCCCGGGCGATTTGCATCCGTGTAACATGTCCGTGTAAAACAACTTGAGAAGCGGCTGGCTCATCCAAGGGTAAAGTCGAGTCTGTCCTTCCCTAAGCTATATCCGGTTGCGACCTCCAGACCTGTGCCGCGAATGAGTGAAACGAAGAGTTTTTCCTACAGCTTTCAGGGCAACGGTGATGAGCAGGCCGCTGTCAACCTGACCAATTGTGACCGCGAACCCATCCGCATTCCCGGCAGTATTCAGGCCCATGGCTTTTTGCTGGGGTTGGACCACCGCAGTGATCGCCCCAGGGTCCTGCTGGCCAGCGAAAATGTGCCGGAGTATCTGGGCATCCCCCTGGACCGTGTGCTGGGCAGAGAGTTGCACGAGTTTCTTCCCTCTGAAATCGCTGCGTCCTTTGCCGAGGCCGAGACTGTTTCGGACGCTCGGATCGAGTCGCCCCGCTTCTGCGGGACCGTAGAACTTTCCTCGCAGCAGTTCCATGGAGTCAGCCACTGGACCGGCGGTCTTCGCATTCTGGAATTTGAAAAGGTTACCCCTGCCGCCGATGGCCGCGACTTGAACACCATCATTGCGGACTTTGTGACCGGACTGGAGCGGTGCCGGGAAGAAGAGGAGCTATGGCAGACCATTACCCGCCAGGTCCGGCAACTGACGGGCTTTGATCGGGTCCTGTTTTATTGCTTTGACGAAAACGGGCATGGAAATGTTCTGGCGGAAGAAAGGAACGACCGGCTTCCTTCCTATCTCGGTCTCCGCTTCCCGGCCAGTGACATACCCCGCCAGGCACGGGAACTATATGTCCTGAACCGGGTGCGTATTATCCCCGATGTTGAGTACCGGCCCTCGCCGTTGGTCTCCGCGGACCCATCCTTCGACCCGTCCAGACTGGACCTTTCGTTTTCCATGCTGCGCAGCGTTTCTCCCATCCACCGGGAATACATGCGGAACATGCGCACCCACTCTTCCATGTCAGTCTCGATCGTGATGGACGGACGCCTGTGGGGGCTGATCTCGGCCCATCATCGCGAAGCCAAAATGGTGCCTTATCTGGTGCGCTCCGCCTGTGACATTCTGGGCCGGATCCTGGCGACGCAACTGGCCGCCTTCCACAAGGCCCGGGAGATGGAGCACGCCATCCAATTGCAGAATGTTCATCGCCGGCTGCTGACCTACATGGCCGCGGGAGAAAACTACATTGACGGGCTGGCCAACCACGCCGATGAGCTGTGCGCGCTCACCGGGGCCAGGGGTGCAGCCATCATTGTGGGGGAACGGTGCGTCTGTCTGCGACAAACCCCGCCCCAGAAGGACGTCCTGGCCCTTTCCAACTGGCTCACTGACCGGCTGCAAAACAGCATCTTTGTTACGCATGAGCTGGGCTCGCTTTTTCCGGTGAGTGAAGGGCTGCGCACCCATGCCAGCGGCGTATTGGCCCTCTCGCTTTCCAAAATCCACCGGATGCATGTGCTCTGGTTCCGTCCGGAAATGGTGCAAACAGTCCACTGGGCCGGAGAACCAGACAAGGCGCCGGAAGTGGTGGACGGCGTGCTTCAGATCCACCCCCGACAATCCTTTGCTTCCTGGAAGGAGACGGTCCGCGGAAAATCCGAGCCGTGGAAGGCGGTCGAAGTAGAATCTGCACGGGACTTCCGCAATGCCGTGCTGGAAATCGTCCTGAAGAAGGCAGAAGAGCTGGCAGACATGGCCTTTGAGCTGGAGGTGGCAAACAAGGAGCTCGAAGCATTCTCCTATTCCGTTTCGCACGATCTGCGCGCACCCTTCCGGCACATCTCCGGCTTTGCCGAGCTGCTCTTGGCCAATGAAAACGAGCGCTTGAGCGAGCGCGGCCGCAGACACCTCGCTACGATTGCCGAATCGGCACAGTACGCCGGGATGCTGGTGGACAGCCTGTTGAACTTCTCCCGGCTTTCCCGCTCTCCGCTTGAGATGAAGCCTGTGGACATGCGCCTGCTGGTCGAAGACGTCTGGCGGGACATCCTCAAGCAGGAGGTGCTCGAACAAAAGGTCCTCTTTGAGGCCGCTGCGATGCCGGTTGTACAAACAGACCTGAACCTGATGCGCCAGGTCTGGTGGAACCTCTTGTCCAATGCTGTGAAATACTCCCGTAAGAAAGATCCCGCCATCATTCGCGTTGGCTTTGAACGCAAAAACGAAGAGCTGGTTTTTTCTGTCCATGACAACGGCATTGGCTTTGAAAACGAATATGCGCACAAACTCTTTGGTGTTTTTCAACGCCTGCACCGCCAGGAAGAATTTGAGGGCATTGGAATCGGCCTTGCCAATGTGCGCCGCATCATCACCCGCATGGGAGGCCGGACCTGGGCAGAGGGACGTCCTCAGCAAGGGGCCAGCTTCTCTTTCTCACTTCCGGCCTCGGCTGAAGTGACCGGGAACGGAGCAACAACAAAAAATAAAAGTACCAAGCACGAAAGTATATGAGCCTGTTGAAACCGATCCTCCTGGTGGAGGACAGCCTGAATGATATTGAATTGACTTTGGCGGCCCTGTCCCAGACCGGCCTCGCCAATGAAGTGGTTGTGACCCGCGATGGGGCCGAGGCCAGAGATTATCTCTTTCGCAAGGGGGCCTACCAGGACCGCCCTCCGGATTTGCCGATCGTTGTGCTTCTCGACCTGAAGCTGCCAAAAATTGACGGTCTGGAGCTGCTCCGCATCATCCGGGAAAATCCTGAAACCAAGAACCTGCCGGTCGTGATCCTGACCTCTTCCCGCGAAGAAAGAGATGTGGCAGCAGGATACGCTCTGGGCAGCAACGCCTATGTTGTAAAACCTGTGGCGTTCCATGAGTTCTTTAAAGCCATTCAGGACCTGGGGATCTTCTGGGCCGTTCTGAATGAACCCCCGCCGGGAGTCGCGAGGAAGAAAAAATGATGGGGCAAGAAGGGAATCCTTACCACCTGCTTTACATTGAGGACAACCCGCTGGACGTCGAGCTTGTGCTCGAAAGACTGCGCAGGTCGGGGCACCATTTTGATGCTGTGATCGCCAGCAGCCGTGCGGAGTTCGAGCAGCATTTTCAGGCGAACAACTTCGACCTGGTCCTGGCCGATTACGCCCTGCCCGACTTCGATGGTCTTTCTGCGCTGGCCATGGTGCGCGCACGCGACGAGCACCTGCCCTTCATTTTTGTCTCCGGGGTGCTGGGCGAAGATGTTGCCGTGGACACCCTGCACCGCGGCGCTACCGACTACGTACTCAAGCAGAAGCTGGACCGGCTGGCCCCGGCCATCCAGCGCGCCCTGGCAGAGTATGCCACCTTCTGCTCGCGGGAAAAGGCCGAGCATGACCTGCGCAAAGTCGAAGAGCGGTTTGAAAAGCTCACCAACAGTCTGCCCGCCATGGTCTGGACCAGCGACCAGGAGGGCCGGCTTACCTATACCAACCTGCTGTGGAAACAATGCATGGGAGAAGCCGCGTTCTGGCTGGAAGAAAGGCACATCCACCCCTCGGATTATGACCACTGCCTCCAGGTGTGGGAAGGGGCCCGGCAGCAGTCGCGGCCCTTTGAAATGGAATGCCGCTTTCGGCTGGCCCCGGCCCTCCATTATCACTGGCACATTGTGCGCGCGCTTCCCCTCGCCGTCAATGGACATCACCAGGAATGGTTGGGCACCTGCATTGATATCCAGGAGCAGAAAAGCCGCGATGCGGAACTGAAGACGGCCGAACGCCTGGCGCTCATCGGGCGCATGAGTTCGGTCATCGCGCATGAAATCAACAACCCGCTGGAAGCCCTTACCAACATTCTTTATCTTGTCAACTCAGACAAGACCTCGCCCGAGGAGGCCAAGGCCTATCTGGCCGATGCGCAGCATGAGTTGCTGCGCATCTCCGCGATTACCAAGCAGACGCTGGTCTGGTCCAGGGAAGAAAGCGCGCCCGTTGAGGTTTCAGCCGTGACGCTGATGGAAGAAGCCCTGAAGCTGTTTACCGGAAAACTGCGCAACAAAGGGCTGGCCGTACACAAGCACTTCCGCGGGACGCCCCGGATCCATGCTGTCCCGGGTGAGATCCGCCAGGTCTTAGTCAACCTCATCAGCAACGCCATCGACGCTACGCGGCCCGGAGGAAACATTCATCTGGCCGTCGAGCAGCCAGCTGGCTCCAGCTACGTGGAGTTTCATGTTCATGACGACGGCCACGGAATTGAGAACGCTCGCATGGAAGACCTCTTCCGTCCCTTCCAGACCACCAAAGGAAATCTGGGCAACGGGCTGGGGTTATATGTTTCCAAAGGCATCGTGGACCGGCACCATGGAGAGCTGAAGATCCTCTCCCAGCCCGGACACGGCACTCGGGCCGTGATGAGAATTCCCTGCGCAGCGTAAGGAGAGAGAGTGGAGATCCAGAAACTCAGAGAGGCCGTGCGGGAAGACCATGAGCGCGTGGAAAGAAGCTTTCCCATCCTGTCCCCATCTCTGACACTTTCCGCATATCGGGAGCTGCTCTCGCGGCTCTATGCGTTTGTCTCTTCGTGGGAAGATCTGGCCTGCTCCGCCCTTCCCGGAGAATGGAAGCAGCTGGCTAAGGCCCATGCGCGCGCCCCTCTGCTCGAACAGGACCTACGGACCCTCGGCATCTCGCCGGATGCAGACCTGCGTCCCGTGATGCCGCGCTTTACGGCGGTCCCGGAGCTGCTGGGCGGCATGTACGTCATGGAAGGCTCCCGGCTCGGCGGGCAGCACATCGCCCGGCATCTTGAGTCGAGATTCCAGGAAGAATTGCGCGGGGCCTGTCGCTACTTTCGCGGCTTTGGCACCGATACAGGGATGCACTGGCGCAATTTTCTGAAGAGGCTTGAGGCCCTCCCGGAGGAAGACACTCCCTCGGTCGTGCGCGGCGCAAAGGGCATGTTTACTGCCTTTGAACAGTGGGTCTGCGCCCGAAAGGCCTTGGCAGGCTGAAAGCCTGCACCTTTGGGGCGGCTGCGCGTCTTTGTCAGTCTTTACGCCGCGCCGATGAGCACTTTGGGCCCGGTGGCCTTGGGCACACCGCCCTGAGGCTCAATCGTTACCGCAAAGGCCTTGGCAGGAACGTCTTTCGGCAATGGGGGCAGAATCACGGTACCGTTTCCTCTGCTATCGGGAGAGAAGGTGCCGGCAGCGATGGGGTCTCCCTGAGGCGGCACCAGCCACAGCTCATAGACGCGGTCTGGCGGAAGTGCAGGCATGTTCTGCGCATAAAAGATGAGGCCGTGCTGCGGATGGTAGAAGACCCGTCCGGCTGGCTGCGGTTTTTCCGCCAGCGCGGTCAGCGTGACTTTCTGCGTCTCTCGGGCGTTGAGCAAATCCAGCACGGCACGGGCGCGCTCCACCTGCGCCTGCTGCGCCTCGGCGCGGGCGCGGTCCTGCTGCATCGTGGTCCGGAGCTGGTGCGCGTCCCAGGCAAAGAAGACGGCGAGCAATGCAAAGACTGCGGCGAAGGCCCAGCCAAAGGCGGGCCTGCTCCACCAGTAAACCCGCGGGGACGGCCCCTGCTTCTCAACAACAGCAGTCCGCGATTTCGTGCCATGGACCCGTTCCATGAGCTGGCGCTTTACATGGGCCGGGGGCTCCTGTTCCGGCAGCGTAAGGGCCACCAGAGAGACACGCTGCTGCGCCTGCGCGAGCTTTTCCCGGCACGCGGCACAGTTCTGAAGATGGGCCGACATCTCCGCGCGCTCGCCCTCGTCCAGGACGCCGAGCGCGTAGAGGTCAAAGTCCTCGTCGAATTGTGGATGCCCGTTCATCATTCAAAGGCCCGCCGCACGCTGGTCAGCGCCGTGCGCAGGCGTGTCTTCACCGTTCCTAAAGGTTGTCCCGTCTGGGCTGCAATTTCCGAGTGTGACAGTCCAGAAAAATATGCCAGTTCAAACAATTTGTTCTGCTCGTCCGGTAGCTGCGCCAGTGCGCTGCGCACACGGGCCACAATCTCTCCCTGCTCGGCTGCGGTGTCCTGCAGTCTCTGGCCGGAAGCGGCCCACGGCTCAGTCAGCTCGTCGAGCGTTTCATAGCGGGGCCGCCGCCTCAGATAGGAGATGGCCCGGTTCCGCGCCATCACCAGAAGCCACGACTGCAATGCGCCGCGTTCGGGGGAAAACCGCGATGCATTCTGCCACAAAAAGAAGAAGACGTCTTGCAGGACCTCTTCGGCTACAGTCTTGTCCTGCAAAATGCGCAGCAGCAGGGAAAAGACCGGACGGCTGTATCGGTCATATGCTTCGCTCAGCGCGGCCTCATCTCCGGATGCAATCCGGGCCATCAGACTTGCATCATCTGCATGGGGCCAGGAATTCTGCGCTTTCGTGGGCAAGCGAAGCCTCATCTCCTTGAGCGTACGTTCAGGATACATGATGAGATGCAGCGGGGAACATATGCCGGCATGGAGGCGCGTAAGCATAAGACTTTATCAAGCAAATTCGACCTTTATGTCATAGAAAAACTTTCCGACAATTTTTGAATGGCTGGAAAGAGGGTCCTCTCACATTCCAGCCATCCTGTCCGCCCTTAGTTTGGAAGCAGCACAGCATCCACAACGTGAATCACACCATTCGACTGATAGACGTCGGGGATGGTGACCGTGGCCGTTCCGCCCTTCTCGTCCTGTAAAACAATGTGTCCGCCCTGCATCATGGCCTTAAGGGTCTCGCCATTGACAGTTTTCAGCTCTGCGGTACCGTGGCCGGCCTTGATCATCTTTTTCAGCTCTGCGGAATTGATCTTGCCGGGCACTACGTGATACGTCAGCACCTTCGTCAGCTGGTCCTTGTTCTCAGGTTTCAGCAGATTGTCCACTGTACCCGCGGGCAGTTTTGCGAACGCCTCATTGGTTGGCGCAAACACGGTAAAAGGCCCTGGTCCTTCCAGCGTGTCCACCAGGCCTGCCGCCTTCACTGCCGCCACCAGAGTGGTGTGGTCCTTGGAATTGACGGCGTTCTGAATGATGTTCTTGGTGGGATACATCGGGGCGCCGCCAACCATAGGATCTTTCTGCGCAAAAAGTGTAGACGCAGCCAGTACTACAGCCAGCCCGTATGCTCCAAATTTCCATTTCTTCACTTGCGATCTCCTCTGTGAGTGAATTGCACTTCACTACCAATACGCAGAATGGCCCGGCATGGATTGCAGCCCAGCACGCAAAATATCGGCAAAAAAAAATTTCTTTTTTTCAATCCACTTGTGCATCGGCGGGCGTACTCCACACGTGATTTGCGACAAATCAAGCGCGCCGCAGATCACCAAATCCCACAAACATGAGGTGGCGCAATCGTGAAATCTGTAGATGATCTACTGAAACGGGGCGTGTCACGCCGCAGGTTTCTGGCAGGCGCTGGTGCTGGGGCCGGCGTAGCTGCCCTGACCCTGGCAAGCGGCTGTGGCGGAAGCAGCAGTTCCTCCAACCCAACCCCCACTCCAACCCCTACTCCGACCATCACCGACACAGACATTCTGAATTTCGCGCTCAACCTGGAATATCTGGAAGCTGAGTTCTATCTGCGCGCTGTCACCGGAGCGGGGCTTTCTTCTACCGATGCCGGATCGGGAGCTGGTTCCGTGACCGGCGGTTCGCAGGTGCCCTTCAAGACACCGGCGATCCAGCAATATGCACAGGAAATTGCGAACGATGAACTTGCACATGTGCGCTTCCTGCGCCAGGCGCTGGGGTCTTCGGCCGTACCCCGTCCTGCGATTGACCTGATGAACAGCTTCAACGCTGCGGCACAGGCCGCCGGTATCGGCTCTTCCTTCAACCCCTTTGCCGATGAAGACAGTTTCATCGTCGGTGCATTTGTTTTTGAAGACGTGGGCGTCACTGCATATCACGGCGCGGCCACTTTACTCTCCAGCTCCACCAACCTGGCTGCCGCGGCCGGCATCCTCGCCACAGAGGCCTATCACGCCGGAGAAATCCGCACGCTGATTACCCAGTTGGGCGGTGCATACCTGACCTATGCCAACCAGATCTCCGCGTTGCGTGCCAAAGCAGGTGGTGGTGCGGAAACGACCCTTTCCGCCAGCACCATCGTCAACGCCGACTCCAACTCGATTTCCTATGACCGCACGACCGACCAGGTACTGCACATTGTCTACCTGGCGCCCAGTCCCGGGGTCGTCAAAAGCGGCGGCTTCTTCCCCAACGGCCTGAACGGCACCATCACAGCGACAGCTTCCTAAAGGAGACAGGCGATGAGCACAATCGAAAAAGATTGCAACACCGTAGAAAATGGCAATGGATCTTCGCGCCGCTCCGCCATCCTGATGGGTGGGGCTGCGCTGGCGGGGCTGATGCTGGGCAGAAATGCTCTGGCGCAGTCTTCGAGCGTCTCTGATTCAGACATCCTGAACTTCGCCCTCAACCTTGAGTTTCTTGAGGCCCAGTTCTATACACTGGCAACCACCGGCCAAACCATCGATGTCGCCGCTGGAATTTCCATCAAAGGCGGCGATGGCAGCGCAGGGGGAACGGTCAAAGTCAAGGCCAACCCGATGGTCCCCTTTTCTGACCCTCTTCTGAAGCAGTTCGCAGCAGAGGTGGCCATGGACGAGCAAAACCATGTGAAGTTCCTGCAGCAGCAGTTGAGTACTTCCGCGGTTGCTATGCCCAACATTGATCTGCTCAACAGCTTCAATGCTCTGGCGCAGGCCGCGGGGCTCGGCTCCTCCTTCGACCCTTTTGCCAGCGACGTGAACTTCCTGCTGGGGGCCTTCATCTTTGAAGACGTAGGAGTGACCGCATATCAGGGGGCCGCTGGCCTTCTTTCCAGCAAGACCTTCCTGGACAAGGCCGTAGGCATCCACAACGTGGAGGCGTATCACGCGGCCGGCATCCGCACCCGCATCTTCCAGGCCGGGGCCACAGCACAGGCCGCCTCTCAGGCCATCGCGGCCACCCGGGCCAAGCTGGACGGCACCGGGAACGATGACATCGGAGTGGGTGTGACCAGCGGCGCGGCCACCATTGTGGACAACAACTCCATGGGCATGACCTATGCGCGCACCACCACGCAGGTGCTCAGCATCGTCTATGGTGGAGGCAGCGGCGGCGGTGCATTTTTCCCCAATGGCCTGAATGGAAAAATCAAGTAGACCAGAGCACCGGGCGCCGCTTGCATTTCCGGCGTCCGGACTGCCCCATCTCAATCTTTCATGACAACGTATCAGATCGAACGGGAACAACAAGTCTTCGGTACGCTATCGGAGGTCTTCGGCTTTTTCTCCAATGCCGAGAACCTTGCCGCTATCACACCGCCCTGGCTCGACTTTCATATCCTCACCCCCTTGCCCATCGAAATGAAGGAAGGGGCGCTGATTGCCTATTCTCTACGGGTCCATGGCATCCGCTTCCGCTGGCTGACGCGCATCGAGCGGTGGCAATCTCCTCTGGAATTTGTGGATGTGCAGCTCGAAGGCCCCTATCGCCTATGGAGACATACCCACTGCTTCATTCCTAATTCTGAAGGTGTGCTGGTCAAAGACTGTGTGGAGTTTGCGCTGCCCTTTGGAGTGCTGGGCCGGCTTGCCTATCATTTCCGGGTCTCACGCGATCTGAAAGAAATTTTCGATTACCGCGCACAGCAGATTGCCGAACGCTTTCCCCATCCCGGATAAAGCAGGCTGCACCCACAGAGACCGCGCCCACAGGCACCCTGTCAGAGACTCCGCGAATGCCCCGCCTTCGGGGATGCGGTGAGGACCGCTTTTCTTCGTCCCCGGTTCGGGGCCAGCAACTGCATCGTAATCCAGAAAGCAGGGAAGAGGAAGACCGTGGAGTTGGTGACCCACATAAATGCTCCGGCGGCCGCCTGGTCCGTAAGCGGATCCACACCCAAAAGCGGCGTTGTGACCGCATATGTGGGATAGACCACGCGCCCGGAAAAGCAGAGTGAAGCAGAGATAATGGTGTTGATCAGGTCAGAGGTCAGCAGATAGGGCAGAAGCATCCAGCTTAGTTTCTGCCGAGCGTCGGGCCACGGTCGAATGATGGGCCACCAGAAGAGAATGCTGGTGAAGAAGAAACAGGCATGCTCCAGGTTGTGCCAACTCTCTGACCGCAGGGCCAGCTCATAGGCAGCCGGAATGTGCCATCCGATGTAGGACAAGTTCATCAGCAGCCATGCTGGTTTCAGGCTGGTTAGGAGGTGCCCCAGTTTTTTCCACCATGCGGTCCGGAAAAGCGGTCCCAGGACACGGCGGATGACAGACCGAGGCAGTCCGCGTAGCAGCGGGACCTGTGGCAGCCCCAGCAGAAGCAGCGGCGGCGCTGCGGTCATGAACAGAAAATGCTGCCCCATGTGGGCGGAGAGTAATTGTCCGTCCAGGGTATCAAGAGGCGAAGCCACTGCCAGGAACAGCATAAACAGCCCCAGCAAAAAGCAGCCCAGCCGCCATACAGGAAACTGCCCGGGCCGGGTCTGTCCAATAAGCAGCCAGCCACGGAGATAAACGATCGCAGTCAGTAATAGAAGAAGGGTGGTCACCGGAGGGATGTTCCAGTTCAGCAGGGCGGATTGGAACTCTGGCGACATGCGAAGGGCTTTTTCTGCTCTTCCGCCCCAGCAAGCGAAGGGACAGAAGAGCAGCGGTTGGTTAGCGGCCTATCGGCCCAGCTGCGCCTGCGCCTGCTGGGCTGCGTTCACCGCCGCAGGACGGCCGGCTGGCTTTAGCGTTTCCAGAAACTGCACCAGCGCCGTGACTTCCGGTGGACTCAGGTTCTTGCCATAGGCGGGCATATTGCCGCCCCCTTGCAGCACCTGGCGGATCAACTGGTCTTCGGTCAACCGCGTGGCCACATCGTCGAGGGCCGGACCACGCTGTCCACCCTCTCCGCCAATCGAGTGGCAGTTACGGCACTGTTTGGCCTGGAAAACCACGGCCCCCTGTCGTTCCAGCGGAGTCTCACTGTGGACCAGCTTCTCTGGGACCGGATCACCGCTCCAGGCGTTCATGATGGGGCTCCATGGAGTATGCACCCCCAGGTGAGTAAAGATGCCCCACGAGACCGCAACCGTCACCAGCACCAGCACGGCAACCGGACGCCGGTGCCAGCTCTTCTCGCCAACTCCCGCAACAAAGGGCAGCGCCAGCAGGACTAGAATGCCGATGGCCGGGGCGATCAGCACAAACGGGGTCTCCATCTCCGGCGGCAGGTAAGAAAGCACCGCGAAGAGCCACAGGAAGAAAAAGTCCGGCTTGGGCGATGTCTGAATAATGGTCGGGTCCGGCTGCCCACCCGGTCCATAGGGGCCAAACACAAGGGCGCATAGCGCGACCGCAGCCAGAATGGCAGCAGAGAAGAACAGGTCTTTCCACAGCGCATCGGGAACAAACGGGACGCCATCCTTGTGCGTCAACTCGTTGTATTCCTGCAGGTAGGTCTCGCGGCGCACGATGCGTCCTGGCATGGGCCATTCATTGATGCCCAGCTTCAGCACCATCCACACATGCAGCCCGGTAAAGAGCAGCATGGCGCCCGGAATGACGAAGACATGCAGCGCAAAGAAGCGCGAAAGGGTCGCACCGGCAATGATGGGACCGCCCAGCAGAAGGTGCACCAGCGACCCGCCAATGACCGGCACCCGGCTCATAATGGAGGCGCCAATCCCCAGTCCCCAGTAGGCGTCCTGGTCAAAGCGCAGCACCTGCCCGGTAAAGGCCATGCCCAGCGTCATCAGAAGCAGGAAGACGCCCAGCACCCACGTCAGCTCTCGCGGGTATTTATATGCGCCAAACAGGAAGACCTGCGCCATATGGATGAGCACGACGGCGACCATGAAATTGGATCCCCATCCGTGCATGGCGCGTAGAAACCAGCCAAGATGAAGCTGGTTGTTCAGCTCATTCAGGGTCTGCCAGGCTTCGCTGCCGGAAGGCACGTAGATGATCGCCAGCAGGATTCCGGTGGCAATCTGCAGAAAGAGCAGCGTCATCGCGGCGCTGCCAAACACATACCACCAGCTCGCCGTGTTGCGCGGAACCGGATGCAGCGCGGCCTCTTTGACCGGCCCTTCCAGCTGAAGGCGGCTCTCAAACCAGTTGTAGACCTGCTTCAGCCGAGACATACCAGCTTCTCCTTCTGGTTCATGGCCTCATTGGCCAGGGTTGGCATCTGTCCGGCATTGATGTGCAGCTCGCCGCCCACAATCTTGTAATCGTACTGGAACAGCCCGCGCTCCGGAGGTCCCGACGCCCGGTCGCCATTGGCGTAATAAACACCACCGTGGCACGGGCACATAAACAGCTCGGACTGGGGAAACCAGCGCACCGGGCACCCCAGATGCGCGCAGTTGATGGCAAAGACCTGGAACTTATTTCCACTCAGGCGGCGCACCCAGCAGGGCGTCTTTGCCGTTTCGCCGTCCTGCGGACGCCGGAACGGATTGACAAACTCGGCCAGCCGCGTCTGTCCTTCAGGAAACTGGTTCAGGCTTCCGAGAGAAATCCACTGGTTGTAAGCGCCCTTGCGCTTCACCGGCGACAACAGGTATCCAATGACCGGAGTGGCAATGGCGATTCCCACGATCGCGTTCATCGCAATGCCGATCTTCATCAGAAGCGTCCGCCGTGTGACTTTCTTTTCTTCACTCATAACTTCTTCCCTGTTCCATCCTCTGCCTGCGGTGGATAAGGCTGTCCCGGTGTCTGCTGGCGCTGGCTGGCCATCCATGCCACCAGGTCGGTCACTTCCTGATCGCTCAAGGCGTGTCCGGGCTGCGCATTGCGCCAGTCCGGATGCCCCAGGTCAGGACGTCCAGCAATGATGATGGCGCGTAGCGCCTGGTCACTGATTAAGGCCAGAAAAGACCCGTCCGTGATCGAGCCGCCCTTGTTCGCCCCGGAAGCCGCAAGCGGCTGTGCTCCGGTCGAATGGCAGCGCGCACAGGCAGAAGCAAAAACCTGCTGTCCACGGGCCGCATCTCCCTGCTTGTTCGCCTGATATGGAGGCACCTCTGCTCCCTGCAGATACCCGGCTTTGAACCAGCGCGCCCGCATGCCCTTGACCAGCGCGTCTATCTGCGCATCCGTCAACATGCCACCTGCGCTCTGCGCAAAGGCCGGCATGAGTGTTCCTGCCTCACCATTCGCGATGACGTTGCGCAGTGTGCTTTCGTCCACAATGGCCTGGTATTCGGGATTGGCCAGAGCAAGGGCCGGCCCGTGCTGACCGTCCGCGCCGTGGCACCCGGAACAGTTCTGCGCGTAGAGGCGGTTGAAGTCGGTGACCTCATCCGGGCGGAGGTTTTCCGCACCAGTATGAGGTCCGGCCACAAAACGGCCGCATCCAGCAGCCAGAAACAGGCCCCCCAGCAGAATGGCCCCGCTGAAAAATTGTCGTGCATTCATGGGCGGCGGTCTTCTCCTTCTTCCACGTGCGGATGCAATCCGGACGCCTCAATTCCCATGCGCAGAACAAAAGGCATGGACTGGCTGGTATGGATCCGGCTCTGGTGCGCAACGACCCATCCGGCCACCAGACCATAGGTAAACTGCGAGATCAGAAACCATCCCCACTGGATGCGTTCATCAAAGGCCGGATTGATAATCCCCAGCGAGGCATGAAGGAGGCCGGTCCACAGCAGCGGAGCAATGATGCCGCCCAGAATGATGGGATGGCGCGGCAGCATCGGCAGCATGGCCCCGTAAAGCAGTCCAACCAGGATGCTGGCCGTAGCATGGATCACGATGGCGATGACCAGCGCCTGCGGGTGAAAGGCAGCAATCTCGGCCGTCGTCGGATGGGTCCAGTGGGCAACGCCGGCCCCGCCCAGCAGGTTCACCGGATACCAGATGCTGTGAAACCCGATGATCCCATAGAGCAGGGCTGGCACAATCATCGCCAGTCCGCCGGCAATGCCGCCCTTCAATCCGGAAAGCACCGGGTATGTCTCCAGAGGAAGGTGTGCGCGGTGCTCTTCCTTGATTTCAATGCGCGTCACATGCGTGCGCTCTGACTCGATTGTGACCTCGTGCTCGACCACAGGCACATCTTCATGTGCCTCGTGCGGCAGTACCTGGCGAAACCACCCTACGCAGGCAGTCACCAGCAGCACTGCGCCAAGGACGCTGACGGCTGCATGGGTCACCAGCCCGGCAAAGATCAGAGTGGCCCCAAAGGCAAGCACGATCGGCCACGCGGTTGGCGCAGGCAGATGGATCGTGTTGCCGGAATGACCGTGTTGTTCTTGCGGTTCCATAGATGCTTTTTCAAGGCTGGCCAAAACACCGGGGATTCAGCCTGGTGTATCAGCGCAGTCGTGCAAGGGGCCTCTGCCCCAGACAATCCTTGACCGCCTGTTCAGCGGCCGATGACGTAAACCACGGTGAAGACAACAATCCACACCGCATCCACAAAGTGCCAGTAAAGAGCAAGGACCTGGATGCGCTCCGCGTGCTCCTCACGCACATGTCCCGTTACAGTGAACAGAAGCACCACCAGCAGCGCAATCAGTCCCAGAATCACGTGCGAGGCGTGCAATCCAACCAAGGAGTAGAACGTGGTCCCAAACAGATTGGTGCTGATCGTCAACCCGTCCACTGTTATCAGCTTGTGCCATTCCACCCCGGTCCCGACCAGAAAGATCGTGCCCAGAGCAAAGGTCAACGCCCACCACAGGCCAAAGACCTTGATTTTTCCATGCTCCACCGCCCGCTCCGCCAGCCAGATGGTCAGACTGCTCGACAAAAGAAAGATGCTGTTCCATATCGGGACCTCCAGGACCTGCGGAGTCGGCCCGTACAGACTTTTGCCGAGGTTATAAATGTATGCGACGACGAAGATGGTGAAGATGGCCGACTCAGCAAGGATGAGGCAGAACATGGCGACGCGGCCCTTGGAGGGCTGCACCCATGCTTCGGCCTGCGCCTGTGCGACCGCTACGGAACTCATCACTCATATCTCCAGTCCGGGTCTTCCGGATGCTTGATGTCCCACAATGGACGGCGGCTGGTCACCACCGGATCTTCAGCAAAGTTGTAGGCCGGCGGCGGAGAGGGCGTTGCCCATTCCAGCGTCCAGGCATCCCAGGGATCGTTGCCCGCAGATTTTCCCTTGAAGTAGGAGTAAATCAGGTTGTAGGCAAAGACCAGGACGGCAATGGCCTGAATAAACCCGCCGATGGAAACGATAAAGTTCCAGGTCCCCCATCCACGGTCGGCTTCATAGGTGAAAATGGACCGGGGCATGCCCAGAATGCCAGGAATGTGCATCGTGTCAAACGTGACATGGAAGCCGATGACAAAGAGCCAGAAGTGCCACTTGCCCAGTTTTTCGCTCAGCATCCGCCCTGTGGCCTTGGGATACCAGTAATAGATGCCAGCAAAAATAGCGAAGACAATGGCCCCCACCAGTACATAGTGGAAATGCGCAATGACAAAGTAGGAGTTGTGCAACTGCCAGTTCCACGGGGCGACGGAAAGGATGATGCCGGTCAGCCCGGCAATCAGGAACTGGAAGAGAAATGCAGTGCAGAAAAGCATGGGGGTACTGAAACGGATTTTTCCGCCCCACATCGTCGCCACCCAGTTAAAAATCTTGATGCCGGTCGGAATACCCACCAACTGCGTGGAAAGCACAAAGAAGGCGTTCCCAACAGAGGTCATTCCGATGGAAAACATGTGGTGCGCCCAGACACCCAGACTCACAAACGCAATTCCTACCGAGGCCGCCACCATTGCCGGGTAGCCAAAGATCGCCTTGCGGGAAAATACGGGGATGACCTCATTGGCAATGGCAAAGCTCGGCAGCACCAGCACATAAACTTCCGGGTGCCCGAAGATCCAGAAGAAGTGGGCCCAGATCAGCGCCGAACCCCCGGCCTGCGTGTCAAAGAAGTGCCCGCCAAGATAGCGGTCGATCAGCAGCATCACCTGTGCCGCCGTCAGCGGCGTGACCGTAATCAGCGCCAGGAACGAGGTCACCATGTTCAGCCAGACAAACAAGGGCAGCCGCATCAGCGTCATCCCCTTGCAGCGCATGCAGAGCGCCGTGGCAATCACATTGATCGAAGCCCCGATGGTGCCGAAGCCGGTGATAATCAGCGAGAGCGCCCAGTAATCAGGAGCATGCCCAGGAGAAAAGGCGCGCTCGGTCAGAGGAGAATAGGCCCACCACATGGTGTCCGGCGCGCTGCCTGCTCCATAGAGGCCGTATCCGCCGATGAAGCTGTAGTAGAGCAGCAGACCGCCGAAGAAGGTCAGCCAGAAGCTCAAAGCATTCAGCCTCGGGAATGCCATGTCCCGCGCGCCCACCATGAGCGGAATCAGATAGTTGGCAAACCCGAAAATATAAGTCATGCCCACGAGAAAGACCATCGTGGTGCCATGCATCGTAAAGACCCGGTTGAAGACCTCCGGCGAGAGAAAATGCATCTCCGGCCGGATAAGCTGGATGCGGATCAGCATCGCCTCCACCCCGCCCACCAGCAGGAAGAAGATGGCGTACAGCATGTAGAGAATGCCTAGCTTCTTGTGGTCTACGGTGACCACCCAGTCATGCAGCCACGCAAGAAACGCGGTCTGCGACCACTGCCGCCTGGGCGCTGCGGCCCCGATTGCGCCTGGAACTGGAAATGTTGAATCTGCCATAATCTCTTCTCTGTCCTACCGCAATGTGGAAAGATAAGCGGTCACCTGGTCCAGCTGCTGGTCGCTCAACTGCATGGCCGGCATCAGCGATCCCGGCTTGAAGGTGTCCGGGTTCCGGATCCACTCCCGCAGATGGTCCGGCGTATTGCTCGTCGCCCCGGAGGCGAGGGTATCGCGGCTCATCAGGTGCGTCAGGTCCGGACCAAAGCGCCCCGTGGCCGCCGTGCCCGCAATGGTGTGGCAGTTCATGCACGCCTGCGTCTCAAACACATGCCGGCCCTCGGCAACCTTCGGATCATTCACCGCCTGCTGCTGCTGGTTCTTCACCCAGGCGGCAAATTGCTCGGGTGTATCTACATAGACGCGAAGCAGCATCTTGGCATGCTCCACACCGCAAAACTGCGCGCACTGCCCCACGTACAGCCCAGGGTGATGCGGATCAATCCACAGATGGTTCACCTTGTTGGGGACCAGGTCGGTCTTGCCGGAAAGCTGCGGCACCCAGAAGCTGTGCATCACATCTGCAGAAAGCAGGGTGAGATAGGTCGGCGTGGGGTGGTCCGCATCGCTCAGAGGCACATGCAGCTCATTCACAGCGTGGATCCCCAGCTTGGGATAATTGAACTCCCACCAGTACTGGTGTCCGACTACCGTCACATCCAGCGCAGACTTGGGCTTCGGCGCATCCTGGATCGCAAAGATGACCCGCGCCGTAGTCAGGAAGAGCACAACAACAATAAGGATGGGAATGACCGTCCAGGCCAGCTCAACCTGCGTGGACCCATAAATCTGCGCCGGCTCACTGGTGTCGTCCTGTCCGTGTTGGCGATAACGAAACGCCGCCCAGGCAATCAAGGACCCTACGGTAACAAAAATTCCGCCTGTAATGGCAATGACAAACAGAGACAACTCATAAATCGAGTTTGCAGGCGTCGAAGCAGGGGCAAATATGCTCGGCGTGGATTGTGGTCCCTCGGCAAAAATGGCCTGGCTCGCCAAAAACAGAAAAAGAAACAAAAACCATTTGACAGACCACTTCACGCATCGATAAGGTTCTGTGAGCATCGTTTCTTAAACTTCCTTCACCGCGCCTGATGGAGAGCGAAGACTGGATTTTGATGTGAAAAAGGACCAGTCCCTTCAAACAAAGGCGGAACCTCTGCAAAGAGACAGAATGGCTGCTCACATTCTGTAAGCAGCAGGAACCATTACTTATCTATCCTATCAGCAACGGAGTTTTTCTGCTCGCCGCGTCGAAGTCGGCACCGTTTCTTTGTGGATGAAACTTCTACCTCTCCGCAAGAGTTTTCATAAACAAAATATTCCTCGCAATCCGCCAGCATCAGGACGTTTCTTTTTCGCAGTCATTTCCGGACAAGCTTTCATTACAAATGGCGGTCCAAGAGTTGATCTTCCCGGAAGCTGCTTGAAAATTTGAAAGCGGACTATTTTTGTCGTATTTTAGGGAACATGGCGCTCAGCCTTTCCACTCTCCAAATGATTGAGAGGTACATCTAGGAATGACGATGGCTTTATGCACGGAACCGGCCGAGAAAGGCAGCGCCGCCCGTCGAGGACTGCTCTGGCGTCTGGTCCACCGTCCGCGCGAGACATTTCTGCGCCGCGCCCTCTTTCAGGTGCACCTTTGGGCAGGCATCGCGATTGGGCTGCTGACGACCATCGTGGGCATTTCCGGCAGCGCCATTGTTTATAAACACGATCTGGAAAGGCGCTTGACGCCTGCGCTTTACAGGACCACCAGCACTCCACGTCTTTCGGCCGATGCTTTAATGGCGCGCGCAGAAAATCTGCATCCAGGCTGGACCCTTGAATACGTCGCCACCGAAGAGGCATCCCCGTCGGCGCTCCCCGATCCGTGGATTCTGTATTTGGCCCCGCCGGGGAGCAAGTCTTTTGAAAAGGACGTGCTGGTGTACCTTGACCCCGGGACCGGAAAGGTCCTGGGTGAAACACGCCGGTCCACGGCGCTCCATCCGGCAAGTCTTATCGACTGGACCGCCGAGTTGCACTATCGCCTGCTTGCCGGAGAGACAGGGCTGGTGGTCAACGGAATTGGCGCGGCGCTCCTGTTTGTGTTGTGTGTGAGCGGCCTCATTCTCTGGTGGCCCGGACGGAAACACTGGCGGTCGCACCTGAAGGTCCACTGGCGCGCACGTTGGCCGCGCCTGAACTGGGACCTGCATAATGTCATCGGTCTGTGGACCACGCTGCCCCTTGCGGTGGAAGCGCTGACGGGAGTGCTTTTTTGTTTCTATCTGCCCACCGCCACACTGCTCGTCACTCTGCTGGGCGGAAATGCGCAGCAGCTCCGGGAATTGTTCTCTGCGCCGTTGTCTGCTGCTCCGCATACGCGGCAGGCCCTGGTCGAGCCCATGGTGAGGACTGCTCTTCGGGCGTATCCTGGTTCCTCGCTTTACGGCATCACACCTCCGGCAGATGCTTCCGGGTCTGTGCTCATACGCCTGGCCCCGCCCCACGCCGCAGACCGAGGCGACTTCATTCTGATGGCCTTCGACCAGTATTCGGGCCAGCTTCTGCGTCAGATGGATTCGCGCCAGATGGGATTTGCTGCGCGGGTCCTGCTCTTTATGGGACCGCTGCATTTCGGGTCATTTGCCGGCAATTTCTCCCGGATGGCCTGGGTCCTGCTCGGCCTCACTCCGGGCCTGCTCTTTTTCACCGGCTTCCTGATGTGGTGGAGGCGGGTACCGGCACGGCGCATCAGGCAGCAGTCCGTCCCATCTTAGACATAGCGCGAAGAGGGCTGCGCCGGGACGATACGTCGGCGTGAAAGACAAAACCAGGCCTGCGCAGCAATGATCTCGAATTCGGCAGACCGTAGTTCGACGATCTCCAGCTCCGGCTCCATGGCGAGGACCACTTCCCTTGCAGACCGGCGCGGAGGACCTACCTCCCGCGGCGGCCCTTCTGTGCTGCCAATCAAACTCAGCCACAGGCCGCCAGGGGCCAGCACAGCAGCCACCTGCTGGGCAAAGCGCCGCTGTTCCGCCGGATCATCGAAGACATGGAAGCAGCCGCGGTCAAACACAAATCGGAATGGGCCCTCGGGCGGCGGACTAGAGAGGATGTCCCAGACCAAAAACCGGCAACGGAGGGCGCGCCCTTCCATCTTTGCCTGCGCTCGTTGGACAGCGAGCGGTGCAATGTCCACCCCCAGAACATCAAAACCCCGCTCTGCCAGCCAGATGGCATTTGTGCCTGTGCCGGCCCCGATCTCAAGCGCTGGTCCAGGTGGGAGTCGACCCGAGGTGACAAATTCCATCAGCAAAGGGTCGGGCCGTCCCGTGTCCCAGGGCAGCTCTCCTCTGGCATAGCTCTCATTCCAGGATGCATGCGGCATCCTACCAATGTAGTTCCGGTATGGCTTCTGAGCAACCAAGACCAGACACCCTCAGCACTCAATCACATTCAGAGCCAGTCCCGCAAGCGAAGTCTCCTTGTAGCGCGACTGCATGTCTAATCCGGTGAGGTACATGGTCTTGATGACCTGGTCCAGCGAGACTTTGTGCTGCTCCGATTCATGCAGTGCGATGCGGCAGGCGTGGACGGCCTTCACCGAGGCCATGGCATTGCGTTCAATACAGGGAATCTGCACCAGCCCGCCAATCGGATCGCAGGTCATGCCCAGGTTGTGCTCCATCGCGATTTCCGCCGCGTGTTCAATCTGGCCATTGGTGCCCTTCATGGCCGCCACCAGGCCGCCTGCGGCCATGGAGCAGGCCACACCCACCTCGCCCTGGCAGCCGACCTCGGCGCCGCTGATGGAAGCATTCTCCTTATAAAGGACGCCGATTGCGGCCGAGGTCAGAAAATAACGCAGGATCCCTTCCTCGTCCGCTCCGGGAACAAAGTCGCAGTAATAACGCGCCACCGCCGGGACCACGCCCGCTGCCCCATTGGTAGGAGCAGTCACAACGCGGCCGCCAGCGGCATTTTCCTCATTCACTGCCATTGCATAGACGGTCACCCAGTCCAGCGGGGCCAGCGGGTCCACCGAGCCTTTCTCGCGCAATCGTGCAGCCAGCCGCGGAGCGCGTCGGCGCACGTTCAGTCCTCCGGGAAGAATGCCCTCTGTCTTCATGCCGCGCTCGATGCAGTCCTGCATCACGCTCCAGATATGCAGAATGCCCGACCGGACCTCTTCGCGCGGGCGCAGCGCGGCCTCATTCTCAAGCATCAGGTCCCAGATGCTGAGGCCCTTTTCCGCTGCCATCTGGAGAAGCTCGGCGGCGCTTCGAAAGGGAAAGGGCAGCGTTGCCGTCGTCATCGCTGTCGCGTTACCAGCACCCTCTGCATCGGAGACGATAAAGCCTCCGCCAATGGAAAAATAGACTTCGCTGGCCAGCAACGCCCCATCAGGGGAAAATGCGGAAAACCGCATCCCATTCGGATGCTGCGTCTTCGCCCCCTCCGGATACATCCGGTCGCGATGAAAAACCAGGTCGGTTTCTTCGCAGAAGGAGACCCGCTTGCTGCTCGCAAGCAGAATGCTGTGGCTGCTGTGAATCTCTCCCAGCTTCGGCCCAATGCTTTCCGGATCGATGGTGGAAGGTTCTTCACCAGAGAGGCCAAGCAGGACAGCGCGGTCCGTACCATGACCATGTCCCGTAAGGGCCAGCGAGCCGAACAGTTCGGCACAAACGCGACCGGTACGCTCCAGCGTTCCAGATTCCGCCAGACCGACAACAAAGCGCCGCGCCGCACGCATCGGCCCCATGGTGTGCGAGCTGGAAGGCCCGACCCCTACCTTGAACAAATCAAACAGGCTCGTTTTCACCCTACATTGTACGTCGTCTCGCAGAATGCTTTACAGCCATCTCATTCACCCGCAGATAGGAAGCCGCTGCCATAAAGCGCACGGCCGTCTTCTTGTCATTGAAGGCATTCATCAGGGCATCGTCTACATCTTTTCCATGGAATCCACCCAGAGCGCGCGCCGACGCCGCCCTCACAAAGTAGTCTTTATCGCCCAGGGCAGCGATAAAGTTCTTTTTGGTCTCTGGCGAATGGTCTTCCGCAAGCAGCGTTGCCGTCAGCACTCGCGCCGAATTGGCATGGTTGGATTTCACCATCAGTCGCGCGGCATCCAGACCAATGCCGAAAGGCCCCAGCAAGGCATAGGCCGCCTGCTTGGCGCCGATCCGGGCCAGCGCCGCAGGATCATGCAGGTCTTTGTTGGCCTCCCGCTCTCCACTCTTGATGAAAGAACTCTGCGTCCGCTGCTCTCCGGCAAGCACGCCATAAAGCACATTGGTCCCGGACGGATCATGCAGCTTCCACAGCGAAACAGCCGCGGCAAAATCCACCTCCGGGGCAGGATCGTCGAGCGCTTCGCGCAGGGCCGGGATCAGGTTTCTGTCTCCCGTCCCGCTGCTGGCGGCCACGGCGGCGACGCGCACATCCACATTCGTGTCCTTGAAGGAATCCTGCAGCAGCTTTTCCGATTGCCGCATTCCGCGCAGCGTGCCCAGTGCGTTCAAAGCATCAATGCGGACCTGCTCTTTCGGGTCCTTAAGCCCGTCTTCCAGCATCTTCCAGGCTGTCTTGGTCGCTGTTGCTGCATCCATCTTCACCGCAGGTTCGGACAAGGGCTGGTCCGGCTCTTCTCCGGCGTCGCCGACAATACCGGCATCGGCGTCCGCCGGCGGCTTCTGCTGTGGGTGGCTGGTCTGCGCAAATGAAGAGAGGGCAAGACAGACAAGACAAGCAGTGGTGAAACGAAAACGCATGGGCCTCCTTGCATGCACATCAGTATTCCAGAGCTTTGGCAATATGCCGAAAGTTTTTCCGCGCTCAGTTAAGATGCGCGAATTGTCTCCGGCGCGCTGGTTGCCGGGTGCTATACTCCAGCCGGAATCCTGAAAACATCATGCTTTTTAAGGCCCTGAGCGCAGCCGTTTATGGCATTGACGCCAACATCATTGATGTTGAAGTAGACTACTCCGGAATCAAGACCACAGAAGACCATTTCCATACCGTCGGCCTGCCTGATGCCGCCGTGCGTGAGAGCCGGGACCGCGTCCGCGCCGCCATCAAAAACTCCGGCTTCGATGTGCCTTCAACCCACATCACCATCAATCTGGCCCCCGCAGACATCAAGAAAGAAGGCTCCGGGTTTGACCTGCCCATGGCAGTCGGTATCCTGGGCGCCTATGGCGCATTACAGTTGCGCGACCTCAGCCAGTTCCTGCTGGTCGGCGAACTCGGCCTGGATGGCGCCTTGCGGCCTGTCTCCGGAATGTTGCCCATTGCTGTGGCCGCCCGCTCGCGCGGCATCCAGAACCTGGTCTTGCCGAAAGCCAATGCCCGCGAAGCCGGGGTCGTGGAAGGAGTGAATGTCTATCCGGTCGAGTCACTCCACCAGACCCTCGATCTGCTCAACGCCGCCGCCAACGGAGGCATCCACACCCCGCCTTTCCGCATGGCGGCCACCGAGATGCTGGGTGAGTTGCAGCACTTTCCATTGGACTACGCTGATGTCCGCGGCCAGCAGGGCGCCAAGCGCGCGCTGGAAGTTGCGGCCGCAGGCGGACACAATATTTTGATGATCGGGCCGCCCGGCTCCGGCAAGACGATGCTGGCCAAGCGCCTGCCTTCGATCCTCGCCCCGCTGACTTTTGATGAGGCCCTTGAAACGACAAAAATCCACTCTGTCGCCGGAGTGCTGGATGCCGAAGCCGGACTCGTCACCCAGCGCCCCTTCCGCGCGCCGCACCATACCATCTCGGACGCCGGATTGATCGGTGGCGGAGCGGTACCGCGTCCGGGGGAAGTCTCCCTTGCGCACAATGGCGTGCTGTTTCTTGATGAGTTGCCCGAGTTTCCCAGGAATGTGCTGGAAGTGATGCGGCAGCCGCTCGAAGACCGCCAGGTGGTCATTGCCCGCGCCTCTATGTCGCTGACCTTTCCCTCGGCCTTCATGCTGGCAGCAGCGATGAATCCCTGCCCCTGCGGCTACTTCAATGACAAATCGCGCGAATGCTCCTGCACGCCGCCCATGATCCAGCGCTATGTATCGAAAGTCTCAGGGCCGCTGCTGGACCGCATTGACATTCACATCGAAGTACCGGCGGTGCAATACCGTGAGCTGCGCGCGGGGGCGGCCAGCGAAAGCTCTGCTGCAATTCGCGCCAGAGTGCTCAAAGCGCGGTCCATTCAACGGGAACGCTTCTTTAAGGCGAAAGAGAAAATCTATTCGAACGCGCAGATGACCACGCGCCAGATCCGCACCTTCTGCGAACTCGGCCCCGACGCCGAGCGCCTGCTCGAACGCGCCATGCAGCAGCAGGGACTCACCGCCCGCGCCCACGACCGCATCCTGAAGGTGGCCCGCACCATCGCCGATCTCGAAGGGTCCCACTCCATCAGCGTGCCCCACATCGCCGAGGCCATCCAGTACAGAACACTGGACCGGAGCTACTGGAGCTGAAGCGAAACCATCTATGGTCCTGCGAAGACCAGATGAGGACCTGTTCATGCCCAGGCACCGGGCCGGTCGCCTAGGACGCTTTGTTTCGCCTTGGCAAATATCTCCGGCCAACAATTTCATATTCGCCGGAAAGGACCCGTGCAATGGCTTCCGGATAGGCCAGATGCTCCTGTTTGAGGATGCGCGAGGCCAGAGACTCCGCCGTGTCTTCATCGAGCACCGGAACGGTTTTTTGCAGCACGATGACGCCGTGGTCCAGCTCTTCGTCCACAAAATGCACAGTACAGCCGGAGACCCTGACGCCGTATTCCAGGGCCTGCCGCTGCGCGTCCAGCCCAGGAAAGGCCGGGAGCAGGGAAGGATGGATGTTCAGGATGCGCTGTGGAAAGGCGCGCACAAAATCTGGCGAGAGCAGGCGCATGTATCCCGCAAGACAAACCAGGTCCACTCTGTGCTCTCGCAGGCAGGCGATGATTTCCTCGTCATGCTCGGCACGCCTGCGGCCGCGGGCCTCAATGACCCGGGCCGGAAGGCCGCGTTCGGCCGCCACTGCGATGCCGGGCGCATCCGCTTTGTTTGAGATGACGATGGCAATGTCTGCACCGCGCAGTCTTCCTTCCGCAATGGAGTCAGCAATCGCCAGAAAGTTGGAGCCACGCCCGGAAAGCAGAATGCCCAGGCGCTGGGGCGCGCTCATTGGTAGATCACCTTGCGCTCGCCCTTAACGGTGCGTCCAATGACATAAAACTTCTCGTTGGCCCGCTCCAGGGTGGACTTGACCCGCTTGAATTTGTCCGCCGGTACCACACAGATCAGCCCGATGCCCATATTAAAGGTGCGCAGCATCTCTTCCTGCGGGACCCGGCCCAGCTCCTGGAGGTGCTCGAAGATTGGCAGGACCGGCCAGCTCCCCAGCTCGACCACAGCGGAGATGTTTTTCGGCAGGACCCGAGGAAGGTTCTCCGTAATGCCGCCGCCCGTGATGTGCGCCATACCGGTCACATGTTCGTTGGCGGTCAGCTTTTTGATCACGTTCAGGTAGCTGCGATGGACCTTCATCAGCGCGGCACCGGCCTTTTCCTTAAGAGCATTCACATACTGGTCGGCCTTGTATCCGGCCACTTCAAAAAACAGCTTGCGGGCCAGGGAGTAGCCGTTGGTATGCAGGCCGGTGGAAGGCAGTCCAATCAGAACGTCTCCGGCCTGAATGCCGGCCCCGGTGATGAGCTTGTCTTTTTCGACGATACCAACAATAAATCCAGCCAGATCATACTCACCATTGGCATAAAAGCCGGGCATTTGGGCCGTCTCTCCGCCAATCAGGGCGCAGCCATTGGCGCGGCAGGCATCGGCCAGGCCGCTGACAATTTTCTCAGTCACCGCTCCGTCGAGCTTGCCGGTGGCCAGGTAGTCGAGGAAGAACAATGGGCTGGCTCCCTGGACGGCAATGTCGTTGACGCAGTGATTGACCAGGTCGGCCCCGACGGTATGATGGATGCCCAGCTCGAAGGCCACTTTCAGCTTGGTGCCCACGCCATCCGCGCTGGAAACCAGTACGGGCTGCTTGTATCGTGCCGTATCCAGTTTGAAGAGGCCGCCAAAACCGCCGATTTCTCCTAAAACATTGCGGGTAAAGGTCTTCTGTGCGAGATACTTGATACGTTGTTTGGCCCGGTCACCGCTGGTGATGTCCACGCCGGCGTCGGCATAGGTCATGCTGGAAATTTGTTCTGGCAATGGTCCTTCCGTGAAAACAAGGTTGGGAAAAGCCAGTTTAGCACCTGCTCGGGGTCAAAAATACCTCGCTTCTCGGCGGAAAAGGGTGCAAAGCCTTTCCTGTTTTTCGGAATAAAAGTCTTTTCTGAGGGAAATTCCAGGGCTAGGCTAGTCGCAAGCGCAAATCTGCGCATTGGAGAGTACCGTGAAAATTCTGTTTCGTTTCCTCCTCCCTGCCGTCGTGGTGTGCCTGTCTGCCTCTTCCGCATTCGGCGCACAGAACCCTTTCGGTCCCGGCGACCCCTGCCCTCTGGGACACGTTAGCGCCGGACCGGGCGATCCCAATCCGCTGGGCCATATGGTCCCCGGACCGGGTGATCCGAACCCGCTGGGCCATTTTACCGAGTAGGACGGCGCCCAAAAAGTAGGCCCTTTTATGGGCTGAATGGACAGGTAATTTTAACCATGCTGTTCCTTGCGGAACATCGTAAGATTCGTGTATGCATTTCAACCTGCTGGACAATCTGCTCTGGGCCCTGAGCTTTGCCGGAAATGTTGTCCTGCTTGTTGTCCTGCTGATGAAGGAGCGGTGGAAGCAGTTTCCTGTCTTTACCTTTCTGATTGCTGATTTTGTAGCAGAGACCATCGCGCTCTTCCTGATCTATTCCTATGGATCGTTCCGGTGGTACACCATCATTTACTGGGCCACCTTTCTCCTCGATTTCCTTCTCCAGATTGCGTTGTTGTTTGAAATTGCCCGGATTGTGCTGCGTCCCACCGGCACATGGCTCCGGGACGCACGCTCTTCCTTTCTTCTATGGGCGGCCAGCGGGGCCATTGCCGCCCTGGCCCTCAGCTATGCAGTACGCCCTCCGGCGCAGTCCTGGCTGGCAGCGCTGGAGGTGCGCGCCATTCTCTTTACCAGCCTGTTGTTTTGCGAATTGTTCTTTGCCATGATGCTGGCCGCCCAGCGTCTGGGGTTGGTGTGGCGCAGCCATGTGATGCGGCTGGGGCAGGGACTGACTGCCTGGTCACTGGCGACGATGCTGGTCAATACCGCGCACAGCTACCTGGGCACCACCAACAAGCAGCTTTTTAATACGCTGGAGCATGTCCGGATCCTGGTCTATATTTTTGTAACAGCTTACTGGGCTGTAACCTTCTGGTCGCCAGAGCCGGAACGGCGGCCGCTTTCGCCGCAAATGCTGCAATATCTGGTTGCCTTACACGAAAAAGTGCAATACGATGCTTCCCAGGTTCGCGGTGCCCAAAATCCTCACTAAGAGCTGACTGTGGTTCCGATTCTGCTGCTGACATTCGTCGTTCTTCTGGCCGGGGGACTGGTCTGGTTACAGGTCAGTGCCCATCGCGCGGCCGCCAGGTCCTGGGAAGAGCTTGTTTCGCAGCTCCAGCACATCCCGCCGCGAGGGCTGGAAATTGTCGCCCTGGATTACATGGAACCGAAGCCCAACCAGTTGAAGCTGGAGCCGGAACATCTGTGGGCCCTGATTGGCGGCTTGGAGGGCCTGCGGGCGATGCGCCGCAACGCCAACCTGCTGATTGCGCTGGCGGCCTATGTGCAGCGCTGGAATTTTGACGAGGGCGTGATTGTGACCGAGCGGATGCGTCAGGATGCAATCCAGCTCAAACGCGCGCTCTTCCATATCCGCATGGAGAGGGTCCTGCGCCGCACGCCGCTGCGGACCCCTTTCTATCTTCAGCAGGCCGCATCCGCTTATTATCTGATGACGCGCCGGCTGCTGGCCCTCTATGCAACCAGCCACGCCGGGCTTCTGCCAGCACTCCGGGCAGCGATCTAGCCATTCTTTCTCTGCCCGTCCCGGTCCCAGGTATGCAAAAGATTTCACGGGTTTTTTGGACGAATCTGGTAGACTGGTAGCGCGTTAGAACCGACCGGGCAAACGCAGTACCTCGCCCACCAGCAAGATTCTGCCGGAAATTGGCTCCGTTCGCTCCAGCGCAATCCCAAACAGGAACAGCATCACATGGAACAAGGTACCGTAAAATGGTTTAACGACGCGAAGGGTTTCGGCTTTATTTCGCGGCAAAACGGCGAAGATGTCTTTGTACATTACTCCGCCATTGTCTCGAATGGCTTCAAGAGCCTTCAGGAGGGCCAGGCCGTTCAATTCAACGTCGTAAAGGGGCCGAAGGGCTGGCAGGCAGCGGACGTTCAGCCGCTCTAAGACGCGAAAGAACAAATTTCACTTGGATTTTTTATCAGAGGCGGGCCTGGCCCGCCTTCGCTTTATCTGGCCATCGAGGCTTCCAGCAGTTCGCGGTTGACGCGCGTCAGCCGGTTCACCACACGATAGCGGTCTCCGCGATAGACCGACCGTACGTGTTCGATGGGCTGGCCGCTCTGCACATAAGCAATCCGCGTAAACAGAAACGCGGGGTGGTTCTTTGCGGTCTTCAGCAGTTGCGCCTCCTGTTTTTTGGCAAACCCCACCTCGACCACCTCATCGGCAACCGCAATGTGGATCCCGTAGCTGCGGGACAACGCTTCATACAGCGAAGTAGAAGGATCGAAACGCTCCATCAGGTCCGGGCACAATCGCCGGGGCAGCGAGCAGTATTCAATGCCCAGCGGCAGCGCATCGGCCAGCCGAAGACGGGCCAGATGAAAGATCTCTTCCTCGGGCCCCAGACGCAGAGCATCGGCCACGTCCGGAGCCGGCTTGCGCACTTCAAACTTCAACACCCTGGTGGCCGGGACCCAGCCGCGCGCCTTCATGTCTTCCGTAAAAGAGAGAACCTGTCGGAAGTTTTTGTCTATCTTGATGCCAGAGACAAAGGTGCCTTTTCCCTGTTCGCTGTAAATGACGCCCAGCTCACAGAGGGACTTGATCGCCTGCCGGACAGTCATCGGGCTTACCCCCAGGGCCGACGCAATTTCCTGGGCAGAAGGCAAGGGTTCCCCCAGCTTGAAGACTCCGGCCTGAATCTGGCCCAACAAACGCTGCTGGATCTGGTGATAGAGGGGGATGACGCTTTCGCGGTCAAGTGGTGGCAGGGAAACCATTTCTGTTTGCGCGCTCTGGCTGACTTGACTATATAACACAAAGACGAGGCAATTTCCCAAAGAGAAATTCCTGCGGCCGGACCAATATGCAGGTACGGTCAAAAGGCCCTTGCGCAGGAAGCTGCACGAAACTTTTCAGAACTGTCCGGGTTACAAATGGCAGCGCCATTTCCGGCGCTGACCAAAATCCCAGCACTCTCTTGCCGGGCAGTGTTATACGTCCTTTCTTTCCGAGCGAGGAACCTTATTGATTCATCAAACGCGCGCTTCGCGCCAGGGGAAGACCGCGCCTGCAAGAGTCTGCGGAAGGAAGTGACCCACGATGTTACGCAAATCTTCTGGTAAGACGCTCCTGCTCTCAGTCCTTTCGGTCCCGCTTGCCCTCCTGCTGGTAAGTGGATGCGGCACCGCACCGTCTGGCTCCAACAGCTCCGGCGGCACCTCTTCCAATACTGCGCCGGCCTTTGTGATTGGTACCGATGCCCCACGCGCAGGGGTCACCTCGTTTTCCGTCCAGGTGATGAGCATCAACGCCCTGGACGCCCAAGGAAACAGCGTCTCCCTGCTCAGCGGATCGCCCACTGTGGACTTTGCCCGCTACAACGGCCTGCAGACCCTGCTGGATATGAATGACGTCCCGGCTGGCACCTACAACAGCATTGTGATTACGCTGGGAAGCGCCACCATTGGCTATCTCCAGACCCAGCAGGGTGCTCCTCCCACCATCCAGACCATGCCGGCCGTCCTGACGCAGTCCACCATCACTGAGACCCTCTCTTCGCCGCTGGTCGTGGCGCAAACCGGACCGGTCGGCATCCGGCTGGACTTTGACCTGTACAAATCCATCCAGGTCGACAGCAGCGGCCAGATCACGGGCCAGGTCACGCCCACCTTTGACGTAAAGGCCATTGGCCCCGATGACCCCGGCGCTTACATTGACGAGTTTGATGCCGGAGTGGTCAGCGTGAACGCCTCCGGGCAATCGTTCGTCATTCAGGGGCCGCACGGGAATCAGTTCACGGTCCAGGTGAATGGACAAACCGAATGGGACAATAACGAGAGCATCAATCAGCTTACAAGCAACAGCATCGTGCAAATCTCCGGCGTACTGGACCGCGCCGATTCCACCATTGATGCCGATGAGGTCGCCATCCTTTCGCAGGACGGCTTCTACGCATCCGGACAGATTACATATGTACAGCCCTCCAGCGGGACCGCTTCGAGTTTCGATCTTTATGTCCGCGGACTGCTGCCGGCCTCGACCGGTCTATCGCTGGGCCAGATTGCGCAGGTCAATCTTACCGGCAACGAAAAGTACTTCATCTACTGGATGCACAATCCGCTGAGCCAGTTCCTCTTCAACTCTGGCTCTCTGCTCCCCGGACAGCATGTCTCGATCGGAGGCCCGGCCAGCGGCGCCAGCAATCCGCAGGCAGTTACGGTCAAGCGCGTGGTGCTGCGCCACTGGGGCTATGTGGGAACGCTGGTCCCCAACAGCGTGAAGGGCAACACGTTCCAGATGAATGTGACGGGATTTGCCGGGCTGCTGGTGCCGGGGACCGTCACAGTCTACGTAACGGACGGTACGCACTACCGCGGCGGTCTGAACGGTCTCAATGACGTCAGTTCGGCGGCCACTGTCCGCGTGGTTGGCCTGCTCATCCGGGACCCGTTCTCCGGAAACCTGGTGCTGCTGGCCCACTATGTGGACGATATGGACTGAAACTCACGCCTGACAGGGCGTTCCTTGCCACTGAGGGCAGGAGCGCTCTGTCAGTTTTTTCTATGTGACTTTTGCGCGTCGCCAGCAAGGGTCGCGTCCCCCGCGCAGGCCAAAGCGCTCCTTAGACCTGGACCGCATGGGCAGGCACAATGGACGGCAGTCCGGCGGCCTCCACGGTGGCCTTCACCATGGCCTCAAATCCCATGCAGGAATTGAGCATCAGGTGGTACATCCGGTAGTCGTTCCATTCACGGTCATAGAAGCGGCGGACGTAGGCGGCGCGGCGCTTGTCTGTGGCCAGGATCTCCTGTTCGGCCTCATCCGCGTGGTCAGGAAAATTTTCCCGAAACCAGGCGACCTTGCGCTTCATGGAAGCATGAACAAAGACGTGGAAGACGCCGGGCATGGTGAGCAGGGCGGCCGTTGCGCCCCGTCCGACGATGACACAGTGGCCCGCCTTCACCTGCTCCTGAAAATATTCGCGTACGAATTTCACCATGCGTTCTGCGTCGAAGACGCTGCTCTCGTCCAGGGCAGGCAGACGCTCGATGGACCCATGCCAGAAGGCCTTTCCGAAGCGGTAATACCAGGGGTCGAGCCGCTCATCGCAGCTTTCGGCAAGTTTCTTGGTGATTCCGGCCTTGGCTGCAATTTCATCAATCAGGCACTGGTCAATCAGTTTCCAGTCAAGATATCGCGCCAGATGGTGCGCATAGGCCGCGCCCTGGCTGCCATATTCCCGTTCGACCGTGATGACCCGGATCATGCTTCGGCCCTCCGCGTTGCGTATCGTAGCACTGGCTGAGGGGATTTACAAAAGCTGCTTTTCTCTTTTTGAGCAGAGAAAAACCTGACCTCGCCTTAACTTCGCAGCTCGACCACCGTCGCCCCCGCGCCGCCTTCGGCCTGCGTAGGCTCGCTGATGGAAGCCACATGGGGATGCCGTTCCAGCATCGAGCGCAAGGCCCGGCGCAGGATGCCCATGCCGGTCCCGTGGACAATGCGGACGCGGGGTAGTCCGGCAAGATAGGCCCGATCAAGATACTTTTCCACCTCGTCGGTGGCCTCATCCACGGTCCGTCCGATGAGGTTGATCTCCGGGCGCAGGTCTTGGCTGGTATCTGCTACGGAAACGGACACACCACGCTTCCGCGCCGCTTCTATGGGACTTGGACGCGCAGCCAGGACCTCGGCGATCTCATCGCGGGCAATGCGCATTTTCATGGGGCCAACAGCGACTTCATAGGTATTGGCATCGATCTCGCGCTGCACGACCCCCATGCGGCCCAGGGTGCGCAGCTTGACGGTGTCTCCGGCAGCCACGTGACGGACGATGTGGGGCTGGGCGTGGCGGTCGCCTTTGTCTGCCCCGGTTTTGTCGGCCACGACAGCAGCGTGAAAACTCTCCTGAAACTCCCGTCGCAGTTTTGCAATGCGCTGCTCGGCCTGCTTTGAAAGCTTTTGCTGGGCCGCGCGGTCATCAAGGGCGCGGACGGTTTCTCTGGCGCGGAACTCGAAGTCTTTGAGGAGAGACTGGAGTTTCTGTTCCAGTTCGCGCACCTTGGCGCGCCACTCCTTCATGCCTTCTTGGGCCAGGCGGCTGCGTTCGCGGTTCAGCTCATATTCCAGATCGCGCACCCGCTTGCGCTCGGCTTCCAGCTCCTGTAATTGCTGATGGAGCCTGTCCAGAAAAGAGGCAATGTCCAGGGTCTGCGTGCTGAGCTGGGCCCGCGCCGCAGCAACGATCTCCGGCTGTAAACCAAGCCGCTGCGCGATGTTGATGCCTGCGGAGGCCCCGGGGACACCGAGGCGCAGTTCATAGGTAGGAGCAAGCGTCATTTCATCAAAGCCGACAGCGGTGTTGCGCACGCCGGGACGACTTGCGGCATAGACTTTGAGCGAGGTCAGATGGGTGGAGATGATGCTCCATGCCCCGGAACGGAGGAAGTGTTCTGCAATGGCGACGGCGAGCGCCGCCCCTTCTTCCGGGTCCGTCGCTGAACCCAACTCATCGAGCAGGACCAGCGAATGCGGTCCGGCAAGCTGCGCAATGTGGTTGAGATGGACGATGTGGGCGGAAAACGTAGAGAGGTCCTTCTCAATGGACTGTGCATCGCCAATATCGGCAAGCACCTGATGAAAGACCGGAAAGACCGCGTCTTCCGCGGGGACCGGCACTCCGGCCTGCGCCATGATGGCCAGCAGGCCCGCCGTCTTGAGCGAAACCGTCTTTCCTCCCGTGTTCGGGCCGCTGATGATGAGCTGCCGCTCGGAGCTGGAAAGTCCCAGGGTCATGGGGACGATGGCCTGACGTTCCGGGTGCTGAGAAGGGCCGGTCCGTAATCTTTTTTCAAGCAGGGGATGGCGCGCCTTCTTCAATTCCAGCTGCGCTTCCTGCTGCGGCGCAAAGCGCGGCTGCACGCAGGCAAAGTCTTTTGCAAACCGGGCGCGCGCCAGCAGCGTTTCCACCTCGGCCAAGATGGCCGCTCCCTGCTGGATGATGCCAGCATGGAAGCCAATCTGGCGCGTCATCTCAAGAAAAATTCGGTGGACCTCGGCCTGTTCGTCTTCGAGCAGGCGCACCAGGTCGTTGTTCAGCTCAATGGTTTCCAGCGGTTCCAGATAAACGGTCTGCCCGCTCGAACTGGCCCCGTGAATGACCCCCTGGACGCGGCGCTTCAGCTCGCTTTTGACCGGAATGACGAAGCGCTCGCCGCGGATGGTGATGAGGTCCTGCTGTGTGCTGCCTTCACTGGAAAGCCGCCGCAGTGCTGTATGGAGGCTCTCTTCAATGGCGCGCTGCTGCCGTTCCATTTCGCGCCGGATGCGCCTCAGTTCCGGGGATGCGTCGTCGGCCAACGTGCCGTCCGGGCCGATCTTCGCCCGCAGCGATTCCAGCAGGGGACCGAGGTCGGTGGAAAGCAGCGGAGCAGACAACTCCCGAAGACCCGCGACCTGCTCGCGCACGCGCTCGGGAGGCACGCGCATCAGTGCCGTCCAGGCCGTGATATCGGCGGCAAGGTCGAGTACCTTCAGGACCTCTTCAGACTCCAGCACTGCGCCTTCAATGCGCGCCTTGTTCAGAAGTTGTGTCGGGTCCAGCAAGGAACTGAGACCCGGGTGCACGCCCTCTTCCAGCAGCAGACGCATCTCGGCCACCAGAGCATGCTGTTGCTCGATCCATGCGCGGTCTGTGGAAGGCACCAGACCCAGGACCCAGGCGCGTCCCGTTGCAGAGACGGTATAGCCTGCCAGCAGGTCGAGAAATCTGTCCCACTCAAGCACCTGACGGCTATAATCGTCCACCTGGGACGGAATGTCTTTCACCCATGCCATATCTTCCATGGTAATCTTCGTGGGAACCGGCAGCGTCTTTCCTGCGTAGCAACGGATGGAGGTGGAACCCAATGTTCTGCTCTGGTTGTGGACAAGCCATGCAGGCCTTTGAACAGGTCTGCCCGCGATGCGGACGGCCCGTACCTCCGATGCCGGCGGCCCGCCCGGTCCCTTCTTCCCGCGTGCAACGTCATCTGCATCCCATGGCGACGCTCTGGATTGTCTGGGCCGTCTGGAACATGCTGGCCTGGATGATCGCGCTGCCGTTCTTTGCGGGCTTTATGGGCGGATGGCAGCATTGGGGTTCGCCGGGACATGGCTTCTATGCCTTTGGCCCTGGATTTCCCTTCATGCACATGATGTGGCTGCCCTGGGTCATCACTGCCACAGTGGTCCTTCGCTCGGCCCTGGCTGCTGCCACCGGGTTTGCTCTTCTCCGCCGCGCACCGTGGGGCCGCACGCTGGCCATCGTGACCGCTTTCCTGACGCTGATCAAACCAATCACCGGGACCATCCTGTCCATTTATACGCTGTGGGTGCTGCTGCCTTTTCCCTCCGGACAGGAGTATGAGCAGATGGCGGTGCATTAAGCTGCCGGTCATGGTCTCCATCATGGCCTCCATGAGGCCAGAAGCATCTCTTGGGCAAAGGCTGCGCGGTCCGGCACTCCACTCGGCCCCGCTACAATAAACACATGGAGTATCCTGTCACCCGCCTGCGCCGTCTGCGGTCGAGCGAAGCCATGCGCTCTTTTGTACGTGAGACCCACCTGGAGCCGGGTGCGCTTGTCTGTCCGCTTTTCATCTGTCCGGGAGAAGGTGTACGGAACCCCATCGCTTCCATGCCGGGGGTCTTCAATCTTTCCATCGACGAGGCCCTGAAGGAGGCAGAAAAGGCCGCCAGCCTGGGCATCGGAGGCTTACTGCTGTTTGGCCTGCCCGAGAGCAAGGACGAGCAAGGCTCCGGCGCATGGAGCGAAGACGGGATCGTGCAGCGTGCTCTTCGCGAGTTGAAAAAGAGCGCAGCGCTCCGGGACCTTCTGCTGCTTGCCGATGTTTGTCTCTGCGAATACACCTCGCACGGACACTGTGGTCTGGTGAAGAAGCAGGGCGAAGCATACGAGATTGAAAACGACTCCAGTGTGCGCCTGATTGCCCGCACCGCGGTTTCCCTCGCCCGGGCCGGTGCAGACATTGTGGCCCCAAGCGACATGATGGATGGTCGCGTGGCCGCGATCCGTGACGACCTCGACGAGGCGGGACTCGAAAAGGTCCCGATTCTTTCTTACGCCTCAAAGTTCGCCTCGGCCTTTTACGGCCCCTTCCGCGAGGCGGCAGATTCGGCCCCCCAGTTTGGCGACCGGCGCAGCTACCAGATGGATGGGGCAAACCTGCGCGAGGCCATGCGTGAAATTGAACTGGACCTGGCCGAAGGCGCAGACATGATCCTGATGAAGCCCGCCATGCCCTACCTCGATGTCATCCGCGCCGCGCGCGAGCGCTTTGACGTGCCCATCGGTGCCTATCAGGTCTCCGGCGAATACTCTATGCTGCAGGCCGCCTTTGCCAAAGGCTGGCTGGAACCCGAGCGGGCGATGATGGAATCGCTGCTCTCTATCCGCCGCGCCGGGGCGGGATTTATCGTGACGTACTTCGCCCTGGAAGCCGCGAAGTTGCTCGGTTAGACCCGGACCGGCAGGTGGGAGAAGCGGCCGTCAATACTCCCCCTGGACCACATTCAGCAGAGGCCCTCCGCTCATAAAGCGCAGCACCTGCTCGCCCGCAAACTGAAATGCACGCGGCATAAACAGCGGACTCGACCCACCGATATGCGGCGTCAGCAACAGGTTCGGCGCTTTCCACAATGGATGGCCGGGTGGCAGCGGCTCGGGATCGGTGACGTCGAGCGCGGCCCGGATGCGCTTTTCTTCAAGGGCCTTCACCAGGGCGCCAGTCTCGACCACCGGACCGCGGGCCGCATTGACCAGCAGCGCGCCCTGCTTCATTTTGGCAATCATCTCGGCGTTCATCAGGCCGCGGGTCTGCTGGGTGAAGGGTACAATCAGCACAACAATGTCGGCCAGCGGCAGCAGATGGGGCAGCTTGTCCACTGCTTCCACACCCGGACGGGCCGTGCGCGCAATGCGAAGGACATTCACCCCAAACGGAGACAGCCGCTCCTCAATCGAGCTCCCGATGGACCCATACCCTACAATCAGCACGGTCTTTCCTTCCAGCTCCTCAATCAGCACCGGAGGGTAAGGGCTGTGGTTTCCGCCGAAGACGGAATGGTAATGGGCATCGGCCAGCTCGCGCGTGATCCACTGCTGCTGCCGCTGCAGATCAAAATAAAACGGGAAGAATTTGGTCCAGGCGAGGATGGCGGCCACCGCCCACTCTGAAGTGGCGACGTTGTGGACGCCTTGTGCATCACAAAGCAGCGCGCCCTGCGGGACCAGACTGCGTAGCCAGTCCACTCCGGCCAGCAGCGACTGCACCACCTTCACCCCGCGCAGGTACGGGGCCACCGGCCCGGCCTGCCGCGGAAACAGGGGTGCAATCCAGAAGTCGATTTCCACCGGCGACGAAGGCTGCTCCGGTAAAACCACTATCTCCGCTTCAGCAGGAAGCTTGGCCAGAAGATCTTTGCTTGTCCAGTGTGGAACGCCGACCCTGATCATGCGCAGAAAATTCCCTCCTTCTCTGATGCTAAAGGAGATGTATTGGCAAAGACCGGGAGACGGCGGTCGCCGGAAGATTTTTTACTGCTTCTGATGAAAGATGGCGTTGTTGATGTCGGGCCAGAATTCCTTGAAGATGAACGTCATTCCATCCAGGCCGACATCGGTAAGCCAGTGCTGGCCGACTTTGGTCCAGGTGCGCTCCCTGTCCGGATAGTAGAGGCTGGAAATTCCGGAGGCGGCGCCGGCGCCGATGATCTCAGAAGCATTGAAGGTCTCATTGCCTGCATCAGTGCGTGTAATCAGGACCCGCGAAAACGAATAGGCCGTGCGCTTTACAATGCCACCGCGCCCCAGCGTGTAATAGCGGGAATCCTGCCGCAGGGCCGAGGGAAAGATGGCCTCGACCATATAATTTTCCACGGCCTGGTCGGCCAGCGTATGCCAGTAATAACGGCCATAGCCAACCGCGCCCTGATGAAATTCAGGATAGGAGTCCTGCGCCATGCTGATGCCTGCCAGGGCACCGGCAAAGATAAACGCCGAATAATCAAAGCTGTCTTCGGTCGCCGTGATGAATTTGTCTTTGGCCGACTGGGGAGGAAGTTTTTCATCGACAGATACGGACCGGAAATTCGGGATGACCCCCAGAATCCGTTTGGTCTGCTTGCCTTCCATACTGTCTGGAGTGCTCTGCTGTTGCGTCTGTGCAGCCGGCGCGTCAGGAAGTGCGCCCGCCGGGGATGCTGCCTGTCCAAAAGCAAGGCCTGCCCAGGCGAAAAAAGCCATGCCTGCAAGCTTTCTCACAAAACCACAAATGTACATGTGTTTTTAGACGGCAGGCGCCGGCCTTCGGGTGCAGAGAATTGCACAGCAAATCCTGTTATTTGAGGAATTTTGACAACGCCTCCAGTCCAGCCTCAATCGCCGGCAAGGGAACGGAGTAGCCAAAACGCACATGGCCTTCGCCCTGCGCTCCGAAGACCACGCCGGGGATGGTGGCCACATGCGCCTTTTCCAGCAGCAACGCAGCGGCCTTGCGGCTGTCCCTGTGGATCCTGGTAATCGACGGCATGGCATAGAACGCACCCGCAGGTGGATCGCATTCCAGGCCTAACGCATTGAGTCCCCGGACCAGCAGGTCGCGCCGCTGGCGGTATTCCTTCAGCCGGTCATCGAAGTAGCTCTGTGGCAGAGAGAGCGCTTCCAGCGCGGCCCACTGCGTTGGCGTGGAGACGCCGTTGGCCGAATAGAGCACCAGCTTGCGCAGCCCGGTCATGAACGGCTCCCTGGCTACGATGTAGCCGATGCGCCACCCGGTCATTCCGTAGCTCTTTGAAAAGGTGTAGGCAGTAATGGTGCGCTCCGCCATCCCGGGCAGCGATGCGATCGAAACATGTTCGCCTTCATACACCAGGTCCTCGTAGGCTTCATCGGCAATCACAATCAGGTTGTGTTTTTTGGCGAAGGCCGCGACTTCTTCAGCTTCCGCCCGGGAAAATACAATGCCTGTGGGGTTTTGCGGCGTGTTGTAGTAGATGGCTTTGGTGTGCGGAGTGGCGAACTCCTCAAGCGTCTTTGTAAGCCCGTTGCGGCGCGCCGTCGCGGTAGGCACCAACAGGGCGCGGGCCTGCGTTCCGGTCACCATGTCGCGAATGGGCGTCCAGTAGGGCGAAAACAGCAGCATGTCATCGCCGGGGTCCAGCACGGCCTGAAAGGCCACATAAAGGGCGTGCGCCCCTCCAGCGGTAATGAGCACATCATCACTGCTGACATGGAGCCGGTTGCGTCGTTTCAGTTTTTCTGCCAGCGCTTCACGCAGCACGGGAATGCCGGAAGAAGGAGCATACTTCGTCTTGTTTTCCACCAGGGCGCGGACCATGGCGAACTTTACCGCATCCGGTGTTTCAAAAAATGGCTCGCCCCCATGAAAAGCATGGACCGTCTGTCCGGCGGCACGCAGCTCCAGGACCTTATTGCGTATCTGAACAATATCAGAAAATCCGACTTCTTCCAGCCGTCTGGCCAGACGCAGGGTGTGTTTCTTCGTCGTCATGTTTGTTTCGTCCTCCCGGAATCCAGCGGGACTCTACAGCTTATCTGAAACCGGGAAAAAAAATGGAGGGAAATGGCCCGTCCCCGAAGCGAATGGTATGCTTCGCTGTATGCGACGCTCCTCGGTCTGGTTTCTGATTGCTGCGCTCTGGTTTGTCATCACCGTGGTCTCCACGGTGCGGCGCGTGTGGCCGCTGGCGGCGCTGCAGGGAGCGATTGCGCTCGTGTTTTTTCTGACGGGGACGTTTGTCCGGCGCCGCGAAAACCTCAGGTAGCCAGCGCTCCCGTATAGATGGCCATGCCGGCCACCGCATCCACTCCGATCTGGTCCAGAGCATCGATTTCCGCCTGCTCGCGAATGCCTCCGGCGACAATCAACTGCCGGTCGGTGAGCGCACGAAGGCGGCGTGCCGTTTCCAGGGGAAAGCCCTGCATGGTGCCCTCCGTGTCCACGTGCGTATAGAGAAAAGCGCCGCAAAAGGGCGAGAGGGCGAGCACGGCCTCGTCCGGGGTGATGGCGGCCTGTTCCTTCCATCCCCGGATCGCCACGCGGCCCGCTTTGGTATCAATGCTGGCTACGAATTGCTCCATACCAATGGCGCCTGCGATCTCCTGCGCGAGGGCAGTGTTGATCTGGGCCGGAAATAAGGCCGAACCGAAAATGACGCGCTTTGCACCGGCTGCCAGCAACTGCTTTGCGCGCTCCACAGTTGCGATGCCTCCGCCGACCTGACAGGGCAAGCGGCGAGCAATCTGCTCAATCAGCACTGCGTTGTCGCCCTGGCGCATGGCTGCGTCGAGGTCAATCAGCTGCACGATGGGGTAGGCAGAAAACTTCTCAATCCAGTATTCGAAGTCATCAAAGGCGAGTTTCAGCTTTTCGCCGCGGACAAGCTGGACGATACGGCCGCCCATCAGGTCAATGGAAGGAATCAGCATGGCAGCCTCACGGGAACGCCGCAGCGGGCGATCTCTGTTTTGAGTTCGCGGACATCGGCAATGCCGAAATGAAAGATGCTGGCCGCCAGGGCGGCATCGGCCTTGCCCTGAAGCAGCACATCGGCAAAGTGCTGCGCGTTGCCTGCGCCGCCTGAAGCGATGACGGGGATCTGCACCGCCTCACTGACCAGCGCCGTCAGCTCGCAGTCAAAACCGGAGCGGGTCCCGTCTGCATCCATTGAGGTGAGCAGGATCTCCCCGGCACCTCGCGATTCGGCCTCACGCGCCCATTCGATGACGTTGCGGCCTGTGGGCCTGCGTCCGCCGCTGATGAATACTTCGGCCCCTTTCACCGGGTCCCTGCTTTCCTTTGCGCGGCGCGCGTCAATCGCCACGATGACGGCCTGGGCACCGAAGCGCCCACCGATTTCTTCAATCAACTCAGGGCGCGCAATGGCGGCAGAATTGATGCTCACCTTGTCTGCGCCTGCGTCAAAGACAGCGGCAGCATCGTCCACGCTGCGGATGCCCCCACCGACCGTGAAAGGCACAAAAATCTGCTTCGCCGTTTTTCTTACTGTTTCGATAAGAGTACCGCGGCCCTGGTGCGTGGCCGTGATGTCGAGTAACACGATTTCATCAGCGCCCGCCTCGGCGTGGCGGCGCGCCAGTTCGGCAGGGTCGCCTGCATCCACAATGTCCACAAACTGCACGCCCTTGACGACGCGGCCCGCGTCCACGTCCAGACATGCGATGATGCGTTTGGTCAGCACAGATCAAAGCTCCACAAAGTTACGGAGAATGCGCAGGCCCGCTTCTCCTGATTTTTCCGGATGGAACTGCACGCCCATCACATTGCCGATTTCTACCGCAGCGGTAAAGGGGCCGCCGTAATCTGTAACCGCTACAGTGCCATTTGTGAGCGGAGCGCGGTAGGAGTGCGTGTAATAGACGAAGGTCCCGGACGAAATGCCGCGCAGCAGGCGGGAGGGCCGGACCTCAAGCGCATTCCAGCCCACGTGCGGTACCTTCAACCCCGCGGAAAAGCGCTCACACTGGCCCTTGCAGAGGCCCAGGCCCAGGGTCTGCGGCGATTCGGTACTGCCCTCAAAGAGCCATTGCAGACCAACGCAGATGCCGAGAAACGGTATCCCTTTGGCAATCTGTGCCTGCATGGCGGCCCTCAGCCCTTGCTTTTCCAGAAACTCCGTGGCGGCAAAGTGGCCCACACCGGGCAGGACGATTTTTTCCGCGCGCAGCACCCCATCCGCATCCTGCGTCACCCGAACATCGGCCCCTGCGGCATGGAGGGCCTTCATCACCGAGGTGAGGTTCCCGGCCTTGTAGTCTACGACAGCAATCACAGCAGCCCCTTTGTGCTGGGTAGCACGGCGCCCATTTGAACGTCCTTCATGCAGGCAAAGCGCAGGGCGCGCGCAAAGGCCTTGAAAAGCGCTTCCACTTTATGATGGTTGGAGCGGCCATACATCGTCTTCAGATGAACATTGGCCCGGGCGCCGCGGGCAAAACCCTCAAAGAAATCGTCCACCAGTTCCGATTGCAGGTCTCCCACCAGGCGTGTCTTCACCTTTGTGTCAATCACAGAGGCGACGCGACCGCTCAGGTCTACCGCGGCGATGCCCAGCGTTTCGTCCATGGTCATCAGGAAATAACCAGCACGCATGATGCCCTTTTTGTCGCCCAGGGCGCGATCAAAGGCCTCACCTAATGCAATGCCCACGTCTTCGACCGTGTGGTGCTGGTCTACGTCGAGGTCGCCTTTGCAGGAGAGATCAAGATCAAATGCCCCGTGGCGTGCAAAAAGCTCAAGCATATGGTCGAAGAAACGAATGCCAGTGCTGATTTTGTAGCGGCCTGCGCCTTCGATGGTAAGACGAAGGGCAATCTGCGTCTCAGCGGTCTTGCGGTGGATTTCTGCGGTGCGTTTCTTTTTGCTCATGCCTTCCATCCGATCTCAGCCAGCGATTCTTCGAGCGCTGCGATGCCTTTGCGTGTATGTTCGAGTACGCCGATGGTAATCCGTACGCAGCCTTCGCAGCCGGGGTCCGTCGAGCGGTCGCGCACCAAAACATCGCGTCGACGCATGGCAGCGACGAATTCCCGGTGCCTGGCGCCTATCTTTGTGAGTACGAAGTTTGCCTGCGAAGGCCAGTAGGGCAGACCCAGTCGGTCCAGGGCCGCAGTAAACAGGGCGCGACCCTCCCGTACCTGGGCCACATACCACTCCAGATAAGCATGGTCTTCCAGCGCGGCAGGCAGGCACGCAAGCGCCAACCCGTTTACGCTGTAAGGCGAAATCATGCGGCGGAGCCATTGCATCTGCTCGTGGCTGGCAATGAGTGCTCCCAGGCGTAGTCCAGCCAGCCCGTAAGCCTTGGAGAATGTGCGTGTTACAACAAGGTTCGGGGCGCGGCCCACCAGGTCCAGCACCGTCTCACCATAGAAATGGTAGTAGGCCTCATCGACCAGGACCATGGCCTGCGGGGCCCGCTCCAGCAGACGGAGAATTGTTCCACGTGGAACACTTTTCCCGGTAGGGCTGTTGGGGTTGGCCAGGGCAATCATCTTCGTTACGGAAGTAATGCGGCGGAAAAGTTCCTCCTCTGGGAAAGCAAAGTCCGCAGCGGCCGGAACAAAGACCATCCTGGCATCGGTGGAGGAACCGTAGACCTCATACATGGAATACGTCGGCACCGGAAGGAGAAACTCATCGCCCGCATCGAGGTAGGTCTGGCAGAGGACATGAATGGCTTCGTCCACACCGTTGGTGAGCAGGACCTGGTCTGGCATCACGCCGAGGTGCGCGGCCACCAGTTTTTCTGCGGGTCCGCGCTCGGGATATTTGGTGAGTTCGGCGCGGGAGATCCTGCCAAGTACTTCCAGCACGCGCGGGGAACAGGCAAGCGTGTTCTCGTTGAAGTCCAGGCGCACGCCTTCGCGCGAGCCCAGCGGCGGGTGATACTCCCTGGTGCGCAGGACGGCGGCGCGCGGCTTGATTCCCTCAGCCACGGGCGCCTCTTGCTCGGATGGCATCTGCATGTCCCTTTAATCCTTCGGCTTCCGCCAGTGTGATGGCCCGGGGCCCCAGGGTGAGCAGGGCCTTGCGGTCATACTTCTGCACGGTGATGATCTTTACAAAATCCTGAACACTCAGGCCGCCGCGCAAGCGCGCCAGGCCACCAGTCGGCAGAGTGTGGTTAGGCCCGGAGATATAGTCTCCCATCGGCTGCGCCGAATGGCGCCCGATAAAGACCGAACCCGCATTCCGGACCCACTCCAGATCGCGCTCCGAATCGACCGTGAGATGTTCCGGAGCGAGACTGTTGGTCAGGGCCCGCGCTTCTGCCACTGATTCGGTTACAAATATGACACCGTTGGCCTGCATGGCCTTTGCCGCGATGGGATTGCTCCGCACGCGCTGTTTGACTTCCGCGCTGACCTGCTTTGCCAGTTCTTTCTTGGTTGTAATCAAAATCGCCAGCGCGTCGGGGTCGTGCTCGGCCTGGGCGATGAGGTCGGTGGCAAACAATACCGGGTCGCCGCCTTCGCTGGTAATGACGATCTCGGTCGGTCCGGCGGGCATGTCTATGGCGCAATCAGAAGAAACGAGCTTCTTTGCCGCAGCAACATAAGCATTGCCGGGGCCAACGATCTTTTCAACGCGGGGAATGCTTTCTGTTCCATAAGCCAGGGCAGCAACAGCCTGGGCCCCGCCGATACGGTAAAACTCCCGGAGGCCAAGGAAGGCCGCTGCGGCCAGTGTTTCCTTGGCCGGCCTTGGAGAAACCACGGCAATGCGCTCGACGCCTGCCACCTGCGCGGGGATGGCGGTCATCAGAAGGGTCGAGGGCAGCGGATAGCGCCCACTGGGGACATAGCAGCCTACCGCGGTCAGAGGACGTATCCTCTGGCCTACGGTGAGACCGCGGACCTGCTCGAAGCTCCACTCTCTGGGTAATTGCTTCTGCGCAAAGCGGCGGATATGGCTTGCGGCCGTCTTCAGGGCCGCGCGGAAGGCAGGCGAGACTTCGTCCCAGGCCTGCTGCAGTTCCTGCTCGGAAATTCGTAACTGTGATTGTTCCGTAATGCCATCCAGGCGGGCCGCATAACGGCGAAGGGCAGCGTCTCCACCTTTGCGGACGGCCGCGAGGATGCGGCGGGCCACCGGAACAGCGTGTTCTTCCACACTGTTCCGGCGTTCCACAAGCTGTTGGACCAGCCTGTCGCGTCCTTTGGTGTACACGATGCGCATTACAGGACCACCTTGTTCAGCGGATATTCCACGATGCCAGTGGCGTTGGCGGCCTTGAGGCGAGGCAGCACATCGCGCACGACGCTCTCTTCCAGAATGGTGTTGACTGCGACCCAGGCGGGGTCGCTGAGCGCCGAGACCGTGGGCGAGGTCAACGCGGGCAACACGGAGAGGACGTTCGCCAGGTCGGTCTTCTGGACGTTCATCATCAGACCGACCTGTCCCTGGGCGGCGATGGCACCACGCAGCATGAGCGCGATATTGTCAATCTTCTCTTTTTTCCAGGGGTCTTCATAGCTCCGCGGATTGGCAATGAGGTGGGTCTCGCTTTCCATCACGGTGTCAATGATGCGGAGGCGGTTGGCGCGCAGTGAGCTTCCGGTCTCAGTGACTTCGACGATGGCATCGGCCAGGGTGGGCGGCTTGACCTCGGTCGCGCCCCAGCTGAATTCGACCTTGACCGGGACGTTTTTCTCGGCAAAGTATTTTCTGGTGACCTCGACCAGCTCCGTGGCAATGATTTTGCCAGCGAGGTCTTCGGCCTTCTGGTAAGGCGAATCATCGGGCACGGCCAGGACCCAGCGCACTTTCTGGCGGCTCTGCTTGGCATAGGTGAGGTTGATGATGCTTTTCACCTCGCGGCCGCTTTCGACGACCCAGTCAATTCCGGTGAGTCCGGCATCGAGCGCGCCGTGGTCCACGTAGCGGGCCATCTCCTGCGCGCGGACGAGGGTGCATTCGATTTCCGGATCATCAATGGCGGGAAAATAGGAGCGCCCGCTCGCATAGATGTTCCAGCCGGCACGTTGGAAAAGGGCAATGGTGGCATCCTGCAGGCTGCCTTTGGGAATTCCGAGCTTGAGTTTGTTTGCCATCAGCGGACCTCCTGGGCAGCATTGACTGCAATGGGCCGAGTGAAGCAGCTTACGGTGCCTTCGTGGCAGACCAGGCCGTCGCCCTCCACTTCCACACGGTAGAGCAAGGTATCGCGGTCGCAGTCTGTAGCGGCCTCGACGACGCGAAGGCGGTTGCCGCTGGTTTCACCTTTCATCCAGAGCTTCTGGCGGGTCCGGCTCCAGAATGTAACGAAGCCGGTTTCGAGGGTCTTCTGAAAGCTGGCTTCATTCTGGAAGCCGACCATCAGAACCTGCCCGGTCTTTGCGTCCTGCACGATTGCGGGGGCCAGACCGTCCATCTTGGCAAAATCAATGCTTGTGTCAGACATCTGCTTTTCCTCTTCTATCTTGCCGGGGGCCTGCGCCTGCGGGCAGATGCAAAAAGCCCGCCTGCGCTGGGCGCGTCGGCGGGCTTTTGGATTCCTTGATTTCCGGCTTTTACTTCAGGCCGTAAGGATTCGCCGACACGCTCGTCACGTGATGATGGTGATGACGATGATGGCGATGAATCCACATCTAGTAAAAAGCTACAGGTGCAGGGGGAAGATGTCAACCTTAGCAGGTGCCTCCGATACGGAAGTGTTCGAGTCCGGCACGGGCCGAGTGGGCCGTGATGGCAGCATTGATGTCGAGGGCAAGGGCCAGAGCAGCCCGGCCGTCCTCGCCAGAAACGGCGGGTGGTCTGCGCGTGCAGACAGATTCAAGAAACGACTCGATTTCCAGGCGCAAAGGCTCGGCCGGGGCGATCGAGGGCTTGCGCACTTGCAGGGCCGGGGCGAGTTCTTCCGGGGACCGGGGCTGCCGGGCAACATCAATCAGCAGCAGGTCCTGACGGGCATAGTCAATGGAAACATACTGGTGCGGCTGAAAGAAACGCAGCTTGCGCACACGCTCGGTACTGACGCGGCTGGCAGTGAAGTTGGCAACACAGCCGGAGGCAAATTCGACGCGAACATTGGCAATGTCTACCCGGGGCGAGAGGACAGGAAGGCCCACAGCATGGATGCTGGCAACCGGAGACTGCGCAAGCGTGAGAACGATGTCGAGATCATGAATCATCAGGTCGAGGACCACATCCACATCAAGCGAGCGCGGACTGAAGACGCTGAGGCGATGGACCTCAAAAAACATGGGACGGTCCAGGAACTGCTGGACGGCCATTACGGCGGGGTTGAAGCGCTCCAGATGACCCACCTGCAGGATGCGTCCGTTTTCCCGGGCCAGGCGGACCAGGTCCTCGGCCTCTTCAAGCGTGGCAGTCACAGGTTTTTCCACCAGTACATCCACGCCCTGGCGTAAAAAAGCAGCCGCAGTCCGGTAATGGTCCACGGTAGGAACACAGACAGAGGCGGCCTGGACTTTTGTCGTCTGGAGACACTCTTCCACGGATGTGTAGACGGGCACCCCCCACTCCTTTTCCAGCGAGGCAGCGCGGTCTGTGGCGGACTCGACAATGGCCGCCAGATGGACAGGAAGGCCGGAATACTCCAGGTCGCGGTAAATGCGCAGATGGTTGCGACCAAAGGCTCCTGCTCCACAAACGACGACGTTCTGGAGAGACGGGGTGACTATCGCGATGCTCCCTTCCCCTCGACCACCTGCAGGCAGCGGGAATAGAGTTCGAGCAATTGGTTTACATGGTCTTCCGGCCTGGGAGCGGAGGCGGCAACAAACCCGGTGGCGGGCGCGGAAGCACGGCCGATCCCTGTGGTGATGGCAACAAATTTCAGCAGATCAAGGGCGATGTCTTCATTGCGGCGCGCCCCGTTGACGGCAACGGATGGCTGGTCCATAAAAATTGAGTCCCTCCGATGCGATGCTATCAAAAAGCGGCGCCCTGTTCTGCGCGTGGAGCGGCAGGCTGGCCGCGTGCTTGCTTCTGCCAGCAATGCAGAGAGGAAGGCGCGGCGTGGAATGCATCGGGTTCACATCTGACCCAGAACGGCGCAGACCCGGCCAATGATGAACTTTGAGGGAAGCTCTTTGGGCCTGAGTTCCAGCAGCTCTACTGAGTGCTCCAGTTTTGCCGGACGCAGGACCAGGTGGCTCCCTTGCAGCGAGACATAGCGGATGAGGACCCCCGCACCCGAGTGCACAGCGTAGATGTTCGGCAGCGGAGGACGCCAAGGCGTCAGCGAAGTGTAATGGCGGTCGAGGACGAGGATGGCGTGCGGGAAGATGACCGGCATCATGGGACGGGCCTGGGAGTACTCGACACGAATGGCGAGAAAGCGGTCCCAGGAGCGGCGATCAGGAGAACGCCGGGAGACCAGGTGGTGCAGGAAACCAGAAGGTAACTGGATGAGTTCCAAAATGGAACTGGAATGGATGCGGGACTGATGAATGGCGGTGGCTTGGGCCACCAGGGGGACCCGGTCAAGGGATGCGGCAGGCTCCCGCACAGGAGTCCGGTGCACAAAATTTTCGATGTGCAGGTCCTGCGCGGCCAGGACCCGGTCGAGTGCGGCGAGACTGAGCTGGCGTTTTCCATGCAGAAAATTAGAGATATGCGCAGGATTGAGGCCTGTCTGCCGCGCAAGCAGCGTCCCGGTAAGCGTGCCGCGCTGAATGCGGCGCAGCAATTCGCGGCGGAGCTGCTCGTGTAGCTGAGAGACATTCATTGTGGAAATTTTTCTTAGAGCTATACATTGTGCGAGGGTGTGTTTGCTCAAAGAAAAGTAATTCTGATGCAGTCCCCTTTCTTTATGGAAACACCTGCGGGGAAGGATGCGTAAAATTCCGGTCCTTGCGGGGGAATGGTTGACCCGTATTTCCGGGGCAGATAGATTCTTTTTCACTTTCGCCCGAACTCAATCTGAAACCTGCCCATGCCCGGGGAGCGCTCCGGAAGGAGTCGTGTTTCTGCGCGCTGGACTGAAGGCGAGCGAAAGTGGATTGGCTGACCCTGATGATCTGCGTTTCTCTCTTTTTCCTGTTCCCGCGCACAGCGGGAAGATTTCTGCAGGGAACAACAGCGCGGCAGAACGCTGTGTTCTTTGCGTTGTTTTCTCTCTGCCTTGCTCTGAAAACCAGTCGCAAGCATTGCAGATACTGGAGACCCACACTATGTACATGGTGCTCAATCTGAAAGTGTGTGAGGGATGCGGCGGCCTCTGGCTGCGCATCCAGGAGTTGAACGAGGTCTATTGCGCGGTTTGCGCAGAAAAGCTGCGGGCATTTCCCAGACGGAAGACCCGGAGCGGGCGTCCCAGACGCCGCCCGCATCCTGCCGCGGCGGTGAAGGGAGGAGCACGATGAGCGCAGCGCTGGCATTGCCTTACGTCTGGGCCGAGACGGCCCGGGAACTCCCGCAGGACAATGGGATCGCCTTTTACAGAAGACGGACGGAGGAGCTTCTGCGGCGGTATGTCGTTGTTTCTCTGCAGACCGGACGGCTGCCTCTGGCGGTCGGCAACTGCGTGGTGCGAGGAAAGTCGTCGCACTACCGGATGCGGAGCTTTGAGGACGCGATTATTTTTCTATTTGACATCGAGAAGTGTCTGAAGCGGCTGGCTCCGATGGAGCAGGAACTGATCGCCCGGATCGCCATGCAGGAATACACGCAGGAAGAAACGGCGGGGCTGATGCGGGCCTCGGTCAGGACGGTGATGCGGAAATATCCGCAGGCGCTTGACAAGCTCTCGCAGATGTTTCTGGACTACGAACTGATGGAGTACTGAAAGATGCTGTCAAGGGCCCTCGGCTGTGGAAAATAACACAACCTACACATAAAACAGGAGATATTTTCTTGCTACGATTGTCAGGTCATTTCAGGCTGAAATGATATTCTGAACTTAAGAGTCAAGAAATCTGAAGGGAAGCAGCGATGACTGCTTCCCTTTTTGTTTTTCAGAACATGGCAAAGACAATCAGGGAAGAGGCGATGCAGGATGGGCCGGCGCTGTCGGATGGAAGCAGGTCCAGAAAAGCAGTAAAAGCGAAACACTTCAGAAAGGCCGCCAAAAACAAGGTGGAAAGCCATTATGAAATCATTCTGGAATCTCTTGCGGAAAAGGCATGTGCGGGCAGCATTCAACATGCAAGGATGTTGTTTGACCTGGGCGGAGTGAAAGATGAACTCGACGAAGCCAGCAAGGAACGGCGGCTGGGGCCGAGCCTGGGACGGCTCCTGCTGAAAGAAGCGGCTGCGTTCCGGAAGAGAAGAGAAGCTGAAAGAGCAGCGCGGGAGGCGGCCGCAGCTCTCGCCGCAGAGAGCGGTGGTGGACCGGGGCAAAAGCAGGAAGCGGCCCGCAGCATTGAACCCGTCACTGCATTGAACCGTCCAAATCCATCAAAAGATGTTCCTTAGACAGGTGCGCGTGATGCGAAAAAGCTTTGCTGAAACATGGATGAGATTGATGGCGCTGGCGGCGGCAGCCAGTGTCATGCTGCCGGGTCGAATCCAGGCACAAGTAAGTACAACCACGGTCCAGGGAGTGGTCTACCGCGCTGACGGAAGCCCGGCGACCGGGACGCTGATTGTAAGCTGGCCGGCATTTTCAACGGCGAACAATCAGGCCGTGGCAGCGGGCAGCGAGACGGTCCCCATTGGCCAGGACGGATTTGTGAGCGTAAACCTGGCCGCCAATGCAGGGGCTTCTCCCGCAGGGACCTACTATACGGCCATCTATCATCTGAATGACGGCACGGTGAACAAAGAGTACTGGGTGGTCCCGCAGGCGGCGAGTGCCTCGATTGCCTCTGTACGCGCGCAACTGGTACCGGCATCGGTGGCGGTGCAGAACGCGACCAAGCAGTATGTAGACGCCTCGATTGCTTCGCTTAGTGGGAACTATCTGCAACTGAGCGGGGGCAGTATGGTCGGCCCCCTGACCCTGGCCGGCGCCCCGGCAGCAGCCAATCAGGCCGCCACCAAGCAGTATGTAGACCAGGCGGTGCAAACGGCAGTGCCCTTGTCGGGCGGAAACATGACGGGAACACTGCGGACGCCAAATGCTGTTTCCAAATTACCGCGGGTGGATGTGCGGCACCCGGACTTTGCCGGGGGTGCAGACCCGACGGGGACCAACGATTCGACCGCAGCGTTTCAGGCGGCCATCAGTTTTGCCTTGTCCAACCCGATTGGCGCCAGTGGGGCCATACCGTGCATTTATGTCCCGGCAGGGCTGTATAAAATCAGCAACACGCTCAGGGTGCCATCCAACATTTGCATCAAGGGAGATGCAAGCGCGGAAAGCACGCTCCAACTGGTCTCTGCCAATACCAATCTGTTTACGGTCTACCAGGGGAGCTGTGCGGTGAATGCCACCTGTAATGGGCAGATCAGTGACCTGCAATTGTACGGCAATGGACATCTGAGCACCGGCACGCTGCTTGAAGTCGATGCCGCGGTACAGTTTCACATTGCCAATATCACCATGGCCAATCATGGCGGACGCGGCCTTCAGCTGAACAACAACAGTGAGCGTTTCCGGTCAGACAATCTGACCATTTCTTCTGTCCGCTGGCCCATCATTTTGTCCGGCGACATTAACGAAAGCTACTTTGTCAACACACAAATTATCAATCCGGGCGCAACCTTTGAACGCTATGGAGAAGAGTTCTATTGCTATGGCATCAACTGCCCCGGCAATAGCTACCCGACTGCGAACACGAGCAATCCGGCGCAGATAAGCCCCGATCCTCATGGGGCCATCACGGTGACCAAGGCCACAAATTACAGCTTCTATGGCGGCTCGATCAAACCGTTGAAGTATATGAGCGGCTTCCGGGTAAGCGGTTATGGGTCCATCAGGAATTTTTACCTGGAGGGCTTTCCTTATAACAATGAGCCAAGGCTGAATGCGGGCATTTATCTGGGCGGCGGGGTGATGGAAAAGACCACGCTGACCACGGCCTTGTCGTCCTCAGGGAACACGGCCTCCGTCCAGGACACCTCATGGATGCCCCAGTACTTTGAGAATGCGGCAGACATTGGCACAGGAGGTTCGCTTGGCGGCTCGGTGGTGTACTATGCGCTGCTGCCGCAGGACTATTCCTACGGCAGCACACAGCCATCGCAATATGCCGCAGGCGTGCAGCAGGGGCAGTTTGAAATTGTCCAGGTTGGGGGCTTCACAAAAGACGGGACCGTCCACATCTTGGCCAGGAACACCGCTGGTTCGACCGTGAGTGCGCCTGTGAATTGGCCTGCCGGTTCGATTCTGGAGGAGCTGCCGATTGGTTCTCATGGGAGTATCCATATCGAGGACACGCACGTGAACGCCATTCAGCCGCCGGGAAGCGGATACACAGACCATTGTGACCAGACAGGGACTTCTACCTGTGCGGAGATTGTTCTCGGCCCGGTGCCTGACGGGCTGATGGTGGGACGCGAGGGCGAACTCAATGCAATCGATGGATACGTGGGGGCGCTTGTTGACTTCAAGAACCTTGATATGTACGGCGGCAGCTATGCGCACCAGGCAGAGATCGCCGTCCATCGAGACCCTCAGGTGAACTTTGATGGTGCAAATTATGCACCGACCATTGAAAACGGAGAGGTGTTCGGGAGCAGCGGGGCCAGACTCAATCTTGGGGGAATCACAAACGGATATCTGACGGTACCGCTTTACGCCAATGGAAAGACCGCCCATCCTTACGTGAATGTTCCTGGAGCGGGAATCGCGTGGGACCCGGTAGCAGGACTGTTTCGTAAAAACGAGCAGCAAAGCAACCAAGGAACGCAAAATGGCGGCTGGATGGTGGGAACAAAGTTTGCCAGCAATTTTTGCTGGTTCGACACACCGCCGGCCGGGAGCAGCCAGTCGCTGAACCGGGTCTGTTTCCGCGGCTCCCCGAACAATGCGAATGGCGGGTATGAATACGATATCTGGAACGGGTCACAGTGGGTGAACGCCTTCACCGTTACGGGACAAAGCAATTCGACCGCGAATGTGGCCGTCACAGGCACGCTGGCGGCGGCGTCCCTCAATGGCGAGTTTACTGTGGATGGGAGCACGTATCCGACGCTCAATGCAGCATGGACGGCGGCGGTAAATGCGGCAAACTCTACCGGCCGCAACCAGACCGTGCGTCTGGGGCCGGGGACGTTTGCTGTGACATCGACGCTGGCAGAACCGTCCAATGGCACATGTGTGGACCTGATCGGATCTGGCGGGGCGAGTAGCGCTGCGGACAGCACAGTGAGCGCGACGACGCTGAATGTGACTTCCAACCTGAACGGAGACGTGATCTTTCTGGGCAATGCGGCACAGGCGCAGGGATGTGTTTTTAAGGACTTCACGGTCCTAGCCAATACCAACGCTACACATGGGCTGGAGTTGCAGTGGTTTCGCGGACTGCTGGTAGAAAACGTGGCAGTGAATGATACGACGGCCGAGGGCATCCTGCTGGGAGAAAGCTCGACGGCGAGTGGACACCAGGCTGGGTTCCTGATGCGGAACATCATGGTGAGCTACAGCGCTTCAGTGTTTACGCCGGCCAGCCGCCCTGCGTACGGGGTGCATTTGCAGAAGACGGCGATGGATGGGCATCTGGACACGGTACTGGTGCGGAATGCGCAGGTGGCAAGCATCTTTAACGAGGGCACGGGAAATACTGGATATATGGTCCACGGCTTCGGTTATCCCTACACCTGCACGACTGCGCCATGCAGCAATACGGCATCGAGCGCGTCGGCCAGCAATGCCTCGTATGCAACAAATTATGTGATTTACGACACGGGCGGGGCAGGCAGCGTGTGGACGGACACCTATGCTGACAGTCCGGCCATCGCGGCGTTTTACGTGGGCGCGAACGGGACGAACATCCACGGCGGGCACATCCAGTGGCCGGACACGACAAGCTTCCCCGCAGCGAACCTGGCGTATGTAGCAAATACGGTTACAAATGGGCTGGAGATCGCCGACATTGGATGTCTGGGGATGTCTTCGACCGCGAACTGGATCACCTATGCTGCCAGCTCGGGTGTGCCTCCGGCATTTGCCAGTGTGCACCATCTGACCGGGTGCGGCAATTATGCGCAGGCGCTGGAGCCGGAGACGACGACGGGATTCACTGGAGGGGGCGCGTCGAACAATGCTCCGGGAAATGGGGCCGTGGCCACGGTGTGGGCCGCCCCGAAGGCCGGGACATCCAACTACGAAGCCTATTCGGCACAGCTCTATAACGGATACCAGACCGATGTCTTTGAGGCGCATGTGGCCGGGCAGAACCCCTTCTTCAACGTGACCTATCAGGGGACCATCCGATCACAGGGTGGAATTGCTCTGTCAACCATCATCAATACAGCGTCTAGCTTGACGTTGACGGCGACCAATAAAAACGTGATTGCGAATGCAGCGGGCGGACCGCAGACGATTACGCTGCCGAGCTGCTACACGCAGTGGCCAGACAAGGCGCAGCCGACGGGCGAGGAGTTCACAATCGTCAAGTCTGACAGCAGCTCCAATGCTGTAACGCTGACGACGACCAGTTCCCAAACGATTAACTATTTGGGAGTGACGAGCACCTCACTGGCCATTACTTCGCCTGGAAAACGGACGCTGCTCTGCGGGCCGGACTATAACTGGTATGCCTATTAGCTGCCTGGGCCTGAGATCTCCGAAACCCGCACCTGTGCTTGATTCTGGACGCCCGGCTTTTTGCTCCCTTGCATGCGGACCGGCGGAAGCAAGGGCCGAGGGCAGCAGCAGCGAAGGGGCGTTCCTTTGTCTGGATTCTTCAACGATGGAATGGGTAGTTGTTTTTTATGGGAACTGCATGGAAAGGGGAGGACCATGATGAGGTGCTGCATCTGGGCGAGGTCTTCGAGGAGAGCCTCCCGCTGCTGTCGAATGCGCCGACGCCGCATTTTCTGTCAGAGGCGGTGCTGCGCATCCGCAACCGGGAGGGGAAACTGGTCCCGCTGCATCCGAACCCGGCGCAACTGGAGTTTGCGCGGCGTTGCGGGAGAGAAAACATCGTCCTGAAGTCGCGGCAGATGGGGATCAGCACCTGGGTGGCGGCCCGGTTTTTTCTAAAGACCATTACCCAGCCCGGCACGCTGACATTGCAGGTGGCGCACACGCAGGAAGCGGCAGAAGGGATCTTCCGCATTGTGCATCGGTTTCTCGAAAACCTTCCGCTCCGTATGCGGGTGGGGCCGTTGCGCACCTCACATGCCAGCGCGCGCCAGATTGTGTTCCCTGAAATTGACAGCGAGTATCGCGTGGAGACGGCAGGAGATGCGAATGCCGGCCGGGGGCTGACCATCCAGAACCTGCACTGCTCTGAGGTGGCGCGCTGGCCCGGCGATGCGTCCGAGATCCTGCAGGGGCTGCGGGCGGCGCTGCCTTCCACCGGCGAGCTGGTACTTGAGTCTACGCCAAACGGGGCCGAAGGGTGTTTCTGGGAGGAATGGAACAAAGCAGAAGAAACGGGAATGGTGCGGCACTTCTTTCCGTGGTGGTGGGAGCCGGCCTATCGCGCAGAGGCGGTGCCGGTGGAATCGTTGACGGAAGAAGAGCGCGAGCTGATGGAGCGGCACGGACTGGACTGTTCGCAGATCGGCTTCCGGCGCAGGATCCAGGCCGGGCTCCGCGGACTGGCAAAACAGGAGTATCCGGAAGATGCGCTGGAGTGCTTTCTGACCAGCGGGGAATGCTTCTTTGATGTGAAGGCCATTGATGCTCGGGCCAAAGAGGTCCCAGAGCCCATAGAAACGCGCCTGGGAGGGAGGCTACAGATATGGTTTCCTCCGGTACGGAGCAAAAGATACCTGGTCGCGGTGGACACGGCTGGCGGCGGCAGCGACGGCGATTACGCCGCCGCGCAGGTAATTGAACTGTCCTATGGACTGCAATGCGCAGAGTTGCAGGCCAGGCTGCCTCCGCTGGAGCTGGCGCAGCAGGTAACCGAGCTGGCGCGGGAATACAACAACGCGCTGGTGGTAGTCGAGCGGAACAACCACGGCTCGGGCGTACTTGCCTATCTGCACAGCGTGTGCCGGTATGGACGCATCTTTCAGCACAAGGGACAGGACGGGTGGCTGACCTCGCCCACAGAGCGTCCTTTTATGCTGAACCGGCTGGGTGCGGCCCTGGTTGAGACCCCGGAGATTTTTTCCAGCCGGAGATTGCTGCAGGAGTGCCGCAGTTTTGTGCGGCTGCCCAATGGCAAGGCCGGGGCAAAGAGCGGAGCGCATGATGATTGCGTGATGGCAATGGCTGTGGGTCTGGCGGCGCGCGAATTTGTGCACCTGGAATAAAAGTCTCCGGACGGTTCAGGAAAGAAAGGAGATGCCGGCAAAGACAGGTCCTTCAGGCGGCCGCGGGACGGCATGTGGACTTCTGTGCCAGACAACAAGCAGTACGCGCGTGCAGTTGGGCAAGCCGGAAGAACGACCTGTTGTTACAATCCGAAAGAAATGGAGGAGGATTGCCGGTCGTCGCAATACAGGCTGTGCGAAAGATGCGGGGCGGGGCGCAGAGCCATCTGATGCTCGGCGCGGACGGGCATCCCTATGTGGTGAAGTTTCAGAACAATCCGCAACATGTGCGGGTGTTGGCCAACGAGCTGCTGGGGACCAGGCTCGCAGCACTGGCAGGACTGAGTGTTCCGCCCTGCGACGTGATTGAAGTGAGCGAGTGGCTGATCCAAAACTCGGCGGACCTGGTCGTGGATTTTGGCCAGAGGCGGGAGCCTTGCCGCGCCGGACTGCAATTCGGGTCCCGACTGGTGGGCGGGCTGATGCCGGGACAGGTGATGGATTATCTGCCTGAGCCGCAGCTCACTGAGGTGAAGAACCTGCGCGAGTTTGCCGGAATGCTGGTGATCGACAAGTGGACGTGCAATGCCAATGGCCGGCAGGCCGTGTTCCTGAGGCGGCCGCGCGAGAAGCAGTACACGGCCACCTTTATTGACCAGGGATATTGCTTCAATGCGGGGGAGTGGAAATTCGCCGATGCTCCGCTACGCGGAGTGTATGCGCGAAACCTGGTCTACCGCGATGTTGTGAACTGGGAGAGCTTTGAGCCCTGGCTGACGCGGGTGGAGGAGATGGACCCGCAGCGGGTGTGGGCAGTGGCTGAGACGGTACCGCCTGAATGGTATGGCAGCGATGTGACAGAAATCGAGCGATTGATGGAACAATTGCTGGCAAGAAGAAAGCGCGTGCGGGAGTTGATTACACAATTTCGGGAATCCTCGCGAGGGCCTTTTCCAAACTGGATGAAGACACAGAAATTTGTGATGGATGGGCAGTTCACGGGGCCGAGTTGGGCCGATGAGGTCCGTGGTCCGGTCATGTGACGGCGGACAGCGAATCAGTTAAAAAGCTCTTTGCAGAATGGTGAAACGCAATCTCGATGAAGGAACGGTTGCAATGCGATTTCCTGCTGGTGCGGTATGTACCGGACCCGGTAAGGAATGAGTTTGTGAACATCGGCGTGCTGCTGCGTGAGGCGGGCCGCGCCGATGGCGCGTTGCTGCGTTTTACAAAGGACTGGGCACGGGTGCGCTGTGTGGACCCGGATGCGGACATCGAAATGCTGGAGGGGCTCGAAAGTGAGCTGCGGGAGAGGATCGGAGGGGAGCTGGCCCCGGGAAAACCGCTGATGCAGGTGCTGGAAGATTCGCTGTCGAATGCGATCCAGATCACACACCCGAAGGCGTACCTGGCCGAGTCCATGCAGGCGGGAATCGAAGATCTGATGCGCATTTATGTCGAGCCGCGCAAGCGGGAAGCGGCTGCGCGCAGGAGCGGCCGACAGGCGATCCATGCGCAGATGCGCTCGCAGTTTGAGCGTGCCGGCGTCTGGGACCTGATGCGCAAGCGCATTGCCGTCTCAGCCTATACCAGACCGGGAGATCCGCTGCGCATTGACTGCGGATACCGACCGAATGGCATCATCCGTATGTTTCACGCGGTCTCTCTGGAAGGAGACCCTGATTTGCCCAAGGTGCTGGCCTTCAGCGTCCCGACCATTCGCGAAGGGGTGGCGCGCGTAGAAAAAGCAGGGCTGGAGCTCACAGCGGTCGTCGAGCCGATTGCCGAGGTGAGCCATGATCGCAACGACCCGGAACGGGTGGAGCAATATCGCTTCGCCATCGAGACGATGGAAGCGCAGCAAATCCGCGTATTGACCGTGGGTGATCTTCCACGGATTGCCGAGACGGCGCGGCGTGAGCTGAGAGTGTAAACCGCGGGTCAACGATTGCTCGTCAGCGGTTTGGATTGAGTAAGAAACGAAATTTTGTGGTGGCAAAGGCATGGCTTTCGGGTCATGCCTTTTTCTTTGACCAAAAAGATCCCGGAGGTGAAGGCGTTGGGCATTACCGATTCGATTCAGAAGTTGTGGCGGCCAAAAGCTGCCGGAAGTACGGCGGAAACAGGCGGCACGGCCAGGCGCAGGACGCTGGCGCTGCCCTCCATCCTGACGCCCTACCGCGCGCCATCGCAGTCACTGCCGAAGCCGACGCCGGTGAATCTGCGGCGCTTTGCGGAAACACCGCTGGTACGCCGGGCCATCAATCTGCTCAAGGACCGCATTGCCAGCATGGACTGGCAGGTGAGGCTGAAGCGGGGATTCGCTTTGGCGGATGTTCCGGACGCGCAGCAGCGCATGCAGGTCCTGCGCCTGGTGCTGGAGGAACCAAATCCTGCGGACTCCTTCCGTACGCTGATGGAGCAGGTGCTCGAAGATGCGTTGGTGGGTGGTTTTGGCGCCATCGAGATGGAGCTGACCGGCGATCCGCAAAGGCCGGTCGAGATGTGGGCCGTCGATGGCGCCACAATCCAGATGGACCCCCATTGGGACGGAAATCCCGGGTCCGTGCGGTATGCGCAGACGACGGGGCTCCCGGGGGATGCGGGCCGCATTCCGCTGCGCGATGACCAGTTGCTCTATTTGCGGATGAACCCGCGATCGCACACACCCTTTGGACTGGGGCCGCTGGAGGTGGCCTTCGAGACAGTGAATTCGTTTCTGGCCGCACACCGTTTTGCCGGGAACCTGGCCAGCAACTCTGTGGTCCAGTATGCACTGTGGCTGAACGAGACGACGCCCGCCGAGCACGAACGCCTGATCCGCTGGTGGCAAGACGAGATTGAGGGCACCGGACGTGTTCCGCTGCTGAGCACAGAGCAGAAGCCCGAGGTGCTGCGCTTTGCCAATGGCACCGACGCCGACCTGCGGCTTGCCTGGCAGGAATTTTTGATTCGCATGGTGGCCAATGCCTTCGGGCTTCCGCCCATGCTGCTGGGGCTGGAACGCGAGGTCAACCGCACCACTGCTGCCGAGCAGGCCGACGAGGCCTTTCGCAGCGCAGTCGTGCCGCTGGCCAAGCTGCTGGCAGAGCAGCTGACGCGCGACCTGTTTGCAAAAAAGCTGGGTTGGCGTGAATTCGAGTTTGTCTTTAATGAGCTGGATGCCCCGGATGAAGTTGCAGAGATGCAGATCCAGACGGGGCTTCTAAAAGCCGGGGTCCTGACGGTAAACGAGGTTCGCGCCATGCGGGGGCTGGCCCCGTTGCCAGAGTAAGGAAGCGCAAGCCGGCAGAGGAGCGGGCCTTTTGGTCCCTGTCAGCGCAGGAAGAGCAAATCGAGAAGGCAAAGGAGGTGGAGCAAAATCTCTGTTCGCAAACAACTGAAGCAGTGCAAATACGAGTGATGGAGAGGGGATGAGACTGGAAGCAATGGCAATTGCCATGCCGGAGGTCGGCGAGCATCCAAACCGCGTCAGTTTTGAAGGGGTGCTGACGCTGGTGGATGAAGTCAGTACGCGGCCTCCCTCAGGCACACAGGGGCGGCGCGTGGTGCTCACCAAAAAAGCTGCAGAAGAGGCGCTGCCCTCGCTGCTGGGGATGGCGGTGGATTTTGCGCCGAAATGGGACCGGCACGATACGCGGGCCAAATGCGGAATCATCACGGAAGCAAACGTTGTGGGCAAAGAGCTGCGGGTGCGCGGCTACCTTTTTGGCCGCGATTTTCCTGACGTTGTGCAGCAGATTGCGGGCGCGGCCGCAGGCACGATGGGCATGTCCTATGAGCTGGCCGATGCACACGTCGCGGACCTGCGCGCCGAGATCTGGACGCTGACCAAGGCCACCTTTACCGGGGCGGCGATCCTGCTGCGCGAAAAGGCAGCCTATCAGAACACGTCTTTCCGGCTGGCCGACCGGCACCGGAGCAACAGCCGCCTGGCGCCGAGGGTGGCCGCAGAAACTTCATATTTTTATCAAAACGAAAGGGAGCGTAATGGAAACAGAAACTATGCTTGCTTCTCTGGGCGAAAGCATTGAGCGCCTGAATGCCGCAGCAGCGGCGCTGGAACGGACGGCCGCATGGATGGAGGAGACAGGCGCGGTGGGAAAGATTACGGCTGCGGTGGAGGGCCGTGAACAGGAGCTTCTGCGCAAACTGGAGGCCGCCGAGCAGCAGATTGCGGAATTACGCGCGCAGGCGCACCGCGCATCGCCTGCGCGGCAGACGGTCCCGGCATCCACCATGCAGTTGCTGGCCAAGCAGGGCCTCTCGACTGTGGATTCCATCCAGGCCGAGACGCTTGATGCTGCACTGACCGGGCTGAGCCTGGAGCAACGCATCGCCGTCAAGGCGCAGTTGATGCGCGCCGGTCTGCTGGCGCGCTAGGACAGCTCGGCGCTTGGCGTAAGCGGGCCTGCGAGTTGAAAGGCACACCCAAAACATGCCTGTTTCAGGCGGAAAGAAACTGAGGAATGAAAGCGAATTTCTACGATATCCACTCTGCTGCAGACTTTATCGGGCCTGGCGCCATCGAGGTCCCGTTTTATCAGACGGAGATCACCGACATTGTGCGCCGGCGCGGCATCTTCGGCCAGCGCATCAAGCAGGTCCCGGCCACGGGCCATCCTTCGCGCTTCTTTGAGGAAACGGGCATTCCTTCACCCGGGACCGCCGGTTTCGTAGACCCGCGCAACATTGTTGCCCCGGTTGTAAGCCCAACCCGCGTGGAACGCAGCGTGCCGCTCAAGGCGATTGTTGCGCAGCTCAATTACAACCTGTTTGATATTGAGCTGGGCACCCAGCAGAAGCAGTTCGCCTATCTGCAGGCCAAAGACCTGGTGGACACTGTGGAAGGTGTTCTGCACACGCATGACATTGCGCTGTGGAACGGCAATGATACCTCTCTCAGCAGTCCGACCACCACGCAGTACTTTGGCGCGGCCGCGCAGATTGCCGCAGGCGGCAACACGGTGACCATTGGTACCTCGCAGAGCATCGTGGATGGACTCAAGTCCACGGTGGCGCAGATGGTGTCAAACAGCAACTTCGCCGTGCGGCCCACGGCCATCTATGCCAATCCGGTGCTGCTCGACCTGATTGATCGCGAGATGAAGTCCGAGTTCAACGTGGTGCTGAACACGCGCGAAGTGGCTGGCTTCACCGTCAAGACCCTCTCGACCCAGGCCGGCGACCTGCCCCTGATTCCCGACTGGGCGCTGAGCTACACCGGCACGCCCGGATCCGGATCGGCCGTGCTTCCGGCATACATCGTGACCGAAGACATGATCGAGTACCACTGGCTGAGCGATCCAAACCCGCGCATCTTCCAACTGGGAGTGCCCGGTTCGCTGGCTTCGCAATATGTTGTGGTGAAGTTTGGCGGCGTGGTGGTAAAGGGCGCAAACTATGCGCACTATCAGGTGCTGGTAGACCGCTAGTCCACTGCGCCTCAGGCTGGCCTTCCGCGTTGAGGGCCAGCCTTGCTTCTTTTGGGCCGACCACTCCGATGAAAACGAGGACGACATGGGCTATCTGCAACCAACCGAATACACCAGCTACGGGCTTGCTGCCGACACCACCGATGACTGGATCACCCTGGCCTCGGCACTGATGGAAAACCATTGCCGCCGCGCAAGCTTGAATCCCACACAGTACACAGAGCGGCTGCGGCTAACCGCCGGCTCACAGACCGTGCGTCTCACCTATCTGCCGCTGGTGCCCATCGCACCGGCTACGTCTCCGTTTCTCAGTATTCAGGCGCGCTATGCACGCCCGCGACGCGGGCAATTGATCTGGCCCATGCAGGAGGAGATTGCCTGGGCCTTTGCTCTGCCCGGTAGCTGGACGCAGGTGGACCCTTCCACCGTGGACTTTGTCCCGGACACCGGCGAGATGGTCTTTCCCATGAATGTCTTTGGGCTTCCCTTCAATGAAGTGCAGGTGACCTACACCGCCGGACTGGCCACGATTCCCGATGCCGTCAAATCGGCCTGCGCGCTGATTGTGAAAAATGCGCAGTCCACTCCGGGGCTGAACATCAAGCGCAGCCGCTTAGACACTCTGCAGATGGACTATTTCTCCAGCTCATTAATTGACAGCACGGTAGAGGAACTGCTGCAGCCGTGGGTCGCCAACAGGTTAGGGTGAGCCATGAGCGATCTCAGTGTCCGGAACCCGAACTTCTCCCCGCTGCTGATGGCAGACTCGCTTCTGCGGGCTGCAGGCGGCATGAGCGTCTCTCTGCTTGTGGCCCCGGCCACTGGCGACAGCACTGATCCGGGACAGCTTGGCGTGGACCCGCCCAACTTTCAGCAGCTGGCCCTTTCTCCGGCCATCTTCCGGCAGGTGCGGGCGGCGATGAGTGAAGGACAGCTTCCGAAATATGAGCTGCTGGTCTCCGCCTCTGCCATACAGCAACAAGTGGGCGCGCTCCAGCTTACATCAGCCGATGCGTTGTTTGATTCTTCTGCGGGTGTGCTGGTCAACGGTGCGCCATACCTGATTGAATCGCGTTCTGTTTCCGAGGCGCTGGGAGAGGTGTATCTGTACCGGCTGCTGCTGCGGGAATCCCATGCGCTGAAACAGGCAGCAGATTAAAACCAGAAGCTGGCCCATCATCAGGACGATCCATCCATGGAAAATGCAAAAGACACTTTTTACATCACGCTCCGCAACCGTCTGGCAGCGCTGAATCCGCAGCGCGTCATTATGCTGCGCGGCGTGCAGCGTCCGGGAATTCTGCTGGAAGAGGCCGAGGCCCCCGCTGCGCAACCGCCCGGTGACGTCTTTGTGCTGCGCTGGACCTCCCTGAGCACAGATACGCAGCTGCCCGCCACGCTCGCGCAACTGACCTGCGAGGTCCACTACACAACCGGAGGCACCCAGACCAACAGCGGCCTCGACCGCGGACGTGCAATGGCGCAGATGGACGCAGAGCTGCTTTCCATCCTGCAACCTGCTTCAGCGCAGAAGATGGACTACGCGCAAGGCCCGGCAGCGCAGATGGAAACGCTGGTTTTCTGGAGCGCACCGGAGTTTTCTCCGCTCATCACTTCGCGGGAGCGGTTAACACGCGTGGCAAAGGTGAACGTCTTCGCATTCCAGGAGCCGGGTGAGCTATGAGTTCATCTACTGTTACAAATTTCATGGCGCTGCCTGTGGTCACGCGGCGTGTGCGCGCATATTTCGCCCCTGTAAACCGTGCTGTGCAAGTGCCCTCCATCTTTGACCCGGCGCAGAATGCGCAGTTTGCCCTCGACTCTCCCCCTGCGCCCTGGATAGACCTGGGCTGGATAGAAAACTTCGCGCGCAAGTCTACCAGCGCCATTGCAGCTCTGAACGGCGGTGTCCCCGCAACTACGCAATCTCAGGTACGGGAGAGTACAGGCGCTTTGGTGTCATTCCGCTTCAAGACCTGGAACAAGCTCACCATGGCGCTGGCCTGCGGCTCACAGCACATGAACCTGTTGCAACCGGCAAGCGGCAGCGCTGCGAATGGCTCCGGGTCCAAGGCCGTTCCTGCCGTCACCGTACAGTCCGGCTCAACTGCAACCTTCCTCGCGCTGAACGCAGCCGATACAGCGAACTTCAGTGCAGGGTCTCTCGTGGCCGTAGACCTGGACTACAGCGGGCAGACCGGGTTTGTCGGCAGTGGAGTTTCAGCGGCCTACATACGCAGCGCCGCGGCCGTCAACAACGATCCAGATTCCATCCGCCGCGTGACCTTCAACGTCGCGCGTGTTGCCCAGGTCACGTCCACAGGATTGACTCTGGCGCAGCCGCTGATTGCGGGCGTTCCAACTGCGGGAATGAAAGCGCAGCCCTTTCTTGGCTTTGTGGACCGCGAGGGCGGCAGCTTCTTTCAGGAGTGGTCCGCACTGTTCGTGATGCCCGGCGAGCAGGGCGAGCGCATTTTCTTTCACTATCCGCGCTTGCAGGCCATGCAGGGAGCACAGGAGGTCTGTGACAACCTTGCTCCGCCCCTCGGTCGGATGGCCCTGGATGCGGCCTTTCGTGCCCTGCCGGTCACGGACGCAAACGATGGCGAGCAGGTCGTCTGCTTCCGCAGCTTTCTGCCCGCGCCCATGACGCTTGTGTAAGGAGGAGACCGGTTGAAGCTGACCATTGATAATCTGGACGGCAAAGGCGCACTCGATTACACCAGCGCCCTGGCTGGAAAACCCTCGCTGCGCATTGAGCGCGAGTTGAACGCACCCAGCATCTGTTCTTTTGTCCTTGTACCTTCTGTCCTGGACCTTGCAGTTCCGCTCCGCTTTGGCAGGGTCGTAGTCTCAGATGACAGCGGGACTGTTCTCTTTACCGGATACATCGCTGTAGAGCCGGCGCTGGAGTTGGCCGGAGAAGGTCCGGCAGGCCCTGTCTATCAGGCGGTGGTCTCGGCCATCAGCGATGAGCTGCTGCTCGACATGCAGGGCGTTCCGCAAATGACCACTCTGTATGCCGAGCCAGCGGGAGAGGCCCTCCAGTCGTTTACCAGCGCAGTGGGGGCAGAGCAGTTTTCGCTCAACACCACGCAGGCCACGGGAGTTGCCGGAAGGTTCGTGGCGGAGCCTTCCGAGAAGTGGTCTACCAATGCTGGCCTTCTGGCATCGCACTCCCGCAACGCATATCGTGCCATGGCCGGCAGTGTCACGCTTGCGCCCATTGGCAGCACCACGCATTCATTAAGCGAGTCTGCTGGCACCCTGCAGATGGGCCGCCTGCAGGCTTCGCAGGTAAAAACGCTGGCCAATGACGTCACGGTCTGCGGCGAGGAGGAGCCCAGCGCCTACGTCACGGAAATTTTTCAGGGAGATGGCTCGACGACCCTCTTCGATCTGACCGAAGAGCCCTTCTTTCCGCCATCCTCCAAAACGCACCCTTTGGCAGACCTGTTTCAGGGGCCGTCCATCAACGCGTCCCTCTGGCAGGTCCAGGACCCTGGACAGCATCTCTCCCTCACGGCCAACGGTGTCACCTGTTCCGGAGGCAATGGCGCTGACGGACAGACCTTCGTATGCACCATCAGCAGCTTTGAGCTGGGCGGCTCGCTGGTCATCGAAGCAGGCGGCGTGCAATTCAGCAGCGGCAGCACTGGTGTGCTCAGCGGCCTTTATTCCGGCAGCGTCCTTTCCGCCAACTGCATCGCCGGTTTTCAGGTCACGCAGAACAACGGAAACAACTCGATTGCAGCCTTTGTCTCCGGGGCCGTTTCAGGAAATGCCTTCACACCCGTTGCCGGTCACGTTTACACGTTGCGCACACGCATCTATGCCAAAGAAATGCAGCGCGTCCTGCAGTCCTACTACTCTGTGGATGATACAGGCGTAAAACTGCGGGGCGGGACCGGGATTGCCTGTAATGTGAACTGCGTTCTTGAAGTGCAGGACACCACAAACGGTGTGGCGCAGACACCGGTGGTGCTCTATGACGGCACCCTGGCAGATGCTCCTGCCGTGGGCCTGTATGCGCCGCTAAACAGCGCCAGCCTCTTTTGCAGTATTCGCAGTATCACCATCACACAGCAGGGGCCGGAGTGGGTCACCAGTATTCCTCCCGGTGGCGGCACGGTCACGCGCCGCATTGGGACCACAGCCCAGGGCGCAGACTGCAAGATCGAACGCACGGGCAAGCTGCGGTTCTATACAACCAGCATTCCGCAGTCCGGTGAGTTGGTCTTTGTTTCATACCGGACGAAGCGTCGCGCCGTGGCCCGTCTGGCAAACAGCGTGGCGACCTCCTCCCAGGGGACCACGCAGATTCCGGCCACAGCGCGATGGCTGGGCACCGTGACCAATCCCAGACCGTTCAGCTCTGCGGACTGCGAGAACGCCGCTACCGCCATCCTCGATCTTGCCTCCAGCCGCGGGGCGGCATGGAAAGGCACCTACACCGGATGGAACTTTGAGACCCAGGGTGATGTCTGGCCCGGCGACCTGCTTGCCATCTCGGCAACCTCGTCCGGCATGGCGGCCAATGTTGTCGTGCGCAAAGTGCAGATCGAGATGCAGAATACGTCACCGCAACTGAACAAATACACGCTGTACTTCGCCAATGACTGGGCCGAGCCGCTGGCCATCAAAACTTCCTCCACGGTCCCGGCGGATGCCTGGCTTCCACAGCAGCCCCAAACCGCGGAGCCATTGAGTAATCTGCGCGACATGAGCGTGACTTCGGTAAGTTCATCGGCCATCCAGATCAATACAAACATGACACCGCCCGCTGGTGGCGGTTTCGAGGTGCGGCGCCGCGACTGGTCCTTCGGGCCGGGCACGGATTCGGACCTCGTGCTGCGCAGTCCGGTCAGTAATTTCACCATTCCGCGCGAAGCAGTGATGGAGCAGTATTACGTGCGGATGTATGACGGCTCCACTCCGCCGAACTATTCGCGCTTTTCCAGTGCGGTCTTTGTCAATGTGCCGCTGTAATCCTCTCTGAACAAAGGACCACCATGAATGTACCCACTAACCAACCTCAGTTCTTCTGGGCCGGGGCCGCAGCACTGTGGCTCTTTTCCGCTGCGGTAAGTGCAATGGATGCTCCGCGGCCCGACGACGGCCGTTTTTATCGCTGGCTCTACCGCTTTACCCACCTTCTTGCGGCGAATCTCGACAGGGCCTTTGGCGCAGTTTCAACCCAACAGAACACGGAGAAGAAATAAATGGCAAACATCCTTCTTGGCATTGAGCATGGTATCGAAGTGGCGGCAGAAGACATCTTAAAGTTTCTGACCAGTGCGAAAGAGCTGAGCAGCAAACTTGATCCGAACGCGATTGCCGGCCTTGGCGTATTGCTGGGTACGGTCGCCAAGGCAATGGAAGACGTGAGCGCGGCCGCTGCCAACCCCTTGAATCTTTCCCTGGATGCGACCACCGTCCAGGACCTGAAGGCGGTCTGGCCAGCAGTCGTGAAGTTCGCCGCCTCCATTGGAATCAAACTGTGAGCACCACCCATTCCAGTACGCCGGCTGCGCGTGCTGGAATGGGAAAACCGTTCGCTCCCTCTATAATCAATAGTTATGGAGCACGCCCCTCTTGTCGGCGTGGTGATGGGCAGCAAAAGCGATTATGAAGTGCTGAAGGCTGCCGTTGACCTGCTGAAAGAATTCTCAATTCCTTACGAAGTGCGAGTCGTCTCTGCCCATCGCACTCCCGATTGGCTTTTCCAGTATGCCTCTGAAGCGGAGACCCGAGGCCTGCGCGTCATCATCGCCGGGGCCGGAGGTGCGGCCCACCTGCCTGGAATGCTCGCAGCCAAGACGCTTGTCCCCGTGCTGGGTGTTCCCGTGCCTGCAACGATGCTTAACGGCATCGATTCGCTGCTCTCCATTGTGCAGATGCCGAAAGGCGTTCCGGTAGGGACGCTCGCCATTGGCCAGCCAGGTGCGGCCAATGCGGCCATTTTCGCAGCGGAGGTCCTGGCCACCACCGACCCTGCCCTGCGCCAGCGTCTGCGCGCCTGGCGTGAGGCCCGTACTCAGGAAGTGCTGGCCCAGGAGCTGCCGCAATGAGCGCTTTGCTTCCCGGTTCCACCATCGGCATCCTGGGCGGAGGACAGCTCGGCCGGATGACGGCCATGGCCGCCCGTTCGCTTGGATATCGCGTCCAGGTCATGGACCCCGACCCCTCCTGCCCCGCACGTTTTGTGGTCGATGCCTGCTTTGAAGGCGCATGGGACGATGCACGCGCCGCCGCCGACCTGGCCCGCGGCTCCGACGTCGTCACGCTGGAAATTGAGCAAGTCTCTCTGGCTTGCCTTGAAGCTGCGGCAAAATTCGCCCCGGTGCGGCCGGGCAGGGAAATGCTGCGCATCATCCAGGACCGCATTCTGCAGAAAACCTGGCTCTCGGAAAACGGCTTTCCTGTAGGCGAATTTCGCCCCATCCAGAGTGAAACAGATCTGCAAAACGCAGCCATCGCGCTGGGCGGACGGCTCTTTGTGAAAAGCGCGCGCGGCGGATACGATGGACGCAGCCAGGCCAAGATTGGTTTCGGCGAGAGCGCGCATTCCGGCCAGGCCGAAGTGGCTGAAACCTGGAAGCTGCTCGGAGAGCGTCCCGCCATTGCGGAAAAGGCGCTTGACCTCGACCGAGAGATCTCCGTCATGGTGGCCCGTGCCCCCAATGGAGAAACCAAGAGCTTTCCTGCGGCCACCAACCATCATGAGCGCCAGATTCTGGCCTGGAGCGTGATCCCTTCTTCGATTCCGGCGTCGCTGGAAGAGAAGGCGCAAAGGCTCGCCCGCAGCATCGCCGACAAAATGCACCTGGAAGGCATTCTCGCCGTCGAGATGTTTGTCACGCGCGATGACCGCCTGCTGGTCAATGAGCTTGCCCCGCGGCCCCACAACAGTTATCACGCCAGTGAGCGCGCCTGCGTCACCAGCCAGTTTGAGCAGATGGTGCGCGCCGTGTGTGACCTTCCATTGGGCGATACTTCTGTGGTTGTGCCGGCGGCCATTGTCAACCTGCTGGGCGATCTCTGGCTGGACCAGCAACCCCGCTTTGATCAGGCATTGCGCGTGCCGGGGGTGCGGCTGCATCTGTATGAAAAACACCAGCCGCGCAAGGGCCGCAAGATGGGCCACCTGTCCGCGGTAGGAAAGACCCCGGAAGAGGCCGTTCAGAGAGTGCTGGAGGCGAAGGACCTGCTGTAAAGGCAGTGTCCTTCACCTCGCGCAAGGATGTCGGGACCTACCCGATGTCTTCGTTCCAGTTTTCGAGGTACTTCTTCACCTCTGCCATGAATTTGCCCGCGTCCGCCCCGTCAATAATGCGGTGGTCGAAGCCCAGCGTCAGGTGGATCATGTGGCGGATGGCAATCGAATCGGTGCCGTCCTCATTCGTCACCACCGCAGGCTCCTTGAACAGGCCGCCGACACCGAGAATCGCACTCTCGGGCTGATTGATAATCGGAGTGCCAAACTGCTCACCAAAGATCCCGGGGTTGGTGATGGTGAAGGTGCCCGACCCGACCTCATCCGGCTTCAGCTTCTTGCTGCGGGCCCGCTCGGCCAGATCTGCAATGGCGCGGGCAATCCCCACAAAGCTGCGCTCCTCTGCCTGCTTAATTACGGGGACAATCAGGCCCCAGTCCAGAGCAACGGCAATGCCCAGATTGATGTTCTGGTGGTAGCGGATGGCATCGCCCTCCATCGAAGCATTGATGATGGGCATCTTGCGCAGCGTGGCGACCACAGCGCGCGAGATAAACGGCATATACGTCAACTTGACACCATTGCGCTGCTCATACTTCGACTTCTCTTTCTCACGGATCTTCACGATGCGCGTAAAGTCGATCTTGAAGACCGTGTGCACGTGCGCATTGGTACGCTTGGAATCCACCATGCGCTGCGCAATGATGGACCTCATCCGGCTCATCGGCACCAGCTCGCCCGGAAGCGCCGAGGTGACAGGAGCAGCAGGAGCAGCGGCCTTTGCTGCCGCGGGCGGGGCCGGTGCAGCAGAAGCAGAAGCGGACGCAGGAGCAGCAGCAGGGGTCGCGGCAGCGCCGTGCTTCTCAAGAAAGCCGAGCACGTCGTCCTTCGTGATGCGTCCACCTGCACCGGTTCCTGGCACCTGGGCCAGATCAAGGTTGTTTTCCTTGGCGATCTTGCGGACCAGCGGGGAAGAGCGCGGCGTCTCCTTCACCTCTGCAGATGCAGCCTGCGGAGCAGCAACCTCTGCCTTTGCCGGGGCCGGCGCCGCTGGGGCCGGGGCGGGCGCCGCCGGGCCGCTGCTCCCGCTTCTCCACCAATGACGCCGACAACGGTGTTGATCTGCACCGTCTGGCCTGCAGGGACCTTGATTTCCGTCAGCACACCGGCAGCAGGCGATGGGATCTCGGCGTCCACTTTGTCCGTGGAAATCTCAAAGAGGGGCTCGTCACGCTGGACCGTATCGCCCACCTGCTTGAGCCACTTGGTGATGGTGCCCTCAAAAATAGACTCTCCCATCTGCGGCATGATGACGTCGGTCTTTGCCTGTCCGTTGCCCGGGGCCGCAGAAGCAGGCGCGCTGGCTGTGGTCTCCGGACGGGCCTCTGCCGCGGGTGAAGCCGCAGGTGCCTGGGTCGGCGCAGCTTCGTTCGGCGCAGACGCAGCGGGGGACCCGGCCTCATCAATCACCGCAACCACGGTATTGATCTGCACCGTGGTACCTTCGGCGACCTTGATCTCCTTCAGCACGCCCGCAGCCGGCGAGGGAATCTCGGCGTCCACCTTGTCGGTGGAAATTTCAAAGAGCGGCTCGTCGCGCTGGACGCTGTCTCCCGGCTTCTTCAGCCACTTGGTAATGGTGCCTTCAAAAATAGATTCGCCCATCTGGGGCATGATGACATCAGTCGGCATCGGTTCCCTTTCCCTGTTTCATGCGCAAATATGGATTATAAATTCGGCAATCTGGCCGCGAAGTCCTGTGCTGACCAAACCTTTTAGTTTACGCGAAATGCGTTTCCTTCTCACCTGTGAGATGCTTCAGCTGCTTCGGAAAGGAGAGCGGCGTGTCCTGTGCAGGGCTGGCTGCGGGCGAGGGCAAAAGATCTTCCAGGGATTCCAGCCACAGGACCTGCTGTTCAAACACCTGCCCGAAATACCGGGCGACGGCATGCATCACACGTTCCATCGACGGTGCCGTGGCCGCCTCCAGCTCCATGCTGGTCACCTCACGGTCGGCAATCCCGCACGGGACGATTAGGTTGAAGTCCCGCAGGTCGGTCGTCACATTCAGCGCAAAGCCATGCGAGGTGATCCCGCGCGAAATATGCACTCCAATGGCAGCAATTTTCTTCTCCAGCACGGACCCGCCCGCCAGCGTCCAGACGCCGGTGCGGCCCGCAATGCGCTGCGTCGGAATGCCAAAATCGCCGCAGGCGCGGATCAGCACCTCTTCCACCTTGCGCACATATTCCACTGCGCCCAGACGCGGCGAGAAGCTGCGCAAATCAAAGATGGGATAGCCGACAAGCTGCCCCGGCCCGTGATAGGTCACATCGCCGCCGCGGTTGATCTCGTGCAGCTCTACCCCGCGCTTTGCCAGAAACTCATCGCTTGCCAGAATGTTTGCCCGGCTGGAGTTGCGCCCCAGCGTCAGCACCGGAGGATGTTCCAGCAACAGAAGCACATTCCCGGTGCGCTGCTGGTGCCGCAGTTCCACCAGCGTCTTCTGCAACGCAAGCCCGGTTGCGTAATCGAGGCGGCCGAGATCGAGGACAGAGAGGACCATGACTTCTTCTCAATGTGGGAGCTCTGAAACGGAAAGAGCAGTGAACATCACTCCGGCCGTGAGGTCCGCGCTTTCCGTTTCAAACCTTCGGCCCGGACCTTGACGCCTCCGGGCCCTTTCCCTTTAAACGTTGATGGCCATGCCCTCCACACTCCCGAAGGCGTCCAGCATGGCCTCTGACAGTGTTGGGTGCGCGTGGATGACATACATCATCTCTTCGACCGTGGCCTCCAGCTCCATGGCTGTGACGGCTTCGGCAATCAGCTCCGTGGCCTGCGGACCGATGATGTGCACGCCCAGGACCTCGCCGTACTTCGCATCGCTGACGATCTTGATAAAGCCCTCATGCGAATTGACAATGGTGGCCTTTGAGTTGCCCGTAAAAGGAAACTTGCCCACTTTGAGGTTCAGGCCCTTCTCTTTGGCCTGCGCCTCGGTCAGTCCGACGCTGCCAATCTGGGGTTCGGTGTAGGTGCAGGCCGGAATGCGCTGACGCTTGATGGGCCGCGCATATTTTCCTGCCACCTTCGCCGCCACCACCATTCCCGCCATCGCACCTACATGCGCAAGCTGGGGCAGTCCGGCCACGATGTCGCCAATCGCATAGACACCCGGCTCATCGGTCTGCATCCATTCATTGGTTTTGATAAACCCGCGCTCTGGCGCAATCTTGGTCTTTTCCAGCCCAATCTTTTCCGTCCGTGGAGCTCGTCCGACGGCCACCAGAACCTTTTCTGCCTCCTTGACCACCTGCTTGCCGTCCGAGGCCGTAAAGGTCACCTTGACGCCGGACTTTGTCTTCTCGACCTTCTCCACCTTTGCGCCTGTGTGCGTATCAATGCCGCGCTTGCGGAAGGCGCGCGCCAGTTCCTTGCTGATCTCCTCGTCCTCTGCCGGGACCAGACGCGGCAGATATTCCACCAGCGTGATCTCAGACCCAAAGCTGCGGAAGATCGAGGCAAATTCCACGCCGACAGCGCCGGCACCAATCACAATGAGCGATTTCGGGACCTGCGGCAGCGAAAGGATCTCAATGTTGGTCAGGATTTTGTCGTCCGCCTGAAGCCCAGGAAGCATCTTTGCATCCGACCCTGTCGCCAGCACCACGTTCTTGGTCTTTACCGTCGAGGTCTTTCCTGCAGCGTCCTTCACCTCAATCGAATGCACGCCATCCTTTGCCGGTCCGGTCAGACTGCCGAAGCCAGGGACCACCGTCACCTTGTTCTTCCGCATGAGGAAGTCGAGTCCCTTGGTGTGTTTGGCGATGATCTGGTTCTTGCGCTCCAGCACCGTCTTCCAGTTGATCTTCGCCTCGCCCTGGATCTCAATGCCATAGTCTTTGCCATGTTTCAGGTGGTCGAAGATTTCGGCATCAAAGAGCAGCGCCTTGGTCGGAATGCAGCCTACATGCAGGCAGGTGCCCCCGAGCTTGTCTGTTGCCTCAATGAGGGCGGTCTTCAAACCGAACTGTCCGGCGCGGATGGCACAGGTATACCCCGCCGGTCCTCCGCCGATAATTGCAATGTCATAAATGGTTTCTGCCAAGGGATGCTCCGTTCAAAAAGTGGAATCGGGTATGCAGGCGCACAAAACAGCGCCGAACTATTGATTCTATGCGAGAGCAAACGATTCATGCGAGTGGAGGGCGGGCTTTCCCGCTTGCCAGCCAGGCCGCTGCGGCCGTCCCTGCGCGGCCGAGGAACGCTGGCCGGGTCGTTACAATAGGAATGTCATGCTGCAACTTGCCGGCGCAGGCAAACGCTTTGGGCCAAAACTCCTTTTTGAAAACGCCAACTGGCTGATTACCCAGAACGAGCGCACGGCACTTGTTGGTGCCAACGGCACGGGGAAATCCACCCTGCTGAAGGTCCTGGCCGGACTGGATTCGCTCGACGATGGCAGCCTGAACCGCACCCGCGGCATGAGCATCGGCTATCTGCCGCAGGACGGCCTGGCTCTTTCCGGACGCACTGTTTTTGAAGAGTGCCTCTCGGTCTTTGAAGAACTTCGCGGCATGGAAGAGGAGCTGCACAGGCTCTCCGGCTCTCTGGCGGAACTCGACCCGGAGAGCAGCGCATACGCGGCGGCCGCTGAACGCTACTCCAACCTGAATGCGCGCTTCCATGCGCATGACGGCTATGCGCTCGACGCGCAGGTAGGCACCGTGCTCACCGGCCTGGGCTTCAGCAAGACGGACTGGACGCGGCGGACAGAAGAATTTTCCGGCGGGTGGCAGATGCGCATTGCACTGGCGAAGCTGCTGCTGCAAAAACCGGACCTGCTGCTGCTCGACGAACCGACGAACCATCTTGATCTGGAGACCCGCAACTGGCTCGAAGAATATCTGCGTGCGTATCCCAATGGCTTTGTCCTCATTTCGCATGACCGCTACTTTCTCGACGTCACCGTGAACAAAATCGTCGAAATCTGGAACAAGGGCCTCCACTTCTACTCCGGCAACTACGAGAAATATCTGCAACAGAAAGCCGAGCGGCGCGCCCAGCTGGAAGCTGCCTACCGCAACCAGCGCGAGCACATTGAGCACCTGGAGGCCTTCATCAACCGCTTTCGCTATCAGGCAACCAAGGCAAAGCAGGTCCAAAGCCGCATCAAGGAACTGGAAAGAATCGAGCGCATTGAGGTCCCGCAGGAAGAGCAGACCATCCACTTCCATTTTCCGCAGCCTGCGCCTTCAGGACGCACGGTGGTGGAAGTCTCTGGCCTCGCGAAAAGCTACGGAGAAAAGCAGGTCCTCACCGATGTGGGCTTTACCATCGAACGCGGCGACCGCGTGGCCCTCGTCGGCGCAAATGGTGCGGGCAAGTCCACGCTCATCCGCATGTTGTCCGGCCAGGAACCGCCCTCGTCAGGGCTCCTCAGGCTGGGGCACAACGTCATTGCCGACTATTTCGCACAGGACCAGTACAAGGTGCTTGACCCGGCAGCGCGCATGATCGACGACATTGGCCGTGTGGCCCCGCGCGTTCCCGAAACCGATTTGCGCAGCCTGCTCGGCTGCTTTCTCTTCTCCGGCGATGACGTCTTCAAACCGCTCGGCGTCCTTTCCGGCGGCGAGCGCAACCGCTACGCCCTGGCCCGCATCCTGGTCGGCCCGGCCAATTTCCTTCTGCTGGACGAACCGACAAACCACCTTGATCTGCGCGCCAAAGACGTCCTTCTCGACGCCGTCAGCAGGTTCACCGGTACCGTCGTCTTCGTCTCCCACGACCGCTACTTTATCGACAAGCTGGCCACACGCATCTTCGAGGTCGAAGGCGGACATGTGCATGTCTATCCGGGCAATTACGAGGACTACCTGTGGCGGAAGCAGAGCACTGTCCAGACAGAAGCGCCTGTGGCGGCGCTCCCCGCCTCATCTCCAGCCGCACCTGCATCGGGGCCGCCGGCGCCGGCGACGCAGGAAAAATCCCGCCGCCTGAACCCGATCCGCCTGCGCCAGATGCAGGAACGGCTTTCCTTCGTCGAAGAAGAAATTCCGCGCCTCGAAGCGGCCATTGCCGATACCGAGCAGGCCCTGGCAACGTTTGTCAGCGTGGAGGAAACCCACCGACTCACAGCGCAGCTTGAGGACCTGCGCAACCAGCACAAGCGACTTACAGCGGAGTGGGAAGAGCTGATGCTCCAGCTGGAAGAGCAGGCCGTCATCTGACTTACGCCCGTCTGCGCCAGAGACCCATCATCTGAAGGGCCAGCACCAGCAGCGCGCACCCGGCAAACACCATCACCCAGGGCAGATGCCGCTTCTCGACGGTCTGATATGCAATCCCGTGCGCCAGGGTCAGCGCAAAAGCACAATAGGCCCACCGCTGGAGCGACTTCCATCGCCGCGTGCCCAGCAACCGCAGCGAAAGGTCATTGGACAGCACAAGCAGCAGGAGAAAGAGCAGGGCCGCAGCCAGCCCTGTGTAATTGGCAAATCCAAAGAGCGTCTTCTGCACGGCAGGCGGATGCAATCTGCGGAAGAAATACATCCACATGCGCCCGCGCAGATGCACCGTAAGGCCGATGGCCGTGTGCCCAAGGGCCAGCAGACCGGCCCAGATGCCCACGTCGCGGCGCAGGTCAAAGCTCACCGGATTCGCCCTTCTCCGCAGCACATTCCAGGGCCCCAGCGCCAGCGAGGCCGCAAGAAACACCATCGCCGCATAGGCCGTGGCCAGGCTCAGGCGATGACGAAGGTCCGGCGGAGGCGTCGCTGCATACGCGATGGCCGCAATCGCAAAGGCCGTAAAGGCCAGCAGCAGGTGCCTGCGCCAGCGTCGCCTCCAGTACACCTTCATCCGGCCACCCACCGCACGCGCCAGCTCTTTTCTGCGGAGTGGAAAAGATACACGGCGAAGATGGTCATCAGCGGCTCCAGTGGATGCCGGAATCGCGCGTGCACCGTCACCAGGTAGTAGACCAGCGGCAGCAGGACAAAGGCCCAGGTAAACAAACCGGCCGCCGGAACACCTCGCTTCAGCGCCAGCGCCAGTCCCAAAAGCCCCACAATACTCGTGAACTGGAAGTTCAGCAGGCGGCCATATTCATCCAGTGGCCCTTCATCAAAAGGATGTGGCACCCCGAACCAGAAAAAGTACAGCCTCCGCAGGCAGAGGTTGAGAAAATGCACTGGGTCTTTGCGGATGTAGGCCTTCGCCAGCTCGCCGCGCCACTTTGCATACGCCAGCTCTCCCATGTGCCGGTAATGTTCCAGCTCGATGGGGTCCTGCGCCGGATGGTCGTATGCCATGAGCAGCCCAGTGGACTGCGGTCCATTGCCCAGGTAGAACTCCACGCCAAAGTTCCCGCGCATGGGAATGAAGTGATGAAAGGCGCGCCAGTTGCGGTAGGTCCAGGGAGCGATGCAGGCCAGAAACACCACTGTGGCCAGCATTGCATTTGCAAACTGTGCCCCAGGCCCTCCGCGCTGGTTCCTGTATCCAGCCACAATCCAGGCCCCATTGACGGGAAGAAACAGCAGCAACGATGGGTTGCTGAGCGCAATCAGCCCCCAAAGCAGCGCAAAGAGCAGCCATCGCCGCGTACTGGCTGCTGTCGCGGCCTCCTCCGGGGTCCCGCCAATGTTCCGCATCCGGAGCGACAGCGTCAGCACCCAGGCAAACAGAAAGGCCGTCAGCGTCATCTCCCAGATCCACTTCACCGCGTACTGCATCGCCGCCGGATACAGCGCCCAGAGCCAGGCCGACCAGCGCGTCACGCTTAGATTATTGAAGCAGCGCGCCGCAATCTCCCACACAAAGCGCACCATCAGCGCGTTCAGCAGGCAGTTGAGGGCAAGCAACACAAACGCCGACCGTGCCGTATAAATGCCAAACAGTTTGAAAACCGCCGCGATGATCAGGGGGTAAGCCGGACCGACCCAGGTCGTCGGCCCCGTGTGGCCGTGGAAAGGATCAGCAAAACCGTACCCGGTGACCAGGGCGCGGCCAATGCGGCCCATCTCCCACCCGAAGCTGAAGTGGTCCAGATAGGGACGGATGCGGTACATGTGCGCCAGAACCACATAGGCCAACCGCACCGCGAGCGCTACCCAAAAGAGACGGGAGGGCGCTGAATCAGGTCTTTTTTGCCGGGAAATCACTGCTCAAAATTGTAAATAATGGTTTGACCCTGACGCTGCGTCATCCCTGACCATCCTTTCTGGAGACAGTTTTATGAACCGAATCGTTGTGAACAGCAGCACTTCTCCCATGCGGATCCAGGAGTTTGCCCGCCGCACCGGAACCACGGTGCGCGCGCTGCATCACTATGACCGCCTGGGACTGCTGCGACCGCCGCGCACGCTCTCCGGCTACCGTTTGTATGGCGAACGCGAGCTGGTGCGCCTGCAGCAGATCACGACCCTGCGGTTCATCGGCTGCTCTCTGAAGGAAATCAAGGCCGCCCTCTCCGGACCCATTTCCTGCCTGGAAGAGGTCCTTGCCCTGCAGCACGAGGCGCTCAAGAGAAAGCGGAAGATGCTCGACCACGCCCTCCAGGCCGTGGAGCGGGCACAGAAGCTTCTTGCCCAAACCGGAAAGGCCGACTGGGAGGCCCTGAAACAAATCATCGAGGTGGTCCAAATGGAACAGAACAAGGAATGGATGAAGAAATACTTTACGCCGGAACAGTTGGCGGCGCTCCACGCGCGGCGCAATGCGGACCCGGAAGCCATCCGGCGCGGCGAAGAGGCCTGGGCAAAGCTGATTCCCGAGGTGGAAGCAGCCGCCCAGATGGGACTGGACCCCTCCAGTCCTGGGGCACGCACCCTCGCCCAGCGCTGGACCGATCTGGTGCGTGGTTTCACCGGAGGGGACGCCGGTATCCAGCAGGGCCTGAACCAGCTTTACGCCGACCAGCAGAACTGGCCACAGTCCTGGAAACGCCCCTATAGCGAGACGGCCGGCAGGTTCATCCACGCCGCCATGGAGGCTCATGGCCTGAGCTGCATGTAAAAGAAAAACGGCGTCCGGACCTCCGGGCGCCGTCTTTCTTGCCCTGCCGTGTTTCACAGCGGCTGCAGAAAGTCGGCCGCCACTGGGTTTTCATAGAGCGAGTAGTCGCGCGTCACCACTGTCAGCCCTGAGGGAGTCACAAAGTAGTTCCGGCGGTCTTCATTCTGGTCATAGCCGATCACAGTGCCCTCCGGCAGGTGCACGTCGCGGTCAATAATGGCCCGGCGGATGCGGCAATGCCTTCCGATATTCACATGCGAAAAAATAATGCTCGAATCCACTTCCGTGTAGGAATTCACGCGCACGTCCTGCGAAAGCACACTGTTGCGCACCAGCGCACCGGAGATAATGCATCCTGCAGAGACGATGGAATTGATGGCCATCCCCGTGCGCCCCGGCTCTCCGAAAACAAACTTCGCCGGCGGATACTGCCTCACCCTCGTGCGCATGGGCCAGTTTTTGTCGTAGAGATTGAAGATGGGTGAGACCGAGGCCACATCCATATTGGCTTCGTAGTAGGCGTCCAGCGTGCCTACATCTCTCCAGTAGAGGGCGTCCTGCTGGTTCTCATCCACAAAGTTGAAGGCGTACATCTTGTATTTGCCCAGCAGCGCGGGCAGGATGTTGTGCCCGAAATCATGCTTCGACGCCGGGTCTTCGGCGTCTTTGATCAGCGCGGGCAGAAGCACGTCCGTGTTAAACAGATAGATGCCCATCGAAGCATCAACCATCGCCGGGTTAAAAGGCGAGCGGATCTCGGTGGATTTTGGTTTCTCCTGGAAGCCGATGACTTCCCCAGACCGCGCTACCTCCACCACGCCGAAGCGAGAGACCTCCGACGGATCAATCGGCAGGGTGGCCAGAGTGACATCTGCGCCCGAGTCCAGATGCTGCTGCAGCATCTTGCCGTAGTCCATCTTATAGATGTGGTCGCCGGAAAGAATCAGGACATGTTTGGGCTGCTCCGACCCGATGGAGTAGATGTTCTGGTAAACAGCATCCGCCGTTCCCATATACCAGTTGGGGCTGACCCGCTGCATCGGCGGCAGGATCTCAATGAATTCCCCCAGCTCGTGCGCCACCACGCTCGTCCAGCCTTCGCGAATGTGCCGGTTCAGTGACAGCGCCTTGTACTGGGTCAGGATATAGACCTTGCGCAGCCCGGAGTTGATGCAATTGGAAAGCGTGATATCAATAATGCGATAGTTCCCGGCAAAAGGGACCGCCGGTTTTGCGCGATCGCGGGTAAGCGGGAAAAGGCGTTCGCCTGCGCCGCCCGCCAGAAGTACGCCCAGAGTGTCTTTCATCGGTTTGTGCCGCCCTTTGCTGGATTTGCGCTACAAGCAGTTATCTACCTTAAAACAGCGGTAGAGGGCAACCAAACCTTTACTCTGTGCTCCCATCATCATGCACGGCAATGCGGAGCGAGCGCAGAAAATGCACGTCCTGCGAGGAAAAGGTCCCGCTGCCTTCTGTCTGCTGGTCCTCGGCATTCGATGACTCAAATGCCGCTTCGGGTTGCTGTTCCAGCTCATTCAGGCCAATGGTGGCCTCCAGCATCAGAAGGACCTCAAAACCTTGTCTGCGAATGTCCTGCACGACGCCGGCAATGTGCTCCGATTCCGACACAGTTTCGTGAATGGCTTCTCCGAGTTGCTGAACGAGTTTACGCAGGTGGGCGTCCAAGATGCATCTCTCCGTTTCCGCAGGCGCGATGGCCTTACATTACTTCTGATGTCCACGAAGGGCAAGAAAGATTCGGGCAGGCTGCTAAACTTTTTTCATGGAGCCGAACACCGTCGGCCGCAAATTCGGAATCGGCGTCCGCGTCGCCTCAAAGATGCTCCTGGACCGCGCTGCGCGTTCCAGTCCACCTTCCCCGGCAGCGCAGGGCGCAAGCAGCCAGCCGCCTCTTTCTCAAGTGTACGCCCAGCGCGGCAAAGCTGTCGCCAGCGGGGCACGCCGTTTTGGCGGGGCCATCTGGAGGCCCTTTGCCCATGCCAGCGGCATCATCTGGCTCCAGATTACCGGCCTGTTCTTCTCCCTGTTTGCCATCGTCTTTGCCTCCAACGCCTACAAACTGCGCCAGGGCTGGGCCGCCGGCCCGGGACATGCCCGCTTCCTCACCTATTGCGCGGTCACCCTGCTCTTTGCCTGGTTCGCGTGCAGTTCGTTCTATCGCGCGGGCAAAAAGCAGAGGCGCGGACACCGCAGCTGAGGGCGGCATCCAGAAACACCCCCTCTGGTCTTCAGGCCCCTTTGGCTCGGAAGGCAAAAAATGCGCCTGCCAGCACGCAGAGAATGCCCCCCGCCTGCAGGGCAGAGAGCACACCGCCCGCCAGCCACACAGGAACGCCGCGGTACCGGTCCAAAAAGTACAACTCGGCCCCATAGACAAAGAGGAAGAGCGCGGCCATCTCCCCGGGGTACCGAGAACGCGGCAGCAGCAGGACCAGCACGACAAACAGCCCCAGGAGCACTGCCGCTTCATAAAGCTGCACCGGATGCAGGCGCACTCCCAGCGGCGTCCCGTACCACAGCCACGCCAGACGATGCTGATAGACCACTCCCCAGGGCGCGGTGGTAAGAGTGCCATAGCCCGATCCCCCCGCAAAGGCCCCCACCGCGCGGATGCCCAGGCCCAGGGCCGCTGCCGGGGCCACGCAGTCCAGCGTACGGCGCAGCGGCAAATGGTTCCAGAATATGTATCCGAAACAGATACAAATAGTCAGCAGAAGGCCCCCGTAAAACGCTGCGGGGCTGCGCACGGTCACCAGCCCCAGCATCCAGAACGGATGCGCCAGAAAGTCCCGCGGGTGTTCGAGCGCCAGCACCAGACGCGCACCCAGGAGCATGGTGAAAATGCCAGTCAGGCAGAGGTTCCAGGTCCTTTCCGGGTCCAGGGCCAGACGGCGCGCAGTCCACCCGGCCATCCACAGGGCCGCCAGGATGGAAAGCGCCACCAGGACACCTTCGGTGGGGACGGCGATAGCTCCGATCTGGAAGAGACGGGGATGCAAGGGCCTTCCGCGCGTAGGGGAAGCAGAGTACTTCCTGCTTTTGAAAACAAAACCGACCCGCGGGGCCGTGGAGCGATGCGCCGGTGAACCCGTCCTAAGACGGTGGGAACTCCCCGCGGTTCTTTAGGCATTCCGGACTGGCGGACACTGCTCACCGAACCGATTTGTCGAGTCGAGCTCCCTGTTCAATGAATGTAGGTTCAACCGGCATGGATCACAACCACCTGCTTTGCAGGCCGGTTTCTAACTGGATGCTAGCGGGTGTGGAACAGGATTGCAAGTCAGGCGGCTTTAGCCGATCTTGCGTTCCTCGCCCAATACGGAATCCAGCAGCCCCGTAAGTTTGCTGGCGCGGCTGCTGGCTGTCCCGGTCAGCTCCTGATACCGCGCCTCCAGGGTGGACAACTCATCGGCGATGTTCAATGCTGCCAGCACGGCCACGCGCAGCGAATCTACCGTCTTGCCCTGCGCGGCCACAGCACGCATCTTGGTGTCTACGATTTCCGCGAGCCTCTGGATATAGGCCGGGTCCTGTCCGCGCAGCCGGTAGGTTTGGTCGTAAATGTCCACGGTGACAAACCCTGTCGGGTCCTGCGGCTCTTGCTGGGAATGTGCCTTTCGCAACTGCTCTACTCCTGTTCCGGATTTCTCAGGCAGAAATTTCATCCAGTTGCTTCAACATACGCTCCACGCGCTGGCGCGCGGCCTCCCGTTCCTGTTCAAGGGCCCGCACCTGTTCCTGGGTCCGGCTCAGCTCCAGCGACTGTTCGTCCAGAAGCTGCTGCAGCGTGGCAGCATTCTGCTCTGCGGTGGCGCGCGCTTCGCGCTCTTTTTTCAACAGCTCAATGGTGCGCAGAACACGCTGTTCGAGCGCATTAAAATCATCGGCGGCAAGGGGAAGTTCAGCTTCTTTCAGTGCAACAGTGGACATCGGGTTACCTCTTTGACCTGGGGGAAATACAAAAGTGTTCTTCGCGCAGTATAGCTGGTTTTCCCCCCATAGGTCCGGCTGAAAATGCGCCCCATGCTGGCCGATGCCACTCATTGAATACTGCCTGCCTTCTCTTCCTGCAGCTTCAGCACCAGCAGTGTCATATCGTCGTGCTGGGGGGCGCCGGCCGTAAATCCATCGGCGGCGGCAAAGATGGTCTCCAGCAGCGTGCAGGCGGCCTGACCGTGCGCGCCGCGTGCAGCGGCAATCATGCGCTCCTCGCCCCACTCCTCATCTTCCTGGTTCATCGCCTCGCTGATGCCGTCGGTAAACAGCAGCAGCGCGTCGCCCGGGTACAGTTGCAGCCTCTGCTCCGTATAAGGAGCGGCGGGCAGCAGGCCGACGACAGGACCGTCCGGTTGCAGCCGCAGGACCTGTTGCCCGCGCAGCAGGACCGGCGGATTATGCCCCGCATTCACGCACTCCAGCACTCTTGTGGCCGGATCATAGGAGCCGAAGAAAAACGTGGCATAGCGGTTCGAGGCCGAGGCCTCATACACCAGCCGATTGACTTTGTGCATGAGCCTTGCAAAATCGCGCGGCCCGTCGAGCGTCACCCCGCGCAGAGAGGCGCGCAGGCTGGCCATCAGCAGCGCCGCAGAGATCCCCTTGCCGGAAACATCGCCTATCGCCAGCCCGACGCGGCCATCGCCAAGATCAATGACGTCGTAGTAGTCGCCGCCCACGCCCTGCGCCGGACGGCAGAAACCAGCAATGCTCGCTCCGGGGACCTGCGGCATCTCCTGCGGAAAGAGCCGCTCCTGCACCTCACGCGCGATCTCCATTTCGCGGTTCACGCGTTCACGTTGCGCGGCTTCAGCGGCCAGCGAGCGCGCCAGCTCACTTACTTCCAGCGCCAGCCCGGTCTGCGCGGCCACGGCCTGAAGCATTTTCATGTCCGCCGAAGAGTATGCCGCCTCCGAGCGCTTGGGCCCCAGCGCCATCACGCCCATCATGCCGTGGCGTCCCGGCAAGGGCAGCAGCAATTCAGCATTCAGTTGGTCCAGCGCAAAACGCTCCGCCGTACCGGCCATCAGATACCAGGCATCCGGGTCTTCGCGGTAAAGACGCGCCGGCTGGTGCGTGTTTGTCATATATCGCACTGCCGAGGCCTGCACCGGCAACGCCAGCCCGTCCTTTGCGGAAAGGCCGATACACTGCTGCAGCACGAACTGTTCCCCGCGCCGCAGAAGCATGGCGATCTGCCCTACGTGCAGCGTTTCTGCAATGCGCTTGGCGACGGTCTCAAGCAGCGGCTCGGTTTCTGTAAAGCGCCGGACCTCTTCAGCCAGATCATTCAGCACGCGCTCGGTGTCATAGGCCTCGCGGAAGAACCTCCGGTCAATCCATTGCTGCGCCCGCTTTTGCAGACCTGACCGCAGCAGCAGCACAATCACGAGAAACACCAGCACGCCGATGATGCCGCCGGCTCCCTGCTGCTTCTTCCCAAAGACAGGCAGCAGCAGCTCCACGGCCAGCACGCCGATCAGCGTAATCTGCACGACCCACAGCGTCGCCCGGGCCAGGGCATAACGTGCGCCCATGCGGATGAGGATGCGCACATCCATTGCGCGCTGCACGAGCACCACGTAGACCAGGGTAAAGGGCGCAAGCAGCAGGAACAGCACCCCCACATATGCAATCCAAAGCCGCTGCGGATCACTGGGCGTGATGCCAAAATGAGGCAGAAGAACAAAGATCAACAGCAGGGCCGTCAGGCCGGCTCCCATTCCCGCCGTCAGCACGCGCAACCTGCGCCGCGCATCTTCCGTGGATGCCGAGCGCAGCTTGTCCACCGTCAGCAGCAGATACAGCAGTACGCACATCAGGTTCAGGAAGTCCTGTACGTGTCCGGCCCACGTGGCCGCATGCGCCAGCCAGTCAGGATTGCCGCTGCCATAAAATTCCCCATAGGTGGCCGGCATTCCCACTGCAACACACAGTAGCAAAGGCACCAGCACCACCCATTTGAGCCACGGTATCTTCGCATCCAGGCGTGATGGCTCAGGAAAATAAATTCCAAACAGAAAAAGCGCAGGGGCCATGGCGCATTGCTGCAGAATGTACCAGACCTCCAGTGCATAGCCAGTCAGCCCGCTGGTAAGCCCGTGGCCGCTGAAGAAAATGACACTTGGCGCTGTGAGCAGCACCAGCAGCAGCCATGCGTTCCTTTCAAGCGGCTTGGCCAGCACCACCCAGAGGCCCATCAGCAAGCAGGCCAGCGAGACGGCAGAAAAGACCAACGTCTGGGCCCGAAACACCGCCGGAGAAGGAAGACGCGGGTCCTGGCGTAAGGTCACCAGAGTCACCACCGCTTCCCCCGTGCTTCCATCCCTGCGGCGGAAGCCGATGTCCATCATGTCGCCCGGGTGCGCACTGTTCAGTGTGCCGTCCCATTCGGCTGCCTGGTACGGAACACCGTTCAGCGACTGCAACACCGCCCCTTCCGGCACGCCCGCCGCGCGGGCCTCCGGCTGCACATCGCGGATGACAAGGTTGTCCCGGTTCAAGGAAAACGGATTGCGCACGTGGTCATCAGGATGCGCCGCGGCCGCCCATGTACTGAGCGCCAGCACCAGCCAGTACAGAAGACTGGCCACCCCATAAAGTCCCAGAAAAAACCACAGCAGGTTAGGAGATGTCTTTTTTACCTTCATCCGGTCTGGCCTTCATCCTACGCCCGCTGGCGCTTTCTTCGTATGAAACTTTTCCAGGGTCCACAGCAGCGGAGACACCTGCCCCAATCAATTCAGTCAAGGCCCTCCGAAGGACCTGGCCTGGGCCGCCCGCTATGGCAAAAACGGCTGCGTCCCTCCGGGGGTCCGCAGCCGCTGCAGAGAAGAACACTGTTTGCTCTCAGGCGCGAGACAGATACGCTCCTTCCGCCGTATCTACGCGGATCCGCTCGCCTTCATTGATGAACGGAGGCACCTGCACCACCAGTCCGGTTTCCGTCTTGGCCGGCTTGGTGACCGAAGAGGCCGTGGCCGACTTCAGTCCCGGCTCGGTCTCCACCACGGTCAGCTCCACGGTCGCCGGCAGTTCGATGCCCACCGGCTTTCCATCAAAAAAGGAGACGGTAATCTGAAGGTTGGGCGTCAGATATTCCACTGCATCGCCCAGCGTATCGCGCTTCAGATGCGTCTGCTCGTAGTTCTCCGTATTCATGAAATAGTAATCATCGCCGTCGTTGTAAAGAAACTCCATCGGCACCTCATCCACCACCACGCGGTCAATCGCGTCAGCAGAGCGGAAACGGTGCTCAAACATGGCCCCCGTGCGCAGATTGCGCAGCTTGGCCTGGATAAAAGCACGCAGGTTGCCTGGTGTGCGGTGCTCGACAGAAAACACCGCGTGTAGTTCATTGTTGTGCCGGATGATCATGCCCGGACGCATCTGTGTGGCGGGAATCGCCATAAAAAACTCCTTGCTCTTTGGTTCTGGGACCTTCTCAGGATGCGGGCGCTCAAGGCCACGCGGGAAAACTCTCCGAATATTGATTGTACCTTAGCGCTTTTACTCCAACAGGGCCGAGACCACTGCGGTCGCCGTCATCGCCGCCGTCTCTGCACGCAGAATGCGCGGACCCAGACTGACGGCCTTCCATCCTTCTGCATCAAACAGCGCCTCTTCCTCGGCCGTCCATCCTCCTTCCGGACCCACGGCCATGCGGATGGCCGGCATTTCCTCCCCCGCATTCCGCAGCGCCTCTTCCACGGCGTGACGCAGCGTCGTCGAGCGCTCCTGTTCGGCCAGAAGCAGCCGCACCGCTTCGGTGGCCTGGCGGGCGGCCGTCTTCAGCGGAACGACATCTTCAATCTGCGGAACGTCGGACCGCCGCGATTGCTGTGCGGCCTCCCGCGCGATGCGCCGCCAGCGTTCGACACGTTTTTCTGCCGACTGCACCAGGTGTTTTTCGCTGCGCCGCGCAACCATGGGGATGATCCGCTCGACGCCAAGCTCCGTCGCTTTTTCAATCGCCCATTCCATCCGGTCGAATTTGAAGACGGAAAGCAGCAGTGTCACCGGCAGCGCCGGATCGGCTTCTACCTCCGCAATCAGATTGAAGCGCACTGCATCGCCGCTGATGCCGGCAATCACGGCGTGCCACACGCGGTCTCCGGCCACAATGTCATATTCCGTGCCCGGCTGCGCGCGCAAAACGCGAATCAGGTGCGCGGCCTGTTCCCCGGTCAGCGAGGCCGTGCTTTCATTCCATGTATCGGCAATCCAGCGTCGACGTGTCATCTTCTCTTGATTCTCACAGAAACACGAAGGGGGACGCTCGGTGCGTCCCCCTTCTGTGTTGCCTGGAACGAAGTTATTTCTTTTTCGCAGGTTTCTTTGCTGCTTTCTTCGTTGCCTTTTTGGCTGCCTTTTTCGTTGCCATAGTTTCTATTCTCCCTGTTCGTGTACTGCGGAACTGCTTCGCCGCAGTTAACGAATGTATAGAGTGCTGTGAAACAAGTGTCAAGAAAAAAATAAAGGCAAAATCTCTTTGTGCTCCGCACCGAAACACGACGCAGCAGCGTTGCACATCTCACATCACGTGTGCGTGATGAAGCAGCATCAGCGCCACGCCTGAAACAATGTCATGCCACGCATGTGCCATCATTCCTGCGCGCAGACTCTTTCTGCCGATGGCCAATGCGCAGAACATCGCTCCATATGCGGTGATGGCAAGGATCCCTGCCACTCCTTCATATCCATGCGCCATGCCAAACAACAAAGAGGAAACCACCACACCCACCCACAGACGGTCCTTCAAGCTGGCAAACTGCTGGAGCAGATATCCGCGAAACACCAGCTCTTCACAGGTCCCGGCCGAGATGCTCAGGAGAATCCAAAGTGTCACTTCGGTCCCATTCCGCGGGGCCAGCAGCGCGAGCGTTTTCTGCGGAGAGGCGACATGAGCAAACTGCAGGAGCAGGCCAAGGACCGCCAGCACCATGCTGGCTGTAATCCAGAACGCAGCAGCAAGCAGCAGGTCTGTCTTCCACTCCGCGGCAGACGCGCGTCTTTCTCCCAGCAGTTTTCGCAAAGGCACACCGCGCAGCCGGATGCCCCACAGCACCAGCGCGGCCAGGACCCACTCCCACACCATCGTCAGCAGATACTGCAATCCATGGTGCTCTCCCGCATTCTGGCGCGCAGCGCGCTGCCCTCCCATCAGGGAGAAGAACAAGATTGGAGCAAGCAGCACCGCTGTGTGCCACCAGGGCGCCACCGGAGAGTACACTCTCTCACCAGGACTTCTGCCTGCGGCGCTCTCTTCCGGAAGGGGGAACACATCCGTTTCCATGTCTTGATGATAGACAGCCGCGCGCCCTTACCAGAAATAGGCGGCTTCAATCCTGGGCGTTCCCGGCTGCCCGCCGATGATCTCGGTGCTCAGGACAATCTCCATGTTCTGGCTGCTGCCTGCAGAGAAGCCCTTGGCCAGCGCATTGAGATATGCCGGCGTGGTCAGAAATTCTCCCGCCGCGATGGTCCCGCCTCGCGCGATCCCGGCCGCGACAATGGCCAGCTTTCCGGTCGTCGTGTCCAAAAAGCGCGCCACAATGGCGTAGTCGCGATAGTTGTTCGTGGCCTCCTGCTGCGTGCGGTCCACCAGCCACACCGGAGGCTGTTTGCTCGCAGCGTCTGCAATCCAGAACTTCGTCATCTCCGCGTTGTTGCCAAAGTGATAGCGCAGAGATTGGGTCAGACGCAGCGTCCAGGCATTATCAAATGCGCCGATGAAGACCGTCGGACCATTGCGCAGGTCGCTCAGCTCCGTCGTCCCCTCGCCCTTCAGGCTGTATTTTCTGCCATTGGCCTGCATCAGTCCTGCAATCTTCACAATCGCGCTCACGTCGTCCATGACTACCGCGCTCAGATTGTCCTTGAGCAGGCTCTGGCGGCTGGGGTCGGTCGCGTCCCGCAGGGCGATGACGGAATACTGGTTCTGGTCTGCGATGCACAGCAGGACGGGGTCTTGCGAATGCAGCACCGGCCCCCAGAAAACGTCCAGCGGCGAATGCTGCTCTGCCCGCCACAACAGTCCCGCTGCAAAAGCCAGCAGGGAGGCAAGGACAATTCCGGCCGTCCAGCGGGAAACGTGTCGCACATCTCTTCGCTCTGGAGAGGCCTGGCCCTCCGCAGCCGGAGCATCGTGCCGCTCCGGTTCTGTATGCTGCGCCTCGCCGGTCTTCTGCATCCACTGGAACTGGGGCACATAGGAGCCGGCCGGCAGCAGCACCCGCACTTCTTCCTCATGCCCCGGCTCCTGATAATACTGTGCGATCCGTTTGCGGATCTCCGCCGCCGTCACGCGGACAATCGGATCAGAAGAGGTGTCGTAGTCTGGCGCGCGACCAAAGATCTCGATGCCGAGCGTCCGTTCCTTCAGTAGCTCGGTTTCGCCCGCCAGCGTCTGCTGCGTTACAAAACGCAGAAAGGTAGGAAAGCGGCGACTATGGCTGAAGTAAGGACTGGCCAGCAGACGCTCTACCTGTTCCAGCACCGCTCTCTTCTCGGCCTCAGTCCATACCGGATGGCCCTCGGCAATCGAATCCGCCTGCATTTGCTTCCTTCAACCCGCCACAAAGGCCGATTATAGCGGACACGGCCTTCGACCGTACCTCCGGCTCCAAGTCCTTTCCTACAAGCATCTTCCAGCAGCTCTTAACGGTTAATTTTTCCGTATCGCTGCCGCAAGGAACTTCTCTCTTCTCTGTTTCGGCCCCTATAAAGCACTCCGGTCTTCAGAAAAAAATCGGAAGGCCCTTTATGGAGGCATGTCGATGCAGAAAACAACGATCAATCGAATCTGCCTGCTGTGCGTTCTCCCCCTGCTGCTCTCACTGGCAGTCGGCCGGGCGCTCGCACAGGTAGGTGCAGCATCTTTGAGCGGAATCGTACTGGACCAGAGTGGCGCAGTGGTCCCTGGCGCTGCCGTTTCGCTGCAGAACGCTCATAGCGGAGATCTGCGCATGGTGACCAGCAACGCATCCGGCGCATTCACCTTCGCCGCGCTCCCCAGCGGCGACTACAACCTCACCGTGGAAAGGACTGGCTTTTCCACCTTCGTCCGCAATGGCATTCATCTGGACCCGGGCGACAACCGCGCCGTCTCCGACATCCGGCTGAACGTCGGCAGCGCCACACAGACCGTCGCTGTTCAGGAGACCGTAGGCGGCATCCCTCTGGACAATGGTCAACTGAGCGCCACCATCAGCGCCAACCAGCTCGACCAGCTTTCCATTCAGGGGCGCGACGCGACCGAGCTGCTCAAGGTCCTCCCCGGCTTCGCCATCCGCAACCTTGGCCCCACCAACACCGCCCCGGATTTTTCGCAGGTGCAGATTGGCCAGCAGACCCCCTACGCCTCCGACGGTGCTCCGGTCGCTGGCATTACGCTCACACTGGATGGTGCCAACCTGACCGATGCCGGCAACTTCGGCGCCAATCTTCAGAACATCAATGACTCCATGGTCTCTGAGGTCCATGTGCAGACCTCAAACTTCGGCGCATCGCAGCCCAACGGTCCGGTGGTCATCACCGGAGTCACCAAAGCTGGCGGCCAGCATTATCACGGCTCACTGTATACCTTCGCCCGCGCGCCGCAACTGAATTCCAATGACTGGCTGGCGAACTTCAATGGCATTCCGCGCCCCGGCGACCGCTATGTCTATCCCGGAGCCACCTTCAGTGGTCCGGTTCCCCACAGCAGAAAACTGACCTTCTTCGCCGGCGCCGAATATGACGCCCAGCATGACATCTATGCATACGGCAGCGCTGGAAGCTCCATCATTCATGCCCTGGTCCCTACGGCCCAGATGCGCAAAGGCGACTTCAGCGCCTCCGAATTGCAAAACTATCTCGGCCCGAACTATCAGGGCGGTGCCTACGGCAACCTCACGAATGTTCCAACGGTTGCCAAAGACGGCTCCGCCATCACCAATGGGCAACTCCCCTCTGGACTGCTGGATCCCGGGGCCATGGCACTGATCAACAACCTGCTGCCGCTGCCCAATAAGCCGACCGGCACCGATGGCTACAACTACACGACGCAGAATCTGGTAAACAACAATCTCTGGCAGGCCACCGGACGCGTGGATGACGCCATCAACGAAAACAACCACCTCTTTGCTCGCTATACCTATGAGGAAGAGCGTCAGGGCCAGCCCCAGGTCCCTTATTATTCGCCTGGCGGTCCCATGGGCTCGGTCAACACGCCCGGAGGCGGTGTGCTGAATGACATTCACGTGCACACGGCGGCGGCCAACTATGTCACCATTTTTTCCTCCACCCTCACCAACGAACTCTCCGGCACCTTTGTCTATTTCACCCAGGCCTTTGACGCCAAGACGCCATCGGCACTCACCAGCGCGGCCATCCACTATCCCTACCAGGGCATCTACAACAACGGCAGCAAAAACTTCCCCCAGTTACAGGACTACGGCTATGATGGCCTTCCCCTTGCCATCCAGCCCGATTACTCCTACGGCTCGCCCTCGCTCAAGAAGTTCCAGCCCAGCCTGGGCGACAATCTGACCAAAGTCTGGGGGCAGCACACCGTAAAGACTGGCGTCTTTTTGGAGCGCATCACCAATAACCAGACCATTACCAACGGAGACTCCAACGGCGCCATCCGCATGTACTACTTTCCCCCTGCAGGCACTCCGTTCCATGACTACAACGGCCTCAACCCCGATGGCTCGCCGGCCTTTGGACCACAGTACTACACCAGCGGAAACTATCTGGCCAACTTTATGCAGGGCGAAGTCCAGAGCTTCGACCAGCAGAACTTCCTGCCTCGCACCAACCTCTATTTCTGGAACGTCGGCTTTTATGGTGAAGACACCTGGCGCATGCGCCCCAACTTTGTCCTGACCTATGGCCTGCGCGTAGAGCATCTCGGCGCTTGGCAGGATGCGCATGGCTTCGGCGCCGCTGTCTGGAATCCTGCCACGATCGCTGAACCGGCCTCACCACAAAACCCTCTGCCCGGTTTCACCTGGCATGCCCTGGATAAGTCCGTCCCCAACTCCGGCACTGGTTCGACTGCGCTCTTCTTTGAGCCGCGCGCGGGCTTTGCCTGGGACATCTTCGGCACGGGCAGGACTGTGCTGCGCGGCGGTTACGGCTCATACCGGATGCATGACTCCATTGTGGACGTGACCAATGCCTTCGCCAACTCCTCCGGCCTGCGTGAACCGAACCTCTTCGGCTTCGGCGGCGTCACCCTCGCCGGAATCAATACTTTGCATATGCCCATCACTGCTGGCGGCCTTGCCACCAGCACCTTCGGCCTGTATCGGGGAGACGATACAGAGCCAGTCACCAACAGTTACAGCGTGAGCTTTGCCCAGGAGCTGCCGCAAAAGGCCATCTTCCAGCTCACCTATGCCGGCAACAACAGCAACTCGCTCATGAACAATGGCTCCACCCAGTCTGTCGTGCTCAACAATCTGAATGCACTGCCCGTGGGCGCGCTCTATACACCGCATCCGGCGGGACTGGCCCCCGGCAAATGCGCCGCGGCCATCTGCACACCGCTGGAGGTGCAGGCCCTGCAGGCCAGCGATGTGCAGCTGTGGCGCCCTTATCCCGAATATCAGACCATCACCGTTCCCCGCCACAACACCTACGCAAACTACAACGCCCTGCAGGCCGTACTGCAACGGCAGTCGGGAAGGCTCAACTACGGATTCAACTACACCTGGTCCAAAGCGCTGGGCATCCTGGGCTCCGCGGCAAACTTTAACTGGACCGCGGCCATCGATCCCTTCAACATCCCCCACAACTATGGACCGATGAACTTCGACCATCGCCATATCTTCAACGCTACCTATTCCTATGCCCTCGGCAAATACGTGCAGCAGCCGGGCCTCGGACTGCTGGTCAACGGCTGGCTCATCTCCGGCATCACAGGAATACAGAGCGGTGGCAATATGCAGACCGGAATCAGTGCTAGCCCGGATTTCTACCTTTCCGGAAAACTTGGCCCCAATGGAGATCCAACCCAGCTCAGCGTCACCAACCAGGTCTTCCTCGGCACCCCGGACGTCAGCCTTCAGCCCGTCCTTAAATGTAATCCCGGCGCGGGTCTCGGCCGCCATCAGTACATCAATGGCAGTTGTTTCGGACTCCCGGAGATCGGGCACAACGGACAGTACATCCTCCCTTACGTCATGGGTCCGGCCTACTTCAACAGCGACCTTACGCTTGAAAAAAGCTTTGGCCTGGGAGGCGAGCGCGACCTCCACTTCCGCATCGCCGCCTTCAACTTTCTGAACCACCCGCTTAACAGCTTCGGGACCGGATACGCTTCACAGACCAATCTGACGCTTTCCGATCTCTCTCCGGGCGCAACGCCCTCCAGCGCAAAATATGATCCCGCCTCCGGCTTCGGCTTTGCGCCCTACAAACTTGGCCGGCGTCTGGTGGAGCTTTCCGCAAAATTCACCTTTTAACCTGTTGGGGCCGTCCTCACCGATGGCCCTCCTTTTTGGGATCTGTAACAATAACTGCAAATTCCGGAGCACCTGGACTTCAAGATGGCCCACCGCTTTTTTGCATCTCTATGCTGTTCTCTCTTCTTGTCTTTCACCGGCGTCGCCGCCTCGGCCCAAAGTACGGCCTTTGACCACATCACACAGACCCATGCGCTTCCCAATGGAGTGGACCTTCGCGACGGCGCTGCACGCATGGAGATCACCGCCCTGCGCGACAATGTTCTCCGCATCCGCATTTCGCAAACCGAGCAGCTTCCTGAGGACGCCTCCTGGGCCGTGCTCGATTCGGCACGGCACAGCACCGTTTCGGTGACCGCAGAAAACTCCGATGCCACCGTCGGCTTTGCTACTCGTTGGCTGCGGGTTGCCGTAGAGCGCAACACCGGAAGAATGACCATTCGTGACCGCGATGGCAATGTTCTCCAGCAGGACGCGCGGCCCGTCGAGTTTCATGGCAATGCCTTCCGCTTCTACAAGACAATGCCCCTCGATGAACACTACTTCGGACTGGGCGACAAGACCGGCCCTCTTGACCGCCGCGACCAGGCCTTTACCCTCTGGAACACCGACGCCTACGGCTTCCAGGAATCCACTGACCCGATCTATAAAAGCATCCCCTATTTCATGGGCTTCCGCTCAGGCCGCGCCTTTGGCGTCCTCATGGACAACACCTGGCGCAGCAGCTTTGACTTCGGCAAGCAGCTGCGCGATGTCTATTCCTACGGCGCGGAAAATGGCCCTCTGGACTGCTACTTCTTTTATGGCCCTGACCCGAAGCAGGTTGTGGAGACCTACGCCTGGCTCACCGGTACGCCCCCGCTTCCGCCCCTGTGGACCCTCGGCTTCCAACAGTCGCGCTACAGCTATGATTCCCAGGCGCGTGTCATGCAGATTGCAGACCGTCTGCGCAGCGACCAGATTCCCGCCGACGCTATCTATCTCGACATCGACTACCAGTACAAAAACCGCCCTTTTACCGTAGACAAGCAGCGCTTCCCAGACTTTTCTGGTATGGTCCAACAACTGAAGGCAAAACACTTCCACGTTGTTGCCATTACTGACCTGCACATCGCCAAGGCCCCAGGTGAGGACTACAGGCCCTATGACACAGGCATGGCGGGCGACGAGTTTGTGAAGAATCCGGACGGCTCGGTCTATACCGGCGTCGTCTGGCCCGGTCCCAGCGTCTTTCCCGACTTCACACGCCAGCAGACGCGCGCGTGGTGGGGCGGCCTTTATCACGACTTCTACCATCTGGGCATTGCCGGTTTCTGGAACGACATGAATGAGCCGGCCATCTTTGAGACCCCTACAAAAACCATGCCTCTCGACGTCGTGCATCGCATCGAGGAACCGGGATTCACAAAACGCACGGCCACCCATGCTGAAATCCATAATGTCTACGGCATGCAGAACACCCGCGGCACCTTTGAAGGACTCCTGCGGCTTGAGCCCAACCAGCGTCCCTTTGTACTCACGCGCGCCAGCTATGCCGGAGGTCAGCGCTATGCCGCCACCTGGACTGGCGACAACAGCAGCACCTGGAACCACCTGCGCCTGACCACCCCCATGCTGGAAAACCTGGGCCTGAGCGGCTTTGCCTTCAGCGGTGCAGACGTGGGCGGCTTTGCCGGCACTCCGCAAAAAGACCTCCTCACCAAATGGCTGGAGGTGGCCGCCTTTCAACCCATTGACCGCGACCACACAGAGAAGAACTCTGGTGACCAGGAACCCTGGGTCGGCGGCGCCGACGCGGAAGCCATCCGCAGACGGTACATTGAGGAGCGCTATCGCTTGATGCCATATCTCTATACGCTGGCCGAGGAAACCTCTCGCACCGGCCTGCCCATGGTGCGTCCGCTCTTTCTGGAATTTCCCGACGCCCTGCCGGACCGGCACCCCATCGACGTGGATGCCAGCGCCTCGCAGGAATTTCTCCTGGGCCCCGACCTCCTGATTGCCGGCGCCCCCTTTCCAGACAAAATGGACGATTACGACGTCGAATTTCCTTCTGCGCAGTGGTACAACTACTGGACCGGAGAGAAAGTAGGCAAACCCGCGGCCCTCAAAGGCAATGGCCAGCCGCAGAGCTCCTCCGGACCTGTACTGACCACTCGGGTCCGTCCCGACCTGGCCACGCTTCCTGTCTTCGTGCGCGGAGGTACCATCCTGCCCCTCGCCCCGCTTACGCAGAGCACCATGGACACGCCACAAGGCCCCCTCACGCTGCGCATCTACACCGGAGACCACTGTCACGGCAGCCTCTATCTCGACGACGGCACCACCTACAATTACCGCCGCGGCGAGTACCTCCGCATGGATTCCTCCTGCCAGCTCAACAGCACGGGACTCGAAGTCCATCTCGGCCCGCATCAGGGCAGCTATCCCGCCTGGTGGAAAGAGGTACGCATCGAGGTGTACGGCTGGTCTCCACAGAAGGACCAGGTTGCCGTCCAGAGCAGTACAGCGACGTTGCCTCTGGAAAAGTCCGTAAACTGCGTTTCCGTCACCGTACCGGACAACGGCCGCGGCGTGGACCTTCAGTTCCGTTAGAGCACACTGTGCTCATCTTGAGGTCATCGAAGGGGGTGCGGCATCCGGCGCGCTCCCCCAGTTCTGGTTCGGCGTGGGCCCCATCGTCAGCACCAGCGTAGCACCCTTGGCGATATCAGCATGGCTGAACCAGGGCTTGTTCCACGGTTTGCCATTCAAGGTTGCCGATTGAATATAAATGTTTCTGGATGAATTGTTTCTGGCTACGATCGTGAAATCCTTGCCATTGCCCATATGGATGACGGCGCGGCTGAAGATCGGGCTGCCCAGGATGTAGTCCGGACTCGAAGGGTCCACCGGATAGAACCCAAGCGCGCTCATCACATACCAAGACGAGGTTGCCCCCTGATCATCCATTCCCGGAAAAGCCAGTCCCGTGTGGTCGCTGCCATACATGAGTCTGAGGATGCGTCGCGTCAGCTCCTGCGTCTTCCATGGCTGCCCCGCCCAGTCATAATAGTAGGCTGCCTGCTGGTCCGGCTGGTTGCCCTGGACATACTGCCCGATCACCCCCGTGCAGTCGCGGCAGATCCCCTTTGCTGTGTATGGGGTCGTGAAAAATTCATCCAGCTTCGCGGCAAATTTCTCTCTTCCTCCCAGCAGGTCCATCAGGCCCTGAACATCATGCGGGACCAGCCATAGCGTGGACCATCCCGAAGCTTCCTTCATCATGAAGTTGTAATATGGCTCCCGCGGGTCGAAAGGTGATATCCAACTTCCATCTTCCGTTCTGCCGCGCATAAATCCGGTGGAAGGATCAAAGACATTCTTATAGTTGTGGGCGCGTTTCAGAAACATCGCGGCATCATCCGCTTTGCCCAGCTTCTGTGCATAGAGGGCCAGCGCATGGTCGTCCCAGCTATATTCAAGCGTCGTCGCCACTCCGGCCTTGCCATCCGCATACGGAGGACTGGGGTTCTCGTCCTTCGGAATGAAGTCTGAGATCCATCCCTTCTCCAGATATTCGGCCAGATAGGGCCGGGGACCATTCGGGTCCATTGCATTTTTGCGCAGATACTCATAGGCCGCGGCCCAATCAAATTGCAGTCCGCGCTCCCAGTCGCCCAGAAACATCAGGTCCGCATTGTCTCCGTGGAAAGACGTGCCCATGTAGCCTGTCTCGCGCGCAATGTCCAGTTGCGAACGCAGAATGTCGACCTTCGTTTCCGGTTCTAGCAGCGTCAGTAGCACCACCTGGTTCCGGCCCGTGTCCCACAGCGGCACCTGATCATAGCGGTCAAATTCGGCAGTATGCAGCTTTTTGTCTTCTCCGAAAAACCGCTCGCCTTTGCGCGCCAGCAGGTGCGGACTGGCAAAGGAGTGATACAGGCAGGAGTAGAACAGCATCTTCTCTTTTTCCGTACCACCCTCCACTTCAATTTGGTTCAGCTTTTTTGCCCATGCCGCCCTGGCCTCTTCCCGCACACGCTCGAAGTTCCAGCCAGGATCTTCTTGCTGGAGTCGTTGCTCAGCCATCTCATAGCTCAGGCCTGATGCCACCTTCATCAAGACCTGCTCGCCCTGCTTTGTGGCAAAGCGCAGATACGCCCCGGCAAAATGCCCTGAGATGCTGCGTTCCCCCGGCCTGACATCTGCCCACCCCAGAATGTCTCCCCGCTGCGGGTCTGAAGGCGGCTCCTGCCGGAAGGTCCCTGACATGCGGAATGGCCGCGAAAACTCCGCCACAAAATATCGGCTGCCATCTCGCGATTTCCCCCGCACCAGATGGTCATTCACAATCTCCACATCGCCGCCGCGCCGCCCCAGGTCCAGTAGGATGTGCGATTTCTCCGACTCTGGAAAGGTGAAGCGGAAAAGGGAAGTCCACGTGGTCGCCGTCACTTCCACCTGGACATCAAAGTCGTCCAGAGACACGCTGTAGTATCCGGGCGAGGACCTTTCTTTGCTCTTGTCATACACCGAGGCGCTGCGCTGCGGTGGCACCGTCCAGTCTCCTGTTACTGGCATCACGACCGGACCGCCTCGCACCCCGGTGCTGAACCCATAGATCATCCGGTTCGGGTAAAAGTATGGCGCGCGGACACCTGCCGGATATTCCAGGTCCAGATTTGCATTGATCGGCCCCGGGTCCGTTGCACCATGCGGCAGCACCGCATTCGGAGAAGTGAAGCCCGAATACAGCAGTTCCCCCGGTGGTGGAGCGTTTCCGATGAGCTTCTGCTCATCGAGCGGCGCCGTTCCCACCAGCCCGTTCACATAATCTACTGGCTTCTTCTGTTGCCCATAGAATCCCTGTCCTGCCAGCAATAAAGCAGCCAGCAACCCCCAACAGCACTTCCCCTGCATATGACCTCAATTCACCGGCTCCCCTTCCTGCCGGGACCAGCGCTCATTTCCAAAAGAAAAAGTCCCCTGCCGGAACCAGACCAATGTCGCGGCAAGGGACCCGGAAATCTCGTTCTAGAAACTGATCTTCCCTGAAATCTGAAGGATCCTCGGGAAGTTCTGCTGCGTCGGACCAACCGTTCCAAAACCGCTCCACCCGGAGGTGGGGCTATAGCTCGCCGGTCCATCTCCCGGATTGGTGTCCGGGCCGCCAAAGAGTACCGAGTTGAAGGCGTTGAATGCGTCCAGTCGAAGCTGGAAGTCCAGCTTGTCTGAGATCGGCACCGTCTTCTGCACGGAGGCGTCCAGGTTTGGCATAATCGGGTTCCGCACCTGTGCCGTGGTCCCCTTCAGATTCATCAGGCCCCATGCCGGAATACCCTGCCAGCAACTGGTATCGTTGCTGAACCAGCGTCCTTGTCCGACTGAGGTCCCGCCTGCCGGACGATAGCTCGTCCCCGGACACGTATACCACCAGCCCGTATTCACTCCTACAGGAAACCCGCTCTGAGCATTGAAGACGCTGCTCACAGTCCAGCCGCCAATCAGCGAGTCCACCAGTCGCGAAGCATTCGCCCCCCACATGCCCTTCCGACCAAACGGCAGGTCCCATACGCTGGTCAGCGAGTACACATGCGTGCGGTCCGTGCCCGCTAGCTGGTGGATCTGGAAGTAGTCCTGGAACGGCCACCCGTTCTGGTAACCGTCGCCATTCATCGTCTTCGAATACGTGTAGGCCATGTTGAAGGTCAGCCCGTGGCTGGCGCGTTTGGTCAGCTTTACCTCAAGTCCGTCATACCAATTCCGGCCCAGCGGAGCGTTGTATTGTCCCACCAGTCCCGTGCCGCCCGGCGAGCAATACTGCGACAGCGGCAGTATCAGCGCAATCGCCTCCACCGTCGAGGAGGTCCCGCACTGTCCCGGTCCGGAAATTCCCGGTACATTGAAGTACGGGTTCGGGACCTGCTGGTCCCAGATCTGCGGATTGGCCTGTGCCGCCTTCAACTGTGCCAGCGTCGCCGTCCCATTGATCCACAGGAAGGTGCGCAGACGGCTGCTGAAGTTTCCGGCATAGCGCGCATCGAGCACCATCGCCCACGGCAGCTCCCTCTGGATCCCAAACGAGAGGATCTGCTCCATCGGGACCTTGCGGTCCGGGAAGTCGACCTGTACGCCGCCATTGCCCAGGTCCGTGAGCAGTCCCAAACTGTTGCCTGTAGGCTTGATGAGTCCGCTTGCGAAGGGCTGCCCCGTCTGGAAGTAGTTGGTCGGGGTGTTCCCGCCATCCAGGGAGGTCGTGTAGTTCGTGGTCTGTGCCTCACCGATGCTCGAACCGCCCTCCAGCCCATAGGAGTACATCAGGCCCCATCCGCCGCGAACGACCGTCTTCGGATCCAGAACAAACGCAAAGCCAATGCGCGGCCCTACATCCGACCAGTCCGTGTCATATGCATCCCGGGACTGGCCGCCTGCTCCCGCAAACTGGACCCCGCCCAGCACCTGTTGCAGGGATGTGGGGTTAATACCTGCAGCCTGCCACGCCGCCACATTGGCTGCATTGGCTACATTGGCCTGATAGGTCGCGTCATTGGTCAGCGGATTGACGCAAGTCAGGCACATGCCCCGGTTCAGATGGTTGTAGCGCTCGCGTAACCCGCGCTGCACATCGTAGCGCAGACCCAGGTTCAGCGTCAGCCGATGGTTCACGCGCCAGTTGTCCTGGAAGTAGATCGCATAGACCGGATAACCTTCCATCAAGGAGTAGATCCAGTCAATGCCCCCGCCAGAAGGCAGTCCCAGATAAAACGATGCCAGCGAGGAACCGTTCGGCGTATTGGAAGAGCAGGTATTGGAGTTCCCGCTCCCCGGAACAATCGGATAGCAGTTTCCATTATGTGGATTGAACTGGGTCCACCCGGAGTTAAACCCAAAGTCGCCGTTCGGGTGACCGCCGCTATAAGGCCGTCCGCCATATTGGAACTCGTCGATCTCTCCGCCAAACTCCAGCGTATGCGCGCCCGCCGTCTTGGTCAGGTCCGCATTGAACGCATAGTTATTGGTCACATCTGAGTTGATCTGGTTGCCAAAGACCGTGTTCCCGCTCAGCAGCCCCGTGCCCCAGCCATCGCCCACGGTAAATTCCGGCAGATACTTGCCTGAAGTGGTGTCCGGCAGCGGCATCGCCAGCCCAATCGTGCTCGGGTCTGTCTGTTGTGAAAAATCGCCGTCCGGCGAGGATTCGTAGAAGCGGTCAAAAGCAATCTTGAAGTCTCCGACCAGCGTCGGCGAAAAGACATGCGTCAGGTCCTGCGTCGCCACCCAGTTCTGATGGATCCAGTTGATATTTCCATGCGAGGCGATCCCGGTCAGCCCGTTCTGGCTCCGGTTTTCATTGCCCTTCCAGTACAGGAAGTAGCTATACATCTTCGTCTTGTCCGTCAGGTTATAGTCCACCCTCACCTGCGGCTGGTTGTAGTTATATAGGTCCGGCGTATGCGCCAGATAGTTGGCCCCACGCGCCAGATTGTCAGTCCCCGGAATGTTCGGCAGCGGAATATATTTGAGTACCGCCGTGGCCGTGCTGTTGATCTGCGAGCCGGGAAGCGTGTTGTTCGGATACGGTGTCTGCACCACATGGTCGCTGCTGCAACTGGTCGCCGGACCTCCGTCCAGACACTGCGCCGTCCCCGGCTGGAAGATCGTCTCACCGTTCGGGAACTCCTGCGGGTCCATCTTCTGCACCAGTCCGAAATCCACTCCCGGGTTCCCGTTATATCCCGGCCGCAGATACGCAGGAGGGACATTGATCAGCGTGGAGCCGGCCAGCGACTGCCGATATCCCTCAAATCCGAAAAAGAAAAACAGCTTTTTGCGGATGATCGGTCCCCCTGCGGTGATCCACCATTGGTTTTGCACCTCGCCCTGCCGCGGAGACCCAGCCAGGTTGTTCTGGAAGGTGTTCGCATTCATGAACGACCCTTCATACGCATAGCGGGCACTGGCGTGATACTGGTCATCGCCGCCCTTCGTCACCACATTCACAATGCCGCCGCTCGTTCTTCCATATCGCGCATCGTAGGTCGTGGTCATGACATTTACTTCCTCGATGCTGTCAATGTTCGGCGAAACCGTCCATTCTCCCGGACTGTGATTGTCATACCCATACTGGCTGGTGATGTTTGTACCGTTCAGCGTGAACTGGTTGTTGCCGACAATGCCGCCGCCAATCGTGTAAGAGTTCGTCACGTCCCAGCCGCGCGTACCGGAATACCCACCCGTTCCAAACTGCGTCTGCGTAAACTGGCTGCCCGGTGTGGTCCCGATCAGCATGTACGACTGCCCGCCATTCAGCGGAACACTCTGCAGCGTGCGTTGGTCGATCACCGTTCCACCCGAGCCCGTCGTCGTCTCCAGTTGCGGCGGCGCTGTGTTCACCACCACCTGCTGGGCCACTGACCCCAGTTCTAGAGTGAAGTTCTGGTTGAAGGTCTGCGAAGCCAGCAGCAGCACCTTGTCCTGCACCGCCGTCTTGAAACCGTTTGCCTGTACAGTCACCGAATAGGTCCCCGGCAGCATGTAAGGAATGTAGTAAACACCCTTGCTGCTTGTCTGGACACTGTACGATGTGCCCGACGCAGTGTTCACTGCCGTCACCGTGGCGTTCGTCACCACCGCTCCGGAAGGGTCCGTGATGAGCCCTGTGAGCACAGAGCGGAATTCCTGTGCGCGTCCCGCAGCAAAAGACGAGAAAATTACGATTGCCAGAAACGCGGCCTTCCAACTGCCTATGCGCATGATCTGCCTCCAGTTACATCCTTGTTACGTTTTTGCTTTTGTATGGTAAGGATTCCATTCAACGATGGTAGCGATTCCACAAATCCAGCACCCTGAAGTTACGTGCTCGTTGCACTCTGTGGCAATATGTCAAATGACCTATTTACAAATAAGTCATTTGACATATCCTTATCTCAAACTGTCGTTGTGCGTCCGGCGCAAGCCGCAGATTCAAAAAGCATGAGGCCCCCGATCATGCGCTCGTCTTCATGGTTTCTTCTCACCGCCTGCACCGCTGCCGCCGCAGCGCTGTGGATCTGCTCCTGGCTCCGGCCCTTCTCCTCCGCCGCCCCCGTCCCTTGCTTGACCTATGACCTTCACTCCCCATCCAAGAACGAGTGGAAGCCCCTGGGCGGCAACTGGACCATCGGCGGCGGCACCGTCTCCAACCAGTCCTACGAACGCGGGGCCAAGCTGCTGACCGGCGCGCAGGACTGGCGCAATTACACCCTCACCGCGGAGATGAAATTCACCAGCCCCAATGCCGACATGGGGCTCGTCTTGCGTGTCCGCGATCCTGCAAAAGGTACTGACACCTACAGCGGCTACTACATCGGACTGCGTACTCTGGACGAAAGCCTGGTCATTGGCCGCTCTGATTTCGGATGGCGCGAAGCCCGCCCAGTTGCCGTACCGGGAGGCGTACAGCCCAATACCTGGTATCGGATGCGCGTCGTTGCCTATGACTGCAACCTCGCAGCCTCAGTACAAAATCTGGCCAGCGGCGCGACCGCCTGGATGGCCTTTGAGGAGCCGGGCTGCATCAGCAGCGGCCGCATTGGTCTTCGCTCCCTCAATCCCGGCGCCTTCTGGCGGAACATCCGTATTGCACCCGCCACCTGGAACGACTACCTCGACATCCAACGTCATGCCCCTTCCGTCGAGCACCCCGAAGATCTTCCTTCGCCGCCCTGGTGGACACCCGGGCACGTGACCGTCCTTTTCACCGGCATCCTCGCCGTCCTGCTGCTGTCCCAGCTCGTCTATTTTCGGCTCCGCCAGTGGAAGGTTCACACCATCGCCCAGGAACGTGAGCGCCTCGCACACGATATTCATGACACCATGGCGCAGAGCTTTGCCGGAATCGGCTACCAGATCCAGGGCATCTACCACAACATCACACATCGTGGTTCTGCGGACCTCTCCGAGATCGCAGAACAACTGAAGGTTTCCTATCAGTTGGTGCGCAGATGCCATGAAGAAGCCAGCCGGACCATCGCCATGCTGGGCTCGCCGCTGCCTTTTACCCGCGACCTTCTTGCCGCCCTGCGGGACATCGCCAGGACCCTGGCTGGAGACCGCATCCACGTGCTGGCCGAGTCCCTTGGACCCGTGAAACCCTTACCGTTGCGTCTGGCCGATGCCCTGCTACACATTGGCCGCGAGGCCATTGTCAATGCGGTCAACCACTCTGAGATGAATCTTCTTTTCCTGACCCTGGTTTACAGCAGAAATACTGTCGAGTTGGTGATTGAAGATGATGGCCGCGGCTTTGAGGTCCGCCCCGAGAGCACCGGTTTCGGCCTGCGGGGCATGCAGAAAAGGGCGCGGGACGTGGGCGCGGTTCTGCACATCCACAGCACGCCGGGAAAGGGCACAAGGGTGCACGTCATCGCACGCCTGCAACCGGAAAGGCCCCTGAAGCGCTTTTTCAGGAAGCTCCGCGGCAAGCTGCCGCCGGTCTCAGTGCCCGCCGCTGGTTAGCAAAGCGCTGCTGTAAAGTCCCTCTCGGGTTAGTCGGCCAGCTGGATCAGCCCGCGTTTGATGGCCGTTGTCACTGCCTCGGTCCGGTCGCTGGCGCCCAGCTTCACCAGACAGCTTGCCATGTGGTTGCGCGCCGTCTTGTCGCTGATGAAAAGCTGCTGCGCAATCTCCTTGTTCGTATGCCCTCGGGCCGCCAGCCTCAGTACTTCGATCTCCCGCTGCGTCAGCTCTTCCCGCGATACGATCTCCGCAAGACGGTCTTTGATCCTTTCCGGAAGATAGCGCTGATTGTCATGCACCATCTCGACGGCGCGCACAATTTCCGCCTGCGGCGTGCTTTTCAGCAGATACCCCATCGCCCCTGCCTGGAGCGCGCGGAGAATGTAATCGTCTGCCTCATAGTTCGTCAGCACCAGAATGCGCGTGTCCGGGCAGAGGCGCCGCAGTTCCATAATGCCTTCAACGCCCTCCATGTCCGGCATCCGCAGGTCCATCAGCACCACGTCGGGCGGCTGCTGCTTCACTTCCTCAATGGCTTCTGCTGCCGATTCCGCTGCCCCGGTTACAGTAATCTTCTCCTCGCTGTCCAGCATCGTGCGCAGCCCCACCCTCACAACAGGATGGTCGTCCACAATCAGCACCCGGATGGCATCCGGTCCCTTTCGCTGCCTCGCCATGCATGAGATTCTATCTCGCAGCAACCGCCCTCATCTTCCACCATACTGTTGCAGCCACTTCAGCTCTTCCCGCACCTTGATGTATCCGTGCCACGGATTTTTGCTCAGCGAATGGCCCTCACCCGGAAATACCAAAAAGGCATGAGGAATCCCCAGCGCCTCCAGCGCCCGCTCCATCAGCACATCTTCCAGATAGCTCACGCGGACGTCTGCATCCCCACCCACCAGATGTACAGGCGTCCTGACTTTGTTGAATTGAAACAAGGCCGCTTCTGACTGATAAAGGCCCGGGTCCTCCCACGGTCGTCCGCCCAGATACCAGGCATCGTCAAAGGTCAAATCGTCGTTGCCCCAGTTGGCCGCATGTTCGACTGCGCCGGCCCCGGTCACAGCGGCCCGGAAGCGCGTGGTCTGCGTAATCAGCCAGTTGGTCATGTAGCCGCCATAACTGTATCCGCCAATGGTCAGCCTCTCCGGATCGGCAATACCGTCCCGTACCAGCGCGTCCACTCCCTCCAGAATGTCCTTGCCCGGCCGCGACACCAGGTGCGGCGCAATTCCCAGCATGAAGCGGTCCCCATATCCGCTCGATCCACGGTAGTTTGGGCGGAAGACCAGCCACCCGTTGGCCGCTGCCAGTGTCGCCCAGTCATACCAGTCTGCGCCAAAGCGGTTGCCGTCCGCGTCTGCCGGGCCCCCATGAATCAGCGTCAGCATTGGCAGATGTTTTGCACCTTTCTTGCCCGGCGGATAAATCAGCACTCCCTCCACTGCGGTGCCATCCTCGGCCTTCCACCGGTACACGCTCCATTCCACCTGCGCCCGCTGCTGAAAGACAGGATTGAAGGCCGTCACCGCCTTGGCCTGCTCTAAAGCATGGCTTCCTTCTGCAAGAAAAACCTGGGTCGGCTCCGTCACCGTCGAGTGCAGCACCACAAGCCGCTGCCCTTGCCTTGCGGCATCCAGCCCGGAGTAAGTGCCGGCCAAACCCGGCACGGCCTCTGCCTTGTCTCCATCAATGGCGTACACCTGCTGTTCGGTGCCCAGTTGTCCCGTGGCCAGAAGCTGGCCATCTGCTGTGACCGTATAGCCTTCCCACGAGCCCTCAAAGCTGCTCCCCAGCCTTGCAATCTTTCCCGTACCGGGATCCAAAGCATAAAGCCGCCCCTGCACGTCCCGGTAGGGGCCCTCCACCGATCCACCCGCCGCGCGCACCAGAAAATACAGCCTCTTGCCCTCCGGAGACCAGCGCAGATTGCTCTCCAGCCCTTCATTGTGCGTCAGTTGCTGCACCGTCCCGCCCTGCATCTCCACCAGATACACCTCGGCTGCGTGCGGGTCTTCCATCCGGTGAGAGACGCTTTCCGTTTCAAACGCAATCTTCTCTCCATAAGGGGCAATCTCAGCAATGGCAAAATTGCTTCGCGCAATGACCTGCGCCGACGATGGCAGCGCCGACGCACCTTTCTCCTTCTTTTCATTCTCTGGCAATGAAACCTTTGTTGCTGCGTCCTTGGCCGCGTCCAGCCGAAGGGCCAGCAGAACATCGCCGCGCTCCTGCTCGCGCCACCGCACGACGTCCTTCCACTCCTGTTTCTGCTCCTGCTCCTGCGCCTCAGTCAACGGCTGCTGGACCGCGAACAGGATCCTGCTCCCATCGGGAGACCAGGCAAAGGCATGGGTCTCCAATTTTTCCCGATACAGCGGAAAGGCCTCGCCACCATCGGCCGCAATCGCCCACACACGCTCGGTCTCGTCCTTGTCCTTGTCCTCCTCATCCTCTCCGGTCAGCGGTCGCGAAGAGACAAATGCCAGATACTTCCCGTCCGGAGACCACTCCGGCCGCGCATCCGCTCCGCCTTCGGTCAGCAGCGCCAAGGCCCCGGTGCTCTGCCTCCAAAGCCACAGCTCCTCGCGGTAGCGGTTGTGGCGCCAGTCTGGAGCGGATATGGCCACCACCACCGCCTGCCCATCCGGAGAAATCTTCGCCGCACGAATTTCCGTCGTGCTCAGAAATTCATCCAGGGAAATCAGGGGCCGCGTCTGCTGTGCGCCTGCCGCGATGGCAAGCGCGCAAATGGCCCAGAAAATGGAGACAGCTTTGCGCATGGGTCTTCCGCCTGTTCTGCCGATTTTCCACCACGAGAGGGCCGGACCCCTGCAGCGAAAAACCGCACTCGGGCCAGTCCGGCCATGGTGAATCAGAAATCATACCGCAGTGAGAACTGCATGCGCCGCCCAAAGGAAAGCAGCGAACTGGCCACCCCCAGATTGCCGCTGCTGAGCGTGCTGCCAATCGATGCCGGATCAAAGCGCACCGTGTTGGTGACGTTGTATACCTCCCAGGCAAAGCGGAGGGTCCCGTACTCCTTCAGTCCCCAGCTCTTCCTCAGCCCTCAGGGTCCCGGCTGGAGAGGCCTCCCTCTTTCTCCTGGCTGGGTCCTGCTACTTCGGTTTGACCGCAATCACCTCAATCTCCACCAGCGCCGCGGGTGCGGCCAGCGCTGCCACCTGCATGGCGCTGCGGGCCGGTTTGTTGGGCTGGTCTTTTGTTCCGAAAAACTGCGAATACCCCTCCATGAATCCGGCAAAGTCCATCTTGCCGCCTTTGCCCGCATCTCCCGTCAGATACACGTGCATCATCACCACATCGCCCAGCGTGAGCTTCTGCGCCTCCAGCGCCTTCTGGATCTGCTGGAGAACATGGATGGTCTGCGTCTTCGTGTCCCCCGCTTCGCCATGCATCACGGAAGAATCAATCATGCCGCTCAGATACAGTGTGTCTCCTGCCGACACTCCCTGTGAGATGGGAAAGTTCGAGTTCGGCAACGGGATGCGCGTGGTCTGCGCCTTCGCTCCTGCGCTGCACAAGATTGTCATCATCCCCGCCGCAAACATGGCCCTCTTAAGCTGCACTCTCAGTCCCTCCCTTTTGCATCGCTGCACCAATCTGATGGATGGTCCGATAGGCGGAAAGCGCCGCACCCTCCTGCCATCCGATGAGTCTGCTCGTGTGGTCGCCGGCAAAGTACACCCGTCGGTCCGGAAGAATGATCCGCTGATAGATCTTCTCGTACTCCTCGTCCCGCCCGTGGATCCACGAACCATAGTTGTACGGAATCTCTCCCCAGTTCACATACACCGGGTTTTTCAGTTCCCGCGAATGCCCCGGATGCAGCTTCTCGATCGCTGCGCGCGAGGCCTCCAGCTTGGCCTGCATATTGGGCAACTTCCCAAACGGGGTCCCGTTCTCTATCGAATATCCGCCGATGATGATCCCCGTCTGCGAGAAGAAAGACGCGCTCGGATACCACACCACATCCACCGTCTGCTGCAAGTACGACAGGCCCCCATAGATGCTGTACTCCTGCTCCCAGAACCTCCGCGATTCCCACGCAATCTTGTAGCCCGAATCGTAGCTCACGCCTTCCAGCAGCGCCTTGATCTCCGGCGAAAAGTCTGCGTCCAGGTGCTTCACCACACTGAGGGGCATCGCGCAGATGCAATAGTCTCCCGTCACCGTTTCCATCTGCCCGGTCTTGGTATCGCGATACGTGACCGTGACCCCGCCCGACGATTGACGGATCCGTTTGACCTCCGCCCCGTACCGGACCACCTCTCCCAGCTTCTTCTCAAAGGCGGCAGGAATGCGGTCCATGCCCCCGATGGGCTGGAACATCGTTGCCTGCCAGTCAATCTGGTCTTCCACCAGCAGCCCGCGCCACAGGTCTGCATCGAGCAGCGCATGCATCGGCAGCGGGTCCTTTGGCTGCGGCTTTTCCGGCCCGGCCCCGGGATACACCTTGTATCCGGAGCGCAGCGACCCCCGGTAAACAAACTCCGGGTCCAGGTCGCCGTACTCGCGCAAGAACGCCATCATGCGCTCTTTGTCTTCGGCCGTCATCTCTTCATCAAGGGCGCCCTTTTTCAGGCTTTTCGCCAGCAGCTCGGCAACATGGCCGCGCGTATCATTCACCATCTGCCGCTGCTCGACCGCAGCGCCGCCATTCATCCGGTCAGACTGCAACAGCGTGCCCCGCGCCGTGTTTACCTCGACCTCCAGCGGAACGCCCAGCTCGCGGCAATATCCCAGCATGGTGGTGTGGATGGAAGGCAGACGCGCCGGGCCGGCATTGAAATAGTGGCCCTCCTCAAATTCGCACAGCTGCTCGGTGCCGTCTGCAAAACTCACCTTTGTCCCGCGGCGAATGCTCCAGTTCCTTCCCCCGACACGCTGCCGTGCTTCGAGCACCGTACAACGGTATCCCGCCTTGCCCAGCTCATAAGCGGAAACCAGGCCCGCAATGCCGCCGCCCAGGATCACCACCTTCGTACCCTTGCCGGCAACAGGCTGCAGCTTCTGCGCCTCAGCACCCGGCACCGGCAGCAGTCCCAGCTGCTGCATCACCAAAAAGGCAGCGCCGTATCCGCCGGCCTGCCCCACTCGCATCAGAAAGTCGCGTCGCGTCAGTCCCATATCAACTCCGTCTCTTGTTCAGCAGAAAGGGCGCCCCACCACTGCGGGCGTCCCTTCTGAAATCAGCCTGAGAGCGGCCCTCAGAAAATGATCTTCAGGCCCAGTTGTGTGTTGAATGGCTCACCTGCGCCTATGCCAGGAGCTCCGTTGTAGTCGCCAATCGTGTCATACAGAAGCCCCAGCTTCGACCCCACCGTGTTGATGGGAGGCGCAAAGTTGCTCTTGTTCAGCAGATTGAACATCTCCACGCGGAACTGCGTGTTCACGCGCTCGCCAATCGCCGTGTTCTTGAAGAAGGAAAGGTCCCACGATCCGTATCCCGGACCGTAATACTGGTTCCGTCGCGAGTCCCCAAAGGTATACTGGGCCGGGTCTGCAAACGCCGCCGGATTCAGCCACCGCTGCGTCGTGCTCGAATTGTGATGGATGCCCTGGTAGGGATTGCCCACCACATTGGCCCGCTGCACTCCCTCGTTGGTCCCGGTAGTATCACTCGATGACATCACGCTGAACGGTTGCCCGCCATGCAGAGACAGCAGCGAATTGGCCTGCCATCCCGATGTGAGCGCCTTCAGATGACTCGATCCCGGGATCTCATAGGAGAAGAACCCCACAAACGTATTCCGCGTATCGAAATCGCTGTTTCCGTAATCACCCTTGAAGTGATGGCTGTCCTGCGGCAGCGCACCACGGTAGGCCGTCACGATGTCCAGATTGTGGCTCCAGGTGTACATCAGGTTGGTGGTAAGCCCGTGCCAGCTCTGTGTCCGCAGCGTGGCCTGCAACGCGTTGTAATTTGAGGTCCCAATGCTCTCAATCTGGTTAATCGGATTGGTCCCCACCAGCGGATTGGCGCTCACCGAGCTTTGCACAAAGGTCGAGTACACTCCCGGAGTCACGCCCAACCCCGGGTCCACAAAGCTCTGGTTGATGTCCAGCAGGCTCAGCAAACGGCGGCCTTCGCTGCCTACATAGCCAATCTGCGCCACCATCTTGCTGCCCAGGCTCTGCTCCAGTTGCAGGTTGAAGTTCATGTTGTAGGCATTACGGAAGTTCTTGTCCACGGAGAACAGCGCGCACGGGCAGTCCGCATTGCTGCTGGTCGGAAACACTGGCACGCCGCTCTGGATCGGATGACTGCTCCCAATGTTCAAAGGCTGCACCGTCAGCACCGGACTCGGCCCGCTCGGATTTCCTTCCACGCCGTTCGGCGCCCCATTCCCCGGACGGTTGTCCAGAAACGGGTTCAGGTTGGGTGTATCAAAGTAAAAGCCAAACCCGCCGCGCACCACCGTGCTGTTCATCGCCTGGTAGGCAAACCCCAGGCGCGGGCTGAAGTTCAGCCAGCTTCTGTCATAGAGTGAGCTGATCTGCTGCCCCTGGAACACGATGCCGCCCAGTGATGGCCGAAAAACTGAGAGGTTTTTGTAGTCGTTGTGCAGCGGCCCTTCATAGTCATACCGGACGCCATAGTTAAAGGAAAATTTCGGTGTGATCTGCCATGCGTCCTGCGCAAACACATCAAAGGTGTTCACAAAAACCTGCCGGTCCGGGTTCCCAATGGCGATCGAAGACGCGGTGGGCGAGACATATCCCGCCATGAAATCGGCCAGCGGCAGCAGGTTTGTGTCTCCGCCGTAGGCAGCAAGGTCCGCGCTCGTCCACGGCCCCTGCGCTCCGTCGAAAGACAGCGCCCCCAGCGCGTGGCGGTGATAAAACTCATCTAACTGCGCCTGCCGGTACTCACCCCCGAACTTGAACTGGTGTTTTCCCACCGTCCAGGAAAGATCGTCCGTCAGGTGCCCGGTAATGTCGTTGCGTCCCTCCGGAGGCGTCATGCCTACGGGATCAAACTCTCCATTCAGCCCGATATTGATGTTGGGCGACCCGCTGAAAGGCGCTCCCGTCACCAGTCCCAGCGTGGCCGGTTCAAAGTCCGTTTCAAAATCATGGAAGACCTGGTTGAAGTAGTTCACCCCGGCCAGCACCTGGTTGGTCACGGCCGGCGTAAAGACATGGTTGTAGACCAGCGCATAATTCTGCACGTGGATCGGGGCCACTTCATAGTAAGGCTTCAGTACGGAACCGACCGGGGCCACCTGGTTGCCCTGTCCGCCAAACCAGTGCGCGGAAAGGCTGTTGCTCTCGTTGATCGTGTAGTCCAGCTTGATCAGCCCGTTGTAACTGTATCCATATTCCGGGTCCACGCTGGTGTAGTTGTTGCTTGTTGCCGGTCCATTCAGCGCATAGCTTGGCCACAGCCCTTTGGCGGAGCCGGTGCCGTTGATCAATGCCAGCGCCACCGGATTGACCGCAATCCCATGGTTGGCAAGGATCGCCTCGGCCTCCTGCTGATAAGCATGGGACGGCTCCGTCGCCTGTGCGGGAACGCCGATGACAAAGCGCTGCTTTTCAAAGGTCGTAAACCAGAAGAACTTGTCCTTGATAAAGGGGCCGCCTGCAGAAAACCCGAAGTTGTAATTGCGCACCTCCTGCTTGGTCGCCGTAAACGGGTTCTTCGCGCCCAGCGCCTCATTACGGTTGAAGTAATAGGCCGAGCCGTGCAGCCCGTTGGTCCCCGAGCGCAGGCTCAGATTGATCGTGCCGCCCGGGTTTCTGCCCGTTTCTGGCGGCGCCTGCGTCTGTGCAGAGAACTGCTCTACCGCATCAATCGGAAGCACAATGCCGGCAATCCCCGAGACGCCGCCCTGGTTCACCGCCGGTATGTTGTGCCAGAGGTCGTTGTTATCAATGCCGTCAATCTGCCAGTTCATCTGGTTGGCGCGCGTGCCATTCAGCGATCCATATCCGCCGCCCACATATCCGGCAAAGCCCGGCGTCAGTCCGATGAGCTGCGTGAAGTCGCGGCCATTCAGCGGAATGTCCTGCACCGCTTTCCCCTGTAAGACCGTCGTCTGTGTCGTGGACGTCGTGTCCAGCGTCAGCGCCGCCGCTGAGACCTCCACCGTTGTGGCCTGCGATGCCACCGTCAGCTTCATGGGCAGCGTGTAGAGGGTGCCCGCCGTCACCATCACCTTGCCCACCTTCAGCGTTTCAAATCCGCTGGCCGAGGCCGTCACCGTATAGCTGCCCAGCGGAAGGTCCTGAAAAACAAACTCGCCCGCGCTGGAACTGACCGTCGCATGGGAGACCTGGGTATCATCGGCCGTGGCCGTCACCTGCGCTCCGGCAATCGCAGCACCCGCCTGGTCGGTCACCACTCCGTTGATGCCTCCACGGAAGGTCTGCCCTCCTGCCGGATACCGCCAGAGGAACAGACCCGCAAACAAAATTGCCAGGAAATACAAACGTCTGGAAAAATCCATGCCCACCACCTCCAAAAGGGATGAAAGGTTTCAGTCTTTTTTCTGGAAGATCTACAGCTCAGCGGAAGAACGACAAGCGCGGCCGCTCCCAGGGAAATGCTTCCTTGGGATGACGCGCTGCATGAAACACCTGTGTGAGTTTCATACTTCCCACTTTGTGTGGACAGATTGGTTGTTTCAACAGAAAAACTGGCGCTATCGATAAAACAGCGGCACTGCCATAAAGAAAGCTAATCAAGGAAGCGGCGTTTCCCGACCGCACGCGCACCCAGCAGACCGCATACAAACCGCTCTTCTGTTTGCTTTTAAAGAAACCTGCCGGAGATGCCGATAACTCCGGCTTTTGAGGAGAGATAAATTTTCATGATTCGCAGCGATGCGGCCTGGTCCCCAGCCCCTCCAGCGCATCACAGGCCGCCGTAAGCCCGTCTTCCTGCTCCATCTCGCGCTGGATCTTTCGGGCGCGTTCCGCACTGCCCGCATCTTCCAGCAGCGCGCGCAAAACGCGCGCCACGCGCTCTGCCGTATAGTGCCTGCGCTGGATGATTTTCGCCACACCCATTCTGCGCACCCTCCGCGCATTATCAGGCTGATCATGGCTGTAGGGCATCACCACCATGGGACGGCCTGCGCGCATCGCCTGAGCCGTGGTCCCGATGCCGCCCTGATGCACAATGGCGCATGCGTGCGGAAACAGTCTTGAATAAGGAGCGTAGGGTGCAACACAGATGCTCTCAGGCAGCTGCGCTTTGGGCATGTTGGCCGGATCGCTTCCGGTAAGCAGCACCGCGCGCATGCCCAGCATCTGCGCGGCCCGCGCACTCTGCTCGTAGAAGTCGCCCGCATCCAGCACCGCCGCCGATCCCAGAGTAAACACGAGCGGCGGCGGCCCGGCAGCCAGAAAATCACCAAGGGTCGGCGGCAGCTCTGCCTTGCCTGCGTCCCCGTCATAGAAGACAAACCCCGTTACCTTTGTCTTTGCCGGCCAGTCCGGCTGGGGCGCTCCAAAGACGCGCGAGAACAAGGCCAGCACGAGTTGCCCAGAATGCTTCGCATCAAAGATCGGGTCCTTGCCCCGGCCCAGACCCAGCTCCCGCCGCAGTGCGTATACCGGCTCGGGCCAGCTGCGCGTTACCCGCCGCGCCACCCATGCCGTCAGATGTCCCAGCCAGGGCACGGCCAGCTGCGCCTTTGCCAGCGTCGGGAATGGCGGCAGCACTGGCGGATCATATGCAGAGAAAAAAGAGAACGGCGCCAGAACATAAGAGGCCCATGCAATGCCGGTCTTCTCAGCAACAACCGGCCCGGCATAGGCCAGCTCTCCGGTCACCATCAGGTCTGCGCCTCCATCGGCCTCTACCGCGCAGCGCAGGTCCTCATAGCTCTGCCGCAGCGCAGGGAAAAGAAACTTGCGCAGGCCATATTCGGTGCCCGTCTTCCGGTTATAGATCCTGGCAACAAGCTCCTTGTCCGTCTGGTCCTGGTCCGGACGCACCGGGAAAAACCCGATGCCCAGCGGCTCAATCTTGGGACGAAACATCTCTGGCACCGCCAGCACCGGGCGATGCCCGCGCCGCTTCATCTCCAGCGCAAGAGCAATCAACGGATTGACGTCGCCAAAAGTCCCGAAGGTTGAGAAGACAATGCGCATCTTCTTCGATATCACCTGCCACCAGCCCTTTGTCCTCCCGCGCACAGGCGCTCTGTCGTCCTGGGCGCCCCTGAGGGACCTGCATGACCCATCGTTTAATAGCTGGCCTCAAACCGATGAAAGCGCCGTTCCAGCTCCCATTCCTGCTGTGCCTTTTCGCTGGATTGGACAATTGCAGCGCAGGCCCCCATCGGGCTTTCACGTCCAAGCTGACCGCGGCATGGCGCCACAGGCTGCTCCAGTTTCTCCGGGGTCGAGGACTGCCACAGGCTGGCCCCGGGCAGGAAGCTGTGCTCGATGCTGGCCCGCGCCATCTGCTTCAGATCGCGGTAGTCCAGAGAATATGTAACCACAGCGCGTACATATTCATGCGTCAGATCAATGCGGGAAACACCCTCATCATCCGTAGACAATGCCACCGGCACTCCGTATCTGCGATAGATCCGGAATGGGTGGTCCTCGCCCTTGATGTTCAGAATCACGTCATTGCTGGTCAGGTTCACCTCTACCAGAACATGCTTTACCGCCATCTCCTTCAGCAGCGCATACGGCCTGCTCTCATACATCACGTCCACGCCGTGGCCGATGCGCTCGGCGCCCGCCACCTCGACCGCCGAACGGATATGAAAGCTCAGCCCGTCCGGAGGCACCATCCCCGGCGCCAGCTCGCCGGCGTGCAGCGTCACATGCACTTTCGGATAGAAGCGGTGCAGCACCGCAATCATGTCCATCTGCAGCTGGTAGTCCCTCATGCAGACAAAGCAGTCCTCCGGCTGTACCAGGTTGATGCCCACCACCTCCGGGTCCACCGAGGCGACTTCAAACCCCAGCAGGATCTGCGCAAACACTGCCTCCCGCGGCAGTCCGCGCAGTACCTGATAGATGTAGCGGACCTGGACCTTGCACGCGGGCTGCGCATCTTCTTTGCCGCAATGCTCACGCTGCTGCCGCGCCGCTTCGGCCTCATCGAAGAACGCCCGCGCAGCGGGAACAAAATTGCGGAACCCGGCTGCCAGCAGTTGCTCGCGATACTGCGCAAAGTCCGGCTGGAAGCCCACCTTGGCCGCCAGCACCGCCGCTGGTTTAAAGTCCGGCGTCTCCATCAGTTCCAGATACTGTTCGTTCTGCGATGCCGCGCGCGAGGCCACCTCATCAATCCACTCCGGTGTGTGGGCCTTGCTGGTGCCGCCAAACTTGTCAAAGGTGTTAAAGAAATGGTCATGCCCGGACTCGCCCGTCACCGGCACAAATGTGCGCATGGAAAAGGAGTCAATCAGCGCATCATAAAGCTTCTGGTCCTGCGGAACGGCGGCCGCAGAGACCTCGCCCGCTTTGCACGCTCCGTGCTCCGGACGCACAAATTCCAGCCTTACCGTGTCCACGCACAGACCGTCTTCGCCTGCGGCGCGGAGGAAGGACTCCGCATAGACGGCCCCGGAAAGATGCACATGCAGGTCGCCCCCCTTGGGCATTTCATAGAGAAATGCCCGCAGCGCCAACGGCCCCTCTTTGCGCGCCTCTTCAAAAGCACGCGCCGTCCGCTCCTCAGCATCTGCAACTCGGACTGGCCGCGCCGCCTGAGCAGCGGCCACAGCACACATCCATAAACACACAGCGAAGAATTGGCAGCGTTTGGCCCAATGCATTTACGATTTCCTTTTGGTGCGATTCATGACAAGTGTATGGTATTGGCGTCTTCTGGCGGTCCTCTTTTTCTTCCTGCCTGCTTCTGCCCAGTCCTGGCTCCGGCCCCTGGACCGGTTCCCCCTGAATGCCAGCCCGCTCACCATCCGTCAGCACGCGGAAGCGCAGAAGCCTTTCACCGTGGCCGGGGAGTGCGGCACCTTCGTCGGCCAGCAGGACGGCAGCTTCGAGGCCTGGATCTTCCCCGTCAAGCTGCTCAGCCACTTCCGCATTCAGGCCCAGATGCAGGACTATCCCATCCCCATCGACGTGAATGAGCAGGCCGCTGAAATCGAAGTCTCACCCGGCCACACCACCATTACCTACTCGCATGCCGCCTTCACCGTGCGGGAAGTCCTCTTCGCCACGCCCTGCACGCAGAACGGCACAGGCATCATGGCCCTCTTTCAGGTCGAGTCTGTTCGCCCCATCAAGCTGACTTTTTCCTTTACTCCGGAAGTCAAGCGCATGTGGCCCGCACCCAACTACAACGCGCCTTCTCCGGAATGGGTAAAACTGGGCCCCAGCGGTTACTACATCCTGCATACCGATTCCCCGGACCTGGCCGCGGCCATCGCCATGCCTGACGCGCAGCCCGGCATCCTTGCCCCCTACCAGGAGCGCCCCAGGTTCTGGCCGCTGCAATTTGTTTTAGACATAGACCCCAGGCACGATGCGGACAAATACTTTCCCCTGCTCATGGCCGTGGGCAACGATGAAACATCCGCAAAGGCCCCGGCGCTCACGGCGCAACTGGAGCGGCTCAGCGGGCAGGCCAGACAACTGTATTCGCAGACCGAGGACTACTACGACCATTTCTTTGACCAGCGCCTTACCGCTGAAACTCCCGACAGGAGCTTTGACGAGGCCCTGCGCTGGGCCGAGCTTTCCATTGACCAGCTCCGCGTGCGCCACGGCGAGGAAATCGGCCTCGTCGCAGGCTTCTATTCCTCCGGCGACTCCAACCGTCCCGGCTTCGGCTGGTTCTTTGGCCGCGATACTCTGTACACCCTCTACGCCGTCAATAGTTACGGCGACTTCGCCCTCACCCGCCAGGCCCTTGAATTCCTCATCCACCGCCAGCGCGCCGATGGCAAAATCATGCACGAATATTCACAGACCGCCGAGATGGTGGACTGGGCGCGATTTCCCTACGAATACGCCGCCGCCGACTCCACCCCACTCTTCCTCATGGCCATGGAAGATTACGTGAACACGAGCGGCGATGTGGACTTCCTCCGCCAGCATTGGGACTCGGTCGAGAAAGCATGGCAGTTCGAACGCACGCATGACAGCGACGGCGACGGCATCTATGACAATTCGCAGGGCACAGGCTGGGTCGAAAGCTGGCCGTCAGGAATGCCGCACCAGGAAATTTATCTCGCTGCCCTCGACCAGCAGGCCAGCGGCGCGTTTTCGCGCCTTGCGCGCATCATGGACCATCCGGATGCATCCAGCCAGGCCGCCGCCCGCGCGCAGAAGATCGCCAGCACCATCGAAGCAGAATACTCCGGGCCCATGTACGCTTTCAGCCGCAACGCCGATGGCTCGCTCGACAAAAGCGCGACCATCTATCCTGCCGTCGCCTGGTGGGACGGCCACTTCTCCCTGCAGCATCCGGATGCCATGTTCCGCCGCTGGGCCTCAGAGGAATTTTCTACCGACTGGGGCCTGCGCGATGTGGGCGACCGCGAGCCGTTCTATGACCCCATCAGCTATCACCAGGGCTCGGTTTGGCCGCTCTTCACCGGATGGGCCGCTCTGGCCGAATACCGCACTGGCCGCACGCTCTCCGGCTACGCGCACCTGATGCAGAATGCCGACCTCACCTGGGCGCAGGACCTCGGCGCGGTCACAGAGCTTCTCTCCGGAGCCTTCTTCCAGCCGCTGGGCCGCAGCACCACGCACCAGCTCTGGTCCTCCGCAATGGTCCTGACTCCTGCCATCCGCGGCCTCTTCGGCCTCGCCATCGATGCCGAGCACACGACCATCACCGTGACGCCGCACCTGCCCGCAGACTGGGACCACGCCACACTCCGCCATATCTCGGTTGGGGACCAAAGGACTGACCTCGAATTTCACCGCGAAGACGGCGCCTTGACCGTCCGCGCCAGTAACAGCAAGGTCAAACTGGCAGGGGAAAAAAACGGAGTGCTGCGCCTTGCTCTGCCTCCGGTTGAAGTGGGCGTCCCTCACGCGCTGCCTCTGCCCGGTGCGGAGACCCGACAACTGAAAGTCCTGAATCAGAAGCAAGACGCGCATTCTCTCACACTCGAACTCGAAGCCCAGGGCGGCAGCGCGTATGACTTGCCTCTGCGCCTGAACGGCCTGCACAGCCGGCCCCATGTGGAAGGGGCCAGCATCGCGCAGCCGGAGACGCCTTCTGCCCTTGGCCGTCTGCATGTGGTCTTTCCGGCAGGAGACGGATACCAACAACAGACCGTGCAGATCACATGGTGAGTCTTTGCTATACTAAGTGAGGTTGTTTGACGTCAGCTTGCCTCCAGAAGCGGTTCCGCCTGGGCAACTCGCCTTCTCAGACACACCACGCCGCGCGACAAGGCGGGGCGTTCCTTGGAATCTCCCCAAGGCCAGGTAGCTCAGTGGTAGAGCGCGGCCCTGAAAAGGCCGGCGTCGGCGGTTCGATCCCGTCCCTGGCCACCACCTGCACCCCATCCCAAGCACCCCATCCCAAGCACCCCATCCCAAAGACCTCCATCCCTGGCCGCGCTCTGTGTCGTGGCGCGCAGCGCCCAGACTAGGCCCGCGGCCCTGAAAAGGCCCCTTGTCGGCGGTTCGATCCCGTCCCTGGCCACCACCTGCACCCCATCCCAAAGACCTCCATCCCCGAGAGCACTGTTTAGAAAATCAGGATCTTACCTGTGAATCAGAGTCAGGGAGCGAGAAACTTCGATATTCGCTTTACTTCCACGAGGCCAGGAAATGGATAGCGACGCTCCTCCCTTGGGGCGGTTTGACGCCGTCACACTCCCACCATGCGCGCGCACTACGGCTTCAACAAAGGCAAGGCCAAGACCATGTCCTTTCGAGCCTCTTCCTTTTACCCGCTGCTCGAATATATGGCGGCTGATCTCTGCAGAAAATCCGGGCCCGTCATCTTCGACAATCAGTGTTGCAAGATCTTCGTTTGCGCTGAGTGTGATAAAGACGGTGCATGATGCTGGCAAATGATTTAGTTCATTATCCAGAAGATTGGCAATTACACGATGGAGAAGCGCCGCATCTGCCAATACCATAACAGGACCCGCACTGCGAAGATTGACCCTAAGCCCTTTTTCTGACATCGATGGCTCATACAGATCGATCATGACTCTCATCAGTTCATCAAGATCGACTTCTGTCAGAGACAGTCTCAGCGCATCGGCCTTTGCTTCAGCTACGTCGAGAGAAACATTCAGGTATTCCGTCAATCGATCCAATTCATCTATGGCCGAAACAAGGGGCTCGCTTTGCCCGGCCTTAAAGTCTCCACACAACGCTATCTCCAGCTTTCCACGAATCGCAGTTAATGGGCTGCGAAGGTCATGAGCTAGAGCCCCAGTAATGGTATGCAGTTGATGCATCGAACTTTCAATTCGATCCAGCATGTGGTTGAGCGTCTGGGCAAGATGCCCTATTTCATCGTTTCGCTTGCTGGTCGGGACTCTGCGGCTCAAATCAGATTGCCCAATTTGGGATGCAGCCTCGGTTATCTTGCGAACAAGGCCCAGCATACGTTTAGTAACAAAAAACACAATGGCTGAATCGAACAGAACAATCAGTAACCAGAGACAGAAAAATCGCAAGCGGAGATTCCTCAGTACACGCAATTCATCTCGCTCGGAAAGTCCGAGATAAATGCGACTCCCATCATCGAGTTGCACTGATGCGATTCGAAATGGAGAATCGAAACCTTTGACATGCAGGTCGTATGGAACTTCAGAAATGAACTTGCGCTCACGAATCGCTGCAAGATTTGCCAATCCATCCCCAGAGCCTACCCATAGCTTCAAAGCGCCGTCATTCCCGACTTGTAGAAAAAAAACGGAGTCGTTCTCATTGCTGTTCGAACGAAGCTTATAGGAAACCTCTCTGCTCGCAAGTTCTGCAACTTCGCCTACTACTCTGCTGTAGAGGCGATCCTTGGGCGTTCGCCCAGCCACATCACGGAGAACGGCAACTTCTCCCGTAAGCCATGCATCGCTTCTACTCTGAATATCATTCGCTATGAAGCGATGAAGCATAACAAAGATGAGCATGGTTCCCACTGCAAACGCAACCGTTCCCCAAAGAGAAATGTGCCATGCGGCGCTCCGCATAAGAGGATTAGCGGTCTTTGAGTACATATCCAATACCTCGTACGGTTCGGATGAGCGGTTCGCGGCCTTCTGTATCCACTTTGCCGCGCAAACGGTAGATATGCACATCAACAACGTTGGTGTTTGGCTGGAATCGCATTCCCCATACTTCGGAGAGCAGCATCGAGCGAGTGATGACACGACCCGCATGTCTACATAAATAAGCCAGAAGCACAAACTCCTGCGGGGTTAGATTTAGGACCTCTCCCCCGCGAGAAGCCCTACGATTGATGAAATCCAGTTCCAGATCCAGTACCCGGAGACGAGCTGCTTCTTCAATGGGAGCCGCATTGCGCCGCAAGAGATTGCGCAGTCTGGCCAACAATTCTGCCAGTGCAAAAGGCTTTGTCAGGTAGTCGTCTCCGCCTTGCTCCAGACCTTTGACTCTGTCATCCACTGATCTTCTGGCTGACAGTATTAATACTGGACTACGGATGCCGGATTGTCGGAGTTGGAGAATCAGATCAATGCCATCCTGATCCGGAAGTCCCAAATCAACAATGAGTCCGTCGTAGGCCTGCCTGGATGCCAACTGAGTTGCGGCACTCCCATTTTCTGCTGTATCTACTTCGTAGCCGGCCTCAACCAAAGATTGCTTGACAAAACTTGAAATCTCCGGTTCGTCCTCAACCAGTAGAAGTCGCATGATTCATGTTAAGCCATTTGATCCGCAATTCTCTTGCCTCGGAAGCCCTGAGGATCACGATTTGTTCATCATGCTTCACAGCATGATGGATCACCCCAAAAAACCGCCAATGCACAGGAGAGTCGAATCATGACTTCAGCCGCAAGATACGCAGGATAATAGATTTCTCAGGCCCGTACTTTCAATCATTTCTTCTTCCATGAACAAATCGTAATCCTATCCTCCCCCCTACAAGTGCTACCGAATGATCAATCTGCTCGTCTCATGGAGCAGCCATACTATGACAAAATATGAAGATTGTTCTCTCAAGCGTCGCCTGTCCAGCATCATCGTCGCTTCGTGGTTCGGCTTCTCCGGGTACAGAAAGGGTATGGAATGCCGGAAATTTGGGCTGGAGGTCGATTACCTATGACGACAGCGTATCTGAATCGCATTGCCACTGCCGTACCAGAACACGATATACATGACGCCTTCGTCGTCTTTGCAGAAAAGATGCTTGGCGATCAACGATTGCGTACGATCTTCCGACGCATGGCAAGCCGCGCCAATATTGCGCATCGCTACTCCTTCTTTGAGCCTCAGGAAGGATATGAAAAGTTCTTTTCACATGAAGTCAATGAGTCGTATCAACTTGGCAATCTGCCTAGTACCGCGCGGCGTATGGAGATTTTCGAGAAGAGCGCCCCTGTGCTCATGAAGATGGCCGTGGACCGTCTTGCGCTCAATGCACAGGAGCGAGCCGGCATAACACATGTCCTGGTGACCTGCTGCACCGGACTCTATGCTCCGGGGCTGGACTTTGAGATTGTCGATCATCTGGGGCTTTCCACAGACGTTGAACGAACCATGATCGGCTTCATGGGTTGCTATGCAGCGATCAATGCATTGAAGCTGGCACGGCATATCATACGTTCAGATCCTGAGGCCGGCGTTCTGATGCTCAATCTGGAGTTGTGCTCCCTGCATTTACAGGAGACACAGGAACTGGAGCAGGTGCTCTCCTTTCTGATCTTTGCCGATGGTGCGGCGGCGAGCCTGATAACTGCGCGTAATCAGGGCTTTGCTTTAGATAGCTTCAAAACAATCACCATACCTGGTACAAGGGGGTTAATTACATGGAAGATTCGTGGTCTCGGCTTTGACATGCTGCTCTCAGGACAAGTGCCAAGAGAATTAGGAAACGCGCTGCCTCAGAGCGGATTGATGGCCGAACGAGACGACATCCACCTGTGGGCAGTACATCCCGGCGGACGTTCTATTCTGGACGCCGTAGAGAAAGGATTAGAACTTCCTGCCGATGCGTTGAAGGCATCACGCGAAGTGTTGGCTTCCTTTGGCAATATGTCTTCAGCAACCATAATGTTTGTGTTACAGCGGATCATGCAGCAGGCGCGCCCTGGACAGCGTGGATGTGCGATGTCCTTTGGTCCGGGCCTGACTGCGGAAACGATGCGCTTCCATGCAGTCTAGTGCCAAAATCCATCTGCGTACTCAGACCCTTCTTCTCCAAGCATTGCGTTGGATGACCGGCTTGCCATCGGAGGCCAGGCTTGATTTCAATCACCGGGTCTCTCCTCACCAGTTGCCGGAACTAATGGATGGCGATTGTAGCTATGAAGATTTTTGTGATTGTCTGCGCAGCCTGGAGCAGGTGAATCGCTGGCTGTTAGGTTATCGACCAACATTGGCCTGGCTGAAGCGGCTGTCCCATGGATTGCCTCACCCCATACACATCGTCGACGTCGGTTGTGGCGGCGGCGATCTGCTGCGGAAGATTGCAGACTGGGCAGCGAAGGAAGGCGTTGCTGTCCAGCTTACTGGCATGGATCTGAATCCTTATTCTGCGCGAGTAGCAGCGGACTCCACTCCACAGAAATCTGGTATTACCTGGGTGACCGGCGATGCGCTGGCCTATCGGCCAGACAAGCCTGTCGATGTCATCGTGAGTTCACTGATGGCACATCATCTGGAAGACAGCGATATCGTTTTGCTGCTGCGATGGATGGAAGCGACGGCGCGACTAGGCTGGTTTATCAATGATCTGGAGCGGTCTGAGCATGCCTGTTTGATGTTCGCATGCATAGCGAAAGTGGTGAGATGGCATCCATTTGTGCGGCACGATGGGCCGGTATCTTTTAGGCGGGCCTTTCGAAAAGAGGATTGGATACATCTGCTGGCTGCGGCGGATGTACCTCAGGAGGCAATCACGATAGAACATTGGCGCCCGGGACGACTGTGTGTAGGGCGATGGAAATAAGGCTGATGGCTATACAGCGTCTGGTCTGTGCAGCAAGTGCCACCCAGCGCCTTCGCCCTTTTGGGACGCACCCCCTCATCTCAAATTCTCTGAGAGGCAAATCATGTCGACTTCTGCGCTAAGAGCACCCACCTCTTCCCGTTCCCGATTCAAGATGATTCTCTGGATTTCGCTTGGCCTTACTGTACTCTTTGTCTTCATTACCTCAGAGCTGCTACTCATCACCGACTATCCGATGTACCACGCCTACCGTTTACAGTTGATCGCCGACCGCGGTTTTCTCATTCCTCATACTATTGCTGGAATTCTTGCTCTTTTCATCGGCCCCATTAATTTCTCTTCGCGTATCCGAGAACGCCATACCCGACTGCACCGCGTCCTTGGCTGTATCTATACGATTTCTGTCTTTGTCGGCTCTTATACTGGGATTGCCCTCGCGGCTGGCAGGCCGGGGCTTCCCGGAACATCCATGCAGGCCGCTGCATGGATGGTGTGTACCACGGCAGCTTTTCTGGCCGCCCGCACTCGCCAGTTCACCATACACCGCCAATGGATGGCTCGCTCCTACGCCGTTACCTTTACCTTCATTTCCAGCCGCATACTGAATCTTTGGCCGGCCTACTGGAGACACCTTGGCGATGTCTTGTCCGCTGTTGGCGTGATCGCCTTCACACTTGCCTCGCTGCTAATCGTAGATATTGGTCTCGATTGGCGTGAACTTACCACCTGTCGTAACGAATCATCAGCCAATAGGTGTTACAAGAATTAACAGACAGACTTAGCCAGGGTCCCATTTCTAAAAGCTGGTCCCGACCAGGTCCGAGCTGATTACAGGTCCATAGCCACCGAGTTGTCCAACAATGACTGCCACCGCAGGCTCCTCTCCTTCCAGTACCCACACCCTCACGTCTTTTGGCTGTAGACCAAGTAGCCGCGCTATCAGTCTCACAAATCCGTTTATTTCCGGATGAATGCGAAACACTGTCGCAGGCAGGCCCTGCCCATTCAGGTACACGGTCTGCTCATCCTCTGGTGAGATTTGGAGCTGAATCAACCTTCCACCTCCGACTGGTGCCAGCATCCATACACGAAACGGTGTCGTATGGGAAGGAACATTCAGCAGCAATGTCCCTACCATACCGTTCGCGATGTCTTTCGGAAAATTCATATGCTTACTCTCGACGTGTGTCTTGCCATTCTTGTCCGTTGTGCGAATGATCACCATGCCGGTAGCAGCTTCTACTGTGAAATCAATGGGCCTTGTAAAGAACGGGCCTTCCTGGATGTGATGATTTCGCACCAATCGAAACGTACCCTGCTGCACATAGGTGGTCTCTTCATCATCGATCGAGCCATCAACAAAGCGATATGTCATGCGCATCGTCACCTCATCGCCTTGCACAACCTGCAAGAACTCCCCTCTGGCAATCGTTTTTCCATCCTCAGAGCGGGCCACCATGAATCTCTGCATGGGTCGTTGAATATGTCTCACTGGAATCTGTTCAGCAATGGCCACCATACCGATCGTCATCGCCCCCAAAATGACGATCAGGAATTTGTTTCTCCTCATGAAACACCTCGGTCTAACACCTTAGACGTCAAACGATTCCAGCTATATTGGATTCAATATGACGATTTAGACAGAATGGCCCGCCAAGCTGTTTTTTTGCGCGTCTACTAGAAGGATGGACTACAGGTTCACGGAATTTCCAATGACTAGGAGTGCCACTTTGCAAGAAGAAGTCCTCATCCTCGGTGGTGGAGTGGCAGGCTGCGCGGCTGCGATTGCGCTCGCTCAAAAAGGACGAAGCGTCACCCTCATCGAACGTGAGCGCACGCCGCGCCATAAGGTATGTGGGGAGTTTCTCAGTGGTGAGGCCCTCGAAGATCTGCATGCGCTCGGCATCGATGTCGTGTCACTTGGCGCCGTGCCGATCAATTACGTTCGCCTCGCAGCTGCACAGCGGGCCGCGGAAGCACCTTTGCCGTTTCCGGCCAAGTCGCTCACGCGCAAGGCGCTCGATAAAGCCCTCATCTCCAGGGCCATCGCCGTAGGAGTTCGAGTAGAGCTCGGTCGCAGCGTACAATCGCTCAACCGCACCGCAGCTAGTACATGGCAGGTAACTCTGGAGGATGGCTCTATACGTGAAGCTCCGACGGTCTTTCTCGCCACTGGCAAGCACGATCTCCGAGGTCACGCGCGTCCTAAGGACCCTCATCGGTGGGTTGCCTTCAAAATGTATTACCGGCTGTCTCCTGCTCAGGCGGATGATCTGGGCGACGCCTCTGAGCTTACGCTTTACTCCGGAGGCTACGGTGGCATTCAGCCTGTGGAAGATGGCATCACAAATTTTTGCTGTGTGGTGCAACGGCGGTATTTTGAGCGTGCCGGTCTTCGCTGGGAGGGTCTGATTGCAAATATGCAGAAGGACTGCCCCCACCTGGCTATGCGTCTCGCCGGAGCGCAACCGTTGCTCGATAAGCCGATAGCCATCACCCATATTCCGTATGGCTACCTCCGGCGCACAACTGAAGATAGCCTCTACTGCATTGGCGATCAGGCCGCCGTCATCCCATCGTTCACCGGCGATGGAATATCCGTTGCACTGCATACCGCCCGGTGTGCTGCCGCAGCCTATCTGGCCAGAGAGTCTTCGTCGGTCTTTCAACCAAAACTCCGTTCGGCAATGCTACCCCAGATGCGACTTGCCCAGGCTGCCGCGAATGGCTTAAACAACGCCCTTGCGCGCGCTGTGCTTCCGTTCTTTCTTCGCGTCTGGCCGGGTGCAATGCAGGTAACAGCCAGGCTCACCCGCGTCACCCAACCAGCTGCGCTTGCACCTTAGGCGTTCGCCAGTTGAACGGAAGCAGCAAAATCTGCTTAGGGGAGATAGGAAATGAAACTCTTCACAGTCTTTATTCTCACGGTCATACTTGCTCCTGGGGCTCACGCCCAGCGTCAAAGCTTCACTGTTGATCCCGATGCAAGTCAGGTCAGCATCACGCTCAATACAACCCACGAAGTCGTCCATGGAATGTTTCATATTCAATCTGGCCTGGTTGAATTTGACCGCAGCAGTTCTACGATGTCCGGCTCAGTGATTGTACTGGCGAACTCTGGGAAGACAGGGAACAGCAGCCGCGACAAGAAGATGGACAAGGACATTCTCAAGGTGGACCAATACACGAAGATTTCTTTTGCTCCTACAACCTTTGCCGGGACGATCGCGCCTTCAGGTAACTCAACCATTCAGGTCAGGGGTGTATTTACCTTGCTCGGCAATCCTCACGACCTGACGGTTCCCATGCAGATTCACATCGATGGCCCCAGGGCAACAGCAAGGGCGCAATTCACAATTCCTTATGTACAGTGGGGTCTCAGAAATCCGAGCTTCTTGTTCTGGAAAGCCGAGGATTACGTAGCGATTTCTCTGAATCTTGTCGGCAAGCTTTCCAACTAACAAATGGAGCACGCTGTTTCATCGCTATAACGGGCCTTTCCTTATCTGGAGGCTTTCCCAGACGGCAACACCCGCAAACACTTTCCTGGTCAACCCTCTTTTCTGCATCGAAATGCACATCGGAGCGAGGACAACGCTTTTCTGTATGTCTATTTCACCTTTTTGTTCAGAAAAGCCAGGATGTACCCTGAAATCGTCCCGGAATCCTCTTCCAGAGCAAAATGTCCTGAATCCACAAAGTGGATCTCGGCCTCAGGAACATCGCGCTTGAACGCTTCAGCGCCCGCCGGCAGGAAAATGGGATCATTTTTCCCCCACATCGCCAGCACCGGCGGCTTATATCTGCGCAGCGCTTCATGCCATTGCGGATATTGCTTTACATTGTTCTGGTAGTCATAGAACAGCGCAAGCTGGATCACATCATTGCCGGGACGGTCGAGCGTCATCTGGTCAAACATATAACTATCAGGACTCACATACTCCGGATGACTGTATCCCTGCGTGTACTGGTACTTCGTCACTTCAAGCGTGAGCAGGTCTCGAACCCTCTTCTCATTGGCCGGGCTTTTCTCTTTCCAATAGGGAATAATGGATTCGGCCCAGAAGGGGCTCAAGCCTTCTTCATATGCGTTGCCATTCTGCGTAATGATCGCCTGAATCCGCTCAGGGTGCCTCAGGAAAAGCCGAAACCCAATCGGAGAACCGTAGTCCTGGATATAAATGCTGTATTTGTTCACTCCAACCGAATCCAGGAAGCGGTCCATCACTTCCGCAATGTGGTCAAATGTGTAGTCAAACTGGTCGGAAGGCGGCTGGTCGCTGTAACCGAACCCCGGCATATCGGCGGCAATCACGTGATACTTTCCGGACAATTCCGGGATCAGGTCGCGGAACATGTGTGACGAAGATGGAAATCCATGCAGCAGCACAACGGTGTGACGAGACGGATCGCCTGCTTCCCGATAGAAAATCTTCACACCATCCACAGCTTGTGTCTTATATCGAATTTGTTTCATGCTTTGGCTCCTTTCACTTGCCAGCGCATTCAGTGCCATGATGAGGAACCCAATGCCAATGCCAATGCTAAGGTTCCATACAAATTTCATAATGTTGATCATCTTTCTTTCCGCAAGCTTCCCCGCTGTGGCCCGCAGGTAGAATGTGATTCATTCCCTCTCTGATTGGCCGTCCTAAGAAAATCCATTGTCGCCATTCTTCAGTTTGCGACCCAGCCTGACACGCATCCGGTCGAGTTGGTACTTACGTTTGCTATCTAGATGCCGACCAGTCGGTAAAGTTACAGAAAAATCCCTCAAAGGGAGACCTCAACGCACATGGCCGAAATTGCTGCTTTTCTGTCATGGCATGAAGTCACAGCCTCCGCTATCTTCATTCCTAAGAGGAAGAAATGATGAGCACTCCTTCACCCTACAACTCTTCTATTGCTGGCGTTAGTATTCCGGACTCCCAGCTAGCGCACGAAATTACAGAGTTCATACGGGATTCGGAAACAGAGCTGCTTTTCCACCACTCCAGCCGCGTCTACTATTTCGCCGCCTTGGCCGGAAAGCAGCGCGGCCTGGCCTTCGATCCGGAATTGCTTTACGCCAGCGCCATGTTTCATGACCTCGGCCTGATGCCGGACTACAGCAGTCCACAGGACCGCTTCGAAGTAGATGGAGCCAATGCCGCTCGCGACTTCCTGCAGGTGCGCGGAATCTCTCCAGAAGACCTCGGCATCGTGTGGACCGCCATCGCTTTGCATACCACACCTGGAATTCCGCAGTATATGCACCCCGTCATCGCGCTTGTCACCGCTGGCGTGGAAATGGATGTCCTCGGTCTCTCTTATGCGGAATACGAAGATGCGGTGCGCAATGCCATCGTCGCGCGTCATCCCAGGACCCCCCACTTCAAGGAGGACATCCTCCAGGCCTTCTACGATGGCATTCATCAAAAGCCAAAAACCACTTTTGGCAATGTCAAAGCCGATGTCCTCGCCGACAAAGACCCCGCCTTTCGACCCGGGAATTTCTGCCAAACCATCCGTAGTTCGCCCTGGGCCGGATAAGCCCTCTTCACGACCCGTAGCAGCGCGCTCTTACAATAAGAGGCGTATGCGCAGAGTCGTCATCAGCGGCCCTCCCCCTGTTCAGATTCTCGATGTAACCGGGCCGCTTGAGGTCTTTTCCTGTGCATCAGGCTATCAGGTACAGTTGGTCGCCTTTGACGACTCCGGCCATCTCCCCACCAGCCGTGGCTTCAGCCTCGCCGGGGCCATACCGCTTCAGCACATCTCCGGTCCCCTGGATACTCTTGTCATCGCAGGCGGTCCGGGCGCGGAAAATGGTCACTACGACGACACATATATCCGCTGGGTCGCGGCAATGGCGGCCCGTTCCCGACGCGTCGCTTCCATTTGCACCGGCGCTTTCGTCCTTGCAGCGGCCGGACTGCTCGACGGCAAAACTGCGGTCACTCACTGGAGCTTCTGCGATCGCTTTGCCCGCGAGTTTCCCAAAGTAAAGGTCCTCTCCGATCCCATTTTTCTTCGCGACGGGGCTGTCTATACCTCGGCCGGCATTACCTCAGGTATGGATCTCGCCCTCGCTCTGGTCGAAGAAGATCTTGGCCATCAGACCGCTTTGTCCATTGCGCGCCAGCTTGTCATGTTTCTTGTGCGTCCCGGCGGACAGGCGCAGTTCAGCCACATGCTCTTGCGGCAGGCAACAACCTTCAAGCCTCTGCGTGAGCTTCAGGTTTATATGCTTGAAAACCTCAAAGCCGACTTGTCCGTCGAAGCGCTTGCCGCGCGTATCGGAATGAGTCCACGCCACTTTTCCCGCGTCTGCTTGCGTGAGCTCAAGCTTAACCCCGGTCAGCTTGTGGACCATCTTCGCGTAGAGGCCGCCCAGCAGATGATCCATAGCTCTTCTCTCGGACTGAAAGAAATCGCTGATGTCTGCGGTTTCCGCTCACCCGATGTCATGCGGCGTGCTTTCCAGCGAGTGATCGGTATTACTGCTGCCGAGTATAGCGAAAGATTCACCCGCAGCTGACGTTGTTTCCACTCCGCTCATGGCTCCGAATACACCTGCCCCCTTCCTAGAGCCTGTTTCCCTGCTCCTGCTCCGAACACGCGCGTCAGGCAGATGTCAACATAGCCGTCGGAGCAGCTCCCGCGCTTAACCGACTGGTCGTACTTTTTATGGAAAGTTTTTTCTGTATCATATGTCGTGCCCGGTGCAGTCTCACCTTTACCGCCACCCGGGAAATGCGCAGCGCCCGCGCCGACTCATCGATCGTAAAATCATGGACTGCTCGCAACAAAAACACCTGCTGATACTTCAAAGGAAGACTCCGAATCGCTGTCCCCACTACCCTCAGCAGTTGTTGCTGTTCAAGATGTCTTGCCGGATCATATTTTGCGCCTGCCAGCAACGCCATAGGCGCCCCATCCGATGCCAGCTCGTCAATCGAATCCGATGGCATTCGCTTCGTTTTCCGCAGCCTCATCCGTGCTTCATTCAGAACAATGCTCAGCAGCCACGTGCCAAAGCTGGACTACATGCGAAACAGGCTGAGATTGCGAAAGGCCTTGATGCATGCCTCCTGCACCGCATCTTCTGCATCTGCATCATTCCGCAGCACAGAAAATGCCATCCTGTAGGCCGCCCGTTCATAAGGAACCATCAGTTCCTGAAAGCGTTCCTTTTCGCCACTCTGGATTGCGGCAATCAGATGGGCTTCGTTCCTCAGAATGCTTTCCTTCGTTTCTGCTGTCTGCTTCATTCTTCGTTCCTCTTCTTCTGTCCGAGGGCTTCAATCATTCGTGGAATGCTGGGCTTCTTGCCCATGCGTCCGCTCTGGATTTTGCTCTCATTTGGCCGTAACTCCTTTTCGGGTTTGCCCGGATTGCGCCGCACCTGCCTTCATACACCGCCATGCGACAAAACATGTATGATTGCTGCGTCCTGCGCAATCATCGCAATCCTGTGGCAGACAAAATTTACAAAGCTCATATGTTTCAACGTCGCTCTTCTAAAAAAAGGATGACCAGCAGGGGAGCAGAGAAAAAATCTGCCGGCCATCCTCAGGAAAACTGCGCCGTCACGCAGGTCTTCCCATCAGGCAAAATGGGAAGCTTAAACTTCAGGGGTTACCTGAATGCCCAAAGCACGCGCGACGCCCTCTCCATAAGCAGGGTCGGCCTTCAAACAGTTCCTGATATGGCGAAGCATGACCTCTTCAGAGGCTCCGCTTATCGCGCGGGCCGTGTTTTCAAACAACGTCTGCTGCTGGGCCGGTGTCATCTTACGGAACAGATTGCCCGGCTGCTCATAGTGGTCATCGTCCGCATAATGATCCCATCTGTCTGCATCTCCATGCAGTTCCAGTGCAGGCTCAGCATACTTCGGCTGGTTGTCCCATACACCTTGTGTGTTCGGGTTGTAGCTCACCGTTCCGCCCAGATTGCCATCCAACCGCATCGCGCCGTCCCGGTGATATGAGTGATGAAATGGACATCCTTTGGCAGAATTCACCGGTATCTGATTGAAATTCACGCCCAGCCGATAGCGCTGCGTGTCACCGTATGAGAACAACCGCGCCTGTAGCATCCGGTCCGGTGAGAACCCAATACCAGGCACAACATTTGCCGGTGAGAATGCCGCCTGCTCTACCTCTGCAAAATAATTTTCCGGATAGCGGTTCAGCTCCAGGACACCCACTTCCACCAGCGGGTAATCTGCTTTGGGCCACACCTTCGTCAGATCGAATGGATTGTGCTTGTGCTGCCTGGCCTGCTCTTCGCTCATGACCTGAATAAAGAGCGTCCAGCGTGGAAAATTCCCCGTGTCAATCGCGCTGAGCAGGTCCCGCCCATGTGTCTCCCGGTCTTGCGCCACCAGTGCTGCCGCCTTGGCATCTGAGAGGTTCTCAATGCCCTGCTGTGTGCGAAAATGAAACTTGACCCACACTCGCTGGTTGTCCGCATTGATCATGGAGAACGTGTGGCTCCCGAATCCATGCATGTGGCGGAAGCTCTTCGGGATTCCCCGTTCCGACATCACAATCGTCACCTGATGAAGCGCCTCAGGAAGACTTGTCCAGAAGTCCCAGTTGTTCTGCGCACTGCGCAGTCCGGTCCTCGGATCACGCTTGATCGCATGGTTCAGATCTGGAAATCGCAGCGGGTCGCGAAAGAAGAAGACTGGCGTGTTGTTCCCTACAATGTCCCAGTTCCCCTCTTCGGTATAAAACTTGATCGCGAATCCGCGAATGTCCCGCTCCGCATCAGCCGCACCGCGCTCCCCTGCAACGCTTGAAAACCGCACAAACAGAGGCGTCTGCTTTCCGATCTCCGAGAAAATCTTCGCCTTCGTATAGCGAGTAATGTCATGCGTCGTGGTGAATGTACCGTAAGCCCCCCATCCCTTTGCATGCATTCTCCGCTCTGGAATGACCTCGCGGTCAAAATGGGCCAGTTTTTCAATCAGCCATATGTCCTGCAAAAGTACGGGCCCGCGTGGACCCGCAGTGAGTGAGTTTGTATTATCGGCCACCGGCGCGCCGGTCGCATTCGTAAAGATTTTGTCTGCCATCGTCGTCCTCTCAGGTTCGTTGTTTTGTTCTTTCAGTGACCGGCTACCCTGGTTCGCCTTTCGACTAGTCAAAATGCCCGTAGTTTTCCATCTGCGCACCATAACAGGAGATACAGGATCGAAGATAGCTCTGCCAGGGTCCCATCACCATGACAGAAAAACTGCATTTTCGGACAACTCGTTTCTAGCAGCAGCTGCTTTCCGATATGATGTTGCGACCAGTCGGAAGTTTCAATTTCGCTGATCTGCTCTTCCACGAAGGGGGCTATGCCGCTGTTGGCATTCAGGGAATCGTCGAACGGGCGGGCATTGCTCTTCCGTGCCGCCTCTCTGGCGAATTTTCTCTTCAACAGCTGGGAAGGTGCCCTGATTAGAATGCGCACCCCAAAAAAGCACCATCCCTTGGCTTGAATTTCAACAGTTCCTCTTCGGCAAGCTTCTGCTTTGGTCTCCGCAGCTCTTGCCGGATCAGGTCATCAGGATGCGCCAAAATCTCACCCCGGTGAGGATTCGTTGTAACCTCTCCGCCTGGGTCTAAATCAACTCCGTAGACGAGGAGGATCTCCCATGTTCTTTCAGGCTCCGTCTATGCCACAAACGGACCATCAGGAAATCATCACCATGGTCTCCAGAGATACTACAACCGATGTAGGTGGGCCGGTCCGTTATCTCTCCACGCCTGCTCCTGAAGTGTCTTCCGTCATCCTCACCCTTCCCCCCGGAGGAAAAACCGACTGGATGACCCACCCTGTGCCAGGCTACATCTACATTCTGGAAGGTGAGTTGACCGTAGAGTTTGAGGATGGCCACCGTCTTCACTACCATGCCGGACAGGCCTTCATGCAGGCCCACACCCAATGGCACCGCGGAATCAATGAAGGCAAAACGCAGATGCGTTTTCTCGCCGTCTTTTTTGGTGAAAAAGGCACTCCTGTTGTCCTTCATCCCCCAAAAACGTCGCATTAAAAGCACTGTCTCTTCTTCCGTCCAGTCGGTTTTTTGTACCAGGTGTCTTTCTCTTTCCTGGTACATTTCTCCGGCTGGCCCCATAATGCCTTAACACCTTTTTATGCTGATCGAATTCAGATATAGCTGAAGATGCCGCCCCGCCGTTTGCAGACATCCTGCCTTTTTATCCAGGCGGTCTAGCGCCATCGCCCCCTCCAGCAGCGAGATCATCACGGCTGCCACTTCCTTGGGAACAATTTCAGGCTTAACTTCCTTCCGGCGCTGGCCTTCTTCCAACGTTCCCTCGATCAGCATCCTCCACTGCTTTAGCGCCTCTTTCGCGGCTTTTTTTAGTGCTGCATTGCCATCGTCGCTATCGGTAATGGTGTTCAGCAGCGGGCATCCGCCAGGAAAAGCAGGAAGGGAGACAACGTTCTCCAAATGGACCCTGAGTTTCGCAATAGCATCGGTTGCCGTGTCCATCCCAGCCATCCGGGCCTTGCTTGTTTCACTCCAGGCATGTTCAAAAGCGGCCACCGCCAGCTCTTCTTTTGTGGCGAAATGGCCGTATAGGCTGCCCTTCTCCAACCCAACCGCTTCTACAATGTCCTGCATCGAGCAGCCTTCATAGCCCTTCCGGTTAAAAAGCGGGGCCGCCTTCGCAATGATTCGTTTCCGGGTTTCTGCGCCTTTGCTCATATCGGTCTCAACTCGTCTGACTCTTTTAGTTTCACATGACGCAGTATTCCATATGGCTTCTGGTTCTCCAGGTTGCGCTCTCGATGCTGCACAGATATGGCGTTTCGTCTCCCTTTCCGCGCAGCACCATGCGCTATCCCTACCAGGGCAGTTCCTGTCCGTTGTGTACGAACTTGCCGCTCGGACCATCCGGTCCCAGCAAAGCATACACCACACTGGTCTTGGCGCCCTCTGCCACTTCCAATTGGGCGTACTGTGTGCCAAGCTCTGTCTTTACCCAACCAGGGTGTACCGAGTTCACCTTGATCTTCGTGTCCTTCATCTCGGCGGCAAGGTGCACCGTAAACTGGTTCAGCGCGGTCTTCGATGCGTTATAAGCAAATGCCTTCATCGGCGCAAATGGGGCTGTTCGGCATCGCTTGCAGGGTAAGCGAACCAAGAATGCTCGACAGATTTACAATCCGGCCTGCCGGACTCTTCTCCAGCAGAGGCAGAAACTCTCTCGTCACCGCAACTACCGAGAAGAGATTGGTCTGGAACACCCTCTGTGCAGCTCTTCCTCACTCGTCGTGATCGTGTGCGCGTTCAGCAAGCCTCCATCCCCGCCCATTCCCGCGTTGTTAATCAGAATATCGAGCTTCCCAAACTTATCGGTAACATAGGCCGCCGCTGCTTTGCGGTCCGCCTCCTTGTTCACGTCAAGGACAACCGGATAGGCCTCGATCCCCTCCGCCTTGAGCGTTTCCGCGGCTTCCTCCGCAGACGGTAGGTTCCTTGCACCCACCACAACTGTGACGTTCTTCTGCCCAAGCTGACGTGCTGTCTCCAGTCCTATTCCACGATTGACACCCGTAATGCGCGCTACCTTTCTATCCTTCGACATCATGTCCCTCCTGCTTATTCGATTGGGTTTTGTTTCCTGAGTTTAATAAAACGACCAGTCGGATGTTTGGAAGGTTATACTTTTGCACACTTCCCTGTGGTGGAGCGAAAGAAATTGCTTAAAGAAGAAGCCTTGTTGTTCTGCTCCGGCTTTCGTTGCGAAGATACAATCATGGGTGAGTGGAACAAAGAAGAACTCGTAGTCCAGTCCCTGAAATGCGCGCGCCCTCCCAAAGCAATCCGCTCCCATCGTCACCGCTCTTCTTGCCTACCATGAGAACAACGGCTTTTTCAGCAAATAGGAAGATGTTTGACCGGGATCAGGCTTGGTCCGTCTCGCAGGTTGTGCGTACCGGCGTGGGGCGCGGTCCCAAAGGCCCCTCGTCGGCGGTTCGGTCCCGTCCCTGGCCACCACCTGCACCCCATCCCAAAGACCCCCATCCCTGGCCGCGCCGTGTCCGCTCATGTACGCTCATTTAGACTACTGACACCCGATGCCCGTGCAACCCAATCTCCATCTCGACACTCTCCGCACACTCGTGGTGGCCCAGGAGCTTGGAAGTCTGGCGCAGGCTGCTGAGCAGCTTGGCCGCACGCCCTCAGCAATCAGCCTGCAAATGAAACGCCTCCAGGACGACCTTGGCATGGTCCTCTTCCGCAAGCATGGGCGTAATTTAGCTCTGACGGAAAATGGCGTGGTTGTGCTCGATTATGCGCGTCGGATTCTTGCCCTCAACGATGAGCTGCTCGACATCATCCAGGGGGCGGCCCTTGCGGGCGAAATTCGCCTGGGGTGTGCGCAGGATTTCGCCTCACTTCTTCCGCCGGTCCTGTCGCAGTTTTCTTTACTTTATCCGCGCATGAAGATCGAGCTTCGCATTGAAGGCAATACCGCTCTTGCCGACGCGGTTGAGGCATCCCAGATTGATTTTGCAGTCGTCATCGGACAGGAAGGCCGCGCCGCAGCCCAGACCATAGGTCATCTTGACCTGATGTGGATTGCCGCATCAGGCTTTGCTTTGCCACAAGATCAGCCGTTGCCCTTGGCTGCTCTTGGCCCGCAGTGTATCTTCCGCAAGCGCATGATCCAGCACCTCGATGAACGGGGGATACCGTATCGCATTGCTGCCACCAGTCCCAGCCTTGATGGTCTCTGGGCTTCCTTACTCGGTGGTCTTGGTGTTACGGCGCGTACTGCGCTGAATCTTCCAGACGGTCTGATTGCCTCTGGCTCGCTCTCTTCACTGCCTGAGCTTGGAAAGCTGCCCGTGACCCTGCAAAGGGGCGCCCGTTCTTCCAGCAAGGCCATGGACCGCATGGCCGACCTTCTCTTACAGTCGCTCCAGTTGGCCCTGGCATCCCGCTCCAATCGGAAGGCTCATGCGCATCAGAACAACAGCGTCATCGACATTTCTGCCAGCCCCAGGCGGAAACGTAAATTGCGCTCAACCATGGGTTGAGAAGAATCAAATTGTGCCGCCCTTGGTTGATTGCTACATTGGCCGCATGAAGACCAGATATTTCTCGCTTCTTCTTTTTCTCTCCATGGCGACCCTCGCTGCTGCGGCACAATCTCCTTCCCCCGCCGCTCGAAAATCTCCTTCCATTGTTGGCACATGGGTGCTGACCGCTGCGTACAAAATACTTCCCGATGGCATGCACGCTTCTGATTACGGAGATCATCCGCAGGGCCTTGTGATCTTTACCTCCGACGGCCATTACTCGGTTCAAATCTATCGTGCAACGCGTCTGAAGTTTTCCTCGGGAGATAAATTCAAGGGGACCGCTGAGGAATACAAACAGGCCTGTCTCAGTACGAGCGTCCACTTCGGAACTTACACTCTGGACCCTGTAAATCATACAATCACCTTCCACATTGAACATGCTTCCTTTCCCAATGAGGATGGCACCACACAAGTACGCCCTTATCAAATGAGCGGAAGCGAGCTTTCCTGGAAGGTTGCACCGAGACCCGACGGCTCTGTTCCGGTCACAGTGCTGCGCCGCTTTCCATAGAACGATGGTCCTCATGGAAACTCCAGCCCGCGCCACGAGGATGCACCGGGCTTTGGACCCGGTGACATCTCGATCCCCCAAAAGGTGGCTTCAGCCCGGCCTGTTGCCAGCGGCAGAGGCACCCGACTCCTGCATCATGGCCGCTTGGTCCCTTTTTCTTTTCGCTACGTTTCCTGAAAACTCTCAGTGATACCGTTCCAGCCAATATGCATAGGGCGGAGGCAAGGTCGTCCATGCGGCTTTCTCCACCCCCAATGCCTTCGCGGCCATGTAAGGCCAGTGTGGGTTCACCAACAAGGGCCGCCCAAGCGTAACCAGGTCGACCTTCTCTTCGCGGATTAAGCCATCGGCCTCCTCAGGCTGCGAAATATACCAGCTGGTCGTCACCGGTAGGCCTGTCGCACGGCGGACCGTCTGAGCAATATCAGCAAGAAGATGCGGCGCCCACGGGACCCTGGCCTGTGGCGTATTAAAACCGATGGACAGGTCCACCAGGTCCAGGCCCTCTTGCTTCATCTTCTTCAACAGCGCAATGGATTCCTCCAGCATCTCCTGGTCATGTTTTGGATCATCGTACTCCACCACACTCAGCCGCACAGTGAGCGGGCGGTCTTCTGGCCAAACCTTCCGCACGGCACAGAAAGTTTCCAGCAAATAGCGCGCGCGGTTTTCTGCACTGCCGCCATATGCGTCCGTGCGCCGGTTTGAAAGAGCAGAAAAAAAGTTTTGCGCCAGATATCCATGAGCAAAATGCAGTTGCATCCACTCGATGCCAAGATCTCGGGCTCGGATCGTGGCCTGGACCATATCTCCCTGCACACGCGCGATCTCTGCAACGCTCATCTCTTCCGGTACGCGCGGCCGGTTCCCTCCAAAGGCCACCGCTGAAGGAGCAATGGTCCTCCACGAGTTTGGCTCTCCTTGCGGGATATGATCGTCCCCTTCCCATGGACGGTTTGCCGATGCCTTACGTCCTGCGTGGGCCAGTTGTATCCCTGAGATGGCTCCCCACTTTTTGATTTCAGCCAGGACCGGAACCAAGGCTTCAGCCTGCGCGTCATTCCACAGTCCCAGGTCGGCCCAGGTAATGCGTCCCTCCGGGGAGATGGCCGTAGCTTCAAGAATGACAACGGCCGCCCCGCCCCTGGCCAGTGATCCATAGTGCACATAGTGCCAATCATTGGCCTTGCCGTCCTGTGCCATGTACTGACACATCGGTGAAACCACAATCCTGTTGCGCAGCTTTGCACTTTTTAAAGAATATGGGTCAAAAAGTCCTGCCATGCAGAAAAACAGCTTCCTCCTTCATAAAAAGGTATCTTCTGTTCTATGGATGCCAGAGCTGCCATAAAGTTCTAAATTTTGTTGTACTTACATTTTTGTCCTATACTTACAGAAAAGTAAGCATCATGAAATTGCGTCGCCACAAATACTACGAGCTTCATACAGGCTGCTCCGTCGAGGCATGTTTGGAGGTCATTGGCGGAAAGTGGAAAGGCGTGATCCTTTATCATCTGATGACCGCCCCTTCGGGCGTTCTCCGCTTCAGTGAAATGCAAAGACTCAAGCCTGAACTCAGCCCTCGCATCCTTACCGCACAACTCCGTGAACTCGAAGCCGATGGCGTCATCGTGCGCAAGGTCTATCCTGTTGTCCCTCCGCGTGTTGAGTATTCTCTGTCAAAGGCCGGAGAGTCGCTCCGCCCGCTGATCATGGCCATGCAAAAATGGGGCGATGCCTACCTTCTGCGCAGTCGTGCACCTTTGGGTCGCAATGCTGTTTCAGGCAAGGCCCCTCGTCAGAACGGGGTGAAGAAAGAAAAAATGCCTTTGCGCAATCAGCAATGACGTACCTCTACTGGATGCCGGCTCCTCCGCATCTCTGTTTCTGCCAAAGGTTGCCCCGGGCGGGCAAAAAACTTTTCTTTTCAGCTTCCAACCACGAGGCTCGCAACATCCTCAAAGAAAGCGTGTCACAACTACACGTGGGATGAGGGGACCCCACAGGAAGAAAGAAAGGCGCCAGGACGTTTCCTCGGAAGATCCACCGGCGAAGGATGCCTGGCAAGGTGCATTGTGAAAGCAAACGTAAAACGACTCCTTCAGATCTTTGTCCTCATCGTCTTCGCCGCAGGCCTCTCGGCCTCGGCCCGCGCACAGGTCAGTATCGGCATCTCGGTACGCATTGGTCCGCCGCCGCTTCCCGTCTACGAACAGCCATTCTGCCCCGGACCAAACTACATCTGGGTGCCCGGCTACTGGGCCTGGGACGGCTACGATTATTACTGGGTGCCTGGGACCTGGGTGCTTGCGCCGCAGCCCGGTTACCTCTGGACCCCCGGATACTGGGGTTGGAACGCCGGCTTTTATGTCTGGCATCCCGGATACTGGGGACCCCACATCGGCTTCTATGGCGGGATTAACTACGGTTACGGATACTTCGGCACAGGTTATGAGGGCGGTTACTGGCGTGGCGGTACCTTCTTCTACAACACGGCCATCAATCGCGTGAATACGACCGTCATCCGGAATGTGTACGTGAACAAGACCGTCATCAACAATGTGAATGTCACCCGCGTCAGCTACAACGGCGGACAGGGCGGCATCCAGGCGCGTCCGACGCCGCAGGAAATGGTGGCCGAGCGCGAACGTCACATCGGTCCTACCCAGGTCCAGCAGACCCATGCGCAGATGGCCCGCCAGGTGCCCGGCAACTTCTATAAGCAGAACCACGGCGCTCCGGTGGCCGCAGCTCTGGCCCGGCCCGCAACCTCGGTCAATGCTTTCCACCGCGATGCGGTACCCGCGCGCAATGCCTCCATGCCGGCCAAGAACAACCACATGCAAATGAACCGGCCCGGCTACACGGCCACTCCGCAGAACCGTCCGCAGAACATGCAACGGCCGATGCAGCAGGCCAACCGCCCGCAGCCTGAGAACCGTCCGCAGAATTACCAGCAACATCCGCAGAGCTTCCCGCAACAGCACCAGGAAGTCCGGCCGGCTCCGCAGATGGAACGTCCTCAGCCCCAGACGAGGCCGCAGGAGTACCACCCGGCCCCGCAGCAGATGCATCCGGAGAACCGCCCGGCCCCCGAAGCCCGTCCTCAGCCTCATGACGAGCCCCACGGCGGAGGCAGGTTCGGCCGCTAACATCCACCTGCAACAGAAAAGGCCCGGATTCGACCCCGGGCCTTCTTCTTGTCTGCAGTTTCCTTCTGACTGACTTCTTCTGAAAAATTTCCTTCTGACTTCTTTCCGATGTCCCCTCAGATCCTCATCGGCATAATGATGTAACGATATTTGTATTCGTCCGATCCGTCTTCCGGACGCATCTGTCCGGCAGACTGGGCGTCTTTAAATTCCAGCCGGACCTCTCCTGTGTTGCCTACGGCCTTCAGAAAATCCAGCAGGTATGAGGAATTGAACCCGACCACCAAAGGATCAAAGTGGTATGGCGTCTCAATCACGTCTTCGGATTCTCCTGCATCGGTCGATGAAGAGGAGATGCGCAGTTCGTTCTGCTCCAGCCGTATTTTGATGGCCCCGGAGCGCTCATCGGCAAACTGGGCCACACGCTGGATGGAGCTGGTCAGGTCCTCACTCCGCACCACGACAAATTTGTTGTTATCGCGCGGCATCACCGCCTCGTAATTCGGAAACTGACCTGTCAGCTTGCGGCTGGTCAGCGTGCGATGGCCGATGCGGAAGAACAGCGTCTGCTCATCATCAGCAAATTCCAGATACTCGTCTTCGCTCACGGACAGCAGCGATTGCAGCTCCTGCAGCGCCTTGCGCGGAATCAGCGTGCGCTTCTCGCCGCTGATATTGGAGAGTGTCTCTCCCGATTTCTCAATATGTGCCAGACGATGCCCGTCCGTCGCTACCATGGTCAGGCTCTCCGCCTTGAGCACCAGCAAAGCGCCGTTCAATGTATAGCGTGATTCCTCATTCGAGATGGCGAAGATGGTCTTTGAAATAAGGTTTTTCAGGGAAGAAGTCGGAATCCGGGTCAGGCTTGTCTCGGGAAACTCCGGCACCTGCGGAAAATTGGCCCGCGCCATGCCCACCATTTTCGTATTGGAGCGGCCCGCGCGGATCTGCACCCAGTGGTTTTCCAGCAGCTTGATGGAGATATCACCGTCCCCCAGCAGCTTGATATAGTCATACAGCTTACGTGCTGGAATCGTGCAGGAACCAGGCTTCTTTACTTTGGCCGCGCACGAGGTCTTCATGCTCTGGTCCAGGTCAGTGCCCGTGATGGTGAGCCGGTCGTTGTCCGCCTCCAGCAGAAAGTTGGAAAGGATCGGAATCGTCGTCTTGCGCTCAACTACGCTCTGCGTTGCTGTAAGCTCGCGCAACAACTCCTGCCTGCTGACGCTGATCTCCATCGCTCCCTGCGCTGTCTGTTTTTCCTGCTCCAAGCCTACGCCAGGCATACTTTGCCCCCTTTAGGGATTTGCCTCAATTTACACTACTGCGCGCAAAAGAATGAAGCGCACAGCCCTTTGGCATTCATTCTATTGATAAACAGCTTGAATTGTATCTGCGGAAAAACTGGGGCTGCGGAGGAAAATTTTCTGCGGGTCCTCGATTGCGCTGCGGTGCGAGTAAGGCTTTGATGAAACAAAATGACAGTTTTAACCAGCAGCCGCAGCAGATGGCTGCGGAAATGTGGAAAGATGTCCCGAAATCAATCCCTACAGCGGCATCCATCGGTACCTGTTTTAGAAAACCCGTCCCGAAAAAACGCAAAACTTGGATGAACGGACAAAAACACGGCAAAGCGTACCGCAATCTCCGCAACTCACACAGCCCGCATGGAAAACCCGATGTGGAAAGCTGCGTCTCACCGTGGAAACTGCGTCCCCGTGCAAGCCGTACAGGGGTCTCATGCACACCAGAAATCCACGGTTGTCGCAAAATCCGCAGCTTCCACAGTGCCGCAATTTGCCAGCGCTTATTCTTGTTTTGGGTGGTGCAGAAAAAAGGCCGCAGCGCGCGGAAGGCAAGGATTGCAACCATCTGCTGCCGCCTTGGCGCAGAAGGTCAAAGGTGCAGCGCTGCTTCAAGAAAGATGCAGCGTTCCCTCTGTTTCTCTGCCAGGACCGGCCGGCTTTCTGTCTAGCGACAGAGGAACACGGCAGAAAAAAAAAGAGGAGGGCCCTGGGAAACAGCAAGCGCTGCTCGCGCAAAAAGACGTGTGTCTTTATGGGAGAAGATGAGGAGAGAGTCAGAACAGGCAAAAATACCGTATCGGGGTATGTTACCCACTGAGCGTGAAAGGAAAGTCAGTGTACGCCCAGCATGTCAAGCAGCGTATCAAAGTCTTCCAGTCGCGAATATTCAATAATGACGCGGCCCCTGCCGTTCTTGTCTTCGATGGTGACCTTCATGCCGAGGGCCCTCTGAAGCAGGTCGCGGGCCTCCCGGACATTCGGATCAAGAGGTTCTTTCACCTTTTCTTCTCTTTTTTTCTGCTGCTCAGGGGTGAGGATATTCTGGATATAGGTTTCCGTCTGCCGTACAGAAAGGGAGAGCGCAGTGATCTTCCGCGCGGCTTCCAGGATCGACTGGGGGTCTTCAAGCGCCAGAAGGGCGCGGGCGTGTCCAAAACTGAGCTGACCGTTCTCGACTTTCTCCTGGACCTCGGGAGGAAGACGAAGAAGTCGCAGGAAATTGGCAATGGTGGCACGGTCCTTGCCCGTGCAGAGCGCCATCTGCTCCTGTGTAAACCGGAACTCGCGGCCCAGCCGGTCGAAGGCGCGGGCCTGCTCCATGGGATTGAGGTCGCTGCGCTGGAGGTTTTCGACGATGGTCATCTGCATGGCCTGCTCGTCGGAGACCTGGCGCACAATGGCAGGAACTGTCTTTTTACCGGCCTTCTGTGAAGCCAGCCAGCGCCGTTCCCCGGCAATCAGCTGGAAGCGACCATCGGGCAAGGGGCGGACGACGATGGGCTGCACAACTCCAGTGGCGGCAATCGACTGCGCGAGCTCCGCCAGCTGCTGTTCGTCCACCTGGCTGCGCGTCTGGTAGGGATTGCGTTCAATATCGCCCACTGGAATTTCGCGCGGCTTTCCGGTGGCTTCTTCCACGGTCGGCACGGCGTCCTGCCCAGTGGGGGTCCCAGAGTGCAGGCGGGGCAGCAGAGACTCAAGCCCCTTGCCAAGGGCGCGGCGTTTGGGAGCGTCGGTGGTTGTGCTCATCTTTGTGACCTCAGGATAGGATTTTCGCGAAAGCAGACGGGCCGGCCCTTACGCATACGGCCAGAAGCGCACCTCTTTTTTCTCTCGTTTGGCACCCGCATCTTTTCGTTCTCTGGCGCGAGGGCTTTCCATGCCGTTCCTTTGCAGGATCTCCTCGGCCAGGTTGCGATAGCTTTCTGCTCCGCGCGAGCGCTCGTCATATAACAGGACCGGCTTGCCATAGCTGGGGGCCTCGGCCAGGCGCACATTGCGGGGAATGGCTGTCTTGAGCAGCTTGTCCTTAAAAAATTCGCGCAGATTTTCGGTGACCTGTTGGGCCAGATTGGTGCGGTCATCATACATGGTGAGCAGGACACCTTCAATTTCAAGCTTCGGATTGAGGCCTGCCTTGACACGTTCGAGCGTCTGCATCAGCTCACTGATGCCTTCGAGAGCGAAATATTCAGCCTGCATAGGCACCAGGAGAGCATCGGCGGCAACCAGAGCATTCAGCGTCAGAAGGTCAAGCGCCGGAGGACAATCCAGGACCACGAAGTCGTACTGGTCTCGGACCGGAGCCAATGCTGTTTTCAGGCGGTCTGAGCGGTTGTCCTGCTGCACCAGCTCGACATTGGCCCCAATCAGGTTCTTGCTGGAGGGGACCAACTTCAGCGTCTCGATCTCTGTCGGCAGCAAGGCGTCGGCCAAGTCTGCCTCGCCCAGGAGAATGTCATAAGTGGATTTTCGCTCCTCATTCCGGGCAAAGCCATAACCACCAGTGGAGTTGGCCTGCGGGTCGCAGTCAATCAGAAGGCACCGAAGGCCTTCCAGGGCAAGCGCGGCCGCAAGATTGATTGCAGTGGTGGTTTTGCCGACCCCGCCCTTCTGGTTCACAACCGCCAGTACTTTTCCCATGACACCTTTGGGAAAAGACTAATGGCTGGGGGTGGAGAAGTTCAATCTCAGCCGCTGTGAAGAACTGGTACCAAATTGTGGAAGACTGAGGGGAGCGTCCAGGAAGAACCTTGTAAATTCATGAAAATAAATTAGATAAATGCCAAATTTTGAGGTCGCCAGGTTTTAGCAACCATTTGGGACCGGTGGAAAACTTCTGAGTGTTCCACGTGGAACAATGCCGCTATTTGCATCTCCCTGCGTGCGGGTTTCCTCGTGCCAGAAGGTTTTCAAAGCTGCCTGGGCCGGTCCTAATCAGGGCGAAAATGTTCCACGTGGAACATTTTGAGTGTATTACGCGGGGCGATGATCTGGAAGGCAATTCTTAGTTCCCGAGTGTTCCACGTGGAACACTCGAAATGCCAAATCGGAGACCAAGGCGTTCTGTTTTAGCGAAGAAAAGGCAAAATTGTTCCACGTGGAACAATTTTGGCCCTCTTAGGAAGGTCCAGAGGGAATTTCGTTAAGTCTTGGAGTGTCTACGAAAGGGAAAGGGTTTGCCAGGGACACCTTGCTCACATCCGATGGCCTCATGGGATTGTTCCACGTGGAACAATCCGCTGGCGCTTCGCGGCCCCAAAATCTTTGCAGCGCAGAAATGTTCCACGTGGAACATTTTCTGAGGGCAAGCTGGGTTGTTTCCATGGAAATGCTCGCGGAGGTCTTTCCCTCCTACAGCTTTTCTGTGGCCGCGCGGCAAAGAGAAGGCAAAATTGTTCCACGTGGAACAATTTCAGGGCTTTCGTCCTAACAGAAGTACACGCTGCTCCGATCCCGGAAGCGAAATGAATCTATCCCAGGCGATTTCGGGTAACAAGTCCTTGAGCTTTTGTGCGGCAGACAAGGTCGTCATCGGGGCCAGCCACCCTCCGGGGGCCACTTTATCGGCTGCCAGCCGACAGGCATCCTCCATTTTGTCGACTGCCCGGAGAGTGACCGCGTCCCATTTCCTCTCAAGGGCCTCGACCCGGCCAGCATGGACCTCGGCATTGGAGAGTTCCAGGGTCCGGACGGTTTCCCGAAGAAATGCCGCCTTTTTGTTCTGGGATTCTGCCAGAGTCACGCGAAGCTCCGGGCGGCATAGGGCCATGGGCACCCCGGGAAACCCGGCCCCAGAGCCAAAATCCAGAAGCGTAGGAATGCCTGCGGGCAAAGAACGCGCGGCTGCAATGCACTCGGCAAAGTGCCGCTGTACGATTTCCTGCGGAGTACGGACAGCGGTGAGGTTCAGGCGGGCATTCCACTTCATCAGCAGGTCGAGATAGGCCCCAAAACGGGCGAGCACCTCAGGAGGCAGCGATCCAACGCCGGTCTTTTGAAGGACTTCCTGGATCATCGCGCGATCGATTCCCGAACCTCGCGCGGCCTCCATGCGCGGGCAGCATCCACAAAAGCAGCAAAGATGGCCCGGGACTCGGCCTTCTGCTCAAAGCTCCGCTCCGGATGCCATTGCACACCCAGAACATAGTGGCTGCCCCGCTGCTCGACCGCTTCAATGGTCCCGTCGGGCGCCATGGCGATGACCTCCAGGCCATCCCCCGGCACGGCGATGGCCTGGTGATGACTGCTATTTACGGCGAGGGTCTGAGGAAGTCCTGCCAGACGCTGGGCCCCTGCTGCAATTTCGACCGGATGGGCTTCCAGGACTTCACGTCCTGCCTTGTGCTGGACCGCGGTTGCCAGATGCTGAACCAGGGTCCCGCCTTTCCAAACATTCAGAGATTGTGTCCCGTAGCAGATGCCCAGAAGGGGTTTGTGCAGATGAAAGGCATCCTGAAGCAGCAGCTCATCTATGGCTTCCCGGGCCGGGTCTGCTGCGGCGCACTCCGGAACAGGGCTTTGCCCGTATTTCTGCGGATTCAGGTCGGCCGGACTTCCTGGCAGCAGGACGCCGGAGCAGGAAAACACCAGATTGGCCACCTCGGCTGGCGGGGCAAGCAGGGAAATTCGCACGGGAAGTCCTCCAGCGGCCTCGACGGCGTGGGCATATTGCGGCCAGCTCCGCTGGTTGTATTCCAGCTGTGTGGAGTTCGGCTCCGGGATGGCGATGCGCGGACGGTCCTGGTTCATACAATGCTCTCCGGCGAGGGAGACAGTTCTTCCAGTGAGGGCTGCGCGGGTTCCCGCAAATAGGAGTGCGCATAATAAAGATGCGCAATTTTGTCCCGGAGCCGCTGGGTAAGCTGTTCAAGGTCACGCATGGAGTAAGACGACGTGTCGATCGGCTCGCCAATGGCCAGGGTGACAGGAACAGGATAAAACTGTCCTGTGTGGACAGGCAAAAGCTCATGCGTACCGACCAGGGCCATGGGGACGATGGGGACCTGCGCGCGCAGCGCCATGAAGGCTGGTCCATTTAGAAAAGGTTGGAGGTGGCCATCTTCACTGCGGCCCCCCTCGGGGAAGATAAACAGAGGCATTCCGGACTTCAGTGTTTTGACCGCGCTGCCCAGGCTTGCAATTGAGGCCCGCGGATTGTCCACGTTCACGGCCACCTGCCCGGAGCGCCGCAGGTGCCAGCCGATAAAAGGCAGCTTCCAGAGGTCATGCCGCGCCACAATCCGGAATTGAAAAGGAAGCGAGCTGAAGATGACCGGCGTGTCCATGTAAGAGAGATGATTGCAGGCATACACGGCAACAGGATGCCTGCGCAGATGTTCCGCTCCGACGACGGTGACGGGCACCGCGCTGATCCAGACCGAGACACGCGCCCAAAGCTGCGCAATCCTGTGCTGGAGGCGGCCATGCTTTTCAAACAGGGAAGCAAGGAGGGAAAGACTACCGAAAAACGCCGTTGCAGCAAAAAAAGCGGGTGCCTGCACACAGTTGGAAAAAAGGCGGTTGATGAGGGGCAGTTTTCGGGGCCGAGGGCCAAGAGGATGGACGATCACTGTGCCAGCTCCGCCCGCAGTTTCCCGACCAGGTAGACGGACCCGGTGCCGACGATGAGCCCCGAGGCAGGGACCATCTCCTGTGCATACCTGAGGGCCGTGCCTGCATCGGGCATCGCTTCATAGGCTGCGCCGGTGGCCTGCGCGGCAGCTTCCAACTCCGCCATGTCGGCTGCGCGGGGAGAATCAACAACCGAGAGCAGGACACGGTCAAAAAGAGGAAACAGGATTTGGGCCATCTCGAAGACGGGCTTGTCTTTCAGGCAGCCAAAGATGAGTACGCGGGGCTGTTCGCTGGTCTGGGCCAGGGCCGCGCGCAAGGCCCAGGCGCCGGCCGGGTTGTGGCCGACATCCAGCAGGATGCGTGCTCCAGAAATGGAGCGAAAAGACTCCAGACGTCCGGGCCAACGTGTATTTTGGACGCCCTCGGCAATCTGCGCGGGCGTCATTCTGTAACCGTGATGGTTGCTTAATTCAACAGCGGCGGCGATGGCCAGGGCCAGGTTCCGCTGCTGGTGCTGGCCGGCCAGCGGGGAGGCAATCTCGACCTGCTCGCCCAGGAGCTGTAGCGGATAAGGACCGGAGGCAACGGAGCGAGGAGGCAGATACTCTGCCGCATTGACGCCGCGCACCTTCAGGGCGGTGGCCACTTCGCCCAGCACCTGGTTGGCCTCTGGGTGCTGCGGCAGGGTGACCATGACACCGCCAGACCGCAGAATGCCTGCTTTTTCCCGTGCGATGGCGCTGATGGTAGGGCCAAGCCATTCGGTGTGGTCCAGAGAAATATCGGTGATGATGGAAAGCAGCGGATCGACGATGTTGGTGGCATCCAACCTGCCGCCCATGCCTACTTCGAGCACGGCGATGTCGAGTTTGGCCTGCGCAAAGGCGGAGAAGGCGAGGGCGGTCATGGTCTCAAAAAAGCTGGGTGGATGGGGCAGCCTGCCTTCATGCACGAGCCGGCGCGCCACATCGTCCACGGTGAAGTAAAGGCGGGCAAAGTCATCATCGCTGATCTCTGCCCCGTGAATGCGGACGCGCTCGTTGACGCGGACCAGGTGCGGCGAGGTGTAGAGGCCGGTACGGTATCCAGCGGCCTGGAGGATGGAAGCCAGTGTGGCCGAGGTCGAGCCCTTGCCGTTGGTCCCGGCAATCAGGACGGAGGGGAATTTACGCTCGGGATGCCCGAGTGCCTCGGCGAGCACGCGCATGTGTTCCAGATCGAACTTGCGCCGCCGCTGTCCCGGTGCAGAATGGAGCTCTCCAGCGAGCGCAAACAGGCTTTCAATGGCTGCCGCGTAGGACATGGTTTGATTTTAGTGGATTGCATTTATCGGCATCCCTGGTTTGCTGCCGAGGGCAGGGTGAGGAAAGTGATGCTGGCAGGCGGAAGGAGCAGAACGCCAGCCGAGACAGGACGGCCGTCCAATGCGGGAAGAGAGCCGTCTGGGGAGGCATGCAGCGGCGCTCCATTGAGCCAAACCTCGGTCGAATCGAGGGCAGGTGCGGTAAGGGTATAACGTTTTGCAGGGACGGGGATGCGGAGGCCCTGCTGCTGCGAAGTACTGGTATTCAATGCGAGGAGAGCAACGCCACCTGAGCGGTCCTTCAAACAATGGGCGTAGAGGCGCAGGGACCCTTGCGACGACGTGCCGGGATCGAGGACGACGGTGCCCATGGTCCGTTTCCAAAGCAGGGCGGCCCAGTAATTCGGCTTGGGCGTGAAGGTATTTTCCGTAAGGAGGCCGTAATCGCTGGCTGCCAGAGTGTTGTGCATGACGACCTGCACGCCTTTGCGGGCCAGGGCGCCGAGCTGGTTGAGGAAACGGAACGTATCCGCAAACTGGCCGGCAATCGGGTCGCCACCGCAGGCGGCCTCGGCAGTTTCCGTAAGCCAAAGCGGTTTGCCGGGCAGGTATGTCTGCTGGAGTTGCTGGTAGAAGGCCTCAGCGGTATTGGTCCGGTCAAGCCACTCGGCGGAGAGGGCCTGGCTGAGAGGGATGCCGGCGCCGCAGCGACGGGAGACCGCGCCATAAAAGTGATAGGAGAAGGCATCGTAGACCGGACCGGTGGCCTTCATCAGGTCCTCGGTGCGCAGCATTTTCAACGAGAGATTTCCTGGTGTGAGCGGCACGCCCTCGCCGGTGCCGCTGGGTCCTAAAAAGATGGTTTCTGGAGATTCCCTGCGCAGAAAGGCGCGAAAAAGACGGACGTCCTTGGCGTAGTCTTCCGGTCCATAGTGGGGCGGTGCGCCGCCGATTCCGGCGAAATTCGGCTCATTCATAAATTCCATTGCTGCAATTTGTGTATGAAGATGTCGGGTGTAATCGAGGAGCGCCCGGGCCTGGTCCGGCATCCAGAGACCGTTCGCATCCCGGGTGCCGGCACTGACGGCCGCGGAGGTGACAAGCTTTGCCTGGACTGCGCGGGAGAACTCGACGACGCTTCTCCACTCGGCCCGGGTGAGGACGCTGGCAAAGCCGCGGGGGGGCTGCTGCGGCGCAGGCGCATCCTTGTCCTGAAAGTAGGTGCTGTTGGCCCAGGTCCCGCTGACGCGCATGTAGGAAGGGGCCAGTGCCGCAGCGAGCCTGCGCAGGCGGGAGTTGTTCAAATCAATGGGTGGACGATACTCAAAGAGGTCAGACGGCAGGCCGGGGGCTGGTCCTGCTGCGTGGCGGCAGCAGTGACGGGACCCTGAGCAGAAGAGGGATAGGGTTTCCAGAAACGGCCTCCGGTGACCTCGACCATCTCGACGTTGAAAGACAGAAAGCGCGGACTGACGGTGCCCAGTGTGGGCATGGTAGCAGGGGAAAGATCCGTCTGCGCCCTGAGCGAAAGGGCGATGATGAACAGAAAGGCGAGAGAAAGAAAAGACTGGTACCTCGGTGTTCTCATGTCTGGATGATCTTCTCCGGGCACCATCGTACACCCCAGCAGGCTTAGAGGGCCCTTGAGTACCGCGGGAGGGGACAGGACGGCGGCGCGTTCCCCGAGCCTACTCGCGGTAGACTTCGACATCATCCAGGCCAGCCACGTCGCCCCCGCCGGGGAGTCCCTCGATGCGAATGGTATCGCCGGGGGCAAGAGGAAGAGGCCCGGTGATGTGCCGGGTGGAGGTGTTGCCGTCCATTTTGGAAGAAGGCAGCGTGTCATCTGCGGCCCACGCATCCATGAGCTTGCCATTTAAGTACAGGCGGAAATGCGCAACGCCGGTGTTCAAATCAAAATACTGTGCGGCCAGAGCGTAGCGGCCCGCATTGCCCTGAAACTGAAACGACGCCGAGCAGCCGCTGGTCCGGTTGCAGGCCACGGCCTTTCCGCCGGAGGCTGTTTCCCAGGGGGTGACGTTGACGGGTGTGTAGCCGTCAAGCTGCATGGATTCGGCTTCGATGCGGCCGGGATGGTGTCCGACGCGGCCTTTTTCGTCAGCGATGCCGGAGGTCCTCTGGAACCACTCGCAGATGGCATCGCGCCAGACGATGGCATGGCCCGCCTGATAGGTGAGCCGCTTGAGGACTTCGGCGTAGCGCTCCTCATCCACGCGGCCTTTGAGTGTCTGCCACTGCTGGACGAGATGGGCTGCATCTTCGGCGCCCTGGTAATGGGTGTCAAAGATGTGCTGGATGACGGTCTGGC